>JAVBTA010000005.1:0-41606 GCA_031556375.1 Bacteroidales bacterium | reverse complement strand
CGGCTTCGGAATCTTTCAATGCCAAGATTAAAGCATTTAGAAGAGTGTTTAGAGGAGTGCAGGATAAAGCGTTCTTCTTGTTTAGATTGTGTAAATTATATGCCTAAATCCAAAATCCCTCAAGTTTTAACGCTGATCCCTGATGTCCAATCCTAAATGATTAATATGAAAAGTCAAAAAAAAGAGCCACTTTTCAGCGACTCTTCTTGTTTAGTTGCGGAGGCATGACTCGAACATACGACCTTTGGGTTATGAGCCCAACGAGCTACCAACTGCTCCACTCCGCGGTATCGAGGTGCAAAGGTACGACTATTTTTTGAAAAACAAAATTTTTTGAAAGTTTTTTCAATAAAATTATTTCGGTATCCATTTTTGTTGTATTTTCGCACACTAATTCAGTTAATGTGCAATTAGAATCAAAATCATGTCAAAAACCAGAGAAAAGTTGATAGAAGTAGCAAGGCAACTGTTCGCCAAGTCCGGAGTTGAGAATACGACTATGAACGATATCGCTGTTTATTCTAAAAAAGGACGACGCACCCTCTATACTTACTTTAAAAGCAAAAGAGAGATTTATCATGCTGTTATTCAGTCGGAACTGGATAAGTTGTATAAATCCTTACTGACGGTTGCAACCAGTAGTC
The DNA here is from genome assembly GCA_031556375.1 of Bacteroidales bacterium. Classification (GTDB taxonomy): domain Bacteria; phylum Bacteroidota; class Bacteroidia; order Bacteroidales; family Azobacteroidaceae; genus BNXB01. The sequence continues at coordinate 40,962 of JAVBTA010000005.1, read as the reverse complement.
TTCCTGAAGACGAAAAGCTTTTGGAACTTATTTATGCCCGCTTGGATGCTATTAAAGAGGTTGTTACCCGTAATGGAACATTAAAAGCTAATTTCTTCCGGGATATATGGAGAGTGGAAACTGTTCGTAAAGATTTTGATAAGCGTGAAATAGAAATTATAAAAAAGATCCTTGATGACGGAGTAAAAAAAGATGTCTTTGAGATCCGGGATACAGATGTTACCGCGGAAATCTTGCACCATGCATTCAAAGGATTGGAAGTTCCATATATCCGTGGAACCCTGATCGGGTTTTCCGGAGGAAAAGAAGGAAGTCTGAACGCAGTGGTGGAACTACTTTCCAAGGGTCTGAGAAAGAGATAATTATTGACAAAACGTATAATGTAAATTTAGAAAACATGAAATTATTAGAAGGAAAAGTTGCGGTGGTTACCGGAGCAGCACGTGGAATAGGTAAATCAATTGCTATTCGTTTTGCGCAAGAAGGTTGTGCAATCGCTTTCACAGATTTGAATATTGATGATAATGCCAAAGCTACTGAAGCAGAGATTGCATCTTATGGTGTTAAGGTGAAAGGATATGCATCCAACGCAGCAGACTTTGAAGATACTCACAAAGTGGTGGATGAGGTTGTAAAAGATTTCGGAAGAGTCGATATCCTGGTAAACAATGCAGGAATCACCCGCGATGGTTTGATGATGCGTATGAACGAGCAACAATGGGATATGGTAATCAATGTCAACCTGAAATCCGCATTTAACTTCATTCATGCCCTTACTCCGGTTATGATGAAACAAAAAGCCGGAAGCATTATTAATATGAGCTCTGTTGTTGGAATTTCCGGAAACGCAGGACAAACAAACTACTCTGCATCTAAAGCAGGTATGATCGGTTTGGCTAAATCAATTGCTAAAGAAGTCGGTTCCCGTGGTATCCGTGCCAATGCAATTGCTCCGGGATTTATTATAACAGAAATGACAGGCCAACTATCGGAAGAAGTAAGAAAACAATGGGCAGACCAAATTCCGTTGAAACGCGGTGGTACTCCTGAAGATGTTGCAAATGTAGCATTGTTCCTTGCTTCCGACCTTTCTTCTTATGTTTCAGGACAAGTGATACCCGTTTGCGGTGGAATGAATATGTAATGAAAGTTATTTACGAAGATAATCATATAATTGCTGTCAATAAAACATGTTCCGAAATTGTTCAGGGAGATAAGACGGGAGATATACCGCTCTCGGAGATTGTGAAACAATGGCTAAAAGAAAAGTACGATAAGCCTGGAAACGTATTTATTGGAGTGACGCACAGATTGGACCGACCCGTTTCCGGGTTGGTTCTTTTTGCAAAAACGAGTAAGGCTTTAAGCCGGCTCAACGATATGTTCCGCATAGGGGATATCAAAAAAACATATTGGGCACTTGTGAAAAAACAACCTCCTGCAGACGAAGGTGAGTTGATACATTATCTTGTCCGTAACGAGAAGCAAAATAAATCGTACGCATACGATACTGAAAAACCGGATTCAAAAAAAGCGATCTTGAATTATAAGGTTATAGGCCATTCTGACAATTATTTTTTATTGGAAATTGATCTTAAAACAGGCCGTCATCATCAGATCCGTTGTCAGTTGGCAAAAATGGGGTGTCCTATTAAGGGAGATCTTAAATATGGGTACGAGCGATCTAATAAAGATGGAGGGATTAGTCTGCATGCCCGGAAAGTGAATTTTATTCATCCGGTTTCGAAAGAACCAATCGAAATAATAGCACAGGTACCGGACGATCCTTTATGGAAAGCTTTTGAGAAAATGTAATTTTGAATGAGGCAAATTATTTGTAATGAAACTATATCATTTTATAAGAAAGCTTTTTGATAAGAAAGGCGATAAACCTTCCCTTGATTTTTTCAAGTTCATGGGGCCTGGTTTGTTGGTGACAGTCGGATTTATTGACCCAGGTAACTGGGCTTCAAATATAGCTGCAGGTAGTGAGTTTGGGTATAGTTTACTCTGGATGGTAACATTGTCTACGATAATGTTGATTGTATTGCAACATAATGTAGCACACCTCGGTATTGTGACCGGAAAATGCCTTTCAGAGGCCGTTACGGAAAAATTACCTAAGAATTTAGGTCGGGGGATATTGGGAACCGCTATGTTTGCTTCTGTCTCTACTTCTCTGGCGGAAATACTGGGCTCTGCGATTGCATTGCAGATGCTTTTCAATATTCCGATAAAACTCGGTTCGGTTTTATCGACTATTCTCATTATTGTAATGATTTATACCAATTCTTACAGGAAAATTGAACGTTGGATCATTGGTTTTGTCTCCATAATAGGATTTTCCTTTTTATATGAATTGACAATAGCGCCTATAGAGTGGGGAACAGCGGCAAAATCCTGGGTTACACCAAGTATGCCGGAAGGATCGATTTTGATTATTATGAGTGTTTTGGGAGCCGTAGTGATGCCTCATAACTTATTTCTTCATTCAGAAATTATTCAGAGCCGTCAATGGAACCTGAAAGATGACGCTATAATTAAAAAACAATTGAAATTTGAATTTGCCGATACCATTTTTTCTATGATCATCGGATGGGCAATTAATAGCGCTATGATATTGCTTGCCGCATCGACATTTTTTGCTAATTCTATTCCTGTGAATGAATTACAACAGGCGCAGAGTATGTTAACTCCTCTTTTGGGTAAAGGAGCCGGAGTGGTTTTTGCAATCGCTCTTTTATTTGCCGGAATTTCTTCCAGTATAACTTCCGGAATGGCTGGCGGTACCATTTTTGCCGGAATTTACGGTGAACCATACGATATAAAAGATAAACATTCCAAATGGGGAGTTGGTATCTCATTGATCGTCGCCCTCATTATTATTATGTTTATCCGTAACCCTTTTCAAGGGCTGATTTATTCTCAAATGATTTTGAGTATTCAATTGCCAATTACTATTTTTACACAAATATACCTGACTTCTAATAAAGATTTAATGGGTAAATATGCTAATAGAATGCGCTTAAATGTACTTTTGTTAATAATTGGAGGCATAGTTACCTATTTAAATGTTCGATTATTGATGAGTTTTCTGTAAATTTGTACCGGATTATTAGAAAAACTAATGGAAGAAGTTGTATTTTCAAAATATACAGTCGATTTTGTACGGGTCTCGTTAGAGTATTGTGCTTTAGTTGAAAAAGCCCATGAACAGGACAAGGAATCTTTTGTTGACAGCGCGGTAAGAGTGTTGCCGCTACTTTATCTCAAAGCTTCAATCATTCCTGAGATTGAAGATCATTACGATTCTTATCTGGAAGTAAAAGTGACAGAAGATTTATATTCAGGAGTGCAGAATAAGATCGAAGAACTATTGGGGGACGATAATTTGTATCTGGAAACTTTTCATCCGGATATAAAACTGAGCGATTCTCCGGTTGCCGTTAAATTGTCGGAAGATCTGTCCGATATATATCAGGATTTGGGAAACTTTATTGCCGTATTTAAGAATGGAAATAAAGAAACAATGAATGATTCATTAGTAGTATGTATTGAAAATTTTAAGGAATACTGGGGACAACGCCTGGTAAATGCCCTTAGAGCATTACATTATATCAAGTATAAAGAGAGAGAGCAGTGGGAAGAACAATAACCAAAGAAGAGATCTCTACCCTGGAAATTGAGGAGTTTCAAGGGCAGATCGTTCTCATAGATACAGTTGAAGAAGCAGAAGAGGCTGTGATATATTTATCATCATTTCCCAGATTGGGATTTGATACGGAGACGCGTCCTGCATACAAAAAAGGAAGTCTTTATGGTGTTGCCTTGATCCAAATTTCTACAGATGAGGTTTGTTTCTTATTCCGATCGAATATTATAGGTTTTCCGGATTGTTTGGTTGATTTATTGTCCAACCCTAAAATTCAGAAAATAGGATTGTCTCTCAGGGATGATTTTCTTTCGATGTCTCGTAGGCAAAAATTTACGCCTCAAGGTTTTGTTGATCTTCAAACGGTTGTACCTCAGTATGATATAAAGGATTTGAGTCTGCAAAAGGTATATGCTTTACTCTTTGAGAAAAAAATATCCAAAAGTCAGAGATTAACAAATTGGGAATCAGAAGAATTAACTGAAGCTCAACAAAAATATGCAGCTTTGGATGCCTGGGCCTGTTTGAAGGTCTATGAAAAACTAATTAATGAAAAAAATGCATAAAAATGCAATACAAAAAAATTTACCTCAATCCTAAGAAAGAAGAATCCATTCTTCGATTTCACCCCTGGATATTTTCCGGAGCAATCAACCGGGCAGATGGAAATCCTGAAGAAGGGGACTTGGTGAAAATATATGATTCCAAAGGGAATTTCCTTGCAACGGGTCATTGTCAGATAGGTTCTATCGCGGTAAGAATCCTTACTTTCAAGGATGTTGAGATTGATAAAGTATTCTGGAAAATGCGTTTTGAACAGGCTTATCAACTTCGCCTACAACTGGGACTTGCAGAAAATCCTCAAAATAATACTTATCGTCTTATTCATGGAGAAGGGGATGGTATGCCGGGATTGATTGTCGATGTTTATGCCGGAACGGCTGTAATGCAGGCGCATTCACCGGGTATGCATATCGTTCGTAAGGAATTGGCTGAGGCTCTCAGTGAAGTAATGGGTGATCGGATTCAGAATATCTACTATAAATCGGAATCAACCCTGCCATTTAAAGCTGATTTGGGGGCCGAAAATGAATATTTGTTCGGCGGAAAAGAGGTTTCATCCATCGCTCTTGAAAATGGAATGAAGTTCAATGTCGATTGGATTAAAGGTCAAAAGACCGGATTTTTTGTCGACCAACGTGATAATAGAGCTCTTTTAGAAAAATATTCAAAAGGAAAAGATGTCCTGAACATGTTTTGCTATACCGGAGGATTCTCCTGTTTTGCAATGCGTGGGGGCGCTAAATCGGTTCATTCAGTTGATAGTTCTTCGAAAGCTATTATGCTGACCGATGAGAATGTTGCGTTGAATTTTCCTGATGATAATCGCCACCAGTCTTTTACGGATGATGCATTCAAATACTTGGAAAAAATGGGAGACCGTTATGACCTGATCGTTCTGGATCCTCCCGCATTTGCTAAGCATCGTAATGTTTTGAAAAACGCTTTACAAGGTTATCGCAAACTAAATGCCGTTGCTTTCGAAAAAATTAAACCGGGAGGTTTGTTATTCACTTTTTCATGCTCTCAGGTTGTAACGAAAGAGCAATTCCGTCTGGCCGTTTTCAGTGCGGCCGCACAATCAAAGAGAAACGTAAGGATTCTACATCAGCTAACACAAGCAGGTGATCACCCGATTAACATCTATCATCCCGAGGGAGAGTATATTAAGGGGCTGGTGTTGGCAGTTGATTAATAAGAAACTATGCAAACAATATATTCAAATCTAATATCCAAGGGGTTGAACATCCCTTCCCGACAAGTCTTAAAGACAATAGAACTGATAGCTGAAGGTGCTACAATACCGTTTATCAGTCGTTATCGTAAAGAAGTAACCGGAGGACTCGATGAAGTTGAAGTCGGAGATATCAAACTACAGTATGAAAAGCTGTGTGAATTAAGTAAACGGAAAGAAACTGTCCTGAAATCCATTGAAGAGCAGGAGAAATTGACTCCGGAACTTAAAAAACGAATTGAAGATTGTTGGGATAGTACAGAATTGGAAGATATTTACTTGCCTTACAAGCCGAAAAGGCAGACCAGGGCTGAGATTGCGCGTAAAAAAGGGCTGGAGCCTTTGGCAAAGATCTTGATGGCACAAAATGAGCGTGATGTCCAAAATCGTGCTTTGAGTTTTATCACAGATGAAGTCAAAACCGTTGAAGATGCATTGCAGGGTGCCCGTGATATTGTTGCCGAATGGGTGAATGAAGATGAAAATGCCCGGAATACGGTACGTAATATCTTTAACAGAGAAGCAATAATTACATCTAAAATTATCAAGGGGAAAGAGGAAGAAGCCGCTAAATATCGTGATTATTTTGATTTTAGTGAACCTTTGTCCCGTTGTTCTTCCCACCGTTTATTGGCTATGCGTCGTGGAGAAGCCGAAGAATTCCTTCGGGTTTCTATTTCTCCGGATGATGAACATTGTGTCGATTCTTTGACCAGAAGATATGTGAAAGGCAAAACATCTGCATCAGAGCAAGTTGAAATAGCTGTAAAAGATGGATATAAGCGTTTGCTCAAACCTTCTATCGAAACGGAGTTTGCCGCTTTGTCCAAAGAAAAGGCCGATGAACAAGCCATTAAAGTTTTTGCTGAAAATTTAAAGCAATTATTACTTGCGCCTCCATTGGGACAAAAACGGGTCTTGGGAGTCGATCCCGGATATCGGACCGGTTGTAAACTGGTTTGCCTGGATGCTCAGGGAAATTTGTTACATAATGAGACTATTTATCCTCATCCACCTCAGGAAGAGAAGGGTAAAGCCGCGGCAAAAGTTGCAGCTTTAGTCCATTCTTATGATGTCGATGCTATTGCTATTGGAAATGGAACTGCCAGCCGTGAAACGGAACATTTTATAACCAATGTGAGATATGACCGGAGAGTTCAGGTTTTTGTCGTTAGTGAGGATGGCGCCTCTGTCTATTCCGCTTCAAAAATAGCTCGCGATGAGTTTCCTCAATATGATGTAACAGTGCGGGGTGCGATAAGTATCGGTCGCCGTTTGATGGATCCATTAGCAGAATTGGTGAAGATAGACCCTAAATCCATAGGTGTTGGACAGTATCAACATGATGTAGAGCAGGGAAAACTGAAAAAATCCCTTGATCAGACGGTTGAAAACTGTGTGAATCAGGTAGGGGTGAACGTGAATACCGCCAGTAAGCATTTGTTGACTTATGTATCCGGACTTGGACCTGCTTTAGCCCAGAATATTGTAGATTACCGTACCGAAAAAGGGCCTTTCAAAAGTAGAAAAGAATTGAAAAAAGTCTCAAAGCTGGGAGAAAAAACATTCGAACAGTGTGCGGGATTCTTACGTATCCCGGATGCTGACAATCCATTGGATAATTCTGCGGTCCATCCGGAAAGTTATCATGTTGTGGAATCTATGGCAAAAGAATTGAGTTGCTCGGTTTCCGAAATGATTGCAAATAAAGACCTGAAAACCAAAATAAAGCTGGAGAGGTACGTTTCAGAAAAAATCGGGATGCCAACATTACTCGATATTATGGAGGAATTGGATAAACCCGGACGTGATCCCCGGAAAGGAATCCGGGTTTTTGAATTCGATCAGTCCGTACGTACGATGGACGACCTGAAAGAGGGACAAGTTCTTCCCGGAATAGTGAGTAATATTACTAATTTTGGCTGTTTTGTCGACATAGGTATCAAAGAAAAAGGATTGGTGCATATTTCCGAAATGGCCGATCGTTTTGTTTCGGATCCGACAGAAGTTGTTACTATACACCAGCATATTAAGGTAAAGGTAATGAGTGTTGATAAGGAACGGAAGCGGGTACAGCTGACTATGAAACTATAATTATTGTTTTTTTTATATTTTTATTTGCTTGATTTTCAGTTTATTGTAGTTTTTATTTGGAAGATTAATTTATTTTAACTAAATCAATGAGTATATTTTAAGGTTTAGCTTCGTCCTCTTTAAAATCAATATGATGTTTCTGATTGAAAAGAAGAGTGACTATTATGAAATTAATGCAAAAATGTATAAGAGAAAAGATCTTTCTTTGGGTTATTATCTTAACTGTTATTTTAGTTTTTCACCCTATCCTAAAGAATAAATTTCTGTATTATTGGGATGATCAGTGGGTTGTTATAAATCACTATACACAAGGAGGATTCAATTTCTCGAATTTATGGTCAATTTTTACGGAATTCTACCATGGTCAGTATGCCCCTTTAAATGAGTTAAATTATTTGATAATTTATTCCATTTTTGGATATGATCCGTTTTGGTTTCATTTTTTTAGCTTATTGTGGCATATTTCCAATGCAGTATTAGTATATTATTTCTTAAAGTCCCTCCTAAAATTAAGTGGACAAACAAGAGAAATATATCTGGAAGTTATTCCATTTTTAACAGCTTTACTTTTCTCCATTCATCCATTAACAGTAGAATCAACCGCATGGATTAGTGCATCTAAGGTGTTGATATATTCGTTTTTCTATTTGTTGGCCTTGATGTTCTATATCCAGTACCTTAAAAATGGGAAATCCAGATTTTTTATATTAACATTCATATTCTTTTGTTTGTCTTTTGGAGGAAAAGAGCAAGCTGTTACTCTACCATTTTGCCTGTTGCTGATAGATTGGTTTTCCAAACGTAATTTGAAAAATATCGATTTATGGATAGAAAAGTTACCCTTTTTTGCTACTGCGATATTATTTGGGTTAATTACTATATTGTCTCAGGAGGGAGGTGGAAACGCTCCTCAATATCCGTTGTTTCAACGTTTTTTATTGTCATTTTATACCGTTTTTGAATACTTAATAAAATGTATTTTCCCTTTTAATTTATCATATCTTTATCCGTTCCCCATGCAGGTTGGAGAAGCAATTCCTGTACGTTTTATGATTTATCCGGTTGTTGTAGCATTTTTAGGATATGTTATTTATGTCTACAGGAAAAACCGGATATTGATTTTCTCAATTTTATTTTTTATTATTCATCTGCTTGTAGCCCTACATATTATATCAATATCCAGATTTTCTATTGTAGCTGATCGTTATGCTTACCTCTCTTTGATTGGAGTGATGTTTTTTATTGTGTATCATTTTGTATTGATTATACAAAAAAAGAAGCGGGTGGTAATCTTAATATTATCATCGTTATTTCTAGTATACATGCTTTATTTGGGCACATATACTCATAAATATTCAAAAAAATGGTATGATACGGATAGTCTTAAGTATCATCTTCGGGAATTATTAAAACAACGAAAAGATTATTCTGAAGACACACAGGAATATAAACTGTGATTATTAATAATTGTTTTATTTAAATTTTTAATTTGCTTATGAAAAAGAACAGATTTATGGTATTAATGGGAGGTGTCCTCTTTTTATTGGGTGCCGGATTGAATCTCCAATATTCTATGGATGAATATGGGATAGTGAAAAATTCGTTACACTTGGAGGTGCTAGCTCAAAGTGGAAATTCCGGAAGTTCTACGGGATATTCGAGTGGTTATCAGGATAGTCATGATATCAAGTGTACAAAGACCTCAACATCAACTGTTGTTTCGGATGGCAGTTCGTCAGGATCAGGAGGTGGCAGTGTTAGTGGTAACTGGGGATATGGAAATTGGGGTGTTGGAGGTTCTATTAGTGGAGGCGGTAGTAGTTCTAGTGGTAGCCATTCTTCGACGACAACTACAACAGTCACTGAAATTCATGGGAAAAGATATTTCTGTATGCCTCCTAGAAATTTTGTGGAAACATGTACAAACTTTAACCCATGTGATTAATTTAATTAATTTATGTAGTTTAACTTAGAAAATTTGGGCGTGTAAAACGATAAAAATGATTAAAACAATAAAGATATTTTACACGCCTATTCTCTTTATAAATTTTAAAAATGGATCAATATATTTTATTTTTCGTTTCTCTTTGCTTCTCTTTATTTTTTACTTCTTGTAAGAGATCGGGGGAATCATTAGTCGAGAAACATAGTGATCATAAGTTTATAGCCGAAGATTCTTCGATAAAAGGTAATTCATTGGTTCCTGTTGATATAGAGTTTTTTAAATCAGAAGAAGGGCTTCCTTTTGATAGTATCATGAATAAAGTATCCTATATTAAACTGGAAACTACTGTGAATAATTTGATTGGAGAAGTAAATCAAATTGTATTTGCAAAAGATCGAATTATTGTGATGGATATGTTTGTTTCAAAAACCATAACTGTGTATGATATGCAAGGGAAATTTCAGAATAAAATTGGAAGAATTGGGCAGGGGCCTGAAGAATATGTGAGTTTGTCGTATATCACGTTAACTCCAGATAGTTCGCAAGTTGTTATTACAGACATGGGTAGCCAAAGTATAAAGTACTATACTATTAATGGAAATTTTGTTAAGTCAGATCGGCTTCCTTTTTGGTTTTCTAGCTGTGATTTCATCTCGAATGAAATAATTTCAGGATATTTTTCAGGTGGAAATATGATTCATAGTGAGTTAAACTCAACATTGATTGTAAGTGATCTGAAAGGAAAGGTGATATACTCGGATTATCCAAGTTACTATAGCAATAAATTTTTCTCATCAACATCAATGCCTCTTCGAAAATTTAATAATAATGTGTTTTTTAATCCATCTTACAATGATACTGTTTTTCAACTTACAACTAATGGTTTATTTCCTAAATATAAAATTAATTTAGTAGGTTATTCTCCATTAAAAATCTATAATGGTATAACAAATGATGAATTAGACGAACAAAAGAAGAAGCAACCTTTCTTTGCCGGAGATATAATAGAATTGAAAAACACAGCGATATTCAGTATTTTTGGCTCTAAACCGGGTTGGGTTCCTTTTTTTGTCTATTCAAAAGAGAAAAAAACGACTTATATGTGTAATGGAGTGTTATACAATCCATTATTTTATTTCTTCGGAACACCAATTGCAAGGTATGGAGATAATACGGCTGTTTCGGTCGGAAGTCCCAATCTGATTCTTCATCTTACTCCTGAGTTATATCGTCTGGGGAAAAAATGGGAAATAGATAATCTCTTGAATGGTTTAACGGAAGATAGTAATCCTGTTTTGTTTTTTTATGATGTATCTATTTGATTTATGAAAGCAAGTGTAAATAGGTTCATTATATTGACATTGTTTCTATTAACTCTATTTTTGTCTTTGTTTTGTTTTTATTTGATTTCTTCTAAGAAACAGAATTTCAGAAGTGATTTTTCTTTTGAAAAAGAAAGAAAAATTGAAGTTCTTGAGCGTGATTTCTTAGTCGGTTTGACAAATAATCAGACTATCTTAGATAAAGAAACAGAGGTAAATGATTTAGAGGGTAATTCGCTGAAATTTAATCAGGTATTGAATGAAAAACCAGTATTAGTTGTGCGTATTTCAGAAAATAATTGCGAAGAATGTATCACATTTTTATCGAATAAGATAATCAGAATGTATTCGGATAAAAAACAGGAACAACAAATCATTTTTTTAGTCTCTTTTTATAATCGAGCAGCTCTGAAGATGATAACAAATCGTTTGGGAAACTCATTCGCGATTTTTCAGATAGAAAATTTACCTCTTTTTGCGGAAACGTATAATTATCCATATTGTTTTATGATTGATAGTTCTATGATTATAGGCCATGTGTTTGTCCCGGACAAGCATGAGCCGGAATTGGCAAATCGGTATTTTGAACAAATAAATAAACGATATTTTGAATTAGAGAACTCAATGTAAATTTGTGAAGCAAATCCTAAAATATATTTTCGGAGTTTTATTCCTAATAATACTGTTGCGTATTATGGTGGGGGAATTTTGTGTTGTTCCTACTGCGAGTATGAAAAATACAATCATCCCGGGAGATTGTTTGTGGATCGATAAACTCTCGTATGGAGGATTACTTCCAGCTCGCCCTTCTGATATACCATTGATTAATATATTTACCCGAGTGGAGATTCTTAGAAAATTGGATTCTTCAATTGATTGGGGTTCTCATCGTTTACCGGGTTTTGTCTCTCCTCAACATTCTGATATTGTTATATTTCGGGATGTTCATTCTTCGCAAATGTTAGTTAAAAGGCTTGTTGGGTTACCTGGAGATACGTTGAGGATTGTCAAAGGAGAGTTGTATATAAATCGAAAAAAAATAAAGGAACCTAAAACTATAATTCCAACTTGTGATAATGATACCCAATGTGTTTCTTTCCCTGACAACTCGTGGTCTCTTCTGGAATATGGTCCGATTGTTATTCCGCAGAAATATTATTTTGTAATGGGCGACAATAGGTCTCACTCATTTGATAGTCGTTTTATTGGGTTTGTTTCGGAAAGAGATATTGTAGGAAAATCAAATCTCATTATTTTTTCTTTTATTGAAGGGCGTATTCAATGGAAAAGATTGTTATCTAGGATAAATTGATCCGGATATAGAAAAGAAGACCGCAAGATTAGGACTTCCTCCTTTCTTGCGGTCTTGCTATTTTACGGTCTTATGGCCTTTTCAGGCCGAAAGTGACTCGTCTTTCATATCGAGTTCATCCTTATGTGAGTCATAAAAACGATATTCCAGAAAAGCCAAATTTTGATTAGGTATGATTTTTATACCCATAGAATAGCGGAATTTCCATTTCCATTTAAGAGAGAAAATTCCACGATTGATAAATGCTGCGACGTATGGATGTACATGCAGACTAAATTTCTTCACTTTTAATTTTTCCACTAAATAAGAGATTTTACTCTCCAGATTGTCCGTAAACAGGATAGACGGTTGAATTTCTCCTTTCCCAAAACAGGTAGGACAAGTTTCATCCGTTTTGAAGTCCATAGCAGGACGTACACGTTGACGTGTGATTTGCATTAAGCCAAATTTGCTCAATTGCAAGATGTTATGTTTTGCACGGTCATTCTCCATGAGCGTACGCATATGATCGAACAGTTTTTGTTTATTCTCCTGTTCGTGCATGTCGATAAAGTCAATAACGATAATTCCTCCCATATCCCGAAGTCGTAACTGGCGTGCGATCTCATCAGCTGCGGCAATATTGACGTCGATGGCCGTATATTCCTGACCTTCGCTCGATTTGGAGCGATTCCCGCTATTGACATCTATAACGTGCATTGCTTCGGTATGTTCCACAATCAGATAAGCTCCCTTCTTAAAAGTTACTGTTTTACCAAATGAGGACTTGATTTGTTTTGTAATGCCAAAATTATCGAAGATAGGCAGTTCGTCGGAATAAAGCTCCACAATTCCTGAGCGTTCAGGAGCGATCAGGTTAACGTAGTCCTTAATTTCGTTTACAGCATCGGCATCATTGATGTGAATGTGCTGAAATGAGGGATTAAAAATATCCCTGAGTAATCCTACAGTTCTTCCGGTTTCTTCATAAACAAGAGATGGAACTTTTGCTTTAAGTAACTTGGTCATGTTGTCATCCCAACGTTTTACCAACGTCTTGAGCTCGGTGTCGAGTTCGGCTACTCTTTTGCCTTCGGCAGAAGTACGGACTATAACTCCGAAATTTTTAGGCTTGATGCTCAGGATGAGTTGTTTCAAGCGGGCACGTTCCTCATTTGACTTAATTTTTTGGGAAACTGAAACTTTGTCTCCGAAAGGGATGGCAACTAAGTACCTCCCAGCGAATGATAGTTCTGATGTTAGCCTCGGACCTTTAGTGGAAATAGGTTCTTTGGCAATTTGGACAAGAACTTCGTCACCTTGTTTTATCAAATCGACCATGCTACCGTCTTTATTTATATCCGGTAAATGGCTGAATTTAGAAATAGGTGGTACTTTTTTCTTGTCGGTGATAGTTGTTTTCAGGAATTTTTGGAGAGAATTGAAATTCGGCCCTAAATCCTGGTAGTGAAGAAAAGCATCTTTTTTGTATCCAACATCGATAAAGGCAGCATTTAGTCCCGGCATAAGTTTCTTAACTTTGCCAAGATAGATGTCACCCACGGCAAAAGAAATATTGCGGGCTTCTTTGTGTATCTCGACTAACTTCTTGTCTTCGAGAATCGCAATAGATATTTCCTTGGGTTGAACGTCGATTACTAATTCACTGATCACGATGCTGATTTTTAAAATTTAAAAATTATTTTCATTCTTTTTATTAATAATAAAGGTTAAAAGCGCATGTTTCATAGCACGTTTAACCTTTATTTTAACTCACAATAAGAATAGAATTATTTTTTCTTCTTGTGTCTATTCTTTCTTAGTCTTTTTTTGCGCTTATGCGTAGACATTTTATGTCTTTTTCTTTTTTTTCCGCTTGGCATTGTTTTATATGTTTTTTGTTAATAAATCTCTGTTTCAGATTATTTCTTTTTACTTTGCATGTTAGTTCTCAATTTTTCAGCAAAGTATTGTGATGGTTTGAATGTAGGAACAAAACGTTCAGGGATGATGATAGTAGTGTCATTTTGAATGTCACGTGCAGCTTTTGCTGCTCTTTTCTTCACAACGAAAGAACCAAAACCACGCAGGTAAACATTTTCACCGTTGTTCATCGAGTTCATAACGGTATCCATAAATCCTTCAACTGAGGCTAAAACTGACGCTCTGTCAATGCCCGTGTTTTTTGCAATTTCGCTAACGATATCTGCTTTTGTCATGATTATAAATAAATTAATTAAATTGTTTCTCATTTTGGGACTGCAAATATAAGGCATTTATTCCTGATTAAAAAAGTTTTAGAGATGATTTTTGAAAAAAATAACGAGAAACCCGCCTCAATTTATTTGACGCTAAGTTGCAAAGACACAAAAGCGCTGAAATTTTATATAAAACTATTGTTATCGTTTTGTAACTTTGTGGCTTTGCGACAACAAAGCAATGATAGCAGAAGAAAATGTGGGGTATAATGCAAAATGTTATACATTTGTACCTGCTATGAGTATGAAAAAAGAGTCAATAGAATATTCCGAAGAATATATTCGGTTGGTTAGTAGTCAGTTAATCGATTGGTATGTGGCGAATAAACGTGATTTGCCCTGGCGTAATACTACAGATCCGTATAAAATATGGATATCGGAGATTATCTTGCAACAAACCCGTGTTGATCAGGGATTGAGTTACTACCTTCGTTTTGTGGAGCGCTTTCCTGATGTCTTTGTATTAGCTGAAGCTGATGAAGATGAAGTTCTGAAATATTGGCAAGGGCTGGGGTATTATTCGAGGGCCAGGAATCTGCATGCTTCAGCAAAAATAATCGTTGAAAAATATGGAGGGAAATTTCCGGAAAAGTACGAAGATGTACTTCAATTGAAAGGGGTGGGAGAGTATACCGCTGCTGCGATTGTTTCTTTTGCATGGAATCAGCCTTACCCTACGGTCGATGGAAATGTGTTCCGGTTTTTATCCCGTTTGCATGCTCTTGAGGAACCTATCGATACAGGAGCCGGAAAAAAGTTGTTTACGGAAATTGCAGGTATATTGATCGATAAGAGGCGTCCGGGACTTTTTAATCAGGCCGTAATGGAATTTGGAGCGTTGCTATGCGTGCCGGTTTCTCCGGATTGTTCTAATTGTCCGTTTGTATCTATATGTATTGGGTATGCAACTCAGACAGTAAACGTTTTGCCGGTGAAACAAGGTAAAACAAAAGTGGAAGACCGTTATTTATATTATTTTCATATTAAACAAGGAGAAAATACTTATTTGACGAAAAGAAAAGGTAAAGGAGTCTGGCATAATCTGTACGAATTTCCGATGATAGAATCGGAAACGCCTCTCGAATTTACGGAATTACAATTAAATCCGCAGTTTCAAGCAATTTTTCGGAACGCCGAAAAATTGAAATTCCGTTTGGTTCTGGGAAATAAAAAACACGTGTTATCACACCGGCGGTTATTTGCAAGTTTTTATGAGGTGATTGCGGATGATGATTTTCTTTCTCAAAGTGTTTCAGATTCATCAGAATCCTTGATCAAAATATCAGAGGAAACGATTGATGTTTATCCGATTCACAGATTAATGGAAATTTATTTGGAAAAAATCATTTGAAATTTCAAGGATTTTTTCTAACTTTGAACCGAATCTTAACTTAAATTTAATTTTTATGTCAGTAAACAAAGTTATTTTAATTGGAAATGTGGGTAAAGACCCTGAAGTGAGGTATTTCGACAATGGAGGGGCTGTTGCCAATTTTTCTTTAGCCACAACGGAAAGAGGCTACATGGCTGCAAATGGGACTCAGGTTCCTGATCGCACTGAGTGGCACAATGTCGTATTGTGGAGAGGTTTAGCCGAAATCGCAGAAAAGTATGTACGTAAAGGATCCAAAATCTTTATTGAAGGAAGAATTCGCACTCGTTCGTATGACGATGCCGCAGGAAACAAGCGTTACATTACCGAAATCTGGGGCGATAACATGGAGTTGCTCGACAGAAAACCGGAAGGTCAGTCGACTCCGTTTCCGGTTCCACCGGTAGTCGGCGCTGTTCCTGAACAACCTAAACCGGCAACTCAGGAAAATCCGCCTTTGGAAGGTAATGACTCTAAAGACGATCTGCCTTTCTGATTGTTGAATTAAATTAGTCTATTTTGGAAGCAGATTCGTTTTTATCTAATCTTTTTGATAGCGTTCAGGTACTGCCTGTGACAACAGCACCGTTAATAGCTCTTGTTGTTGCGGCATTTTTACTGTGTTTTTCAAGTTTCATATCTGCTTCCGAAATAGCTTTTTTCTCTCTTTCTCCTTCGGATAAGAATGCTATTGAAGAAGATAATAAGGGTGTGAATGGGATTATTCAAAACCTGTTGAGCCGGTCGGACTATCTCCTTGCCACGATTTTATTCTGGAATAACTTTATAAATGTAGGAATAGTTATCCTTTTTACTTATGGTATAAACCGGATAATTGATTTTTCTCAGGCCATTGTCTTGGGTGTTGTTCTTGAAATTATTGTCTTGACTTTTATTATTCTGTTATTTGGAGAAATAATTCCCAGAATTTATGCCCGGAATAATGCTCTGAAAGTCGCCCGACAGACAGCCCCTGTAATTAATTGTCTGGAGCAGGTGACAAAGCCTCTTTCCAAGGTTCTGGTTCGTTCTACTAACATTGTCAATCGTTCATTCAGAAGAAAAAAGAGTGATGTTTCTGTCGACGATTTATCAAAGGCATTAGAACTTACTTCTGAAGAAATAACAGAAGAAAAAGAAATGTTGGAGGGAATAATCAAGCTATACCATAAGACTGCAGTTGAAATTATGACTCCTCGTATTGATATTGCCGACCTGGACATTAAACAGACTTTTAGTAATTTAATAAAATATATTGTAGAAATCGGGTATTCTCGGATTCCGGTTTATTCCGGCAATCGCGATAATATAAGGGGAATACTCTATATCAAAGATTTATTGCCTTATCTTAATAAACCGGATAGTTTTCGTTGGCAGAGCCTGATTCGCCCGGCTTTTTTTGTCCCGGAGAAAAAGAAAATCGATGATTTGCTTGAAGAGTTCCGGACAAATAAGATCCATTTGGCGATTGTAGTCGATGAATTTGGCGGGACTTCGGGAATTGTCACCATGGAGGATATCCTGGAAGAAATAGTTGGAGAAATCAACGATGAATATGATGACGATGATGATGCGAAATTTATCAAATTGGCTGATGGTTCCTACATTTTTGATGCGAAGATATTGCTGGCAGACTTTTTTCGGGTTACCGGGTTAGACGAGAAGAAATTTGAAAAACTGACAGGAGATGCCGATACATTGGCTGGGTTGATCCTTGAGATAAAAGGCGATTTCCCGGAACGGGATGAAATCGTTTCTTTTGGCTGGAATGCATTTAAAATACTGGATATAAACAAGAAGAGAATCGTTAAAGTCAGATATTTTGTTGAACAATCCTCAGACCAGGAAGAAAACATATCAGAATGAAGTATTTATTTCTTTTTACTCTTAGTCTCTTCCTGTTTTCCTGTTCGGGCGATTATTCTCCCAAACCTTTTGGATATTTCCGGATAGAATTGGAAGAGCCTGTTTATAATGAATGTACGGATTCGTTCTCATTATTTTCATTTAATATACAGCAAAATTCTGCGATTGAGATTCTTCCGGATAGAACAAAGGAAGTGTGGTTTAATATTGTTTATCCGGCTTTGGATGCTAAAATATACTGCAGTTATTTACCCATCCAATCTCCCGGCGATTTAGTGAAGATCAGCGAGGATAGCCGGAAATTTGTATATAAACATGTAATAAAAGCAGACAACATTACAGAACAGCCATATTTTGATCCTCAAAATAAAGTTTATGCTTTAATTTATGATATTGATGGGAATGTAGCTACTCCTATCCAGTTTGTGATTACAGATAGCATACATCATTTTTTTAAAGGATCATTATTGTATGTCAATTCTGTTCCTAATCAGGACTCGACAGCCCTTGTTACGGAATATATCAGGAAAGATATAAAAGAAATGATTTCAAGTTTTAGATGGAAGCGTGAATGAATTGACAAGATATCCGGATACGATCTGGGGAGTTCGGGAAATTTCCGGGACTTCGGAAGAATTGTTGTTAAAACTGGAGAGGAAAGAGCTTTATCTTCCGGTTCTCAGTCAGATAAAATTGGAAAAACGCAAAAGAGAGTGGCTTACAGTGCGTATTCTTTTGAAAGAATTATTGGGCGAAGAGAAAGAAGTCGAATATGATACTGCCGGAAAACCGTTTTTCAAAGATAATTCTTATCAGATCAGCATAAGTCATACAACCGGTTATGTTGCCGTTATATTGAATCCGATTCATTTGGTTGGGATTGATATTGAGCAGATTACAAACCGGGTTTTCCGAATCAGGGATCGGTTTTTGAGTAAAGAAGAAAATACTCATATTTCAAAGGAAGAGGAGCTGATTCATTTATTACTGCATTGGTCTGCTAAGGAGACGATGTTCAAGGTATTAGGGAAAGAAGACGTCGTTTTTAATGAACAGTTGAATATCAGACCTTTTAAACCTGAAATAAAACGTTTAACTACATTTTCATCATATGAAACCCGGACTTCACAGAAAAATGAATTTATAATTTGTTATATTGTAAATTCAGAATATGTTCTTACTTTTACAGAATTAAATAGGACTGTAAGCTCGTAAGACCATAAGACATGTAAGAGCCGAATTTTTTATGGTTTTGCATGTCTTATAGTCTTATGTATTTTTTAATTATAAAGGAAATGGGAGCGTTGATAAAGCAAAAGATTGATACCTTACGAAAAGAGCTGGATGAGCATAATTATAATTATTATGTATTATCAGCTCCGGTGATCAGTGATTATGATTTTGATCAAAAAATGAAGGAATTGCAGGATCTGGAAATGCAATATCCTGAATATGAGGATTCTAATTCGCCGACTCAACGTGTTGGAAGCGATATTAACAAAAATTTTGAGCAGGCGGAACATCAATATCCCATGCTTTCTCTGTCCAATACATATACAGACGAAGAAGTAATTGATTTTTATAACCGGGTACAGAAAGCTTTAAATGAACCATTTGAACTTGTTTGTGAGTTGAAGTACGATGGAACTTCCGTATCACTGATATATGAGGATGGGGAATTGACTCAGGCAATTACCCGTGGCGATGGAACAAAAGGCGATGTTGTGACTGATAATATCAGGACTATTCGTAGTATTCCTTTAAAATTACGGGGAGAAGATCATCCTGAAAAATTTGAGATACGTGGTGAGATTTTGATGCCGTGGGATGTCTTTGATACTTTGAACAAAGAACGGGAAGAGCAGGAGGAGTCATTATTTGCTAATCCGAGAAATGCTGCTTCAGGGACTCTAAAATTGCAAAATGCGTCTGTTGTCGCATCCAGAAAGCTGGATTCCTATTTTTATTACCTGTTAGGACGTGGTTTGCCCGCAGATACTCACTTTGAGAATCTGCAATATGCTAAAGAATGGGGATTTAAAGTGTCGGATGCGATCCGGAAGTGTGAATCTTTATATGAAGTTTTTGAATTTATCCATTGTTGGGATGAAGAACGTAAAAATTTACCGGTGGCCACAGATGGCATCGTATTGAAGGTTAATTCTTTACGTCAGCAACGGAATCTCGGGTTTACTGCAAAATCTCCCCGATGGGCGATTGCGTATAAATTTCAGGCGGAAAAAGCATTGACCCGACTGAATTCGATAAGCTTCCAGGTAGGAAGAACCGGTACCGTTACTCCTGTTGCAAACCTTGATCCGGTACAGCTTTCAGGGACATTGGTAAAAAGAGCTTCTTTACATAATGCTGATGTTATTGATTCTCTGGATCTGCACTTTGGAGATATGGTTTATGTAGAAAAAGGAGGAGAAATAATTCCTAAAATAACCGGAGTCGATAAAGATGCCCGCTTATTAATAGGGGAAAAAGTGGAGTTTATCGCAAAATGTCCGGAGTGTGGTACGCCATTGGTGAGGGAACCCGGAGAAGCGGCTTATTATTGTCCGAATGAAAACAATTGTGAGCCTCAGATCAGAGGGAAAATCGAGCATTTTGTCAGCCGGAAAGCAATGGATATCAATATCGGAACCGAAAATATTGAAAGTTTTTATAGAGCAGGCTTAGTCCGGAATGTCGCAGATTTATATGATATCAAGGCGTTGGATATTGTAAATCTGGAGCGATGGGGAGATAGAAGTACCCGTAATTTTCTGGAGAGTATCCGTACATCATTAAAGGTTCCTTTTGAAAGGGTATTATTTGCTTTGGGAATCCGTTATGTAGGAGAAACTGTTGCAAAAAGACTAGCGAATAGTTTTCATAATATAGATCGTATCATGTCGGCCGATATCTGGGCTTTGATGGAAGTAGATGAAATTGGTGATCGTATTGCAAGAAGTGTCACCCGGTACTTCAGAGACCCCAAAAACAGGGAATTAGTCGAACGTTTGAGAGCTGCCGGTGTTCAATTGGAAGTTGATGAGAAAGTTCTATCAGAAAAAACGACTAAACTAAAAGGCTTGACGTTTGTTATTAGTGGAACATTCTCAAAACATTCGCGCGATGAATATAAAGCAATGATCGAGAAAAACGGAGGTAAAAATGTTGCGACAGTATCATCTAAGACTGATTTTGTTTTGGCAGGCGATAATATGGGCCCGGCTAAACTGGAGAAGGCGGAGAAGTTGGGTGTGAAAATTATCAATGAGAACGTTTTTTTACATATGTTAGAATAAACACTTCAAAATGATAGCTTATGTTTAATTTTCTTGTAAAAAATAAGATAAAGAACCTGTGTAAAAATCATAGGGAAAGAAAATTTCTGAGTATGGATAAGATCTATTCTATTCTGATCTTGTTCGAAACCAGTGATTACGAGGTTGTCGATGCATATGTGGAGCATCTTGAAAAATTGGGAAAGAAAGTCAAAGGTTGCGGATATAAGGTGAAAGATGATAAATATGATTATTCGGAAACTTCTTACCGGATCATAGAGCCTAAAGTCGATACTAATAGCTCGGGGATTCCCTCGAATGCTTTGCTTGACGAACTTTCATCTCAAAAATACGATGTCCTGATAGACTTATCTATAAAAGAAAATATAACCCTGGAATATATCGTAGCATCTTCCGGTATTCCGTTGAAGGTCGGATTAAAAAAGAATAAATTGCCGATTTACGATATATCTATTTCGAAATTACCTAAAAATAAAGAAGACTCGGAGTGTATAGAATTAAGTCGGCAGATTCTACATTATCTATCGACAATACATTCTACATAAATGATGTATGCGTCATGTTGAGCATAGCGAGATATCTCATGGGATCTGGTTATCACCGATTTTAATACTCCTTGAGTCGCAATGAAGTGCGATATTGCGTAGAACTCTTTCTTGGCATAAATTTTGATTGTTAACGAAACAAGAAATATTGTAATCTGTTATTAAGTAAGGTCATTATTAATAATTTAAATTTATGAAAACAGGACAAAAATTTACAGCAGAGTTAATAGGAACATTCTTATTGGTTTTGGGAGGTTGTGGAACAGCCGTTTTTGCAGGACATGCCGTTGGCTTCCTTGGAGTTGCGATTGCATTCGGTTTAACCGTTGTTGCAATGGCTTATGGTATCGGACATATTTCCGGTGCACACCTTAATCCTGCAGTATCTGTAGGTGCTTTTGTAGCAGGTCGTATGAGTTCTAAAGATTTAGTTGTTTACATTGCAGCTCAGATAATTGGAGGTATAATTGCAGCCAGTGCATTGGCATTTATACTTAAATCCTGTAATCTTTCTCTGGGAACATTTGCTGCAAACGGATACGGAGATTTCTTCGAAGGTGCTGCCAATTATCTTCAAACCAATGCTGCCGGAGCATTTTTGATTGAGTTTTTACTGACATTCATATTCCTGATCGTTATTCTGGGATCTACAGATGAGCGTGCGCCTAAAGGTTTTGCCGGTTTGGCAATCGGTTTGACATTGGTGTTGATCCACCTGATCAGCATACCATTGACCAATACATCTGTAAACCCTGCTCGTTCTATCAGTCAGGCTATTTTCTCAGAAAATGCATTAGCATTACCTCAACTCTGGTTATTTATCGTGGCTCCAATCGCAGGTGCTGCCGTAGCCGGAATTGTATATAAGGTACTTGCTCCGGAAAAGAAGTAAAAAAAGGGAGTTAGAGGGAGTGGAATTCTCATTTTTGTGCGTTAGCCCATCACCGCGCGAGCAAGGGCGGTGGGTATCATCACCATACGGGGGTTAACACCCCCGCCTACAGAGACTGCACCGCTCGCGCGGTGATGGGCTAACGCACAAAAATGAGAATTCCACTCCCTCTAACTCCCTCTTAGTTTCCTCGAAAAATTATTTGTTTTTAAAATAGTTTGACATAAAGATAAATTGTACTACTTTTGCCTATCATTTTTATTGTACAGATGGCACAAATAAACCTAAAAGGTATGGGGGTCGCGTTGATTACCCCATTTAAAGAAGATGAAAGTGTAGATTACACTGCGCTGAACCGTTTGGTTGACTATCAACTACAGAACGGAACAGATTACCTTGTTGTCTTGGGGACAACCGCAGAAACTCCGACATTAACAGTTGAGGAGCAGAAAGAAATCGTTCAGGTTGTGGTTAGTAAGGTGAAGGGACAAATACCCGTTGTTCTTGGAGTCGGAGGAAATAATACACGTGCCGTTGTTGACAAATTAAAGAACGATGATTTCGCAGGTATTGATGCTATTCTTTCAGTAGTTCCATATTATAATAAACCATCCCAGGAAGGGATTTATCAGCACTACAAAGCCATTGCGGAGGCTACCCGTTTGCCGATAATACTGTATAATGTTCCGGGACGTACCGGAGTGAACATGACAGCAGAGACAACTTTGCGGCTAGCACGTGATTTTGATAATGTGGTGGCAATTAAAGAAGCTTCGGGTAATATTACCCAAATGGATGATATTATTAAGAATAAACCGAAAAACTTTGAGGTGATCTCCGGAGATGACGGCATTACTTTTCCATTGATGACATTGGGAGCGATTGGTGTGATTTCGGTAATAGGTAATGCTTTCCCGAAAGAATTCAGCCGTATGGTTCGCTTGGCGTTATCAGGAGATTATGAAAGTGCGTTAACCATACACCATCGTTTTACGGAATTATTTGAGTTGTTGTTTGTTGACGGTAATCCTGCCGGAGTAAAGAGTATGCTCAATATGATGGGATATATCGAAAATAAATTGCGTTTGCCTCTTATCCCTACGCGAATTACTACCTACGAAAAGATACGTGGGGTATTGCAGCAACTGAATATCACTTGTTGATGGTTACACCGGATGAGTTGAAAGTGCTGGCTCAAAAGTCAGAACCGGCATTCAATAATTATTTCAAAAAAAACAAGAAAAAGCTGGAGAAAATGGATGATGATATTCATTTTCTGCATGAAGAGGCTAGTGACTGCATTGATTGCCTGGAATGTGCTAATTGTTGTAAGAGCCTGGGCCCTGCTATTTACGACAGGGACATAGAGAAGATGGCTAAAGCTTTGAGGATGAAGCCGTCGGAAGTAGTTTCTACTTATCTCCGGATTGATGAGGATGGTGATTATGTTTTTCAATCCATGCCTTGCCCTTTCCTGATGCCTGATAATTATTGTTCGATTTATGAAAATCGTCCAAAAGCCTGTCGTGAGTATCCACACACGGATCGTAAAAAGTTTTCCCAAATATATAAGCTGACGGTAAAGAACTCCTCTACTTGTCCTATTGCCTACCGGGTCTTATCTAAGTTGATAAATTTGTAATTCTGAATTTATTTGGATAATTTTGCTATGCTATTAAGGTTTTAATCCTATGTCTGATAAAGTAAAAATATCTTCTAGAGGAAAACGGATTGCTATTTGTATAAGTTTGGTATTGTTAGGACTGATCGTCTTGACAATATTGGCGATAACTATTGTTTTACATACAGTAGTTTCTCCTAAAAAAGTGACTCCGATTGTATTGGAATTGGCAAATGAAGCGCTCGATGCAAAGGTGGAATGTGAATCGATAGACATTACTTTTTTTAGTACGTTCCCTAATCTGGGTATCCGGTTTCAGAATGGAAGTATTGTCAAGGAAATGATTGTTGAAGGGGATTCTGTTTATCACTCGGCTCAGGATACGTTAATACGATTTGATTCTTTTACGGCATCATTTGCCCCGATATCATTTCTTTTTGATAAGAAGGTGATTATACATAAGTTATCCTTGGAAAATCCAGATATATATGCTTTTGTGGATTTGGATGGCAGGGCCAACTGGGATATTGTGCGAACGGAAAAAGATGATTCGGATAGTATTAAATCTGAATTCCAGAGGCCGCAAATGGATGTTAAGAATATCAAAATCACAGGAGGAAATATTATTTATGAAGACCTCCGACAGGATTTATTTGTAAAAACGGATAGTCTTCATCTGGAACTTAATGGAAATATGTCAAAAGATTCCACTGGTTTGGATCTGAAATTGGGAATGAAAGCATTGACCTCTTATTATGAAGGACAAAAATTTACGGATAATCTTCCTTTGGATATTAAGGCTCGTTTGAAGAATAATAGAATAGAGCATCGTCTCACGATAGACCAGGCTCAGTTTTCCGTAGGCGTGTTGTCTTTTGATGCGACAGGAACGATTCAGAGGGAGGATCCAGGGATGGGGATGGTCAATGTGGATTTCAAGTTGAGCGCGTCTTCCTTGTCGGAGTTGTTG
Source organism: Bacteroidales bacterium (assembly GCA_031556375.1). Lineage (GTDB taxonomy): Bacteria > Bacteroidota > Bacteroidia > Bacteroidales > Azobacteroidaceae > BNXB01. The sequence continues at coordinate 16,043 of JAVBTA010000005.1, read as the reverse complement.
GCTTCGGTGCCGAAACATTTACTCGATGTAAAGGATAAATTAATCACTACAGGGACAATAGAATCTCATGGAAGCTTAAAAGGTCTTTTGGGTAAAGGAAACTATCCGATACTGGATATGTCGGTGAATTTGAAAGATGGTTCCTTACGTAGCGCTAAGCATAAGAATAAATCGGGATTAAAAAAAATAGAGATATCAAGTAATGCTCAAATCGATTTTTCGGGAAATCAACCTTCATTTTTTTATATAGACAGTTTATATCTGAAAAGTGCGTCTTCAGAGATTGAACTTTCAGGAAAAATAACGGAGATTTTTACGAAACCATTTGTTGATGCCCATCTCAGAGGCAATATTGATTTTAATAGGATGTCTCAGGACTTTTCTTTTGTGGAAGGAAGCGAGATGGGAGGTGATATTAATTTGGATCTTTCTGCCAAATGTTCTGTGGATGAAGTCCTGAAATCCAATTATGGAAAAGTGGATGCAAATGGGATGATTAATGTCGAGAATGTTTTTTATAAAGATACGATAAATAAGATATCATTTTTAGCTTCCGGCGGTAGTATTCGTTTGGGCAGTAATGTAACGGACACTATCAGAGGGCGTGTAAGAGAGAGTTTGTTGCGTGGAAACATTGCGTTGGATAGTATTAATTTAAACTGGAAAAATGAAATACGTTCGAATGCAGGCCGGATGTCAGGATGGTTCAGTACTTCTGCTCCTAAAGATACCAGTACTATCGCAGCTATGGCCGGAGGAATCAGACTTGAGAATATGCGACTCACAATGGGTGATTCGATACGAATGAGGGCTATAAAATCCAATGTTATATTGCGGCTTGCTCCACAGGAAGATAGTCCGTCTAAGCCGGAATATACGTTTAGAATTACGTTGGATAGTCTTAGAGGGCGTTTCCTGACTATGGGAGGAGGAATCAATAATGCCAGCTTGTCACTCAAAATAAAGAAGCAGGAACCAAGAGCGGGAAGAGGTTCACGTTCCAGGCAGATGCTTTTAGGTAATGATTCTGGCCGGGTTAGTTTTACAGAAGCAGATTCTCTCAGAATGGTAAATCGAAGAGATTCTCTTCGTCGGATCAACAGGGAAAATAATTTGGCATTTCAGTTAGAGTCATCTGAAGCAAAAGATGCGTTACGTCAGTGGGACGTTTCAGGTTCATTCGAATGTAAGAATATGAATTTTCGTACTCCGTATTTTCCTCTTCCTATGCGGATGACGCAATCATCGTTGAAGTTTACTACCAATACTCTTTCTTTGTCGGAGGTTCATTTGAAAATGGGGTCTTCGGAAATGGCTCTGAATGGGGAAATAGAGGGAATTCGAAGAGCATTGTTGTATAATGGCAGGATAACAGCTAAACTTTCTATGAATGCCGATTCTGTTAATTTCAATGAATTGATAAAGGCTGCGGTTGAAGGTTCGGAGTTTGTGGATAAGAGTGCTGTCCAGCAAGATTCCATTTCTCATGCTGTTCTGGATGAGAGTAAAACTCTTGCTGTCGTTCCGGATACGGTACCTTCCGGAATTTTTGTGATTCCGGGAAATATTGATATAGAACTCGATACAAGGATGCATGAGGCTGTTTATGGTAAGTTGCGGATGGATAATGCCTCAGGTAAAATTATTATAAAAGACAGGGCGGTTCATTTGCCGGATCTGAAGATAAATTCGGAACTCGGAGATGCCCAGGTGTCATTGGTTTATAAGGCAGCGGATAGGACCGGAGCTCACTTTGGCATGGACTTGGGAATGCGACAAATAGATGTTAAAGAGCTGATCAATGCATTCCCAATGATCGATACATTAACTCCGATGCTCCGGTCATTCGAAGGTGTGGTCGATTGTGATGTGACAGTATTGACAGAGATGGATTCAATGATGACTGTTCGTCTCCCGGAGACAACGGCAGCTTGCTACATGCACGGAGTAAATATGGTGTTATTGGACGGAGAAACATTTGCTGAAATATCTAAAATGCTGATGTTCAAGAATAAAAAACGAAATATGATTGATAGTATTTCTGTCGAAATGATCATGGAGGATAGTAAAATCATGATTTTTCCATTTCTCGTGTCTATTGATAGATATCAGGCCGGAGTAGGGGGGACTCAGAATCTGGATATGACATTTGATTATCATATTACGGTTTTAAAGTCACCGTTACCGTTTAAGTTAGGATTGAACGTTACCGGTTCACCGGATAAAATGAAAATACGTCTTGCTAAAGCAAAGTATAAAGATCTGTTCACTCCGGCTAAGGAGCAGGATCTGGCTGAAACGAAAATCAATCTTCGTCAGGAAATGGATGTAAAATTGAAGAAGAGTATTGAAGATATTATTGCAAGACCGGCAACTGCAGAGTTACAAAGGCCCAAAATTGAATTACCGGATAGCCTTCAAAAAACATTCTTCCAGTTAGATACGACTAAAGTGGATTATCCGCAACCGGAGGAGGTTAAAGATTCTGTTTCTGTGGAGAAAGATTTTTGATTTATTTATTGTGAAAAAAGAAAAAAGTTATACCTTTGCACTCGCAAATCAGCCCAGATGGCGAAATTGGTAGACGCGCTAGTTTCAGGGACTAGTGTTCGCAAGGACGTGCAGGTTCGAGTCCTGTTCTGGGCACAAAAGGCATTGATTATCAGTGCCTTTTTTCGTTTGCAGAACACATCACGCCTTTTGATGAATTTATATTTAATTACGCAATGGATATGTGATCGCATTGCAGAAAGGAGATGACGAGGACAAAAGGCGTTATTATATGGCTTTGGAGAGATCCCATACGGAAAATGATCCGGATGATTTCTATACTTTGGTTGCTGAAGTCGAAAAAGAAGCGCTACAAAGATATTTGAGCATTATCTGTAAAAGTTAAGACTTTATCTGACAGTAGGGTATTTTTTCTACACTCTACACTGAATATTCAGGCTTCCCTTGCTTTTTTTAAGGCAATCTGTATTTTTTCCTTATCTGAATATAGTTGACTGGTATCGTCTTTCCAGTCGCTCATGTCATAATTGAAATATTGCATTTTGCTGGAATATGAGCTCCGGAAAGAACCATGAAACTCTTTGAGCCCGGTTTTCTTCACCAACTCGGCAATATTGTTTTCTGTTATTCCGGCGCCAGGCATAATAACAATCCTGTTTCCAGCCAGTTCAATCAGTTTTCTGATATTTTCAGCTCCTTCCAATGCTGAATTTTTTCCTCCGGATGTCAGAATCCGGTCGCAACCAGTATTGATCACATTTTCCAATCCTTTAAAAATATCATTACAACGGTCGATAGCACGGTGGAAGGTAACGCTCATCCCATATTGGCGAGCTATTTCAACTAATTCTTTAGTTCTGGAGATATCAATGGTACCATCCGGGTTCAGGAGTCCGATAACGACCCCGTCACATCCGGTTTCACCGCACATCCTGATTTCAGATTTCATGATCTCGAATTCAAGATCATCGTATAAAAAATCTCCTCCTCGAGGACGTATGATAATGTTTAGGTTGATAGTCAGTAGTTTACGGGCAGTCTGAATTTGTGCAAGCGATGGAGTTGTACCTCCTTCGACCAGGTTATCACAGAACTCTACCCGACAGGCGCCTCCTTCCTGGGCAGCAATGGCAGAACGGACTGAATTAGAGCAAACTTCAACGTTGATCATAATAATTATTTGAAAATTTTCACAAAGGTAAGATTTTCTACTGCAAACATACGCTTTTCATTTTTTTTACGTTAATAAACATGTTTAGCTAAATTGACAGAATATGTTAGATTATATAAAAGGAGAAATTGTAGAATTAAACCCTGCATCAGTAGTCCTGGAGGCCGGTGGATTAGGTTATTCGATCAGTATCTCGTTGAATACATACAGTGCACTGACTACGTCAAAAGACGTAAAGCTTTATGTGCATGAAGCGATACGTGAAGATGCTCACCAATTATTCGGATTTTTTGATAAAAAAGAGAGAAATTTATTCCTGTTACTGATTTCAGTTTCCGGAGTCGGAGCAAATACCGCGCGTATGGTGCTGTCTTCGTTATCGACTTATGAATTGGAGTCTATCATTTCAACAGGAAATGCAAATGCTCTCAAAACGGTAAAAGGCATTGGAAGTAAAACTGCAGAGAGAATAATTATCGATCTGAAAGACAAAGTAAAAGTTTCCGGAGATGCTGTATCTATGGGATCTGGAGTCCAATTGTCGGGAGAGGCAGCCGGAGAAGCTGTTTCGGCTCTTGTTATGCTGGGATTTAATCAGGCCGCTTCGCAAAAAGTGGTAGGAAAGATTAATAAGGAAAGTCCACAGTTTACAGTTGAAGAAATCATTAAGAATGCTTTAAAAATGCTTTGATGAAGAATTGGAGCAAATACATACCTGTTTTTTTAGTTTTTTTAGCAGCCGGCGGATTTTATTCGTTGAATGCAGACCGTTCTGCGGTTAGTATGGAGTCTCCGGAAGTAACTTTGATTCCGGAAGAACCTCAATTGCAAGATTCTCTGAAACAGTCTAAAACTTCGTCAGATACAGCGAGAGTTAAGTATCCGGTTTCAAAAATAGCACCCGATGAGTATAAGGATATGGAGGGTATTCATCCGATTGATCTGAAAAATCCGATATCTTTCGATGATGAATTTATTTATGATCCGATAAGTAATCGCTACATCTATAACGCCAAGGTTGCAGGAATGGAGATCACAACACCTTTCACATTGACACCAGAGGAATATAGGGAATATACTTTTAAGAAAAGTATGAATTCCTATTTTAAGAAGAAAAATCAGGAAAATTTTGAGAAGAACGGTGAAAAGGAAGATGTGTTATCCGGTTTTGATTTTAAATTTGATCTTGGCCCGGCTGAAAAAATATTTGGTCCGGGTGGCGTAAAATTGAGTGCGAACGGAAGTGTTGATGTTAAAATGGCGATTACCCAGACAAAAAATGGTAATCCTACATTGACCGAAAGCCAGAGAAATCGCACGACTTTTGATTTTGATTCTCAGATCCAGGCCGGGGTAAATGCTTCTGTAGGGGACCGGGTCGGTTTTGATTTGAACTACAATACGGAAAGTACTTTTGATTTTGACTCCCGGAAGTTAAAGTTGGGATATGAAGGAAAAGAAGACGAAATAATTAAAGTCCTTGAAGCTGGTAACGTGAGCATGAATACCTCCAACTCATTAATCCAGGGAGGGGCTGCGTTGTTTGGTATTAAAACAGAACTGCAGTTTGGAAAATTCAATATAGGTGCGGTATTCTCTCAGCAGGAAGCTCAATCGAATACCGTTTCATCAAGAGGAAAGGATCAGACTACTCCTTTTGAAATAAAAGCGGATGCTTATGAAGAGAACAGACACTTCTTTTTAGCTCAATATTTCCGTGATATTTATGATAAATCAATGAAGACGCTACCCAAACCGTCTTCCGGAATCATGATTACTAAACTGGAAGTTTGGGTTACAAATAAAAATGCGACGTTTGATGAGGCTCGTAATATTGTTGGTTATTCGGATTTAGGTGAAAATGCACAACACATTAGTAATACTGATTTTGTAACCGCAAGTCCTACTGTTGTAATACCAAGCAATAATACGAATGATCTGTACATGAACCTGGTGAATAATTATCCGAAAGCCAGGGATATAAATACGGTCAACCAGGCTTTTAACGGAACGTCGATGGAAGGAGGACGGGACTATGAAAAAATAGATAAAGCCCGTCGTCTGAATTCTGCTGAATACTTCTTCAATCCGGAGTTAGGATATATTTCTCTTACGGGAACTACATTGCAACCGGATGAAGTATTAGCTGTTGCGTTCGAATATAAAAATGCTGCGGATGGTAAGTATTACCAAGTAGGGGAATTTTCTTCAGACAACACCGGAAATACGGATGAAACTTTGTATCTCAAATTATTGAAAGGGTCTACAATGTCTCCGGAGGCTCCTTACTGGGATTTGATGATGAAAAACGTATATTATCTGGGAGCTATCGGTATTCAACCTGAAAGATTCAAATTGAATATTAAATATCAGAGTGACACGACCGGTACTTATCTGAATTATATTCCTGAGGGAAATATCGCAAACCAGTTGTTACTTCGGGTAATGAATCTGGATCGTCTTGATGCTACCGGAAACCCTAATCCGGATGGTTATTTCGATTATTTGGAAGGTTATACTATTCAGGCACAACAAGGGGTGATTGTTTTCCCTGTAGTTGAACCGTTTGGACAACATTTGTGGAATGCGATAGGTGATACTGCTATTGCTAAGAAATATGTTTTTCAGGAACTTTATGACTTAACATTGACAGAAGCTCGTCAGGTCGCAGAAAAAAATAAGTATGTTCTGTCCGGGGAGTATAAGGGTTCTTCTACCGGTTCAGGAATAAATATGGGAGGATCGATGATTGCCCCCGGATCAGTCAGGGTTACTGCAAATGGAGTTGCATTGATAGAAAATGTCCATTATACTGTGGATTATGCAACTGGTAATGTGACGGTTATCGACCCTGCATATCAAAATGCTAATATCCAGGTTTCGTCGGAAAACCACTCCGGGACTTCCGGCATGCAACGTAAGACAATGATGGGATTGAATATGACATATGATTTTAATCCTAATTTCTCAATCGGAGCCACCATTATGCGGTTAAGTGAGATGCCTCTGACCATGAAAGTTAATATGGGAGATGAGGCTATTGCCAATACTATATATGGTTTTAATTTCAATTATAGTACTCAATCTCAATGGCTTACTAATCTGGTTGATAAATTGCCGTTTACCGACGCTACGGCTCCGTCTCAGATTTCTCTTAACGGAGAGTTTGCCCAATTATTACCGGGTCATTATGAAAGTGAATACGGAGGAAAATATTCATACATCGATGACTTTGAAAATGCGGAGATGGCTTACGATTGGCGTGCGGCATATAACTGGAATCTTTCCAGTACACCCTCATTTTTCAAAGAGTCCACTCGTGCCAATGATATTACTTATGGTTATAATCGCGCGCTGTTGGCGTGGTATTATATCGATGGGCTTTTTAACCGTGCTTCATCGATGACTCCTGATGATATTAAAAATGATAAAGAACAGTTGTCAAATCACTATGTGAGAGAGGTTAAGGAAACGGAACTGTTTCCTAACCGTCGCCAGACATACACAACAGAGGCTACTATTCCGGTGTTGAACCTGGCGTTCTATCCTAAAGAACGTGGTCCGTATAACCTTGATGTTCAGGGTACAAATCCAGTCGATGGTACTTTGTTGAATCCTCAAGCACGTTGGGGGGGGGTAACCAGACGAATCGAGTCAGGACAAACGGACTTTGAAGCGGCTAATATCGAAAACATAGAATTCTGGTTACTTGATCCGTTTATTTATGAACCAAATTCTCCCGGAGGTGATTTGTATTTCAACTTAGGAGATGTCTCAGAGGATGTTCTGAAAGATGAACGAAAATTTTCAGAGAATGGTATGCCGTTGGATAATAATGATTTAAGTAAAGTTGACTCTACCGTTTGGGGGTATGTTCCTAAGATACAACCTTTAAATTTTGCGTTTGACAATACATCAGGAGCAAGAGAAGCTCAGGATGTCGGATTAAATGGATTAAGTAAAGAAAATGAAAAACGTTTTCATACTTATTCCAAGTTCCTCGATGATTTGAAAGACAGATTAAATCCATCAGTTTGGGACGCAATGAATGACGACCAATTTTCACCAGTCAATTCCCCATCGGGAGATCTTTATCACTTTTTCAGAGGATCCGATTATGATGATGAAAATGCTCCAATCCTGAAACGTTATAAGAGGATTAACGGTACGGAAGGTAATTCTATTGAATCGGATAAATCCGGAGAGAAATACAATACTGCGGCTAAGCTGACTCCGGATGTCGAAGATATCAATCAGGATAATACCCTGAATGAAAATGAGAAGTATTTTCAATATAAGGTTTCTATTCGTCCCGGAGAACTGAAAGTAGGACAAAATTTTGTCGCTGATAAAAGAGAGGCTCAGGTATTGCTTAAAAACGGAAAAACGGAAACTGTAACTTGGTATCAGTTTAAAATTCCTGTGAAAGATCCTCAATACTATAACAAAGTGGGAACTATCAAAGATTTCAAAACGATTCGTTTTGCCAGAATGTTCCTTACCAATTTTTCCGATTCGGTTATTCTCCGTTTCGGTGAATTGAAACTGGTAAGAGGAGAGTGGCGGAATTATCTTCGTGATCTTTCGAATCCGAATATGCCTACGTCAGGAACCGGAGCCTTGAGTATGTCGACAGTAAATATCGAAGAAAACTCAAAGAGAGAGCCTGTAAACTATGTTTTGCCCCCGGGAGTTAACCGGACGCAAGATCCGTCTCAACCACAACTTAGCCAACAAAATGAACAGGCATTAGCTTTCCGGATAACGGATCTGGAGTCGGGAGATGCCCGCGCTATTTATAAAAATACAGCATTTGATTTCAGGCAGTATAAACGTATTCAAATGTTTACACATGCCGAAGCCCTCAAAGATGATTTGACTTCGAATCTTCGTGATGATGAAATGTCTGTTTTCTTACGCTTAGGTTCCGATTATAAGAATAATTACTACGAATACGAAATACCGCTGAAACTAACTCCGGCAAATTCGAATTATAGTCAAAATAGTAATTCGGACCGGGAAATAGTATGGCCGGAAGCAAATATGTTTGATTTCCCGTTTGAAGTTCTGACTGATCTTAAATTGGCCAGAAACCGGGATAAACGTCAGGCGGGCTCAACAGTTACGTATCAGACTCCGTATTCTTCTATGGATCCGAATAAGCCGATGAATAAAATGACGGTAGTCGGTAATCCTTCTATTGCGGAGGTGAAAGTGATCATGGTCGGTGTCCGTAATAATTCCAGAAATACAAAAGGGGCAGAGATCTGGATCAATGAAATGCGTCTGACCGAATTTAATGAAGAAAACGGATGGGCAGCAAATGGAAATTTATTTGTTGGCTTATCAGACCTGGGTACTTTCAATTTTAAGGGAAGCAAGACGACTGCCGGTTTTGGTTCGCTGGATCAGGGTATTATGGAACGAAATATAGATGACCGTCATCAGTATAGCGTAATGACAACTGTAGATGCCGGAAGGCTCTTACCGGAACAAGCTAAGATCAAAGCTCCTTTCCATTATACTTACGAAGAAGATGTGATTAGTCCGAAATACAATCCTTTGGATCAGGATATTTTACTTAAACAAGCTCTCGATGAGGTGAATACCTCTGCGGAAAAGGATTCTATCAAAGCTTTTGCTCAAACGAAAGCAATCACAAAAGAAATAGGAGTCACCAGTTTTAATGTGGATGTGCGAAGTAAAAATCCGATGCCATACGATCCGGCAAATTTTACTTTAGGCTATGTATATACCGAACGAAACAGGCAGGATGCGACAACTACTTATGATAGGGAAACAATGACCAATGCTATGTTTAATTATTCATATGCTCCTATGATAAAGCCTGTTGAGCCATTTAAAAATATAAAAAGCAAATCCGGGGCAACAAAGCTTATTAAAGATTTCGGATTCAATTATCTGCCAAGTGGTTTAGGCTTTACTTCTGATATTTCCCGAAATTATTATGAAGTTCAACTTCGGGATCTGAATAGTCCGGAACAAAATCTGATCAATGCCTCTTTTAGGGAAGATTTTTACTGGAACAGAGGAGCAAACTTGCAATGGAACTTGACAAAAAACCTCACGATGATGATTAATACGGGTACAAAAGCCCGGATAGATGCTCCTCATGTACAGGTGAATAAAAATTATAATCGTGATGATTATGGTATGTGGAAAGATTCGGTGATCCAAAGTATAAAGGACTTAGGTACTCCGCTGAATTACAACCAAGCTTTTACAGCCGATTATGCTATTCCGTTTAAGTTAATTCCGGTATTGAACTTCATTGGAGGCTCTTTGTCTTATAATGCAACATATAATTGGGAGAAGGGTGCCCAGATACAGGTCGATGAAGGTGAGGAAAACTTCGAAATAGGTAATACTATTCGCAATGAACGGACTATCGGTCTGAATAACTTGACGTTCAGCTTCTTATCTTTGTATGAGAAATCCCAATTCCTGAGTGATGCTAATAAAAAGTTTAATTTTAAGAGATTGGGAGCTCCAACTCCGAAAAGAACGACAGCAAGAACAGGCAGAGGAACCGAACAAGATTCTACTGCGACTAAAAAACCGGATAAAAAACAACCGGTGGAGCGGAAAAAGTTTGAAAGTGAAATTACATTGAACGAAGATTCTTCAACAGTAGTGAATCATAATCTGAATAATAAGCGTCTGAGATTGACAGCCAGGGGTGAAGATGGTAAATTATATGAACTGAAATTCAAGTCCCTGGATAAAAATAGTATCCAGATTAAAAATAAAGATTCTGTTAAACTTAAACTGGCTATCTCTCAATTACCTCCATTGGAAGAAACGACCTGGTATAAAGTAGCCCAGGTTGCGGCCAGAGGTTTGATGATGGTGCGAACGGCAGGGGTCTCATATAGTGTTTCAAATTCAAGTATTATTCCTAATTTTAGTCCGAATGCAGGTGATTTCTTTGGACAAAGTTCTACTAATTTTGGTAAAGCTCCGGGATGGGATTATGCTTTTGGATTTTCTGTCGAAGAAGGTTTCCTTGACAAAGCGGCGGCTAATGACTGGTTGCTGGATAGTAAGAGTTATATTGCTCCGGCAATTTTTAATGAAAATGAGACATTCAGTGCGCGCGCAAGCTTAGAGCCTTTTACAGGATTCCGGGTCGACCTGAATGCGGATCGGGTAACTACTTCCAGACGGGAAATAGACTTTGTAAATTCCAGCGCTCCGGTCTATGGCGGAACCTATAATATAACGACTATTGCTATTGGATCGGCATTTGAAACTCCAAAATCGTCAGATGGATATCGATCGAAAACATTTGATAAGTTTCTGGCAAACAGACAGATTATTTATAATCGTTTAGAAAGCCATTATACAGGAACAAAGTATCCTAGTGGAGGATTTATTTCAGATCAGGGATATACAGGGAAAGATTTCGATCCAAGTAATGGTGATTTTACATTGAATTCCCAGGATGTTCTCATTCCGGCATTCATAGCTGCGTATACCGGAAAAGACCCGAATAAGGTTTCTCTTTCGCCATTCCCCTCCCTAAGCCAGATACTGCCTAACTGGAAAGCTACTTACGATGGATTTATGCAGATTGAATTCTTTAATAACCATTTCAAAAACTTTCTGATAACGCACCAGTATAATTGTAAATATGTAGTGGGTAATTATACCTCGCATGGTAGTTGGGTCGATAATTCGAGTGGATTGGGATATATCCAGAGCCAGGCATCAGGTCCGGTACCGTCTTCTCCATATAGTATATCAGCTGCCAGTATTACAGAGGCATTTAACCCATTGATTGCCGTCGATGGAACATTCCGGAATAACATGACATTGAAGTTGGGATTCAGGAAGACCCGCAATATTAACCTGAACGTATCTTCGAATCAAATCATTGAGATTAATCAGGAGAATCTCGATGTAGGTATGGAATATAAAATATCTGAGTTTAATAAAGTGCTGAAAACAAAAAAAACAGGCGGAAACAATTTCAGTAACGACCTCAAACTTTCGGGTATGATCACTTTTCAACGCATGAGTAATCTTATTCGTCGTATACAGGATGCGTATACTCAGGCTTCTGCAGGAGAATCGCAGACAATGATACGTCTGGCTGCCGACTATAATCTGAGTAAAGCATTGACTATACAGGCATTTTATGACCGTCAGGTTACCAGTCCTTTAGTAACGACCACATCTTATCCGATGACGAAATCGAGCTTCGGTATCAATATAAATCTAAGCTTGATGCAGTAATTTGCAGAAATATTGAAAAAATAGTATATTTGTGGTAATTATAAGTCACAAATATTATGAAACATTTTTTCCTGTTAATTTCAATTCTACTCTGTAGTTCGTCTCTGTTTGCTCAAAATGAGTCGTCAACAAATGAAGGTTTTCAGTTTACCACAGTAAAAGAAAATCCTATTACTTCAATAAAAAACCAGGCCAGTTCGGGTACCTGTTGGTGTTTTTCCGGATTAGCTCTTATAGAGAGCGAGCTTCTTCGAACAGGAAAGGGTACCTACGATTTTTCCGAAATGTTTATTGTCCATAAAAATTATCAGGATAAAGCGAAAAAGTACGTCAGAATGCATGGCAAAACCAACTTTGGAGGGGGCGGATCCTTTGCTGATGTTCTTGAAGCCATTCGTGATTACGGGCTTGTTCCTGAGTCCGAACAATTAGGATTGAATTATGGTGAAACATCTCATCGACATGGAGAAATGGATGGTTTGCTGGAGGCCTATGTTTCAACCGTAGTTAAGAATAAAAAGTTATCTACAGCATGGTTTGAAGGCTACCGGGGCATCGTGGACTCTTATCTTGGCAAATGCCCAGAACAATTTATTTATGCAGGAAAAGAATATACTCCACAGACTTTTGCATCTTCTTTAGGAATAAATACTGATGATTATGTTTCCATAACATCATTTACTCATCACCCGTTTTATACTGCTTTCCCGATTGAAGTGGAAGATAACTGGCGTTGGGCATTGTCTTATAATCTTCCACTGGAAGAGATGGCTGAAGTGATACATAATGCCATAGATAAAGGATATTCCGTTGCCTGGGCCAGCGATGTAAGCGAAAAAGGTTTTTCCCGTAATGGCGTTGCTGTTGTCCCTGATTTGAACGTTCCGGAAGGCCCGGGAACGGATCAGGCCCGTTGGTTGGGATTAACTCCTGCGGAACGTGAAAAAGAGATAACCGATGCCGGAAAACCGATGAAGGAGCTAGATATTACTCAGGAAATGAGACAGATAGCTTTTGATGACTATCAGACGACAGACGATCATGGAATGTTGATCTACGGAACTGCAAAAGATCAGAATGGAACTGTTTATTTTATGGTGAAGAACTCCTGGGGTGATAAAAATAAATATAAAGGTACATGGTATGCTTCAGAGTCATTTGTGAAATATAAAACAACAAATATTGTTGTTCATAAGGATGCTTTGCCAAAGGAAATAAAAAAGAAATTAAATATCAAATGAATACGAAACAACAACTGATCGATGAACTGATCAAACTGGCCTTTGCCGAAGATATAGGTGATGGAGATCATACAACATTATGCAGTATTCCCTCAAGCGCTCAGGGAAAGGTGCAATTGATTGTAAAAGAGAATGGTGTTTTAGCCGGTGTTGATATCGCCAGGCAAATTTTTCATACTTTTGATCCTGAATTACAGATGAAAATCATGATTGAGGACGGGACTGAGGTGAAATACGGAGACATAGCTTTTACTGTTACCGGGAAGGTGCAGTCTTTACTTCAAACAGAACGTTTAGTACTTAACGTAATGCAACGTATGAGCGGTATTGCAACCGTTACCCGTAAATATGTCCGTCGCTTGGATGGAACAAAAACAAAGGTTCTGGATACCAGGAAAACGACCCCGGGAATGAGAATGTTGGAAAAAGAGGCAGTCAGGATCGGTGGAGGCGAAAATCATCGTATAGGGCTTTTTGATATGATTTTATTGAAAGATAACCATGTGGATTTTGCCGGAGGAATTGAAAATGCGATTCGCAGGGCAAAAGAATATTGCTGGGCTAACGATAAACAATTGAAAATAGAGATTGAAGTCCGTAATTTCAATGAATTGAATGAAGCTCTGAGAGTGGGAGGGATAGATCGTATAATGCTCGATAATTTCAATACGGAAGATACCCGCAAGGCAGTAAAACTGGTAGATGGGCGTTATGAAATCGAATCTTCCGGTGGTATTACTTTCGAGACCCTTCGCGACTACGCCGAATGTGGTGTCGATTATATCTCGGTAGGAGCATTGACTCATTCTGTTAAAAGCTTGGATATGAGCTTGAAAGCTTGTTGAGGATATCTTAATAACTGATTTATATTTGATTTTTATGAAAGACAACCACACTTCCATACAGAAGTTATTTTGCTTTTTTATTTGCTGTCTTCCTGTAATGGTTATATACGGGCAAGCAGATTACGTTCAGCAGCAAAAAGATTCTTTACGAAAGGTGATTGCTCATAGTGATGGAGACGATAAGCTCAATGCTTATCAGAAATTAACAGGCATATATTTCCCGGAATCCGGTGGCGATTCTTTGAAATTGGATACTTTGATTATCCTTTATGATGAGATGAAACTGGAAGCGCGAAAACAAGGCAAAATGAAGGCAGAATGCCTTGCAATGGCAAATCAACTTTTTGCATATAATAATAACCACATGTATGACGAAATTTTTAAGTTTTCCCCGGAATATCTTGATTTTTTTCGAAAGAATGAAATGTGGAAATATTACTACAATATCTACCGATTGTTATTAGACGTTTACCAAAAACAAGGAAACTATGAAAAAGTAATCCGTGAAGCAAATAAATTATACGAAGAGGCGAAAACACGGGAACATAATATGGGAGTTGGCATGGCTCTTTATGCAATATCTAATGCATACGGCTATATGTCAAGAAATGAGGAAGAGGAAAAATATATGCGCCAGAGTATTGAGGCGCTGAAAAAAGATGGAGGTTCATTGCATATTGTGGCAAGTGGTTATTTTTATTTGTGTCAGAGTCTGCTTTCACAGGAGAGATACGACGATGTTCGTAAAGAACTTGTGGAATTTGAAAAAATTAACTATCTCTACGAAAAAGAATCCAAAATGAAGCAGCAAACATCATGGAATAATCTATGGAGGATTGCAATTAAATTATATATTCAAACTGGTGATTATGATAAGGCTGAGGCCTATTGTAAAAAATTAGAAGAAAATAATCCTACTCTGGATTATAACGGACAAATAACTTTAGCAAAAGCAAGAGCTGAAATTTATAAGTCCCATAAGCAATATAAAGAAGCTTTGGATATGATTGATTTGTCGATCGAATTAATGCATGGAGAACCGACGGAAACAAATAACCAGAAAAAGGAGAAAGCTGAGATATTAGCTAAAATGGGAAATGCAGAAGAAACATACAGGCTTTTTCTTGAAATTCTGGATGCAAACGATTCGATTCGGAATTCAGAATTTAATGGTAAACTCGATGAGCTCCGTACACAATACGAGGTGGATAAACTTACAATACAGAAAGAACGTAACCGTAATTATATGTTAATGGCTTTGGGTGGATGCCTGTTGTTGCTTGTAGCCTTGTCTATTTATATCGTGTATTCCCGCCGGTTAAAGGCTAAGAATCGTTCCCTGTATCAACAAATCCAGGAACGTATTCAGAAAGAAAAAACGGCAGAGAAGGTGATAATCCGAATTCCGGAAACCGAACTTAGCCGGGAAATGCAATTGTTCCGAACCCTGAGTGAACGAATGCAAAAGGATAAACTCTTTACTAATCCGGATACCAGTCGTAAGAGTCTTGCTGACCTGATGGGAACGAATGAAATGTATCTGGCCGATGCAATCAGGGAAGGAACGGGTGAGACGTTTTCGGAGTACATTACTCATTTGAGGCTTAATTATGCTTTGGAATTGTTGAATAACCAACCTGAACTGACCTTGGATGCTATTGCAATAGATTCCGGACACGGTTCTTATTCTCCTTTTTATCGTTCATTCGGGAAAATGTTTGGGATGAGCCCCTCTGAATATCGTAAATTATCATCTGTGAAGAATATTCAAAAATAAAAGACTTCCTTTATAATATTTTTTATATCTTATTGTATATAAGTGTTTTCTGTTGTTCTAGCCGATTTGGTGAAGAATGATTTGAATTCAATAATTTGCATTTTTTCTGAATCGACAAGAATTTTTTCTGAATTGACAAATCCTATTTTTCTTTCCTTCTTACGTTTGCATAAATCCGATTGCAAACCAATATGACATGCCCTGATCCGATCAGTAAGAAAACAGTTTGTTGGGTATAT
>JAVBTA010000066.1:0-22498 GCA_031556375.1 Bacteroidales bacterium | reverse complement strand
TTTGATGATTTGCTGCTCAACACCTGGCTTCTTTTCAAGGAATTCCCGGATGTCATTGCGCGATATCGCAATCAATTCCGCTTTATACTGGTAGATGAGTACCAGGATACAAACTCCGTACAACATGAAATTGTAAATCAGCTGGCAGCCGATCACCATCGCGTATGTGTTGTAGGTGACGACGCTCAAAGTATATATTCCTTCCGTGGAGCCAACATCAGTAATATACTGAATTTCAAAAAGATATATCCTGAAAGCAAATTATTCAAACTGGAACAAAATTATCGTTCCACGCAAGTCATTGTCAACGCAGCTAATTCGCTGATTGACAAAAATAAAGAACAAATCAAAAAAACTGTATTTTCACAAAAACAAAAGGGAGATAAAATACAGGTTATCGGCGCTTATTCCGATTACGAAGAAGGTTTTTCCGTTGCAGGAAGAATTGCTGAAATAAGGATGCTCAACCAGCATAATTACAGCGATTTTGCCATACTTTACCGGACAAATGCTCAAAGCCGGATTTTTGAAGAAGCTTTGCGTAAACGAAATATGCCTTACAAAATATACGGAGGATTGTCATTTTTCCAACGTAAAGAAGTCAAGGATGTAATATCATACTTCCGATTAATCTCAAATCCTAATGATGAAGAGGCTTTCAAAAGGGTTATCAACTACCCTGCGCGTGGCATTGGAGATACAACCGTAGGCAAAATAACCGTGTGCGCACACAATGCCCAGGTGAGTTTATGGGATGTTATTTCCGATCCTCTGGCCTATAACTTGTCTGTCAATAACGGCACGGCAAACAAATTAAAAGACTTCAGACAACTGATCGAAAGTTTTATTGAAGCCAATGCTACGATGAATGCTTACGAAATAGGAGAACTGGTAATTCGCAGAACAGGAATGGTCAGCGACCTCTATCAGGATAAGACTCCGGAGGGACTCAGCCGGATTCAGAATATAGAAGAATTGGTTAATAGCTTGCATGAATTTGTAACCAACCGGCAGGAAGAAGGAATTGAAGGAATCAAAATGGGAGATTTCCTGGCCGAGATCTCTTTAATGACCGACCAGGATACGGACAAGAATGAGATCAAAGACCGCATCACCATGATGACCGTCCACTCTGCAAAAGGATTGGAGTTCAAAAATGTATTTGTCGTCGGATTGGAAGAAGATTTATTTCCTTCGCAATTAAGCAAGAACAGTGAGCGGGAAATTGAAGAAGAACGCCGGTTGTTTTATGTTGCAATCACCCGCGCGGAAGAAAATTGTATTCTTTCTTATGCTAAAAGCCGTTTTCAAAATGGACAATCACGCATGTGCGCTCCCAGCCGTTTCTTAAAAGATATCGACCGGGAATATCTGAAACTTCCATCAGATATGAATATTAATCAGCCAACTCCCGAAAGTTTTCAACGTTTCGACTCTCCTCGCAGGACATCTTTCGAACGTCCATGGGAGAATAAACCGGAAATAACTCCGATTTTCATACCTCCAACAACCAAACGATTGACAAGAATCGAACGAACGACGACTACTCAGGATGTAAACAGCCCGGTACTTCAAAATATAGGAAAACTTGCTGTAGGCAATACAATAGAGCATGAACGTTTCGGTATCGGGAAAGTCTCCGGACTGGAAGGTAACAATGAAAACGCTAAAGCAATCGTGGAATTTGAAAATGCAGGAAGAAAACAACTGCTATTAAAGTTTGCAAAATTCAAGATCCTTTCTTAAAAACAATAGTAAAAAATGAAGAATAATATAGTCTCCCCTTCCTATGTAATGGAAGAAAATTTGCTCCGCAAAAATTTATCTCTCATCAAATCGGTGAAAGATCGTGCCGGAGTTAACATTATCCTCGCTTTCAAAGCTTTTGCCATGTGGAAATCATTCCCTATTATCAGGGAATACATCCCCTATTCCACAGCCAGCTCTCCTTTTGAGGCTCAACTGGCTTTTGAAGAAATGGGAAGCCCGGCTCATACTTATTCTCCGGCATATACAGAAAATGATTTTCCGGTAATTATGAAGTATAGCAGCCATATTACATTTAACTCATTGAGCCAATTCGAACGTTTCTATCCGGAAACACTGAAAAATGCATCAAAAATATCCTGCGGACTTCGTATTAATCCTGAATATTCGGAAGTCGGGACTGATTTGTATAACCCTTGTGCTCCAGGTTCCAGACTGGGTGTCATCAGCTCTTTATTAGGGAATAAATTACCGGAAGGAGTCGAAGGACTACATTTCCATACATTATGCGAGTCATCCTCATACGATCTTGAAAAAACATTGGAACAGGTGGAAGCCCGGTTCGGACATTTCCTTCCTCAGATCAAATGGCTGAATATGGGTGGAGGACACCTGATGACCAGAAAAGATTATGACGTAGAGCATCTGATTCAACTATTACAAAACTTCAAAAAGAAATATCCTAACCTCGAAATCATCATGGAGCCGGGAAGCGCTTTTGCATGGCAGACAGGGTATTTACATTCTACAGTAGTGGATATCGTTGAAAATCAAGGCATAAAAACAGCAATAGTCGACGTATCTTTTACATGTCATATGCCGGACTGTCTGGAAATGCCTTACAAACCTGTAATCCGTGGCGCTTACCAGGATGCCGTTCCAGGAAAACCGAGCTATCGTATCGGAGGAAACTCCTGCCTTAGCGGTGATTTTATGGGTGATTGGTCTTTTGATGAACCTCTCAAAATAGGAGACACGATTATATTCGAAGATATGATACACTACACTATCGTCAAAACGTCCATGTTCAACGGGGTTCCCCACCCTGATTTGGTATTGTTAAAGTCAGACGGAACAATTGAAACTTATCGCAAATTCGAATATGAAGATTACAAAAACAGGATGAGCTGAACTTCTTTAACTTTTAATTGTTAATAATGATAAATTCTTATGATTATTAATAACATATTATGTTCAAGAAAATTACAACTGTATTGATATTTGTTGTTATCGTAATGATAGCAAACGCTCAAACCGAAAAACCTCTTGCTTTTCCGGGAGCAGATGGTTTTGGGAAATATACATCCGGAGGACGAGGAGGCAAAGTTATCGAAGTTATAAACCTGAATGACGACGGGCCAGGCAGTTTTCGACAAGCTGTAACAACAAGAGGCAGCCGGATCGTCATCTTCAAAGTTACCGGGAATATTAGTTTAAAAAAGGCTATTAATATCACTTCTCCGAACCTGACAATTGCAGGGCAATCTGCTCCCGGAGAAGGAGTCTGTATTTCTGGAGCTCCGGTAAACTTCAAGGCTAACAACATCATTGTAAGATTTTTGAGGTTCCGTTTGGGCGACTTGGGAAGTACTCATGATAATACTGTTTCTGCTATTGGTTATACCAACATCATTTTTGATCATTGCTCCTTCAGTTGGGGAAGTAATTACAATGCCTTGTTTTACAACAATGCTGAATTCACGGCTCAATGGTGTATTTTTTCCGAAAGTTTATATAAACCTAAAAAAAGTAAAAACCCAGAAGGACTCGGAGCTATGGCCGGAGGAATGAAAGTAAGTTTTCATCATAACTTATTTGCTCATAATGCCATAGACAACCCCTATTTTGGAGGAGCTATTCATCATAAATCAACAAAAAACAAAGAAATTGTAGATTTCCGGAATAATATTATTTACAACTGGGGAAAAGAATGTACTTCAGGTGGAGAGGGCGGAAATATCAATCTAGTCAATAACTATTTCAAACCCGGTCCTGCTACCGAGAAAAATAAGAAATCAACCATATTGACTATCAAAAACGGAGGAAATTTCTTTGTAAAAGGTAATTTTGTATTTTCCGGAGACCCGATAAGTAAAGACAACTGGAAAGGAGTAAGTAATTCCGGACAATCAATCGACAACAATAAATCCGAACAGGAATTTGAATCCGGATTTACCGGAAAAACCCAGTCTGCCGAAGATGCTTATATTGATGTTATGGCAAAAGCCGGAGCATCACTTAAACGTGACGATGTAGACAGCCGCATAGTACAAAGTACTGGTACCGGATCAACTGAACATGGAGGCAGCTATGGAGATAAAAAAGGAATCATCGACTCCCAACAAACAGTTGGAGGATGGCCGGAACTTAAGCCGTCCAATCAAAAAACCGATAGCGATAACGATGGTATTCCTGATGAATGGGAAAAAACTAAAGGGCTGAATTCCAACGATCCATCCGACGCCACAAAGAAAACATTGGACAAAATTTATGACAACATTGAAATTTATTTGAACGATTTAGTAAAAGATATCATCAAATAAAATTAAATAAATGTTACCTTTGCGGCCTTGTTTAACTTCAAAATTGTTAAAACTATGTCTGTTCATGCTGAAGATACCCGCAAAGTGACTACACACCGCCTCATCGAAATGAAAAAACGCGGTGAAAAAATTTCCATGTTGACTTGTTATGACTATTCTATGGCAACGATCATCGATCATGCCGGAATGGATGTAATACTTGTAGGAGATTCTGCGTCCAATGTTATGGCCGGAAATGTTACGACCCTCCCAATCACTCTCGATCAGATGATTTATCATGGAGTATCGGTCACAAAAGCTGTAAAAAGAGCCTTAGTTGTAGTTGATTTACCTTTCGGCTCATATCAGGGAAATTCAAAAGAAGCTCTACATTCAGCTGTCCGCATCATGAAAGAGACTCATGCTGATTGCGTTAAAGTAGAAGGCGGTGCGGAAATTACAGAATCCATACAACGTATACTCAGTGCAGGAATTCCTATTATGGGACACCTTGGACTTACTCCCCAATCTATCAATAAATTCGGAACTTATACTGTAAGAGCAAAAGAAGAAGCTGAAGCACAAAAACTAATCGAAGACGCTCATTTGCTTGAAGAACTAGGTTGTTTTGCTATTGTTCTGGAAAAAATTCCGGCACAACTAGCTAAACGCGTTGCCGAAGAACTGGCTATTCCTATCATCGGAATCGGTGCCGGCCCTTACGTTGATGGACAAGTATTGGTTATGCACGACATGTTGGGTATAAATAAAGAGTTCTCTCCTCGCTTTTTACGCCGTTATGCCAATTTGTACGACAATATCCATGATGCCGTTCAGAACTATATTAAGGATGTAAAAGATAAGGATTTCCCGAACGAAAAGGAGAGCTACTAACTTATCACCTATTACGTTCCTAGAATTATTCAACTATTTATCAGACAATTACACTTTTTTTGTAAAATATTTTTGCAAAATATTTGGTTTATAAAATAAACTAGTTTACATTTGTATCGAAATTAAATTATAAATCGAAATATATGGAAACAAAACTTACAGAGCAACAAAGTTTGACCCTGATTACAGAGATGATTGCTCAGGCTCGCAACAATTTTCAAAAAGGAAGCGGCAACAGCATGATATTTAGCGGAATAATCGTTTCTGTCACTGCAATATTAAATGTAATCCTAGCATTTGTTTTGGATAATCCCAATCAATCATTCTGGATATGGAGTCTTATGATTCCCGGAGCTTTTATCAATTTCCGTATCAATAGAAAAAGTGAACAAGAAGCCATGGTTCGCACACATATTGATACGATTATCAAATCTATATGGGTAGCCTATGGAATTGCAATATGGGTACTCCTGATTGCTATCTTCGGTTTTGGCTTTGGAATGAAATTTTACCATGTATTTTGTTTGATCAACCCCGTTATCCTGACAATGACCGGTTTGGCAGAATTCATAACAGCTAAAGTCTGCCGATTCAAACCATACATTTATGGTTCAATCATTATGTGGGTAGGATCAATATGTTGTATGCTTGTATTTTGGATTACTCCGGAACCAGTTATCATACAATTTTTTGTTCTGGCTGTTTGCATGATTTTGGGTTTCGTAATACCTGGATATAAACTAAATAAACTGGCAGATAAAAATGTTTGAAGAATTAGATCCTTTACTACATTCGCAACTACGATTAGCTATCATGTCTCTGTTAATTGGAGTGGAAGAAGCAGACTTTGTCTTTCTGAAAGAAAAAACAAACGCTACTGCAGGTAACCTGAGCGTTCAGATAGAAAAACTGAAAGAAGCTGAATACATTGATGTCGAAAAGACATTTCAGGGTAAAATGCCAAGAACGGTATGCCGAATTACTCCCAAAGGGGTTCTGGCCTTTGAAAATTACGTAAAAACAATACAAACATATTTCAACACTAATAATAAATAAATTCAAAATCATGGAAACGATAAATTATGACAATCGTCGCGAAAGAGCAGAAAAACATGTAGAAGAAATCCGAGGATTTTATGTCCATTTACTTACTTATTGTATTGTAAACAGGGTTATTCTGTTTTAATTATTTTACTTCTCCTGGTCACTACTGGGTGCAATGGCCTGTGATGGGTTGGGGAATCGGATTACTTATCCATGGATTATCTTTATGCAAAAACGGTCTTTGGGGCGCAGAATGGAAAGAAAGAAAAATAAAAGAATTAATGAATAACGAATAATTTTTTATCATTACAGTTTATTTTATAAACTAGTTTATGCAAAAGGAATGAAAACAATAAATAAAAGAATATTTTCCTCAGTTATTATTTTGTTATGTTGCACGATAATACATGCTCAAAACAAAATATCAGGCGAAGTTGTGGACAGGAACAACTCTCCTATTCCGGGGGTATTGATCAGTTTCAACAATGGTTCAATCCGGACAACATCCGATATGAAAGGAAAATTTACCCTTAACTATTCTGATACCATAAAGAATCGCAGAATCTATTTTGAAGCATTCGGATATAAAAATAAATCAGTAATGGTTAATAAAAACCAATCCGAAATACGGACGGTCCTCATAGATAGTATTTACAGCCTGCAGTCTGTAACTGTTTCTACTCCAAAATACGGACGATTCAGCGACTATTCCGCACAAACGATCCAAATGTCGAGCTTCGATATCGTTACCAATCCGGCAGCAATGGCCGATATGATAGGAAATATGCGCGTCTTGCCGGGAGTGCAGGTAAACGATAATGACGGACGATTAATCATCCAGGGAGGAAGTTCTGAAGAATCTCAGATCTATATCAATGACCTGCTTGTAATGAATCCATATAACCTCACATCTAAAAATACCGGTGTACGCACACGTTTCTCTTCTGATTTATTTGAAGGAGTTGCATTGCAATCCGGAGGTTATAATGCGGAATTTGGTCAGGCATTATCGGGTATTGTAAATCTAAACACTAAAGAAAAGAAACATATTGAATCTAAAACTGACATCGGTATTTCTTCCGTCTTTGCATCTCTTACACATATGGATCAGAAGCCCTCTTATGCCTATCGAGGAAGTATAAACTATGTAAATGTAGGTCCTTACCAAAAGTTGATCCCTGATGATTATACCTGGGACAAATATCCGGAACAGATCTCTGCTGATTTATTTTTCACAAAAGAATTCTCTCCAAAAACCAAATTAATCACTCAGGCTCAATTCAGTAGTTCGGCAATGAATTATGCTTATGAGAATGTCGATAGTATTCCTTTCTCAAACGATATGAAAGAAGTGTATTTCTATGTCCAGGCAAATTTCTATCATCTTTTTGATAAAAAATGGAGTCTATCTGTTGGAAGTAACCTGATCATAGATGAACTGTCCGGTACAGAAGTAAAGTACAAAGGTGATAATGTGGAAAATTCAAATATTTGGAATCATAATAAAATTACAGTTCAATATTCTTCCGGGAAGATAACAAACCGTATGGGAGCCGAATATGTTCTCAATCCTTTCAATGAAACCTATATGTTGGATGGAAATAACTACAAAACAGAAATAGAAAGTAATCTATTGGGTATATACAACGATACAAAACTATTTCTGAACAATAATCTGACAATGAATCTGGGTATAAGAGGCGAATATTCTCCATATTTGAAACAATTCAACCTGGCTCCAAGAGCTTATCTCGGTTACCGGTTAAACCGTGAAAATATTATCTCAGCATCATTCGGAGAATATTTTCAGTTACCATCATTGAGTTATCTTAAATTGACGGACAACATTGATTTTACCTCCGTTAATAAAGGGACATTATCCTATAGTTATGTAGAAAAACACAGCAAATTCCAACTGGATACTTATTACAAAAAATACAATAATGCTGTTACATACTATCAGCAAGAATTTGTACCTGTCGACATAAAAAATAATGGTTACGGTTATGGATGGGGGGCAGATGTATTCTGGAAGAGCAACTTCAAATCCCTCGAATATTGGTTAACATATTCTTATAATAATACAGAAAAGAAATACGCTTATTATTCCGAAAAAATCGCGCCTAACTACGCTGCGAATCATACTTTCAACCTTACCCTGAAATATTGGTTAGGTTCTCTGAAATCCCTTGCCGGAGTTAATTATAATATATCGTCAGGGACACCTTACTATAATTCGATGTCGCCCTATAATGAATTAGGAACAACTCCTTATAGGAACAGACTGGATATTGCATGGTCATACCTTCCAAAACCCAATATCATAATCCACTTCGGATGTCAGAATGTATTAGGTTACAAAAATATCTATGGGTATGACTATTCTCAGATCAACCCTGGAGTAAGGAAAGCAATATCGACTCCGGATTCCCGGTTCTTCTTCATAGGATTATTTATTACGTTAAGTCACAATAAAAAATTAAATCAATTGAAAAACTTATAATTTATTACTTAAAAATTTAAAGATATGAAAACAAAACTAATTTTACTGATGGTATTCGTAGCTGGTATTATGAATGCACAAAACAAATTGACGATTGTAGTCGATGGAATAGAAAAGACTAAAGGTAATATACTGGTAGCGGTATATGACAAGGACAATTTCTTCAAAAAACCTTCATATCTCGGATATGCAAAAGTCGATGGAGAAACCATTAACGTTATTATTGACAATGTCAAACCTGGAGAATACGCAATTTCTTTGTTCCAGGATGAGAATGAGAACAATAAACTGGATATGGGTAGTTTCGGACCTACCGAAAAATATGGATTTAGCAATAATGCAAAAGGAATGATGGGCCCTCCGAAATATGATGATTGTAAATTTACAATTGAAGAAGATGAAGATACGGAAATCTCTATTACTATAGTGTAATTTATCACATTTAAACCATTTTTCATGGATTTTATTATTATATTTGCAGCCGTTTGCGCACACGGCTAAACCATAAAAAGACAATTCTACTAACTTTATTTATAAAATCATGAGAAAATCCCTATTAAGAAGATCTTTCACCGGGCTCTTTATGATTGCAATGATTGCAATGCTGTTCCCGCTAAAGACAAGCGCTCAATTTAAAAAATCCACATGGGAGAATAACGAACAATTCAAATTAGCGATCGCTGGTTATAGTTTTGTTAATTTCGACCTGGATTCTACTCTTAAAATGATGAAACGGATGGATGTCCATTACCTTTGCATCAAAGATTTTCATCTTCCATTCAAAAGTACAGATGAAGAAATTGCCGCTTTTCATGCTAAACTGAAAGAATATAATGTCACCGGTTATGGAGTAGGTCCTATTTATATGAAGACCAAAGAAGAGGTTGACAATGCTTTCGCTTATGCAAAAAGAGTCGGAGTAAAACTTATTGTAGGGGTTCCTAATGTAGAGTTACTTCCATACGTAGATGAAAAAGTCAAAGAATACAACTTCAACTACGCTATTCACCTTCATGGTCCGGATATCAAATTATTCCCGAATGCGAAAGATGTTATCGATCATGTGGGCCATTTGGATCCTCGTATTGGCATGTGCCTTGACATCGGCCACGATACCCGTGATGGTTTTGACCCAAGCGAAGATTTGAAAAAATATCACGCTCGTGTTTTCGACATTCACATTAAAGATGTTACTTCTGCCAGCAAAGCAGGATCAACCTGTGAAATGGGACGCGGAATCATTGACATCCCTAAATTTGTAAAAACACTGAGAGAAGTCGGATATACAGGCTCTTGCAGTCTTGAATTCGAAAAAGACATGAAAAATCCGTTGGCTGGTCTGGCTGAATCTATCGGTTATTTCAGAGGTGTAGTAGATGCTACAAAACCAAATGTCTTCTGTCCTGAATATATCAAGGCTACAATGCTAAAAGCAGCTGAATGGCAAATAAAACATCCTCGTCACAAACAATGGGATTGGACGAACGGAGCCTTTTATGCAGGTGTTTTCGCTGCCTGGAAAACTACTGGTTCTAAAGATCTTTTCAATGCTATGATGGCCGTAGGAAAAGATTCCATTAAATGGGGAACTGGTCCTCGTTGGTATCATGCGGACGATATTGCTATCTGCCAGATGTATCTGGATATGTACCGCAATGTTAAAAACAAAGCGATGATCAAAGCAACTGTTGATACGGTTCAAAAATTCATGAAAAATCCTTATCCTGTCAGAGGTATTGAAAGAATAAAATGGTGGTGGTGCGATGCTTTGTTTATGGCACCTCCTGTCCTGGCAAAACTCGCTGCGGTAACAGGCGATCAGAAATATCTGGCAGCTAATGATGAGTATTTCAAAGAATGTTATAATCTGTTGTACAACAAAGAAGAAAAACTCTTTGCCAGAGACTTGAATTATGTCATTAAAAACGACGGAAAAGACAGATACGAAGCTAATGGTAAACGTATTTTCTGGTCGCGCGGTAACGGTTGGGTCATGGGCGGACTAGTTCGTGTTCTGGAAGAATTACCGAAAAATTACGTTGAACGCCCATTTTATGAACAATTGTTTAAAGACATGGCCGAAAAAATCGCTTCTATTCAGCAAGCTGACGGGCTGTGGAGAGCCAGTCTTTTGGATCCGGATTCTTATCCCGGAGGTGAAGTCAGCGGTTCTGGATTCTTTTGCTATGCTCTGGCATGGGGTATTAACAATGGTTTACTGGACAAAGACACCTACCGCCCGGTAGTAGAAAGAGCATGGAAATCATTGAATGGTTGCGTAAACTACGAAGGACGTGTCGGATGGGTACAACCAATCGGAGCTGATCCTCGCAAGAACTTCACAGTAGATAGTTGGGAAGTATATGGAACCGGAGCTTTCTTATTAGCAGGAAGCGAAGTCATCAAAATGAGTCCTCAAACAAAAATTTCAAAGTAATTTGAAATAATACAAAACACGATTCTAAGTCTTTAATCAACAGATTTATATATAAAATTAAAGACTTAGAATTTTTTATCTCCAAAAACAGAACTAATTTATTTGCATTTTACATCTATTATACTACCTTTGCAAGAAGATATTTCGCCTAAATAAATATTGCCAGGATTATTAACCACTAATGCGTAAAAACTTTAACCAAGTTATGAAGAACACCACCAAGGAAAAAGGTTATTCGGCAAATTCGTATTTATCAAATGAATCAATAAACCAACGATTTGAGGTATCAAAACAGTTATTGATTATGAACTCATCCCCGGTAGAAGACTCTAAAGAACAAAAGGTCTTAACCAGAATTAATGAAATCCTTTATGGGCAACCGGATGCAAATGCTAATGAAGAAGAATTCTATATCCTGCTAAATATCGTACACAACAATTTTCTAACTCGCCTCACCGAAGCATTCCCCGAACTTAATGAAAATGAAATTCAAATCTGTTGTTTGATGAAAGCAGGATTTGACACAAGTAAGATTTGTTTTATTTCAAAATATGCTCCTACAACCATCCGGATCAAAAAAACAAACATCAGAAAAAAAGTAGGGATTACAGACGGAGGAAACATAATTGACTTTCTGGATGAATATCTGACGAATTTGGAAGAAAAAAAGAGAAAACCATTTTGGAAGAATTGGTTAAAATTCATTACTACAAAAATAAAACCGATTCCGGGCCCATATTGAATAACAAATCAATGATACTCAGATTAGACTGAAATCCGAATTTTGAATCAAAAACCTGATAATATGGTTTGAACTCCGAATGTATAGGCTCTCTTTTGGGATGGATTGTTTCTCTGAAATCATTTGCCGACAGAGATTCTGAATCTAAGATATCACTCCCTACAATACCATACACAGACGTATAACATACTTTAAGATCAATATCGATTAGGCGACATATAAGCTCTCTCAAAGCTTCATTAAAATCAAACAGGAATTCATATTTCCGCTCATAGAATGGGTGGAAATCATCCTCATAATACTCAAAAAAAGGTGTCGAATTATATGCGGAAACAATTGCATTCCAATGCAAATGCCTCCAGTTATTATGATCCGAGATCCGGATATCCTTCGTCAAACATTTGGGAGAATCTGTCCTTTCAACCGGAATACTCAATACCTGAGGCCCATTAGCCGATGCAATAATACACCGATTACGATAAGTCTGCTTAACGTAATTACAATATTGTTCAATTATGATTTTGTCAAATTCAGTCAGGCATCTGTAATAATCGACAGGAGCCAGGTAGGCTGTCGACAACCAGGCTGTATTAATCATTTCCAACCCACTTGAACAAACGTTTCCAACGGATTCCGCCATCAAATAAGCCACGATCTTTATCTGTAGAAAGCCAAACCACTATCGGTTTACCGACTACGTGATCTTCAGGGACAAATCCCCATGAACGTGAATCCGCCGATTTATGACGGTTATCACCCATCATGAAATAATAATCGTATTTGAAGGTATAACTGTCGGCCAACTGATCATTAATATAGATTTTCCCGCCTTCTTCCTTCATTGTATTACCCTCATAATTAATAATACAACGGGAATACAATCCTATATTTGCCTGATTCAAAGAAATAGTCGCTCCTTTTTTAGGAATCCACAACGGGCCAAAATTGTCCCTGGTCCATCCTGTATTTAATCGATTACCCGGATAAAAATAGTTGCCGCCAAACTCCTGAGGCTCGACAACTACAGTCTTTGCCATGCCCGTTTTTTTGATCAGAGCCAAAGCTTCTTGTGTCAGAGGAATATTATAAACCGGATTATAATTTCCTGAACTATTCGGCTTTATTCCCAACAAGGAAAACCAGTTAACAGCACCCTCTTTTGTATTACATAAAGAAGTAGAATAGTCTTCTTTGCTCACATTGAGCATTCTGAACTGCTTATCCGTCCAAAGTGCTCCGGTAGTTTCCACAAAATAATTCAACTGCATATTTTTAGGATCTTCCAATGGAGCGCCATCGATATACACTTTATTATTAATAATCTGCAATGAATCCCCAGGCATTCCGACACAACGTTTCACGTAATTCTCACGTCGGTCGACCGGTCTATAGACAATATCTCCGAAATAATCTTTATTAGCCAAAACGGCATCACGTCCATATACATCACATAATTGATAATAATCCGGATTTTGTTGTTTCAAAGCCACTGTATCTCCGGCTGGAAAGTTAAAAACAACAATATCATAACGCTTTACCTCCCCGAATCCTTTCAATCGATGATAAGGCCATTGAGGCCATTCAATATACGATTTACAATCAAAAAACGGAAGGGTATGTTGTGCCAAAGGAAACGACAAAGGAGTATTCGGAACTCGAGGACCATAACTAAGTTTACTCACAAACAGGTAATCCCCGACCAAAAGCGTTTTTTCCAATGAAGAACTTGGAATCTTATAGTTTTGGAAAATGAACAAATTAATCAGATAAACTGCAACCAAGGCAAAAAGAATAGCATCAGTCCATTCCACAATCTTCTTTACAACCGGCTTATCCGATTTCTTCCAGGCCCCCCAGGGAATATACTTAGACACATAAATGTCAAAAATAACCGGAAATCCCAACAAAAGCCAGGCATTGCCAACCCAAATTGTAAACAAAAGATATAGTAGAGCAACTATGGAAAATTTGATCCACTGCGCTTTGGTCGCATTTTTTATTCTATCCATCAATATTAAAAATTAAAGATATCATTCATTGTCAGGAACCCTTTTTTACCCTTGGTAAACTCAGCAGCCATCACTGCGCCTAACGCAAAGCCTTTCCTGTTCTTCGCATCATGTTTTATACTGATAACATCAGCTTCTGATTCATAAATCACCGTGTGAATTCCTGGAACTTCCCCTTCACGCATGGAGTGGATAGCCAATACATCAGCCGGAACGGGTTGTTCACTTTCTTCCCAACGACTTTTCCGATCGATATTTGCTAAAATACCTTCTGCCAGTGTAATTCCTGTTCCACTGGGAGAATCCAGTTTGTGGATATGATGAATTTCCTCCATACGAACATCGTATGAAGGAAATTGATTCATTATTCGGGCTAAATATTTATTAACGGCAAAAAACACATTAACTCCGATGCTATAGTTAGAGGCATAAAAGAATGTTTTTCCATCATTTGCACAGGCTGCTTTTATTTCGTCCATCCGCTGAAGCCATCCGGTGGTTCCTGCCACAACAGGTACATTCCGCTCAAAACACTTCAGGAAATTTCCGACTGCAGTCTCCGGACGGGTAAACTCAATCGCTACATCTGCCGAAAGAAACCCCGGAGAATCAAAATCCTGAACATTATTCACATCAATGATGGCAACAATTTCATGCCCTCTGTCGCGGGCAATCTTCTCGATCTCTTTGCCCATCTTTCCATAACCTACTAATGCTATTTTCACCCTTACAATTTAATTTTTGATTAATTTTTCTATGTGAACTTTACCATCAACAGTAAAACGCAAGAAATAAATTCCTTTTGCAAAAGATACTGTGTTGTAATTGATCGTTTGCATACCTTGTTGAGTTTGTTTCGGCAAAACAACTCCGACTTTAGATCCCTGAGCATTATAAATTTCAATAGAGATCGCTGATTGTTTTCCTAAAGTGTATTCTATATTCAACCGCTCTTTAAATGGATTCGGAGAAGCTTTACATGTAAAACTATCATCAATGGCATTCAAGTCGGTCGTCGAACGAACTTTATTTTCTCTCTGCAAATTTGTATTGAGGTAAGACACTTTTTCCAAAATTGTCCGCTGACCATCATTTGCAATGCTTACAGTTTCTATCGATACGAAAACCGGATAACGAACATCTTGTGCATACCACAGATATTTGACTACTTCATGAGTACTACAAGAATAATTCGTCACTTTGGTCGTCTTAACACGAATAACAGGCAACTTTCCCCCATCAGGTAATAAAATAGTTCCTTCTCCGTCGACATCAGTAGAATAGCGTCCTGTCATTTCAGATGTTACTTTACCTTTAGTTAAAACATTTCCGGAAAAAGCACCTTCAAAAAAAGTTCCATAGGATTGAGGATATTTTGTTTTTACAATCGGATTATTATACAGGAACTCAAGATCACCTCTCTCATATCCACGGTATTCAACCTGATCTTTAGTAACATTATACAGGAATCTCACTCCATCATTTCTCATAACACCTATGTTATGGAAACTTCCGGATGATTCTCCTACTGTAGATACGCCTATACTTTCTTTCGAAACAACATCTCTAAAATCCCAGGTAACATTCTTTCCTGCCTGTCCCGGATCTTTATAAAAAAGAGTTTGGCAAGCGTGTTCATCTCCAGGTCTGAAACCATGACTATCATGCGTCATCGTAATCTGCGCATGAACCACATTAGCGCTTAATAAAGCAACAACTAAAAAAGTAAAAATCTGTTTCATAATTGCAAAATTTTATTTCAACTAACAAAGGTAATATTTTAAATGGAAAATGAAAAATTATTTACGTATAACCTTGTATAACTTACCGTTGCACTTGATCAGGTAAATCCCCTTCGAAAAATGTGACAAATTGATTTCAGCAGTTCCATCATTCGGAAGATAGCTACCCAATAACACTCCGGACATATTATAAAGTTGAAGTTCAGAGTTACATCCGGATATTTTCACTACATCGGCAGTTGGATTCGGATAGACTTGTAACGTATTAGATCGAACTTCTTCTAAACCTGTAGGATAAAATTCCGTTCTTTTAGATAGTGTACGGTTTCCACAAACATGCTCCAACTCTACATAAACCGTCCCTATTCGGGGTGTAGCGCTTGTTACAAAGGTATTTTCATTGACCTTAGTATCCTGTTGCGCAAATCCGGCCATAACATTCGAAAATTTCCAGGAATAATTGGTTACACCCATATAACCGGCCAGCTTCATTGTATACGACTGATTCGGATAGACAACTTCCGGAAATTTTGAAAAAGCGAGTATATTAGGCAACGGATCAGCCACCCAAAGTGTAACACGATTACTATAAAAAGTCGAAATACCATCCTTGATCATGACATAATACTGATCATAGTCTTCGTATGAAGCATCGGTTATAGTCAACGTACTTGCATTTGCCCCGAATATTTTATTATTGCCTTTATACCATTGATAAATCAAATCCTCACCTTCCGCACTTACACTAAAAGTATGACTGCCTCCCTGACACACCGATACCGATCGGGGATGAACTATAATTCCCGAAGGAGCCATATCGCATTTATCAGAAAAACGAAGATTAGCAATTCCTACACCAAATGCACTGAAAGGCACCTTTATAACCGCACGTGTAACCGGAATCTCTCCCGGAACCTCCACTGCAAAAAGTGCGGCAAGATCGACTACCGTACGAGTCACCTTACCAATTAATGTTGTATTATTGTATAATTCAAGGGTAATCGGGAATGTTCCATAATAACCGGTTGCGACTTCCATACCAAACAGACAAACCGGTTTACTGAAGTTCAATTCCAATTCAGTATAAAACCCCCACAAAAAATGAGGTTTTTCTTCTTCTACATCAGGAAGATATGCCCACTCCAACCAGGATTCAGGACTTTGCTTGCGCATCGGAGCATCAAAAGTTATAGTAAAATCTTCTCCATCAACAGAATATACCATCGTTTGATCTTCTATTCCGGAAATATCCATTTTAGTTGTCCTGCTCACATAATCTTCATCCGGCTTATCAAATATTTTTTGAATTGCATAACGCAAAACCGACTCTGAATCTGAAGTATTTTCCTGATTACCATACTTTTTGATTGATACAGCCTCCCCTATTCCTTCATACCATCCATCAAGAAAATTATTACTTTTACTTTTCTGATTGACACTGGTTTGTTGTGAATACAACGGAAAAAAGAAAAAGGCAGCCTGCAAAACAAGAACAACCCTTAATAGTAGATTTATTTTCATACGTAATCAATTATTTTTCACAGTCCTTTTTATGATTCCACAGCTCGATCATCTCTTTTGCGGCAATAAATGAGCTGATTTGTGAATTTAACACCTGTTGTTCTTTTATTCTCAATTCTTCTTCAACAACCGGATTATTATAAAACTGTGATTTGAGATGCTCATTGATGCTTTCATACATCCAATACTTCGACTGGTCGTTTCTTTTATACTGAAAGTATCCGTTCGTTTTCACAAAATCAATATATTCAAATACCATATCCCAAATCTCTTTGATACCGGTTTTGTAATATCCCGAATAAGTCAACACTTTCGGACTCCAACCGGAAAGCGGCATTGGAAACAAATGGAGGGCATTTTTAAACTGAGAAGCAGCTAATTTTGCCTTATCTATATTATTCCCATCGGCTTTATTCACAATAATTCCGTCAGCCATCTCCATAATTCCACGTTTGATCCCCTGCAATTCGTCTCCAGTTCCGGCCAATTGTATCAACAAAAAAAAGTCGACCATGGAATGAACCGCGGTCTCAGACTGACCGACACCTACCGTTTCAACAAAAACGGTATCGAATCCGGCAGCTTCACAAAGGATAATTGTTTCACGGGTTTTTCGGGCAACTCCACCTAATGACCCTGCAGAAGGAGAAGGTCGGATAAAAGCATCCTGCTCTCTGGACAGTTCTTCCATCCGGGTCTTATCTCCCAGAATACTGCCTTTTGAACGTTCACTGCTTGGATCGATCGCAAGTACTGCCAGTTTTTTCCGGCATTCCTTGATCAGGTACATTCCAAAAGCATCTATTGATGTACTTTTTCCGGCTCCCGGGACTCCGGTAATACCGATCCGGACAGAATTTCCGGAATGAGGAAGGCATTTTTCTATAATTTCCTGAGCCAGCTGTTGATGTTCATGTTTCTGGCTTTCTACCAGTGTAACAGCCTGACTCAGGATAGTAATATTTCCCTTCTGAATCCCCTCAACATACTCGGAAGGAGTATATTCAAGACGTTTCTTCCTTTGTTTCAAATACGGATTAACAACAGGAGGTTGTTCAACTCCCTGATTTACTGCCAATCCTTTATATTGAGGATCATTTTCGGGATGAATCATGTCTGAATATTTTACGGACGAAGAGTCACACGCAAATCTCTGACAGTCGAAACAGGATCATTTGTTACAATAGTCAATGTCGCATTTGTAACTTCTGTAATTTTTTTCGGTTGAACCGTTACTTTTATATCTACGATTTCACCTTTCTTTATAGCTGATTTCGGAATAGATACAGTAACATTAGGATTATCACAAGAAATTCTTCGTATCAACAAATCAGATTGTCCTGAATTAGACAACTTAAGAACCTGTGTTGTTTTCGCTCCTTTTTCAGAAAATGGTCCAAAATTAAAATATCCGGTACCTACTCCGATTTTAGGAGCTGTTGCATTATTTACATTTGCGAAATCATCAATAACTACTGCCTGATAAACAATTTTATTATTTTCTACCGAAGCGTTATTATTTACAATCACGCCAATATTCCCTTCATATTTGCCATATGCTTTAGCAATGGCAGGATCAAATGTAATAACCAGCTTACCTTCTGTATTCGCAGGAATAGTAGCTGGCTCTGTTTTGATGGTGATATATTTAGGCAGGTTATTATATCTCAATGTTAATGCTGTTTTGCCTGCATTAAAAATATCCAATGTTTGTGATCTTTGGGCATTGATAGCAAGATTTCCATAATTTACGACCATAGCTCTCATTCTCATGTCACCTATTTGTAAAGGAAATTTTTCTTCAGGAGCCAATGGCTTTGGATTAACATTACCCTTAATACTCAATACAATAGGAGCATCACCCTGGTTTGTGTAAACAGAAACAGTTTTTCCAATCGGTCCCGGGCGACCTTTAGCGCCATATGTTACAGTAACGGATCCTTTTCCTTTCGGAGCAATCGGTTCTTTAGTCCAATCAGGAGTAGTACATCCGCAAGATGCCGTTACATTAGAAATAACAAGAGGAGCATCCCCGTCATTCGTCAAAAGAAATTTATAGGAGATGTTGCCATCGTCTTCCGTAACTTGTCCGAAATCATGAGTTGTTTTTTCGAATTTCGCAATTGGTTTTCCTTGTGCAAATGCTGCAGTAGTAACAAATACAGCACATAAGATAACAAGAAGAGTACGTTTCATATTGTTATGTTAATTTATTGGGTTGAACATTCTTTGTTAACCCGGCAAAGTTAAGGATTATTTTCTTCACTGCTTTCATTTTCTTCATTATTTTCATTTTCAAAATGAGATAACGATTGAACTTGATCAATAAATTCCTTTTCAGACTTAATTTTTTTCAACGCCATCCTGGCTGCTTGTTGTTGAGATTCTTTTTTAGAATAACCAGTCCCTGTCCCCCCCCATAGCCCATTCAATGCGACCTGGCTTTGGAATACAGGATTATTTTCTTCATCCATAAAACTTTCGATGACATCAAAACTCAGGTCTATTCGATATTTTTGACACCATTCCAGTAGCTTTGACTTGAAATTAACCTCTTTCCTGGCAATCTGATCGATATCTATATACGGACGTATTACTTTCATGTCGACAAAACTTTTTGCAGCAGAATAGCCTCTATCCAGATATATTGCACCAATCAAAGCTTCCAGAGCATTTCCGAGGATATGATTTTTCTGAGAATTTGTTCTTAAGGAAGATACGATTACTTTGTTAAGGCCTAAGTTCCGGGCAACCATATCCAAAGTTTCCCGTTTTACGATTTTTGAACGTGTATTGGTCAAAAATCCTTCATTTTTATTTTTAAATTTTTGAAATACCAAATCGGCTATCACCGCATCCAATACCGCATCTCCAAGAAATTCCAAACGTTCATTATTCAAATATTTTCCGTTTTGTCTTTCTTTGGACGAAGATTTATGCAACAAAGCTTCCTCATAGAGATTCAATCTTTTAGGAAAAAACCCCAGAATCCTGTAAAATGCAAAATAAGACCCCCTCTTCGGGTGAAGAAAGAGTCTTATCTTTTTTATTGAATCGGTAATCACTCGATTAGTCCACAAATTTTTTGATGATAACACAAGCGTTATGTCCTCCAAAACCAAAAGTATTGGAAAGAGCCGCTCTAATTTTACGCTCCTGAGGTTTATTGAACGTGTAATTCAACTTATAATCGATTTCAGGATCTTCATCTCCTTCTGTAAAATTAATCGTCGGAGGCACGATATCATTTCCTACAGCCAAAATACAAGCCATAGCCTCAACTGCACCGGCAGCTCCCAGCATGTGACCGGTCATGGATTTTGTAGAACTGATATTCAAATTATAAGCGTGTTCGCCAAATACTTCCTTGATTGCTTTACATTCTGAAGGGTCACCTACCGGAGTAGATGTTCCATGAACGTTGATATAATCAATGTCTTCAGCCTTCATTCCGGCATCAGCCAATGCATTACGCATTACAAGCATAGCTCCGAGTCCTTCGGGATGAGATGCGGTAAGGTGATAAGCATCAGCCGACATACCTCCACCGGCAATCTCAGCATAAATTTTTGCGCCACGGGCTTTGGCATGTTCCAGTTCTTCAAGAATCAAACAGACAGCGCCCTCTCCCATTACAAAACCATCGCGGCTTGCACTGAACGGACGTGAAGCTGTTTGAGGAGAATCATTGCGGGTCGACAAAGCCGTCAACGCATTGAACCCTCCGACTCCTGAGACTGTAATTGCAGCTTCAGCACCTCCGGTTACAATAACATCAGCTTTTCCCAAACGAATCAGGTCAAATGCAGAAATCGCACCGTTAGTAGAAGAAGCACAGGCCGAAACCGTACCGTAGTTTGGACCTCTGAATCCGTACATCATCGAAATATGACCTGCAGCGATATCGCTGATCATTTTCGGGATAAAAAACGGATTGAATTTAGGCCCTATATCTTCGTGTTGGAAATAATATCCAACTTCTTTATCAAACGTGTCGATACCCCCAATACCTGAAGAAAATACCACTCCTACACGGTCGCGGTTAGTTTTTTCATTGTCCAGCCCGGAATCCTCAACGGCTTCTTTAGCTGCAACAACGGCAAATTGAGAATATCTGTCGAATTTCCTGACTTCTTTACGATCGAAATGCTCTTCGGGATTAAATCCTTTCACTTCGCAGGCAAATTGCGTCTTGAACTTCGATGCATCAAATAAAGTAATGGGTCCGGCCCCACTTACTCCTTTCAACATAGATTCCCATGTGTTTTTCACATCGTTACCTAGTGGAGTAATGGCTCCCAGACCCGTTACAACTACTCTTTTTAATTCCATAAGGTTTTAAAATTGAGTTTGTTCTTACTTTGCGTTAGCTTCGATATAAGAGATAGCGTCACCTACAGTACCGATTTTTTCAGCTTGATCGTCTGGAATAGAAATACCAAATTCTTTTTCAAATTCCATGATCAACTCAACTGTGTCAAGTGAATCCGCTCCCAGGTCATTAGTAAAGCTTGCTCCGTTTGTAACTTCAGATTCTTCAACGCTGAGTTTGTCAACGATAATAGCTTTTACTCTTGATGCAATTTCAGACATAATTTTTGAATTTTAGTGAATAATAAAATTTTACTTTTTATTTTTGCGACTGCAAAGGAACACATTATTCTTGAAACAAAAAAGTAAAATCGAAAAAAAATTGCACACTAACGAAAAATTTGTGCATTAATTGAATATATAAAATAATCCAGATAAAATGAAAAAAATTGCCATTTTCGCATCCGGATCAGGATCAAACGCAGAGAATATTATTAATTATTTCCGTGACAATAAAGACATTGCATTCCCTGTTATTATTTGTAATAAAGTGGATGCCTTTGTCCATGAACGGGCAAAAAAATTAAATATACCATCTTTTACTTTCAAAAAATCAGAATTTGAAAATGGTGAAGTTTTAACACTTCTTAAAAAAGAAAACATAGATTTGATCATTTTGGCCGGTTTCCTTTTGAAAGTTCCGGGAAATATTTTAAAAGCATATCCGCAGCATATTATTAATATACATCCTGCGCTTCTACCAAAATTCGGAGGAAAAGGCATGTATGGCATGCACGTACACGAAGCTGTGGTAGCCGAAGGAGAAAAAGAAACAGGAATCACGATCCACTATGTAAATGAAAATTACGACGAAGGACAAATTATTTTCCAGGCTAAATGCGAAGTTACACCCACAGACACTCCTGATATGGTTGCCGAAAAAATACACGCATTGGAATATGAATACTTTCCAAAAATTATTGAAAAAATTATAGGAAATATTTGA
>JAVBTA010000063.1:0-6911 GCA_031556375.1 Bacteroidales bacterium | reverse complement strand
CTACAGCCTAAAATATGCCAAAAAAGGGAGATAAAAGGAATTTGTCATCTTCAAAACAGAAATAGTCGAAAAAAAGCATAGCTTATCAAGCGATTGCTCGTTTTTCGACTATTTTATAGGACATTTAGCGAATTGGCCTATGTATTCGTGTCTATGGAGAAAAAGGAGGACTGGAATGGCATCAGGAAGAGCCAAACACCATGATCTTAAAGTGGAACGACAAACCGAAAGAAATCATCCGCACCTCTACCGGTTGGATATCCCCTATAGCCGCACATAATTTCCGTGTACCGGGAGGACATCCGGAAGGATATATAGAAGCTTTTGCCAATATATACCGTAATTTTGCCCTCGCGCTTCAATGTATTATCAATGGAGAAAAACCGAAACCCGAGTATCTGGATTTTCCCGGAGCGGAAGACGGCCTCAAAGGAATGCAATTTATAGAAACAGTTGTGACATCCTCTGCCAGTGATACCAAATGGATAAAAATCGTGAAATAAATCACGACGTTTCATGGCATTAGATTTTCTACCTATTCAGTCATTATTGTTTAATAGTTTTCATAATATTCTCTCCTATCCCGATCCTGTAACCTTCGGAAAAGAACAATACTCCTCCATTATTCGATAAATAAAGGGTCAATGGGAAATTATCTCGGAATCCAAGTTGTAATGTATTAGAGACTGTATTTAAAAGTGTACGTCCGGGATCAACAGTCCAGGTCGTTTGTTTAGGTAAATTTTTGAATGCTGATGCATCAAAAGCTACTGAAAATTTATCGTCCGGAGTCATCATAACAATTCCTCCGTCCCAATCTTCAAATTCCTGTTGCAATGCCGGCAAATCCTGTAAAATATGCTTCGAAGGTTCACGATCAGGATCAATAAAACACAACATCACCCCTTTTCCATTTGAAATATCTTTCAATGTCTTCTTTGTTCCGTCTGTCAACTGAACAATCGTATTCATATCCACAATACCCATTACCTGTTGTTTACCTACAACCTCAGGCATTTTAATATTCAGTACCTTCTTCTCATTTGCTGATAATGCAAAATACTCTGTCAATGTCGTTACAGATCCATCATTTGCACGACTACCGATCATCAACCGGTAATAACCTGTATCAACCAATACTGTTGCCGGATATTTCTTCAATGCCGGATCATCATAATAATCCAACGGCATAAAATCTCCATTATTGAATTTCGCAATTGTATAATGGATCTCATATTGAGGTTTCACTTTATTTGAGGCATCATTTGTAAATATTACTTGGGCCTTCACTGTCGCCTCCGGAACTTTTGCTTCAAATAAAGCATCTATCCATTTATTTTTTTCAAAATACTGTGGTTTTCCTGTTGCTGGTTCTAATCGGGCAGGAATACCATACGTCCGACAAGCTGCCACAAAAGCGATATCTCTGGAACGAGAATCGGAAATACGCAATTCTGCGACACCAATCGGAGTGATCGCGCAATTATAATAGTTCTCTTCATCCATAATCCGGATATTATCCTTTATCCATGTAATTATATTTACAGGAGTAATCTCTGACTTAGGAAATTGAAATTTTGACCTCAGGAAAGAACGCCATGGACGAATAATTTCAATACCTATTCTCGGAGATAATACATATTTTGCAATGAAATTCACTTCTTCATCTCTTTTTAGCTTATCCAGAAAAGGTTTCCCTTCTTCAAAAACCTCATATACCAAATGATCAGACAAGTATTCTGCAGGAGTATCCCTCAAATCTTTTTCAGACAAAGATGCCAAAAACGGAAATAAATACGGATTTTTGTTATTCGCTTCAATAAACTGCTTTATTTCTTTCCAGTTTCCCTGAGATAATTCCAGATATTTCCAGGTCTGTTCTTTATCTAAACCTTGTTTAGCGGCAAATTCTATTGCGTTATCTTTCTTTATAAACGTCTGCATATAAGCATTCCGAACTGAATCTTCATAAACAAAACGTTTTGCATTTTCAGCCAGTTTATCCGGATCAGCAGCTTTTATTTTTTGTTCAACAGGAGGTACTAATTCCATTTTTTCAGTATACATTTCTCCCGGTTGATACTTCAATTCTATTACAACGTCATTCTGCCCTGAAGAAGCTTGCTGATAGCCATAATATCTATCCTTATTTACCCAAACCACTAAATCGCCCACGCCTGTCAATAACGATGCATTTCCCATAGAATCAGTCTTAGCCTCTGCTATCGGATAGATCTGAGCATAATTATATAATTTGAATCTTACATTTGCATCTTTCACTGGTTGACCGGCAACATCTTTCACATTTACCTTTAACTGACGTGTATCGGCATAATTTGACAACAAATTAATTTTGGAATATAAATTGGTTTCTAAATTCTTTTCCTCCGGCCCATTATATAATCCGAAAACATTTGTATGTACCATCATTGCCCGTTTTGCAGGAGCTGTAAACCAGGCCATATCCAATACCGGTTCCGGCTCACAAGCACCGATATAATGCCATTTACCATCTACCCAAACCTCAACCCAGGCGTGGTTATCATCCGTATGCGCCCAACGTGGTGTATAACACTGACGGGCAGGAATCCCCACCGCACGTAAAGCCGTCGCTGTAAATGTCGATTCTTCACCACAACGTCCCCAACTGGTACGAACTAATGCCAAAGGAGCTGATGTACGACCATCTGTCCCGCGATAAGTCACTTTCTCATGACACCAATGATTCACTTCCAACACTGCATCGGACATACTCATTCCGGAAATCCGATCCTTCAATTCATCAAAGAAAGCCATCCTGGCTGTATCAAGGTTCTCATTATTTATCCGGTAAACCAAAACAAAATGACGGAATACATCTTCCGGAACAGTTTTTCCCCACGAGAAATAATCACGGGCCTTGAATGCTGCATTCACTTGATCTAAAAAGAATTTACCATCATAATCGGCTAAATCGCATAATGGCATATAAGCATATAAAAACTCCAAAGCCTCACGTTGTTCCGTATTCAGGGTACTATCATTAAATACGGAAAGCATTTCTGCTTCACGTGTTTTCAACAAATCCTTTCGCTTTAGGAATTGCTCATGAACCTGATTACGATACGTTTCATTTGTCAGGAAATGTTTTTCTTGTGGAACACATCCATGTATGAAAAACAAAGGAAAAAAATAAAAAATTAACCGTTTCATAAAAAATTGATTTATGCAAAGTTAATTCTTTTTTATTGAATCGCTCTTATTCTGAAATCTGAATTTGACGGTTTCTCCTTATTTTATTATTTCTCCGAGTAAATGTTAAACTTTATTAACCGATAGTACTTTGTATTGCATGGTACTAGGTTTTTATTACATTTGCACTATAAATTTATCACAAACTTTAATACCTAGCAGTCATGAAAAAGATTGTAACAGCACACCTTGGAAATAAGGTGTTTCAAATCGAAGACGATGCATATGCTTACCTGAATAAATTTTTATCTATTCACCGTAATGACCGTGATTTGGAAGCTCAAATTGCTAATTTATTGACAGATAAATTAACGATGGGAAAACAGGTCATCACTTATCCTGATGTTGTCGATACCCTCTATCAATTGGGATTCTCTGCCTCTGAGATGCAACAGGAGTACTATGAACAAACGCAGAAAGAAAGAAAACTTTGCCGTAACTCTTCAGATAAAAAGATTGCAGGAGTTTGCTCCGGATTAGCTGAATATTTCGACACAGATCCGACATTGATGAGAGTGCTTTTTGTCATTGCTCTTTTTGCCGGCAGCTTCGGGTTTTGGGTATATATTGCTTTGTGGATCGTAATGCCGACAAAATAAGTTACTAAAAGCAAAAACAAAATTTAACCTTTAGATTTCGAAAAACAGGCAAATTAGATTTATATTTGTATATATATAGTCAATATTAATATGGATTTGAATTCGGATGCCTGGCGTGATCTGATATTTGAAGGTAGAAATAAAAGATTCGGAGCTTATTATTTACGTAAAACATCCTCCAAAAGACATTTATATGCCTTACTTATAGTAATTGGTAGTGTAATAGTTATATCCATAGGAATATTACTTTTTGTTCGTATAGGATGGAATACAAATGAAATTGATTTAAAACCTGCCAGCATCTCAAATTTAATAGTAATGACAGAGTATAACTATGAAAATCCCAAGACTCCAGACAAAGAAATACCTGCTCAAAAACATACAAATACTTCTTTACAAATAGTTGATGAAGATAATATAATCATAGAACCTCTCAAAACTGACAAGATAGAATTATCCTATGATACTGCTAAAATAATTCCTCCGGATTCTATTCTTTTTGAAAAATCCGACTTTCAAAAAAAACTAGAAAAAATTAAACACAAGGAAATATCTGAAGATCAAAACTTTAACCAAGCGGATTCACTTTCTGAGATTCAGGCTTTACTGTTAAACATGAGACAGTATGTTTATCGAAATCTTAAATATCCTGATGTTGCCTATAAACAAAAGATACAGGGAAATGTAATTTACTCCTTTTTCCTCAATCAGGATGGTTCCATATCCGATATCGAATTAATAAAAGGAGTATATATCTTTCTGGATGAAGAAGCTTTAAGGGTTATCCGTTCGATGCCGGTTTGGCAACCGATAAAAAAAGAGGGCAAACCTATCCGGGTTAAGTGTTACCTACCGATAAATTTTTCTTTATAATTTATGCCTAAACAGAAAATTACAGGTGATCTTTTACAACTTCTGCAATCTGAATACTCACAATAGGGTTACGGGCAAACCAGAATTGTCACCTTTTGAGCACGAACTGTAAAATCAGCCAGATAAACATATTATTTGATAACTGTTGATGGAAATCAATTACATTACAAAAGTGTTTCTCACCTCTTTCGGAGAGATTCCGAACTTTTCTTTGAAAGCCCGGTTAAATGTCCGTAATGATTTGAATCCAGAAGATAGAGCAATAACTAATATCGGTGTACTTCTTTCATCGGAATCTACTAATAATTTGTGTGCATGATCCAAACGCAGGTTATTTACATATTCTCCAAAAGTCATATCCATTTTTTCCTTGATAGCTTCGCATAAATAACGAGTATTGGTGTGAAGCTTTCTTGCAAGCTCATCTCTCGTTATTTCAACATCAAGAAAAAGTTTTTGCTGGGATATCATATTCTCTAACCGTTCAAATAAATGGCAATTATCCGATTGGGTAACATGATTCTGATAAGAAAGTTGTTGTTCCCTTTGTTTCAAGTAATTCAACCAACTTTTAAAATCCATTTGCAAATAGGCCTGAATATGAAAAGACAAATAAAGACGGTTGACTTCCAATTGTTGAGCAACATGATCAATTGTGATATTTTCTTCCAGGAAAGATTTTTTGCAGATCCACAGGTTTAATTTATGTTCTAATGACTGTTGTTCGCCGATTGATATGTCCGGAATATTATTTTGCTCTGAGACAATTACAGGTTGAAGCCTTTGGAAAAGTTGCGGATATTCAAGATATTTTACTGCAAAAAGGAAATAAAAAATGAAACAAATGATTGTAAATACCAGATTAAACCACTGACTGGTAAATATAATCAGGAAAAAAGCACCTATGCCGATCGACAGAGCCGAAAAAAATGCAATATTGATCCATTTCAACCATTTGCTTTCAGTTCCTGAAAAATAACGTTCCACTTTTTGAATATATAATTTTTTCTTTTGCAAAAACAAGCGGGTATAA
The DNA here is from genome assembly GCA_031556375.1 of Bacteroidales bacterium. GTDB lineage: Bacteria > Bacteroidota > Bacteroidia > Bacteroidales > Azobacteroidaceae > BNXB01. Next base: position 1,175 of record JAVBTA010000063.1, on the reverse strand, counting down.
AAAAACAACTGATAAAGATAAAAGCCGGAAAACAACACCAAAACAAGATGCTTAAAAAAAATAGACTCTACATTAAAACCGATAATTGTAACGGCGCTTAAACCTGCTATACAACACAATTGGTATGTTTTCCATGATTTGGAAACAAATCCTGGATCAATCAATATAATCAAGCTGATAGTGAATAGAAAAGCCTGAAAGGAAGCAATAATCAGACAAAAATCGGCCAGCATCAGACGATCTTCTCCCGCATTTCCTCTCATAAAGATAGCCTCCATTATATTTAGCAGACCGAATATGATATAAGCAAACGACAGAGCTTTGCGGGATGTGCGATAAGTTTGCAATACCGAACCTTTCGGCACGGCAAAAAGTAACAATAAAAAACCGAAGGTAATTGGAAGTATCGACATCGCAATTACCAAAACCGGATATATTGTTTTTATCTCAATCATGTAGGAATACTCTAAGAATACGGCTTTTGTATCAAACTCTACAAATGTACAAAAAATAACTTTATTTGAAATTGTTTGATGACTAATGAATTACAAATATGGCTATAAGTTTTTCAAATATGGCTATAAGTTCTCATTCTTACATTATACATTTATAGCTTTCAAAAGAAATTTATAAACAAAAAATGAACGGGTATGAAACAACTATTACTTAAAAGCACTATTGTTCAGCTGATGCTGATTTTTGGCCTTACTTCTCAAACATACGCTGCAACTGGTTCAATGATCATCGGCGGAACACTTGTCCCCGATTTGAGCACGAATGATTCCGGAACAGGTTGGACATGGACTGCCGGAACGGCAACGATTTCTTTGACAAACACGTATGCCGGACAGAGTATTGCTATTAATTGTCAGCCGGACAATGTTATTAACCTGAGTTATGCAGGTAATATTTCAATTAGTGATAATACAACTGATGCAATCTTTTGTAACGGTTCTCTTACTATTGGAGGAAGTACCGGAACGTTATCTTTTACATATACCGGAAACAGTTATATGTTCAGTGCGATAACAACCATGGAATTATTAACAATCAATAGCGGAAATATGAATATCACATGTTCAGCCTCATCTATGATGGATAATGACGTTATTGTTGGAAATGCTGCAGCAGTTTATGCTAGAAAAGGTTTTACTATTACCGGAAATAGTGATGTA
>JAVBTA010000049.1:0-26187 GCA_031556375.1 Bacteroidales bacterium | reverse complement strand
AAATCCTTTTTGGATATATTCGTGCAGCCGCTGTGTCGCCCATTGCCGGAATCGTGTTGCCACTTGTGATTTCACACGATAACCAATCGCGATAATCATATCCAAATTATAATGCTCAATCTGTCTTTTTACCGACCTGTTGCCTTCATTTCGAACTAACAAGAAATCCTTGTGAGTTGCTTCTTTCTGCAATTCGCCTTCGCTTAAAATGCTGTTAATGTGCAAACTGATATTTTGCTGCGTAGTATCAAACAACAGGGCTATTTGTTGTTGTGAAAGCCAAACATCCTGCCCGTCAAAACGGACATTGACATTCGTTACTCCATTATCATCCTGATATAGGACGAATTGACTGTTTGTTGGTTGGATTTTATCGTTGGGCATAATTTCTTGTTTTTTAGCTTTCAAATTAATTCTTATTTTAGATTTTCATCGGCTTGACTTAACCGATTGAAGAATAAACTTTTAGCGGAGTTTTTGAGATTCAGAGGTAACGAGTTAGTAACCGTGCGTATTTCAACGTTTTGCGGTGCTATACTGTCAAATAACTCGGGTGTAAAGATAGGCAATTTCTTTGGACCCTCAGATATATTTTTCCCTTTTTTATCTGTTAAACATCTCTCCCATGTAGGGAAAGTCGCACGTACAGTTCTTAGGGGAGTTGGAGACCGAAAGGTCTCCCGCTTACCCGATTAAATAAAAGATTAGTATCTTTATTTTTTTCCTCCTAATTTCCGAAATCCTTTTTCTGCGTCTATGGCATTTAGGCGTGTCAGTTGCCGTTCTGCCATTTCATGCAGACAGGCGTATTGGGTAGATTTGTCCATATCACGTTTCAAAAGTTCTGCGTTAAACGATTCAAGATTTGCCAAAACAACCAATTCGTTAATACTTGCCGTATCACGTATATTCAATCCCTTTTTGGCGTATTCAGGATTTGCCTCCCTCCATTGTTTTGCAGTACACGCCCACAAAGCGAGGTTCAGCATATCGGCTTCATCTGCGTAGGCGTATGCTTTCTCACGCTCAACATCAATTTTGGGAATGATAAAATCACGGACAGCATCGGTATGAAGCGTATAATTCACTTTACTAAGGACCCGTTTTACATTCCATTCGCCGAGCATCGGATTGTTTTCAGCCTCTTTAAGCCGCTGATATTCGGTAATCAGGTAAAGCTTAAACACCGGGCTGAGCCATGAGCCGAACTCAAACGCAATATCTTTGTGGGCGTAAGTTCCGCCGTTTCGCCCTGCTTGGGAAATCACACCGATAGCATCGGTCGCCTCAATCCATTTGCGGGGTGTCATATTAAAACGGTTTGCTCCAGCCTCGTGCAAAAAGGTGTCGAATTCGACACCTTTAAAGGCGGGGTTGTGCAACATCTCCCAAGCACCGAGAAACTCAAGGGTATTGCGATGAAATAATCTCGGAAATGATTCTGCAGAAATTAAAAAAAACTCACAGTTGTAAAAATCATCATTTGCTGATGATAAATAATTGAACGGGGGATGCAATGCCCTGAAAGGTGTTTTTCACTTTTTCGGCGGTAGCCTTGCCTTTGTTCGTCAGAATCTCTTTATAACTCGCTTCATCAACAAAGTGAGCTAATTCTTCAAAAAAGATTGTATCAGATTCCTTTTGATCGAAACAGGAGGTGTTTTTGTGCTAAACCATTTATGCATAGGAAGATCAAAACCAATTTCATGCATGAAATTGTAAGTCGCTTTATACAAACCATCTCCAATAGAATCCAAATCATATTTTTGTCCATCGTCGAAAGTAATACCGTTATTTGCAAAAGGAGCAGGCTGTATATTTACTCTTTTAGCTCCAAATTGTTCAGGACATTTACCCGATGGACTGTGTATAGTCATAGTATAACGGTGCCAAAAGGCAGATTGGATTAATCCTTGTTCAAACATTTGTCTTACTATTTCAAGAGAATCGACTGTTTCCTGCAATGTCGCAGTTGGAAATCCATACATTAAATAGGCATGAACCATAATGCCTGATTGCGTGAAATTATGGAAAGTTCTTGCTGCCTGAGCAATGCTTACACCTTTGTTCATTAGGCCAAGCAGGCGGTCGGATGCTGTTTCAAGTCCGCCGGATACGGCAATACAGCCTGCTTGAGCAAGTAGATTGCATAGTTCCGGCGTGTAAGCTTTTTCAAAGCGAATATTTCCCCAAAAACTTACATTGAGTTTACGTTTTATAATCTCATGAGCCATCGCTTTTAATAATGCGGGAGGAAGAGCTTCATCCGTAAAATGGAAACCCGATTGATGAGTTTGTTGCATGGTAGCTTCCATTCTATCTACTACTAATGATGCTTGCGGAGCATCATAGCGTTTAATGTAATCGAGTGTTGTATCACAAAATGCACATTTTGCCCAGTAGCAACCATGGGCTACAGTCATTTTATTCCACAGCCCGTCTGTCCATAGTTTGTGCATCGGGTTAGGAAGCTCTATCATCGAAAAATACCGGGACAAAGGCAGATCCGAAAAGTCGGGCATTCCGGTTTTTGAAAAAGGAATGTTAACCTCGTCGTTTCCGCTATATACTAGTTTATTTTCATTGTTGAGGTAAAAACAACGAATCAGTTCGTCGGCACTACATTCGTTATTCAAATAACAAATTAATTGTAATAAAGCCGGTTCACCATCATCCAACAGCATAAAATCTACGTATTCGAAAAATCGTTTATCCGTAATGCTTCTTAATTCGGTATTTACATATCCACCTCCAAATACGATTTTTATTTCAGGATGTTGTTGTTTGATGTATTGGGCACATCGTAAAGCAGAGAACAAACATCCCGGAAATGGAATTGAAAATCCAATCAATTGTGGTTTTGATTGTTGTATTTCTTTTTCAAGTAATTCCAACATCCACTTTTCAATGGCACAGAAAGATATATTTTGCAATTCGGCGTACAGAGTATCGAAAGTGGGTGCGGTCATGGCAATTTGTTCGGCATAACGGATTAAATCGAAATGCGGATTGATAGTTTCTCTTATATGATCGGCAATATCTTCGAGGTACAGAGTAACTAAATGCTTTGCTTTGTCGATAATACCCAGGTTACCGAAGACCCAGTCCAAATCGGTTTCATTGTCGAAGCGGGTTCCTTCAGGCAAAAACGTTCCGGATGCGATGCGGTTAGCTAAAGTAGTATCGTTACCTTGCAAGAAATACATCGCCGAATCAATCGTATCTTGATATTCTTCGGGAAAATTGAGCTCTTTTAATCCTAGAGAAGAAAAGATCCGGTTTGCTAAATCGATTCCTAAATCGACTTGAGAAACTTCGTATCCTCTGCTTTTTAGAAATCCTTTCAGTACCGTGGTGGCAGGGTAGGGAGTATTAAGTTGGGTAAAAGGGGGTATTATCAGGAGGGTTTTAAATTTCATCTTGTTGTTTTTTAATTGCTGATTTTTTATTATTTCTTCAACCAGTTGTTTTTATATGAATTTTAAGTCCAAATTTGCCAATTTTTAAATCTCTACTTTAGTATTTTTCGACTCTCTACTTCATGCAACACTTTCATTTGTTGAATGGCTATTTGGTTTAGCTTTATTAATCTGTCTTTTTGAGGAAGTCCTTCATTGATGAATACTGCATTTAGGTTTTCCATATTAGACAAACATATCAGTTCGTTGATAGTTGCATAATCGCGGATATTACCTTTCATTTCAGGATTTGTTTCTCTCCATTGTTTGGCTGTTAGTCCGAATAGGGCAACATTTAACACCTCAGCTTCAGTTGCGTATATAATATTTGTTTCTAAAGGTGTAAGTTCAACAGGAATAAGGTTTTGTTTCACTGCATCAGTATGAATGTGATAATTAATTTTGGAAAGTTCCCGTTTTGCGCTCCAACCTAATTGTTTCTGTTCTTGTTCTTTGAGTCGTTGAAATTCTTTGACTATGTATATTTTGAATTCAGGACTTATCCACATGGCAAATTCAAATGCAATATCTTTATGAGCATAAGTTCCGCCATATCTTCCTGCTTTTGCTTGTAGGCCAATTGCATTTGTGCGAGCAACAAACTCCTTTGCACTGATTTTAAAATTATTGAGTCCCGCCTGACTTTTAATTATGGCGAATTCGCCATAATTAAAATTGAGATTATACACTTGTTCCCATATTCCGAGATATTCTAAGGTATTACGATTTCGTAACCAATCCGTAACGAAAAAGTCCCCATCTTTAGCTTTAATCATATCTGTCAGGCAGAGATAATCGTCTTGGTTTATTTGAATAATTGTTACTTCTGTATCTTTTACAGTAATTTTTGCCATAATATTGTGTTTTGATTAGTTGTTTTATCTGTTCTAATTTTGACAGTTCAAAGTTAAAGGTAATTAAATTATATGTGTAATACAATTTTTGTTTTCCAATTAATTAATATCTTGTGTGCCACAAGCGCAACGACAATCTCTTATGCACTTATGACATAGCTAAATCATCGCTGCGCTTGAAACAATTATTACCTAATTTATGCCCTAATATTTAGTAAGGCTTTACAGGCACCGGATATTTCTCATCAATAGCAAAACTTGGTTTCCGTTTAATCCATTGTCCTCTGGTGAAGTCCGGGAAATCGACCAAGCCGCCCCCGTTAGCAATAGACATTTCGGAAAGCGGAGAAATCGCACTCCATGCTGCTGCATCGTATGCATCTAATGGGGGAGGAGTCCCTTTCTTGATTGCTTCAAATAAATCGTACATCATGATGAAGTCCATACCACCGTGACCGGCTTCTTTCGCTTTCGCTTCCAGTTCAGACCACAGTCGATGATCGTATTTTTGGATCCATTCGTCGCTCTTATCCCATCTGTGAGGTTGTGATTTACCTTCCACATAGATATTGTTGCCGTCGTTCATCCACAAACCGTCTGTACCCTGGATTCTGAAACCAAGAGAATAAGGACGTGGAGAGTTGGTATCGTGAGTAACGATTACCGTTTGACCGTTAGCACATTTGATCATCGAAGTAACAATATCTCCGCAATTGAAGTTGATGTTTGCATAAGGATGATCTTTACCCCCGTTGTCGATAATGAATTTATGCAGACCGCGTGATTGAGTTCCCATAGCTGATAGGCTCAGGAAGCGGTTTCCTCGGTTAATATCTAAGCAGTTGGCAACAGGGCCGGCTCCGTGTGTAGGATAAAGGTCCCCGTTACGGGTGATGGAGTGGTTAGTTCTCCAATGCGCTTCGTAAGCCGCTTTCTCTCCCATGTAGAGGTTGTCGCCCTTTTTGTAACCGTATTTTGTTCCGTCGTTGAATTTCACATCACGCAGGTCATGTTCGTAACCGCAACGGCAGTGGATCAATTCGCCGAACAGGCCTTGACGTACCATATTAAGTACAGCCATAACGTCGCGACGATAACAAACATTCTCCATGATCATCAGGTGACTGCCGGTTTGTTCCGATACGTTGACCAGATCCCAGCACTCCTCCAATGTATTTGCAGCCGAAACCTCAACGCCTACATAAGGAACACCTGCTTTCATTGCCGCAACCGACATCGGAACGTGCCATTCCCATGGGCTGGCGATAATGATAGCATCGAAAGTTTCTTTTTCCAACATTTCTTCGAAAGCGCGATCATGTCCGGTGTATACCTTAGGCGCTTTTCCTCCTTTTTTCGCAACCAGATCCTGAGTCGCTTTGATAGCCGAATCCAGGATATCGCTGACTGCGATCAACTCTCCACCTAAAGCAAGGATATTACTTACATGCTCTCTTGAACGTGCACCTGCTCCTATAAGTCCAACACGCAGTTTGTCGTTTGCACTTCTTGGTTTAGCATCTTTCTTTTTTGTGTCTTTTTGGGGATCAGCCGTATTTGCCGAGACAGAGGATACTGCAGAAGCAGCAACCGTCCCTAAGCCCAATACGGAAGCCTTCCTGATAAAATCTCTACGAGCGTTGTCCATGATAAATAATAGTTTTATTGAGTTTTATGATTAATAATGAGCATAATCGGAAAATTATGTCTCAAATTGTTTGTTGTATTCGTTAGGATTCACCCCGAATGCGTCTTTGAAATGTTGATAGTATTTTCGAGGTCAAAGATAAGATTTTTTGTAAAGATAACCACGATTCATGCCCATTTCTTTGTACTGGGATGCCATCTTTGGTTTAAATTTATTGGTAAGTAGTCAATAAATGACTAACTTTGTTTATTAAATACCTGAATTATCGTGGCAAAAGAAGGAGCTCCAATCGCATTAGGTACCGAGAATGTCGGGAAATTACTCATGCAATATGCCATTCCGGCGATTATTGCAATGACAGCGGCATCGTTATATAATATTACTGATAGTATTTTTATCGGTCATGGAGTAGGGGCTATGGCTCTATCCGGACTGGCAATAACTTTTCCTCTGATGAACCTGGCGGCGGCCTTTGGTTCTTTGGTTGGAATAGGGGCATCTACATTGCTATCTGTCCGTTTGGGGCAGAAAGATTATGACACGGCGAATAATATTCTGGGCAATGTATTCGTATTGAACCTGATATTCGGATTGGCATATTCGATAGTCATTCTGATATTTCTAAAACCATTGCTTTATTTCTTTGGGGCAAGTGATCAGACTTTGCCTTATGCCTACGATTTTATGCAAATCCTGCTTTGTGGTAATGTGGTGACTCACATGTACTTTGGACTGAATGCCATGTTGCGTTCATCCGGTCATCCTAAAAAAGCGATGTTTTCAACGATTTTTACAGTGATGATCAATATGGTACTTAATCCCTTGTTTATCTTCGGATTTGGCTGGGGGATCAGGGGAAGTGCTTGTGCTACAGTTATTTCTCAGATTGTGGTATTAGCCTGGCAGATTCATATATTCAGTGATAAGAATAATTTCATTCATTTGAAAAAAGGAATTTACCGGCTGAAAAAAAATATTGTCAAGGATTCCTTGTCGATCGGTATGGCGCCGTTCCTGATGAATGCGGCTTCATGTGTGATTGTTGTTTTGATCAATCAGGGGTTGATAAGAACAGGAGGAGACCTGGCTGTCGGAGCATACGGGATTGTAAACCGAGTGGCTTTTCTGTTTGTTATGATTGTGATGGGTGTTAACCAGGGGATGCAGCCTATTGCAGGATATAATTATGGTGCGGGATTATATCCTCGTGTGATGGAAGTCCTGAAAAAAGCGATCATCATAGCAACGGTAGTTATGACCATTGGTTTTTTGATTGCTGAATTGATTCCTCATGCTGTGGCTTCGGTCTTTACAACAGATGATGATCTGACAAATCTTGCAGTAACAGGGATGCGTATTGTATTCTGTATTTATCCGTTAGTAGGATTTCAGATGGTTACGTCCACTTTTTTCCAAAGTATAGGAAAACCTGGGAAAGCTATTTTCCTGTCTGTTACCCGTCAGGTATTGTTTCTGATTCCTTGTTTGCTTATTCTTCCTCATTATTTGGGGATAAATGGTGTCTGGATAAGTATGCCTATAGCAGATGCATTGTCAATCATTATTTCTTTGACATTGTTGACAAATGAAATCAAGAAATTCAAAAAATATAATTCTTTATAATATAGGTGGTTATGAGTGAGAAGTATATTGTAAATATAGGTCGCCAGCTAGGTAGTGGAGGACGTATCATTGGAGAAAAGCTTGCCGGATCGATGGATATTTCTTTTTATGATAAGGAATTAATAAATATCGCAGCCCGGGAAAGCGGTTTGGGAAAAGAGTTTTTTGAAAATGCAGACGAAAAAACAAGATTCAGTTTTTTTGAGAGTATTTTCGGTTGGTTTTCCAGTATGGGAGGTGAAGGATATATGGATAATTATCTCCAGAACGAGACTTTATTCAAGATCCAGAGTGATGTGATCCGGGAATTAGCAAAAAAAGATTCTTGTGTATTTGTCGGCCGGTGTGCAGACTATATATTAAGAGACTATCCGAGGTGTATTAATATTTTTGTTTGTGCAGATGAACAAGACCGGATAAAAAATATAATTGAATATGAAAAAATATCCCCGGACAAAGCCAGGGATATGATGGAGCGTGTGGATAAACAGCGTGCGAGTTATTATAATTATTATACGGGAAAAACCTGGGGAGCCGCTTCTTCTTATCATTTATGTGTCAATGCATCGTTGTTGGGAATAGAGGAAACGACGGAATATATTCGTTCTTTTCTGAAAACCGGATTAAAGATTTAATAGAAAGAAGATGCCTGTGTCAGTTGAGAAGGGTTGTCTCATTTTATTGTGAGACAGTTTCTTAACTCTCATTTAAAATATATAGATTTAATTATATAACCTCAATATCTTCAATCTTGATCCAACCTATATTACCATCGGCAGTTTCGATTTCGTTCCAGTTTCCCAGTTTACTTTTTATTATCACTTTTGTTCCTTCATGAAGTAAGAATAGATCGGTTCCACTATTATCAGGAGTACTTTTAATCGTTACAGTAGCAGCAAAGACAATAGCAGTATTCCTGTTTGTCAACTTTTGCTTTTGTTCATATGCAAAGATATTGCAAGTAATACACAGTACGACCATTCCTATTCCGGCGTAGAACCCACATTTTTTCAAGATGATTTTCCTGGAAAAAAAGTATAAAACCAGACATCCGATCAAAAGAAGAAAGCAGATAGTACCTAAAAGGCTCCAGGTATTGGTGCTGAACATGTTTTGAACACTTTGCATCCATTCGACCAGGAAAAATTCACCCACAGGCTCGATACGGTCAATTGCTTTTAATCTGGCAATTTCGAGGTTTGTACGGGTATCTTTATCCCCAGGGTTAAGCAACAATGCACGTTCGTAATTCAGGACAGCAGAAGCGGTTTTATTTAACCGGTAATAACAATTACCGATGTTATAATAAATCTCAGCCGATTCTCCATTGGTTTTCAGGAGGGTTTCATATATCTCAACAGCTTTACTGAACTCTCCTTTGGAATATGCTGTAGTTGCTTCTTCTAAAGTCTGGGCTTTAGAAGAGAATCCTACCATTAGAACTGCTAATAATAACAATATTTTTTTCATACTTCTAATCCTTACTTCTTAATTGTATTTTCCATTTTGTCAATAGCCTGTACCGTTTCTTCGTACAATTTATCCATCCCTGATGAATCTTGTGCGGGAGCATAACGGGCGAACTCACAGGTGTTCAGGATGTCCATAAACTGTTTGGTCAGGGCTTCATCTACACCGTACCTGCTTAACTCGGTTTCAACATTATCTTTTGTAAGTGATGCTACCGGAATATTCAGTTTATCGCTGAGATATCCCCAGACAGCTTTCAGGACTTCATCGTAGAATTCCTCTTTCTTATTTTCTTTCAGTAATTTACCTGCAAGTTTTAAACGTTTGGATGCTACTTTATTGGCTTTTTTAGTGCGAACCAGTGCTATGTTTGCGTTTTCGGCAGCTTGTTTACGGTAAATAATAAAGAAAATAATGAATAAAAGAGCCGGAATAATATAACTTAACCAGAATATTAGTCCTCCAAAGAATGTTTCTCCTTTAGGACTGTAATTTATTCCGGATGTTTTGATATATCTGATATCTTGTCCTACAAGTTTCAGGTCTTCTTTGTTTGTTGCATTAAACACAGCAGAGTTCCCGGACGACGATCCTCCGGTTCCCGGTTCAACATGCAATTTGAATTCATCTGTATATAAGGTTTTGTAAGTACCGGATTTTATATCGAAATAAGAAAATTCGGCTTTCGGAATGACAAAATCTCCGGCGTAACGGGGAACTGCTGTGTATTCAATCGATTTTCCTCCGCTGACACCTGAAGTTGTTACTTTTGTAGATAAATCCACTTTCGGATCAAAGACATCAAAGTCGTTAGGAAATACGATTTCCGGATTACTGATTAGCTTGATATTACCATTTCCTGAAATATTGACTTTAACTGTTATCGCTTCATTAGCTTTGACATTATTTGAACTGATAGATGATTTCAGAGTATATTCACCGAGCGCTCCACTGAATGATGCCGGTTTTCCGGCTGGAAGAGGCTTTACATTAACTGTTACAGGAGCAGTTGTCAATGATCTTTTTACAGGAGCATAAGTGTCCATAAAACCATCAAATATACTCTGGATCCGTTGTTGAGTCCGTACCTGTGCTACAACATCGAATTTTCCGGAACCGATAGTGATATTACCCGTATGTTGTGGATATAAAATCGATTGTTTGATAACTAATGACAGGTAGTTTCTTCCATTGTAGTTTTCCTGTACTAGTTGTGCATCTTTGGGCATTTCAATGTCCTGAACTATAAACCCTTCAAATTCAGGGAATTTAATGTTTTCAAATCCACTGATGTTATGTAAAGAATAAAGTTTGAATGTCACTAAAAATCCTTCATTTTCATAAACAGAGGTTTTTGTAACATGCATCCTAACAAACAAGCTTTCATTATTAACACCGGAAGTCCCTCCGGATTGTGCTTGCTGAGCTACAGCATCATTTTCCTTATCTTTTGGTAAAACTTTGATAGTAACAGAATTGGATTTGTATTCGCTATTCCCGACTTTGATAGTTGCCGGAGGAATGGTAAAACTACCTTCCTTATTTGCAATCAGGGTGTACACTGTTGAATAAGAGCTTATTGTGACGTATTGTCCATTTGATAGCGTAGAGTTGTGCGATTCCTGATTTGCACTAAAAACTATATCAAAACCTGTCAGATCCGGAATCCTTAAATCTTTTCCCTGTTTTCCGGTAGTCGCATAAGTTAACCTGAATTGTTGTCCTAGCACTACTGTTGCCGGAGCAGAAGCTTTGAACGTCACATCTTGTGCAAGTGCCGTAAAACCTCCGGTGAGGAATAAAATAAATAAGAAAAGAAGTTTTCTCATCGTCATTATAATTTTTTTATTTACCATTCTTTTTCAGTACGTTTACGTTGTTGAGCTTTCACTTGTTGCTCTTTAACTTTTTCCTGAGTGTCCTTTTCATTCTGCATCATAGCATCAAGTATTTGCTGAGCATTTTCTTTGCTCATCTGAGGTTGTTGCTGTTGTTGCTGTTCTTTCTGATCCTGTTTTTGATCTTGCTTTTGCTGATCTTGCTTCTGATCTTGTTTTTGGTCTTGTTTCTGATCCTGTTTTTGTTGGTCGTTTTGACCACCGCCACCATTATCTTCATTATCTTTCAGAAGTTTTTGTGCCAATGCAAGATTATAACGCGTTTCATCGTCTTTGGGATTATTTCTTAACGCATTTTTATAAGCGTCAATACTTTTTTTCAGATTTTCGTTATATTTTTCGTCTGGGTTCTCCCTTTTTTCAACAGCCTGTTGTAAGTAGATGTTACCGGTATTATGCCATGACCAGGATTTTTTGACTTTATCCTTTTCATACTCGATAGCGGCATGGTATTGTTCTTCCGCTTCAGGATATTTTTTTTGCATGAAAAGTGAATTTCCCAGGTTGTATGCTGCTTCCGGAGATTTAGCATTGGCTTCCAGGGACTTACGGTAAGCTATTTCCGATTCGGTATATTTTTCCTGACGGTATTCTTTATTTCCTTTACGCAGGTTGTTACGCATTTCCTTTTGATTTTGAGCAAAAGAAATTGTCGAACAACTCAGTAAAACAAACAATATGATTAATCGTTCTTTCATATGAACATAATTTATTTTTAAAGGTCATATGGAATTCGCATGTTCATTTGCTTTGATAACATTATTGTACATGCTCGTTTCATATCAATAATCACGAAAATAATTTAATTTTTTTGAATATCCTGTTTTTGCGATCCAGAATAAAGAATTCGAAAACCAATAAGAACAGGGCTATCCAGCCTAAAATTTGGTATTTTTCATCATAATCCGAATATACTCTACTCTCAATATCGGATTTATTCATCTTGTCTATCTCTTTCTGAATAGCTTTCAGAGCAGAATTGGTATTATCGGTGCGGGTATACATTCCACCTCCGGCAAGAGCGATTTCCTTACACATCTCCTCATTAAGTTGTGTAATGACCACATTTCCCTGAGCGTCTTTCAAAAAGTTATTGTTTCCTCCGATTGGAATAGGAGAACCTTTGGGATCTCCGACTCCAAGCACGTTTACTCTAATATTTTTTTCAATTGCAGTTTTTGCGGCTCCTGTGGCATCATCTTCGTGATTTTCCCCATCAGTGATCAGTATAATTGTTTTCGCGCTGGTTTCTGACGGAGTAAATGATCTCATAGCCAGGTTGATAGCCGCTCCGATAGCCGTTCCCTGGGTTGGTACCATACTCGGATTGATGGATGATAAGAACATCTTTGCCGAAGCGTAATCTGATGTGATAGGAAGCTGGATAAATGCATCTCCGGCAAACACGATCAGACCGATTTTGTCGTCTTTCAGATTGTCGACCAATTTAGATAAGATCTGTTTTGATTTATCCAATCGGGTAGGGGTAATATCTTGCGACATCATGGAATTGGATACATCGAGACAAACCATCACTTCCACTCCTTGTTTCTTGACGGTTTCCAATTTGGATCCGAATTGAGGTCTGGCAATGACAAGTACCATGAGCGTAACGCAAGCCAATATGATCCAGAACTTATAGTATTGTTTCTTCAAAGATACATCGGGCATCAACCGGCGTATAGTAGGCATGTAGCCAAAGCGCTTCAGCGCTTTTTTCTTCTGTATCATTGAAAAAATGAACAGGAACAAAAGTACCGGCACTATCAATAGAAAATATAAATATTCAGGATGTTCGAATCTAAACATATCTTATGGTATATTTCTTAGTAATGTGTATCTTAATAATAACTCTAATAACAAGAATAAAAGGGCTCCCATCGCAAAGATCGCAAATTCTTCAGTCTTTTTGTTATAGGTCTGCACGCTTATTTTTGTTTTTTCCAGTTGGTCAATTTCTGAATAGATATTTTTCAAGGTTTTGTTATCTGTTGCCCTGAAATACTGTCCTCCTGATATTTGTGCAATCTGGGTCAATGTGTTCTCATCGATTTCCACCTGTTGACTTATATGTCTTCCCGGACGATATGGGTCGGGATACAATGCTTCTCCTCTTGTTCCCACAGCAATAGTATATATCCGGATGCCAAACGATTTGGCAATTTCAGCTGCTGTGACCGGAGCAATTTCTCCACGGTTGTTTGTTCCGTCTGTAAGCAGAATAATTACCTTCGATTTGGCCTGACTGTCTTTCAACCGGCTGACAGCGGTTGCAATACCGTGTCCGATAGCAGTTCCGTCTTCGATCATTCCACATTGGACGTCTTTCAACAGGTTCAGTAGAACTGCATGATCGGTTGTTAAAGGGCATTGCGTGAAACTTTCGCCGGCAAAGACTACCAATCCGATATTATCGGTCGGACGTCCTGCAATAAAAGACGCAGCAACATCTTTTGCGGCTTCTAACCGGTCGGGTTTCAGGTCTAATGCCAACATGGAAGACGAAATATCCAACGACATCATGATGTCTATACCTTCTGTAGACGAATTTTCCCAGCTGTTAGTCGATTGTGGCCTTGCCAAGGCAACCACTAACAGAGAAAATGCAACTATCCTGAATACAAAAGGCAAGTGCCTCAGGTAGACTTTATAGCTTACCGGTGCTTTGTCAAACCCTTGCGAAGATGATATCTGCATACTGGCTTGTGATTTACGCAGTTTCCAGATATACCATCCCACCATAGGAATTAGTAAAAGCAACAATAAAAAATAATATGGATTAGCAAATATCATAATTTACTTCATTTTTTCATTATCTTCATTCTTTTCATCTCCTTCATTGCTTTCGTTCTCTTCGGCTTCGGCAATGACCGGTTTTTCTTCCACTTTAGTTTGATTTACAAACAAATAGGAGTTCATTATACTCAGTTCATTCTCATCAGGAAGAGGCTGGTATTTTGCAAATTTCACGAAATCAGCTAATTGTAGGATCTGTTTCAGATTTTCGTAAACAGAATCTGTTTCGTTGATCCGGCGGATTTTTGCAAGAATTTCTCCGGAAGTCATTTCCATGGCCGGAGTTTTGAAGCGTTCTTCAATGTATGTCCTAAGGATATCCGTGATCATTGAATGGTATTCTTTGATTCGTCCTTGTTGCCAGAGTTTTTCAGCTTTAATAGCATCGAGACCATTGATCGCTTTCACGTGTGGAGGCAATTGAGGCTCTTCTTTCTGGAATGGGATCAACGATTTCTTCGAATAAATCCGGTACAGGATGAACGCTGCGGCTGCAATTGCGATTAATCCGGTTAACCACCAATACCAGTAATCCGGTAGAAAATCCGTTAAGACAAACTTCGGATTGATTACATCCTTGATTGGAATAAACTTTGCAGTCACCGTATCGACATCCATAGAAGTCACTTTCAGTCCCAGTGTATTGGAATAGGTCGTGTCATCTCCGCTGATAACCTTGAATGGAGGAATCAGGTATAGAGCCGAATCGAAAGATGTAACCATATAATTCTGGTTGATCTTTATCCTCTCATTTCCTAGATCTGTGGTATCGGGCTTGAACATTTCAAGTACTTCAATACCTGTGATAATGGTATCGGAAGAGGAATAGACCGGTAATTGCAAAGGTTTGTTCTTGTTTCCCGCAACTTCCAGACGGATCATAGTTTGTTCTCCGATCAAGATTGAGGTTGAGTCGATAGTCGCCTTAACTACAGGTTGTTGAGCTTGTAATTGCCCTATACCAAGCAGGCTAAGAACGATCAGGACAAATATGTTTTTCAGTTTTAAGTATCTCATTATTAACTGCGTTTATTAAAAAGAGCAATCAATGATTTTACATAATCTTCATCTGTACCTATAGATACGGAATCGACGCGGCTTCTTTTGAAAGCGTTATTCATGTCGGTCTGACGTTTTTCCCACCAACTCTTGTAGGTATCCCTGAGTTTACGGGAAGAAGTGTCGATCCACTTTTCCTGTTGAGTTTCCGCATCTTTTATTTTCATTAATCCCACAGAAGGCATCTCTGTTTCGCGTTTATCGTATACCTGTATTGCCACCATATCGTGTTTTTTGTTGGCAATAGTCAAGGCATGTTGATAATTTTTACCATCGATATAATCGGAAATCATAAATGCCGTACAACGTTTTTTCAGGGCATTCGTCAGGTATTTTAATACCTGATTGATATCTGTCTGAGTTTCTGTTGGTTGAAAATTGATTAATTCCCGGATGATGTACAGAATATGTTTCTTCCCTTTTTGAGGATGAATGAATTTCTCAATTTTGTCTGAAAAAAAGATAACCCCGATTTTATCATTATTCTGGATCGCTGAAAAAGCCAGAGTTGCAGCTATTTCTGTGATTATATCTTTTTTCATTAGTTCGCAAGTCCCGAAATCCCGGCTTCCGGAAACATCGATCAACAGCATAACTGTCAATTCCCGTTCTTCTTCAAAGACTTTGATGTATGGTCTCGTGTATCGTGCGGTTACATTCCAGTCGATATCACGGATATCGTCTCCGAATTGGTATTCCCGTACTTCCGAAAAAGCCATACCTCTCCCTTTGAAGGCCGAATGGTACTGACCGGCAAAGATATTCCGGGATAATCCCCGTGTTTTAATTTCTATCTGCCGTACCTTTTTTAAAAGTTCGCTTGTTTCCACAAATAATAAATTAAGAATTGAGAACTTATTTAGGGTACCTCAACTTTGTTTAATATTTCGCTGATGATTTCTTCCGAAGTCAGGTTGTTGGCTTCTGCCTCGTAGCTCAATCCGATACGGTGACGCATTACATCGTGACATACCGCACGGATATCTTCAGGAATAACATAACCTCTGCGTTTGATGAATGCGTAGGCTCTTGCTGCCAGTGCCAGGTTGATAGATGCACGTGGAGAAGCGCCGAAAGAGATCATTTCTTTCAGGTCTGCCAAGCCGTGTTCCTGTGGGAAACGGGTTGCAAACACGATATCTACGATATATTTTTCGATTTTTTCATCCAGATAAACATCGCGGACAATCTTGCGGGCTTCAAGGATCTCATCTTTTTTCAGAACAGCTTTGACTGCCTGGCTTTCTCCACTTATATTTTGACGGATGATTAATTTTTCTTCTTCTTTTTTAGGATAGTTGATGATTACTTTCAACATGAAACGGTCGACCTGAGCTTCAGGTAATGGATAGGTACCTTCTTGTTCGATAGGGTTTTGAGTAGCCATTACAAGGAATGGTTCCGGTAATTTATAAGTCTGGTCGCCGATTGTAACCTGGCGTTCCTGCATCGCTTCAAGCAAAGCACTTTGTACTTTAGCCGGAGCGCGGTTGATTTCATCCGCTAAAACGAAGTTTGCAAAAACAGGTCCGTGTTTTACATGGAACTCTTCTGTTTTCTGGCTGTAGATCATTGTTCCGATCACGTCGGCAGGCAACAAGTCGGGAGTGAACTGAATACGGCTGTATTTAGCATCGATCAAAGATCCCAGAGTCTTGATCGCTAGTGTTTTAGCCAGTCCGGGAACCCCTTCGAGAAGGATGTGTCCGTCGGATAACAAACCGATCAATAATGACTCTACCAGATGTTTCTGACCTACGATTACCTGGTCCATACCCATTGTAATCATATTCACAAATGCGCTTTTGCTTTCAATTCTTTCGTTTAATTCACGAATATCAACAGTTTGGCTCATAAATTAATTTATTTTGTATTGTTATTTTTCTGATTTTTTAGAAACGTTGCAAAATTAGAAATGTTAAATTTGTATTGAAAGAGGTTTGACGTTAAAAATAATTAATCCTTATTGTCAAAACTAAAAATATAGACTATTTTAATCTTTTTTGCATTTCTCTTGCTTTGTTTATTGATTCCGGATTGTTTTTATCTATACCGTATTTACTGGCAGGAGGGATAATAATACTCGTTCCTACCACTATATTTTCGGGATTTTTAATTGTTGATTTATTTTCCTCGTACAGGTAAACCCAAAAATCTTTACTTCCGTATTCCTGCAATGAAATGATTGTCAGTCGTTCTCCTTCGGCTATCTTTCGTTTTCTGACACCATCTACTATCGTGTAACGATCAGCATTCTGATTCGTTTTTTCAACAATGATCTCCGGTTGTTTTTCTATAATCTCCGGTTTTATTTCGATGTTTGTTTGTTCTTCCGGATTGTTTATCGAATCTTCCTGTATGATTTCATTTTCATTGATGAAATTTTCATCCGGATTAATGTTGTCTTTTGTTTCTTCAATGTGCTCATTATCTGATTCTTGTATTGTTTTTTCAACGTAATAATTAGATGGTTTTTTATCTTCATCATTTTTTAAGATGAAAAATAAGGTTCCAAGAATAATTATAGCACAGCATACAATGATGATATTGATTCCCTTGCTTTTTCTGCGATTTTTTTTGTTTTTCTGTTTTTTAGGAGCAATAGTCTTCGAAGAATCAGGCTCAATAATGTTTTCCTGAACTGGATTTTCCTGAACTGGACTGCTTAATGGTGCATCATCCGGTTCTTGCGAAGGTTCATTGTCTGGTATGGTCTTCGTTACGGGCGAATGCAATTCGCCCCTACTGTCGTCAGTTTCACCATTTTCTGTCTCATCTATTCCTTTAACTCCCATTAACTCCCTGTAACTCCCTGTAACTTCCTCTTCTTCAACCTCCACCGGCTCAAACATTGCAAAAGGCTCATTGACTACCTTGCTTAATGTTGTGTCCGGCACGAAACTAACCTTAGAATGGGAAGGAATAACTACTCTTTCCCCGGTTCTGACATCCACACTTTCTCTGTCATTTACATCAACAATTTTGAAAGTTCCCAAGTTTTTGATTTTAACCTGTTTGTCTTCCAATAGAGCATTTGTGGTCAGATCAAAAAACTCCCTGAGAAAGTTTTCTGCATCCTTTTTGGTGATTCCTGCTTTTTCAGCCAGGAGTCCAACCAGATCGTGGAAATTCAGTTTTTCGTTCATGGCTGTGAATTTTCCTTCATTTTATCTTTTAGGGTAGGGGACATTTTGTATCCGATTACCAGTTTGGGTGGAATCAGTAATCTTTTTCCTGAAACGGGGTTGACGGAGATACGTTCAGCTCTTTTTTTTACTTCGAGAGAACCCAGATTCTGAATTGTGATCGTATTACTTTGCTGTAATTGTTCAGTTATTACAGCTATCGTTTCATCGACAAGGCGTGAAGTTTCAGCTTTCGACAAATCTACTTTTTTGCGTAGTTCACTGACGAATTCGGATGCATTCATATCGAATCATTTATTTTTCCAATCAGATCGAAATATTGGGTTCCGGTGACAGTAACCGGATAGAAATTGCCTATAGTCAGCTTTTTATCTTTGCTGATCAGGACTTCCGGATCCACTTCCGGAGAATCGAATTCTGTGCGGCCTGCATAAAAGTCGGGTTCTTCCCGGTCGATAATCACTTTTAATGTTTGGCCGACTTTTGTTTCATTGATTTCCGCGGCAACTCTTTCCTGCACAGCCATTAGCTCATCCAGTCGCCTGTGTTTTTCTTCCAGATCTATATTGTCGGAGTAATTCATATTGGAATAAGTGCCTTCTTCATCGGAATAGACAAACCCGCCTAAACGTTCAAAGCGCATTTGTTTTACGAAGTCCAGCATATCGGTAAAATCTTCTTCTGTCTCACCGGGATGTCCTACCATCATGGTCGTTCTTAAATGAATTCCGGGGACTTCTTTTCGGATTTGCCTGAGTAGTTCTACTGTTGTCGCTTTATCAATATTTCTGCGCATCATTTGTAGCATGTGGTCACTACTGTGTTGTAACGCGATATCCAGATAGTTGCAGACATTTTCCCGTTCGCGCATGACCGGTAACAAATCCATAGGAAAGTGATTCGGATAAGCGTAATGTAGTCGCATCCATTCCACTCCCTTGATGTCGGAGATTCGTTGGACTAATTCTGCGATATTATATTTTTTATACAGGTCCAGACCGTAGTAAGTCAAGTCCTGGGCAATCAGTTGAAACTCTTTGACTCCTTGATTTACAAGGATTTTTACTTCATCACAGATCTCTTCAATTGAACGGGATTTATATTTCCCGGTAATGATGGGGATTGAACAATATGAACAGGTACGATTACAGCCTTCTGCGATTTTTAGATACGCATAATGTTGTGGGGTTGTAATAATCCTGTCGGAGGAAAGTTCCGAGTGATATGACTTCCCTAAATCTGAGATCAGTAACTTCCAGTTAAATTTACCGTAAAATTTATCTACTTCCGGGATTTCTGCCTGTAATTCTTCGAGATATCTCTCTGAAAGGCAGCCCATAACGAATAATTTGCGGATTTTATTTTGTTTACGTGCTTCTGCAAATTCCAGAATCATGTTGACCGATTCTTCCTTTGCATCACCGATGAAACCACAGGTGTTGATTACAACAATCTCACCTTCAGGTTTTTCCGGATCGTGTGATACACTGTATCCATTTGCAACGAATTGTCGCATCAGTAACTCCGAATCGACCAGGTTTTTGGAGCAGCCTAAAGTAATAATATCTACCTTATTTCTCCTCATTGTCGCTGAATAACGAGTCTACAAATTGTTTTTTACGGAAAACCTGGAGATCTTCAAGTCCTTCGCCCAATCCGATGTATTTTACCGGGATATGGAATTGATCAGATATCCCGATTACAACACCTCCTTTGGCTGTTCCATCCAATTTGGTGATTGCCAGGGCATTTACTTCTGTTGCTGCGGTAAATTGTTTTGCCTGTTCAAAAGCATTTTGTCCGGTAGAGCCATCCAATACCAACAAAACTTCATGAGGGGAGTCAGGAACAACTTTCTTCATTACATTTTTAATTTTGGTTAGCTCGTTCATCAGGTTTATTTTGTTGTGGAGGCGTCCTGCGGTATCAATAATCACGACATCGGCATTGTTGGCCACAGCGGAATTTAATGTGTCGTAAGCAACGGAAGCAGGATCCGCACCCATTTTTTGTTTGACTACTTCTACTCCGACACGTTCTCCCCAGATCATTAATTGTTCCACGGCAGCGGCACGGAAAGTATCGGCAGCTCCGAGATAAACTTTTTTGCCTGCTTTTTTGAAATGGTAGGCCAGTTTACCGATAGTAGTTGTTTTTCCGACTCCGTTTACTCCGACCACCATGATCACATAAGGTTTTTTATCTTTCGGAGTATCGAAATCATCAAGTTCTTCCGTATTGTTGTCCGCGAGCAAAGAAGCTATTTCGTCACGAAGAATACCTGTCAATTCATCAGTATTGACATATTTATCCTTAGCTATTCTGGATTCGATTCTTTCGATAATTTTCAAAGTGGTTTCTACTCCCACATCCGATGTTACAAGCACTTCTTCCAGGTTATCGAGGACTTCATCATCTACCTTCGATTTTCCTGCAATTGTTCTTGCTATTTTCGAAAAAACACTTTCTTTTGTCTTAGATAATCCCTTATCCAGGTTTTCCTTTTTATCTTTGGAAAAAAAATCAAAAAATCCCATATCGTAATTTAGTATGTAAAATCATGCAAAGTTAATGTTTTCTTTGATTTATTTCAAATAAAATGTATTTGACCTATTTCCGTAGCAAAATCATGCAGTGATTTTTCAATTTTTTGAACGGTTTTAGTACTTGGTTTACGATGCCCGGTTACATAATGACTTAATTGACCCTGGTTTATGCCAGTAATTTCCTGTAAACCGGCAAGAGTGAATTTTTTAGAGTAATAAGATAAAAATGAAGCGACATCATATCTGAATTCAAATTGAGCTTCGATAAAATCTTTATTCAATTCTTTATGTAAGGCTTTCATTTCTTCATACGTCTTGTGAAAGTCGTCAATAGATTCGTTTACAGTGCTTCCGTTGCCAAAGATTCCATAATTCAAACGGTTGTCATTTAAATTTACATATGCTCCATATGAACCGTCATTTCCTCTTTCTATAAAAACTATAACTTTAATCATAATTGTTGTTTCTTAAAATTTAACTCCAGAATCTTTACTAATACTCCGTACCATATGGGATGATTACTTTCATTTCGATAAAGGTAACATCCGGCATCAGATAATTTTTTCTCTACTTCTGAAAAATTCATAATATAGGTTTTGTTAAATATTATGCAAATATAATGATATTAATATTAATATCAAATTATTTGCTGATTTAATTTATGTTGAGATCATATATCTAAATAATAAAAATGTTATTATATTTGTAGTGCCAAATAATCAAAACAATTAATTATGAAGAAAAAGGAAAAAATTAGAAAAGAAGCAGAAAAAGATTTGCTTTTTTATCTGCGTTATTTTAAAAAATTTCCTCCGGAAACGAAGGAGAAATTTCAACAAGAAGTGGAAAAATTAATAGAGTTTTTGAAAGAGTTGGATTAGAGTGAAATAAAGAATAAATTATGGAAGATAAAATAAAGCAATTGAAAAAGAGATTCAGAGCTGCAAAAACAGGCTCAGAATTGGAGGCAATTGATAAAGATATGGATATTTTGTCAAATGAATCTGATTTTTCAGATAAAATGTTGGCATCAATTCAGGAGACAAATAAGAGCCTTGAAGAGGTATTGTTAAGAGAAAAATTGGAAAAGGTATTGCCTGCGATTTCAGTTTCGTACATATCAAAGCAATATTTTCATAAAACGCCTCAATGGTTTTATCACAGACTTAATGGAAATATAATTAATGGTAAGCCGGCCAAATTTACAACGGCAGAGTTAGGTACACTTAAAATGGCACTTCTGGATATCGCGAATAATTTGAAACAATCGGTTGCGATTATTATTTGATAATAGTATATCCATTATTTTTGGCTATTTTTGTGCCAAAATAGAAAAAACAAAAATATTTTAATTTTATGGCTGACGATAAAAAAATCATTTTTTCAATGGTGGGATTAAGCAAAACTTTCCCTCCTCAAAAACAAGTGTTGAAAAACATCTATCTATCATTTTATTATGGCGCTAAAATCGGTATTATCGGTTTGAACGGTTCCGGAAAATCAACCTTATTAAAAATTATTGCTGGGGTAGAAAAAGAATATCAAGGGGATGTTGTGTTTTCTCCCGGATACACAGTCGGATATTTGGAGCAGGAACCCAAACTGGATGACACTAAAACAGTGAAGGAAATCGTTCAGGAAGGTGTCCAGGAAACGATCGATATATTGAAAGAATATGAAGAGATCAATGAAAAATTCGGTCTGCCGGAATATTATGAAGATCAGGATAAAATGGACGCTCTTTTTGCCCGTCAGGGAGAGTTGCAGGATAAAATCGATGCATCTGATGCCTGGAATATAGATAGCAAGTTGGAGAGAGCAATGGATGCCTTGCGTTGTCCGCCGGAAGATCAGCTTGTGGGAACTCTTTCCGGAGGAGAACGTCGCCGGGTGGCTTTATGCCGTCTTTTACTGAAACAACCGGATATTCTGTTGCTCGATGAGCCTACCAACCACCTGGATGCCGAATCTATCGATTGGTTGGAGCAACATTTGCAACAATATGCAGGTACAGTGATTTGTATCACTCACGACCGTTACTTCCTTGACCACGTGGCTGGTTGGATCCTTGAATTAGACCGTGGAGAAGGTATTCCATGGAAAGGAAACTATACTTCCTGGTTGGAACAAAAAACAAATAAGATGGCTCAGGAAGAAAAACAAGCCAGCAAACGCCGTAAAACATTGGAGCGGGAATTGGAATGGGTGAAAATGGCACCTAAAGCGCGCCATGCGAAAGGGAAAGCCCGTTTGAACTCATATGAACAATTATTGAACCAAGATACCAAAGAACGTGAAGAAAAACTGGAGATCTTTATACCTAACGGTCCCCGTCTTGGAAATAAGGTGATAGAATCGCTTCATGTAGCTAAAGCATACGGAGATAAATTATTATATGATGACCTGAATTTCATGTTACCGCCTAACGGTATTGTTGGGGTTATCGGGCCTAATGGAGCCGGAAAAACAACTCTTTTCCGTTTGATTATGGGCTTGGAAAAGGCAGATAAAGGTAGCTTTGAAGTCGGAGAAACGGTGAAAATCGGTTATGTCGATCAAAGCCATACGGATATCGACCCGAACAAAACGGTCTATCAGGTTGTTTCAGGAGGAACAGAGTTTATCAGAGTGGGAGGAAAAGAGGTCAATTCTCGCGCTTATCTCGGACGATTTAATTTTAGCGGTGCCGATCAGGAAAAACTGTGCGGAGTACTCTCAGGAGGAGAGCGAAACCGTTTGCACCTGGCATTGACCTTGAAATCGGAAGCAAATGTGTTGTTGCTCGATGAGCCGACCAACGATATCGATGTCAATACATTACGGGCACTGGAAGAAGGTTTGGAAAACTTTGCCGGTTGTGCCGTAGTTATTTCTCACGACCGTTGGTTCCTTGATCGTATTTGTACTCATATCTTAGCTTTTGAAGGTGATTCGGAAGTCTTTTTCTTTGAAGGTTCTTATTCCGACTACGAAGAAAATAAAAAGATGAGATTAGGCAATGTCGAACCTAAACGTGTCCGTTATCGTAAATTGATCGATTGATTAATAGACTCTGCCTGTGAACCTGAACATGGTGGCAACTTATTAATAATGAAGATTTATTTACCACATTTTCTATTTAATGTACCGTGCACCGTATGCCGTGTGCCATGTACCTCAAAATTAATCTCAGCATTGGTGTTTTGGATATTTTTCTCCATAAATGCCAATGCTAATGTTTTAAATACGGATGATACTGCATTGTCTCTGATAAAAAATGTAATTGAAAATAAGGGCCAAAATCATATAGAAAACAATGATTATTACCATTTTAACCAATACGAAAAACTTGTAATTTCGGCTACAGAACTGGATTCTTTATTGGCAAATGAAAAAGTTTTTGATAAAATCAAGTTTATATTCAAATACATTGACACTACAGATGTCGCGAATGGAAAATCCCTGACTCTTTCGGTCAGAGAAGCCTTTTCAGAAGAATATCGCAGAAAAAAACATGACAGTAGTAAAAGTATTATAAATGCCATACGTCATGAAGGCCTGGACAAGAAATTCAAATCAGAATTATTCGATGCTTTATTTGTGGAAGCCCTTAAACAGGTTGATATAACGAATAATGAAATAAATCTACTTTTCAGACGGTTTGTAAGTCCGTTATCGGCCGATCAGGCTATTTCTTTTTATGATTTCAGAATTGTCGATACTGTTTATTATAAAGGGGAAGAATGCATTAATCTGGCTTTTTCTCCTAAAAACGATCAGGATTTAGTGTTTGAAGGAAATCTGTGGATCATGAATATTCCTACTTATCCGGTACGGAAAGTTGTTCTGAATACCTTGAAAAATATTAATCTGAATTTTGTTTCAAAAATGACTATCACTCAGGAGTTTGATACTCTGAAAACCGGAGAATGGGTTAAATCCAGGGAGTTTTCTGACCTGGAGTTATCAATATTTAAAGTAAAATATGCTCTCCGGGCAAAAAGTGAGAGAATTTATAGTAATTATAGGATCGATACGACTGATCCGGTCGGTTTTGGATTTAATGATGAGGTTCTTCTAAAACCGGATGCGGAGAATTATCCGGAAATTTTCTGGCAGGAATCGCGCCCTGTTCCTTTGAAAAAGAATGAGTTGAAGGTGAAAGAATTTGAGATTGAGACTCCGTCGAAGTTGCCTCATTATCAGACCTGGAGCCATATTGTCGATATTTTGATGAATAATTATGCTTATACGGGGAAATCAAAACGGGAAAGTAAGTTTGATATAGGGCCTGTCTGGAGTACAATCAGCCGGAATGATGTAGAAGGGTATCGTTTTCGTTTAGGAGGTCGTACAACAGGTAATTTTGACAACAACTGGTTTTTTCAGGGGTATGGAGCTTATGGAACAAAAGACAAAAAGTTATTGTATTCAGGGTCGGTTGTTTATTCTTTTGCCCCGAAAGTTTATCATGAAAATGAGTATCGTAAGAATAACGCCGGATTTGAATTTCAATATGATGTTCATACTCCCGGACAGGAATATTATTTCACAGATCCGGATAATATATTTCTTTCGTTTAAACGGGGAAAAGCTGATAAGATGACTTACATACGCAAGGGTGAGGCCTGGTATGAAAAGGAATATTCAAGTGGATTCTCGATGAGATTGTGGGGTAAATCCTGGAATGAGGCTGCTGCCGGTTCACTGACGTTTCAAAAGAACATAAAGGGGAATATTATAAATATAGATGATTATCAGGCCACAGAACTCGGGTTTTTATTGCGTTTTGCGATGAATGAGAAGTTCTATCAGGGACGTGATAACCGGATGATCCTTCGTCGCGACGGGCCTATTTTTTCTTTGAAGCAAAGTTTTGGGATAGAAGGAGCCTTTGGTGACTATTCTTATATCTTTACGGAACTATCTGCCCAGAAACGGTTTTGGTTACCGGGTTACGGACATATCGATATGATTCTCAAAGCCGGTAAATTATGGGGAGATGTCCCATACCCGATGCTGATATTACCTAATGCAAATCAGACCTATACGATTCAACCGGAGTCATACAGTATGATGAATACGCTTGAATTTATGAACGACCGGTATTCGTCAATCGATTTGGCTTATCATTCTGATGGTTGGTTGTTTAATAGAATCGATTTCCTTCGTAAATTTAAACTACGTGGAGTGACGTCCTTCAAAGCATTGATGGGCTCACTTCGTAATGATAATAATCCGGAATACAATCATGATTTATTTTTGTTTCCGGAGAATTCGTATATCATGGGAAAGCAACCTTATATGGAGGTGAGTGTCGGATTGGAGAATATATTCCGTTTGTTACGGGTTGATTATGTCCGTCGATTGACTTATCTTGATAACGCAAACATAGATAAAAATGGCGTCAGAGTGACTCTAAACCTGAGTTTTTAGTTTTTAACATTACTCCAAAGGTATTTTAGCGGATTAATTAAATGTTGTAGTAAAGACATTTCCGGTAAAATACCGAACCCATTCTTCATAACTAATTTTATTAATCCGTCCAATATTTGGGGTGCACTACAAGTTCTAAACTGTCTATAATGTGCAAAGCCTTGTCCGTGTTATCTATTTTATTTGTGCGATTTTTTTGTTTTATCAATTTGATCTCTTTCTTGTGTGGATCATAATACATTTTGTCGAAATGGAAGATGAAATTAGAAGAGAT
>JAVBTA010000054.1:0-16644 GCA_031556375.1 Bacteroidales bacterium | reverse complement strand
ATTTCTGATTATGGCTGTTGTTTGTACTTTTTCTTTCAATTCCAATGTTATACTGCCGGTTTTTGCAAAAGATGTTCTCTTGGGAGATGAGAGTACTTATAGCTTATTGATGTCTGTATTAGGCTTGGGATCATTACTTGGGGCTCTTTTTATGGCCAGCGTGGGAAAAGATATTCCAAGTAAATATTTTCTCGTTCTTGTAGGATTGTCTATGGGAATATTACAGATGCTTACATTAATTCCGTTGAATTCAACAACTTATATTGTCATCATTTTAATTGTCTTCGGATTCTTATCTCTTTGTTTCCTGAACCGTGCCAATGCCCGGATTCAGTTGAACACTGATGACAACTATCGAGGAAGAGTTATGAGTATTTATGTTCTGATCAATACGGGTAGTACTCCATTGGGAAATGCTTTTACAGGTTTGACAATGGATACAATAGGAGAAAAATACGGCTTTTTTTGCAATGGATTGATTACTTTTGTTCTGATTCTGCTCTTTTTTTTCCTTTACAAACAACATTATAAAAAAGCAAGAGTTGTGGCTAATAAACATGAATACTACCCTGTGCCGCCGGAAGGTAATTAACACCGATCCAGGTGATCATTAGCAGAATGAAAGCAATCGGCAATACCCACAGAGTGAATTTTGGATGATATTTTTGTAGCCGGATGTGTATATAGACAAGGTATGCAGCTGCTGTCACAAAAGCCCAGGTTTCTTTCGGATCCCACGACCAATAATGCCCCCAGGCCTCTTTTGCCCACACACATCCCATTAACATACCCAACATCAGAAATCCGAAACCGACATAAACCAGGTTGTCCATCAATCGGTAAAGACCTTTTTCCGGATTTCCGTTATTTAGTTTTTTTATTTGAATGATTGACGCAATCGTTGCAGCCCCAAGCATGGCATAAGATAAAATATATACGGTGACATGAGGCACGAACCAATAGCTTTGTAGAGCAGGCATCAGGTTTTTAGAATGTATCTCAGGCTTAAAAATATTGATAAAAACAAATACACAGGCCACCAAACCGCTAAATGATAATAACCACTTGTATTTCCAGTGTTTATAAGTAATGAACCCTACTGATGAAAGAAAAAATGAATACCAAAGCCTGGTTTCTCCCATGGTACGCATAGGCGGACGTTCCAAGCAGATCCATAAACCGGCGATAAATGCAGCGAAGATTGCAATTCCGGATATTGTAATAAGATCTATAATTTTCCTGTTTATTTTTGTATAAACCAATATTCCCGCAGTCAACCATAAAATAACAGCCGGGAGAGCAAAATAAAGAAATTCATTCCAAGTCATATTCCGCCTCCTTTCTTTTGTTTCCGCCCCACAACATGCATATAGATCCGCAGGCAAGCATGATAATTCCTAAATAAACAGGAATAACCCAGGGATCATAAACCAACTCGATAGCGCTGTATGTCGACATATTTCCGGCATCATTGTCATATCCGTATTGGTATAACATCCAGTTCCCTTGTTTAAAAGGTTTGTTTACTTCCAACAAGGAGTGTGCTTCATTTCCATCTTCTGAGTAGATATTAATGTCCGAAACAAACCGTTTGGCCTCAGGACGTGTCATCGCTACACAAAAATCCTCATCCAGATTCAATACCATATATAGTTGGGTAATATTTCCGGAGCAGACCCATCCTTCTTTTTGCACCCCATTTTCAGGATTCTGAATTTCAATTTTTGCAGCAGGGACAGATCCCGGCATATGTACCTCATGATAGGTACTATCACTGTTCCGGACGGCCTGATGTATATATTTTTTCAAGGATATATTCCATCCATTGATTTTTCCTTCCGGCTGCTTTTCATCAATCTGGAAGTATTCCGGTTTGTTTTCCGGTTGGGATTCGCCTGTTTTCCGGTTTATAATTGTTAATTTAGGAGGATATTCCTCCATATAAAAATCATTCAGTTTGATGGCTACAGGCAATTCCAGTACATCCTTTTTTTCATTGTAAACTCTCCATTCCACTTCTCCTTCACGGACATACATCACATAACGTTTGATATCCGAAGATCCTATTCCGGCAGCAAAAAGGAATAGCCATAAACCAATATGATTTAAGTAAAAAGCATAATCTTTTATCCGAAAAGGGAATAAACGCTTGATGATTAAAGATCCAAGAGAAAGGAGGGTCGTGAAATAAACCAGTACAAAAGGCCAGGAAGAGGTCATCCGGTTCAATCCCAGACGAGAAGGTATAGTATCAGGAACATTGTGTGATGTTATCTGAGGGGTCAGTCCCATGACAACACCTAAAATCACCAATGCCACAATCAATGTAACTGCCATCGGAACACCCGAAAACCATTGATAAAAAGGACTTTTTCGTTTAATTGAGAAAATTAGAAGGAGCAAAATAAAACCTCCTCCCAAAATAATATTGATTGGCCATTGTAAAAGAGTAAAATCAAATGTTCCGACCAGCAGTTGTAGTACTAGTCCAATAATAATGATTCCTCCAATGAAAGTACAGCTTTCTTTATATCGCCAGGGAAATTGCCACATTTTACTTAAATCCGTCCTTTCTCTTTCGCGCTCTCCAGCCATTTAGGAACAACAGTTTCCATCCATTTAGCTTTCTTCTCTTTGATGGTTTTCATATCAAGCCCAATATAAGTCTGGGCTTTTTCTTTAGAGGAAATATCCGGTATCGTTGCATTTGTCACTCCGTGAGCAAAAAGGACTTTCTGAACTTCAAGTTGAGCTAGCAGAGATTTATCGAGACTGTGTGCCAGAATACGTTGAGTTTCGACCGGGGCATGGAAAGACGCCCCATGCGAAGCAACTGCGAAATCCCAGCGCCATTGAGCCTGGCGAAGCAGTTTCAGGACAGGAGCCATTTCTTGTTCGGAAGCTCCGTTATCCCATGCTGTTTTGGCTAAGATATGCGCTTTCGATAATTCTTTTTCAATGCGGTCTCGGATTTCCAATGCTTTATCTTGATATTGATAGACATAATTACGTAGTTTTTCTTCCGAATCACGGTGGCAGGTCTGACAAGTATTTGAAATGTTTTTCAACGGACTCACTACCTGGTGATTAGAATATTTGATACCTCCTTCGGAAATATAAGGCATATGACAGTCGGCACAACTCAATCCCCGTTGAGCGTGAGGCCCTAAAAGGAATATTTCATAATCAGGGTGTTGCGCTTTCAACATTGGAGCACGACTTACCGCATGGGTCCAATCCTTATATTCCGCTTCATCGTAATATTTCTCCATAGCTTCAACGGTCATTCCTCCATCCCATGGGAAAGTCAGGTATTTACCTTCACCTTTGAAGAAATATTCGACATGGCATTGTGCACATACCAACGAACGCATATCCTGAGGTGTAGCATCCGCAATGTTACGGCCCTGACGTTCGAAAGCTTCGATCAGTCCCGGACGGGAGATTGCCAGGTTCATTGTTTTCGGATCATGGCAATCGGCACATCCAATCGGATTGACAATCTGATCTCCAAAAGAACTCCATGGAGCTTTATAAAAGTTTTCAATACCCGCTTCATGCATCATTCGCGGAACATCAGGACTTTTGCAGGTCCAGCAGGTTGCAGGTTGCATATCCTTTGTATTTTCATCCGGAGATCCAGTACGCAGTGTGGCTCTGATATCTTCCAGGGCATGCATGTGTCCACGAGGAGCCGAGTAATCCTGGGCAAAGGCATATCCGGCCCAGAGGACTACCATTTCCGGGCGACTTTCCAAAACATCTTCCGGCATATTTCCCAGATGTTTGCTACGGAAGTCCATATCCGCTGTTTTCTTCCAGGTGTTGTATTCACGGGGATAGTTCTCTCCCCAAACATCATTGCGGGATTCAATACCGGTAATATCCACTTTCTTATTATTAAACAAAGTAGCGATCTCCGCTCTTCGTTCGGTGATAGAGGCGGCAAGTAGTCCTAACACAAATACAGCTACCATAACTACGGCAAATATTCCCCATCCGATGATGGGACGACGCTTAATTGCTTCTGCTAATTTTCCGAACATATCTTTTCTGTTTTATTATTTTTTCATTATTTTCTTTAACCAGTCAGGTACAGGGGATTCCGGCAACGGAACAATCGCATTCGGAGACGAGCTCAGGCTACTTATCTTTGTATGAGGAACCTGTGTGTGACAATCCCAACATGCTTTTCCCTCGCCATGCTTTGCTTCTGTATAAGTGATCATCCCTGTTTTTACAAAATCGGTATTCAGCTGAGTATGACAACGGATACAGTTTTCCATAATCACATTATTACTAGCTTCCCGCGGACGTATTGTTTGAGGCTCTCCGTTTACCGTAAAAACAGCTGCATGATACAATCCGTCCATCGCTTTGAAAGCATATTTTGAAACGACATTATTGTGAGGAACGTGACAATCGTTACAATTAGCCCATTGAGCATGGGAGCTGTGGTTCCACGATTGATAATAAGGAGTCATTATGTGGCAATTAACGCAGGCAGACGGATCATCAGACAAGTAGGAGTGTGCCCTGGACATATAGACAGCATAAGCTCCTATACCGGCAAGTAGTCCTCCCGCAATAAAAAACGGCAGAATCATTTTACTGGGAATCCGGTTTAAAAAGCTTTTCATAATAAGCATTAAATATTCAGTGCAAAATAATATAATCTTTTCTAAAAAAAACGTAACCAATGTTACATTTTTATCAATAATCAAAGATTTACCAGTCTTACAAGTTCTTTTTTGTTTCTTATTTCAATTTTTTTCTTTTCGGTATGAATAAGTCCATCCTGTTGCATTTTGGTAAGTTCTCTTTCCAAAGAGGGGCGGGAAATTCCAAAGTATTCTGCCAATGCACTTTTTGTTTTATCTAGAGTAACTGTATCCGACTGATTTTCTTTCGACAGTTTGAGAATATACATTGTCAGTTTTTGCCTGATGGTTCTGAACGACATAAAATGTAGTTTCTGGCTGAGCCGTGAAGCAAAACCGGCGGATACATCCAGATAATTCTTCAACAGAGTCTCATTCAGGCTCAGCATCCGGAGAACAGATTGTTTGGGAATTATAAGTGCGGTAACATCTTCGCGGGCAGTTACCTGAACGGGAAACCGGTTGTTTTGTCCGAATAAAAATAAGATGGCCAATGGGTTTGGAGCAAAAATATCTTCTACCTTCATCATACGGCCTGACGGATCGATCATTTCTCCTTTCACACTTCCCGAAAGCAATATTATCAAACGGTTGCAGGGCTCATCCTGCAAAACAAGCAAATCATCTTTTTTAAAACAGCTTTCCGAGATACTTAATTCGGAGAAGATTTCTATCAATTCGTTTTCTTCTAAAGAATGAAATAGAGGGATTGCAGATAATGTTGAATAATCCATAAATATTTGAATGTGAAATTTATTTTGAATGTTGGACAAAATTAATCAATATTTTCAAAACTGTAACATTTGTGACAATTCGCCCCATTCAACTACTCTACATTTGCATAAAAATAATCAATAATATGAAAAGAACAATCATTAAAATAGATGATGACCTTTGCAATGGTTGTGGAGCTTGCGTCAGTGGTTGTCACGAAGGAGCTTTACAACTTATCGACGGCAAAGCCGTAATGGTCAGTGAGCTTTATTGTGATGGGTTAGGAGCCTGTATCGGAGAATGTCCTGTCGGTGCGATCACATTAGAAGAACGGGAAGCCCAACCTTATAGCGAGGAAGCTGTTATGGAACGTATCGTAACAAAAGGGGAGGCTGTTATTCTCGCTCATTTGCATCACTTGAGAGAACACGGCGAAACAGAACTTCTACGACAAGGATTGGAATACCTGGATAAACATGATATGCATGTTAATTTTCAAACCAAAGAAAAGGAGAAACCATTAGTCTGTGGTTGTCCCGGATCAATGATGAAAGAAATTAAATCCCCTGCTGCTGGTAGTTTTTTGATGCAGGCAGGGATGAATCACACATATACACAACAGTCTGAGTTGAGGCAATTTCCAGTACAATTGCATCTTTTAAACCCACAAGCAGGGTTCTTACATGGAACAAACCTGTTGTTGGCGGCCGATTGTACTGCTTTTGCTTCCGGGGAATTTCACAGTCGCTTCCTGAAAGGGAAAATGTTAGCTATTGCTTGTCCTAAGCTCGATAGTAATACACAATCGTACATAGATAAATTAACAGAAATGATCGATGTCGCTCAAATAGATACATTAACGGTATTGATCATGGAGGTTCCTTGCTGTGGAGGACTTGTTAGAATTGCGGAAATGGCCAGGGAAAGAGCGGAGCGTCATATTCCGTTGAAAGTTATTGTACTTTCTGTAAGAGGGGAAGTTATCAGTGAAAAATGGATTTAAGAATAAATAATTATTTAAATAATCGAGATTATGGAAATGTTTTGTTATCAATGCCAGGAAGCAGCTCAGGGAAAGGGTTGTAGCATTAAGGGAGTATGTGGAAAAGAACCTCAGACTTCTGCGTTAATGGATTTACTGTTGTATGTAGTGAGAGGAGAAGCTATTGTAAACAGGGCTTTAAGGGAAAAAGGAATGGCAAATATTGAGGCCAGCCGACAAATACTGGATGCTTTATTTTGTACTATCACCAATGCTAACTTTGATGATGCTGCAATCAAAGAACGTATTGGAAAAGCATTCTTGTTCAGAGATGAATTAATCAGCGAAGCAAAAAAATACGAAATTATATTACCGGAACATGATGCGGTAAGTTTTTTGGTAGATTTTCCGGATTATGAGAAAAAGGCGCAACAAGTTGGAGTACTCACCGAAACTAATGAAGACATCCGGTCTTTGAAACAATTAATCATTTATGGAATAAAAGGAGTTGCTGCTTATGCAGAACATGCATTGAATCTGGGATATGAGGATCCCGGTATTTATGAAACCATTGAAAGTGTCCTTGCTGAGATCAGTCGGAAGGATATTTCGGTCAACGAACTTATTGCTCTCACCATGGGAGTTGGGGAATGTGGAGTAAAAGGGATGGCCTTACTTGATAGAGCCAATACTTCATCTTTCGGTAATCCTGAAATAACCAAAGTTAATATAGGGGTGGGAAAGAACCCCGGTATTCTGATCAGCGGACATGACTTGAAAGATATGGAGGAATTACTCAAACAAACTGCTGATACTGGAGTCGATGTATATACTCACAGTGAAATGTTGCCGGCAAATTATTATCCTGCATTCAAGAAATATCCCCATTTCATCGGTAATTATGGCAATGCCTGGTGGAGACAGAGAGAAGAGTTCGAAAGCTTTAACGGCGTAATCCTTTTCACTACAAATTGCATTGTCCCTCCTCTTAAGTCTGCAATTTATGCGGATCGGATTTATACGACAGGTTCCGCGGGACTTCCGGGTGCAAAACATGTTCCGGGACGCAAGGATAGTCGACCGAAGGATTTTTCGGCATTGATTGAACATGCAAAAAAATGTCTTCCTCCCCAGGAAATTGAAAAGGGTGAAATTATCGGTGGATTCGCCCATAATCAGGTATTAGCATTGGCCGATAAAGTTGTGGATGCTGTAAAATCCGGAGCGATCAAAAAATTTATCGTTATGGCTGGCTGCGATGGAAGGATGAAATCCCGCGGATATTATACCGATTTTGCTTCTGCATTGCCACAGGATAATGTTATCCTGACTGCCGGTTGTGCGAAGTATCGTTATAACAAACTTCCTTTAGGAGATATCGGTGGTATTCCACGTGTACTGGATGCAGGACAATGTAATGATAGTTATTCGTTGGTAATGATTGCTTTAGCCCTCAAAGATGCTTTCGGATTAAAAGATATCAATGAGCTTCCAATTGTTTATAACATTGCATGGTACGAACAGAAAGCGGTTATTGTGCTGTTGGCGTTACTATTCCTGGGTGTGAAAAACATCCATCTAGGGCCTACGCTTCCTGCGTTTTTATCTCCGAATGTAACTAATGTGTTGGTTGAAAATTTTGGTATAGGAGGAATATCTACTGTAGAAGAAGATATGAAAAATTGGAGTATTCAATAACATTAATTATTTTTACGGGAGTTTTAACACTTCTCGTATGTATCGACTTATTCAAGCAAAAACAGAAGATTGCTCTCATATCCGGGATTTGGCATCTCAGGTGTGGGAGCCTACTTATAAAGATATTTTATCTCCGGAGCAACTGGATTATATGTTCGAATGGATGTATTCTATCCCTTCTCTGGAAAATCAGATGCAAAACGGCCATGTTTTTTTTATTGTATACGAAAAAGAACAACCGGTAGGGTATATGTCGATTGAAAAAGAACATGACAACCGGTATCATTTACAAAAGATCTATGTCCTTCCATCCCAACAGGGAAAAGGATTAGGCCAATTTCTGATTGAAAACGCCGAGAAATATTTGAGAGTATTACAACCAACAGGTTCGTTGTCTTTAGTGTTAAACGTAAATCGAAATAATAAAGCCTATTATTTTTACAAGAAAATGGGATTTTCAATTGAAAGTGAAGGTGATTTTGACATTGGAAACGGATATTACATGAATGATTATATCATGATAAAGGCATTGAACTGATTTAATTATCTAGTGTTTAATCGATAAGGGATATACCGTAAACCTTATTTTTTCGTGCGTAAAGGTACGAGGTCGGGTTGTAAAAATACAAAGGCGCTAAGTTTTTTCTTAGCGCCTTTGTATTTTTATAATCTGATAATTATTTCAATAATTCTTCCAATTTCTTTGCCAAATCTTCTCCGCGTAGGTTTTTGGCGATAATTTTTCCGTTAGGATCCAGTAAAAAGTTTTGTGGAATAGATTGCACTGCATATTGTTGAGCTACTGCATTTTTCCAACCGCCTATATCAGATACCTGAGGCCATGTCAAACCATCTTTTTCAATTGCTTTCAGCCATGCTTCTTTATTATTATCCAAAGAAACACCAAGAATTTCAAAGTTTTTGGCTTTATATTGATTGTATGCAGCTACAACATGCGGATTTTCTTTCCGGCAAGGACCACACCATGAAGCCCAAAAATCAATCAAAAGATATTTTCCTCTGAAGTCCGACAATTTAATGTCTTTTCCGTTAGGATCAGCTTGAGCAAAATCAGGAGCAATAGCACCGACAGCAACTTTCTTTAAATTATCAATTCTGGCAGCAAAAGTTTTTCCTTCTTTTGAATTTTTCATTTCAGGAGACAAAAGATTAAATGCCGGCTCAATCTTTTCAACGTCAGAATTAGCGCTTGCATAGTAGTTCAAAGCAATTACACTTACAAAAGATCCCGGATTCGTTTTAATGAAAGATAAATAGCTGTCATTCATCTCATCCTGGAGTCCTTCGTAGCGGCTTTCGATATTCTTCTGAAAAGCTTCCGACTTTTTGTCTTCTTCAGAAGCGTTTTGATATTCTGCCATTAAAACATTCATTTTTTCATTGATAGGTTTTAATGATGCCTCAAATCTTTTATTGTCATCATTGAGGGGAGAACCTTTTATTGATGCATGTTTTATTGAATCGGGACTTGTCAAAGAAAATTTAACCGGTTCAAGAAAAATTTGTAATAAGTCACCCGGACGGGTGCGAGCATTAGGATCGAAGGTTCCGTCATGGCTCAAAACCAAAGTTCCTCTTGTAGGGTTTTCTAATGCTCCTGTAAACTCAAATGTTCCGTTTTTAATAGTAGCAGAATCTGTTACAGTCTCATCACCGGAACGATACATCAGATATGCTTTTGCCGGACTATTGAGTTGACCAACCTTTCCTTCCAAAACAAATTTATCTCCTTGCCCAAACAAAGCAAGAGGTAAAAGACAGCCTATTGATAAAATAATTTTTTTCATTCTTCTAATTTTTAACAAGTTTAGATTTTGCAAATGTACAAATTTTATTCAGAAAATCTTTGCGAGACAAATAAATTGTTCTTACTTTTGCGCCGAAATCAAAGGATATTGAACTTGCTGATATGAAAAAGCCCTCTATCACAAGTATTTTTATAACAAAAAGACAGCGCTCACATGAGTAATTCTGCGTTATTTCTGGTCGTACTTATCACGGCTATATTTATGGTTGTAGCGGCTTTGCTGATAGCAAAACTGCTTGCTCCATCTTCTACAAATCCCCACAAAGGAGATCCGTATGAATGCGGTATCCCTACCCGTGGAACCTCCTGGGTGCAATTCCGGGTGGGGTATTATCTTTTCGCTATTTTATTTTTGGTGTTCGACGTTGAAACCGTATTGCTTTTCCCATGGGCAGTCGTCATGAAAGATCTGGGAGTGCAAGGATTGGTTTGTGTGTCGTTCTTTTTAGTCATCTTAGCCCTCGGGTTAGCTTACGCCTGGAAGAAAGGAGCCTTGAAATGGAAGTAAAAGATATTTATATCAGAAACATGAAAAACGAGGATTTCAAGGAAAATGAATACCTCGAAGAATATGTTAAAGAACTGAAAGACAACGGAGTCAATATATTTATCAGCAAGATAGATGATGTTATTAACTGGGGACGTTCCAATTCGGTATGGCCTCTGACATTTGCTACCAGCTGCTGTGGTATTGAATTTATGTGTCTTGGAGCTGCCCGTTATGACTTTGCCCGTTTCGGATGGGAAGTTACCCGTAACAGTCCACGTCAGGCCGACGTCGTTTTTGTCTGCGGAACTATTGTTCACAAAATGGCACCGGTTTTGAAACGTCTTTACGACCAAATGGCAGAACCAAAATATGTGATGGCTTTCGGAAGCTGTGCTATCAGCGGAGGACCGTTCAAAAGTTCTTATCACACGGTAATGGGAGTTGATGAAGTAATTCCGGTCGATGTTTACATCCCAGGTTGCCCTCCACGCCCGGATGCTATGATTTATGGTATGATGCAATTAGCACGTAAAATAAAAATGCAGGAATTTTTCCGCCTGCCTTCACAACCGGATATGAAACCATATCTCGAAGCAGAACGACAAGAACTTAAAAAAGAGGAGGTTGTAGATGGAACAAATCAATAATAAATTATCCGCTCTGGCTTTCGCCGTTGTTGAGGAAAATGGAAAAACTCTGAATGTAACCGTTCCAAAAGAAAATCTGTACGAAGCTGCTACTTTTTTAAGAAAAGAATGTAATTGTGATTTCCTGATGGATATCGTCGGAATGGATTACACCGAAAGTTTAGGTACAATTTATTATCTTTCCAATACACAGGATCCGACTCAGTTAGTAGCATTGAAAACATCTACTACCGACCGTGAAAATCCTCTTATCGATTCTGTTCATGATCTTTGGGAATCAGCGGGTTTATACGAACGTGAAGTATACGACTTCCTTGGTATTCGCTTCATAAACCATCCTGACATGCGCCGTTTGTTCCTACGCCAGGATTGGAAAGGGTATCCGTTACGTAAGGATTACGATGCAAACCCAGAATTGAACCCTGTTCCGATGGAAAATGAGTTGATCGAAGACATGGAAAGAGTCCCTACAGTAGAACTGAAAATGGGACAACCGGTCGAATCGACTCATAAATTATTCGAAGAAGAAGAATATATTGTCAACTTCGGACCTCAACACCCTGCTACTCACGGGGTTCTTCACCTGCGGGTTTCCCTTGAAGGTGAGGTCGTTAAGAAAATCGACCCGAATTTCGGGTATATCCATAGGGGTATTGAGAAGATGAGCGAAGCTTATACTTATCCTCAGATCCTTCACCTCACGGACCGTCTGGATTATCTTTCAGGAACCATTAACCGTCATGCGGTTTGTTTGTGCTGCGAAAAAGCGCTTGAACTGGAAGTGCCTGAGCGTGCCCACTACATCCGTACTATTTTTGATGAGTTGACCCGTATCGCATCCCACTTGTTGGGTTGGGGTTGTATGGCGATGGATATGGGCTCTATCACGGCTTTCGTATATGGTATGCGTGACCGTGAAAAGATCATGGATATCTTTGAAGAAACTGCAGGAGGCCGTCTGATGGCTAATTACAGCGTCGTCGGAGGTGTTGCTCAAGATATTCATTCTAATTTTCAACGTAAAGTAAAGGAATTTATTCCATATTTGCGTAAGATGCTTAAAGAACACCATATGTTGTTCACCGGCAATCCGATCGCAAGAGGCCGTATGGAAGGTGTCGGTTACCTGAGTAAAGAACAGGCGATTTCTTTGGGAGCTACAGGCCCTTCAGGACGTGCTTCCGGTTGGAGTAACGATATCCGTAAGATTGAGCCTTATGCTGCATATTCCAAAG
The DNA here is from genome assembly GCA_031556375.1 of Bacteroidales bacterium. GTDB lineage: Bacteria > Bacteroidota > Bacteroidia > Bacteroidales > Azobacteroidaceae > BNXB01. Next base: position 4,389 of record JAVBTA010000054.1, on the reverse strand, counting down.
TCGATTTCAAAGAAATGATACGTCAGGATGGTATGACATTCGATCGTTATATTATTCGCCTGGATGAAATCGAAGAATCATTGAAAATTATAGAACAATTGATTGACAATATACCAGAAGGCCCATTTGCTGCTAAGACAAAAGCAATCATACGTCTTCCGGAAGGAGAATTCTTCCAACGTGTGGAAAATGCCCGAGGAGAATTCGATGTTTACATTAATAGTAAAGGAGATAAGTCGCCCTACCGGATTAAGTTCCGTTCACCGTGTATGACTTTGGTTAATGCCTTGATTCCTACCACTGTTGGATCCAAAGTAGCTGACCTTATTATGATAGGGGCATCGTTAGATTATGTAGTACCCTGTATTGACAGATAAAATATAAAGTATGTTTGACTTTAGTGGTTTGACCAATTGGATAGATCAGTTTCTTCGCACTTACATGAGCGATGGCTGGGCATTATTCGTTGAATTTGTACTCGTAGGAGTTGCCATATTGGGCGTTTACGCGGTACTTGCACTGTTATTGATTTATATTGAGCGGAAAGTCTGTGCTTTCTTCCAATGTCGCATCGGACCTAACCGGGTAGGACCTTTCGGTATTATCCAGAGTGTGGCCGACATGGTTAAAATCTTATTGAAAGAGCTTATCAAAATAGACAGGGCAGATCCTGTGTTGTTCCGTATCGCGTCTTTCTTGGTTATTATCGCATCCATTTGTACATTTGGAGCCCTTCCTTTTGATCCGGCTTTACACGCTATCGATTTTAATATAGGTGTGTTTTATCTATTAGCCGTTTCATCCCTGGGAGTTGTAGGTATCCTGCTTGCCGGATGGTCCAGTAATAATAAGTATACCATGATCGGGGCTATGCGAAGCGGGGCGCAGTTGATCAGTTACGAACTTTCATGCGGATTAGCGTTGATGACAATCGTAATCCTTTCCGGATCGATGCAACTGTCTGAAATTGTAAATCAACAATCTGAAATGTGGTTCATTTTCAAAGGACATATTCCTGCATTTATTGCGTTCATTATTTATCTGATCGCATCTCATGCTGAAACAAACCGCGGTCCTTTCGACTTACCTGAAGCTGAATCGGAATTGACAGCCGGTTACCATACGGAATATTCCGGTATTCAATTCGGATTTTTCTATCTGGCAGAATACCTGAACATGTTTATTGTTGCCGCAATTGCAGCTACAATGTTCCTTGGAGGTTGGATGCCGCTCCACATACCGGGTTGGGAAGGATTTAACCACGTAATGGATTTTATACCTCCGGTTATCTGGTTTTTTGGAAAAACATTCTTCTGTGTATTTCTTGCATTGTGGATCCGTTGGTCGTTCCCACGTCTGCGTGTCGATCAATTGTTGAATCTTGAGTGGAAGATATTGATGCCACTGGCATTACTGAATATATTATTAATGGCTTTGTGCGTGCTACTATGAAACTGATAAATTATATAAAAAACATATTCATCGGGATTTACCGTTTGATGCAGGGGATGTATATCACCATGCTGAATTTCATTCGTCCGAAAGTAACGGAACAATATCCTGAAAATCGGGGTAAGGTATTTCCTCACGAACGTATGCGCGGGCAGTTGACTATGCCGCACAACGAGAACAATCAGCACAAATGTACTGCTTGCGGTATTTGTGCAACGAATTGCCCTAACGGAACGATCCAGGTTATTTCTAAAAAAGAAGTGGATGAAGAAACCGGCAAGGAAAAGAAAGTATTGGATAAATACCTCTATGATTTGGGTAGTTGTACTTTTTGTGCACTTTGTACGATGACTTGTCCTCAGGATGCAATCGAATGGTCTACTAATTTCGAACATGCAATGTTCACCCGTTCCAAACTGCTTGAACGCCTGAACAAGGAAGGATCTTCACTGATCAAGAAAGAAAAAGTTGTAAAAGAAGAAAATCAATAAATATTATGGCTAATCTAATTATTTTTATTTGTCTGGCCTTATTCATTGTGATCATGTCGGTGATGGCAGTGACTTCCAAAAAGATCCTGCGTGCAGCAACCTATCTCCTCTTTGTATTGATAGGGACTGCAGGTCTGTATCTTTTGTTGAATTATCATTTCCTTGCTGCCGTACAAATTTCAGTTTATGCAGGTGGAATCGTTGTATTGTTCATTTTTGCAATTTTCCTTACCAGCAATAAAGGGGATATGATCGATAATCATAATACAAAAAGAATTCTCTATGGTGCAGCTGCTGCAGTTGCAGGTGCTGCTTTGACAGGTTTTGCTTTGTTGAAACATGAATTCTTAAATTATCTCGACAACCCGACTATTGCCGGAGATCAGGAAATCAATATGAAAATGATTGGCCGGGCTTTAATGGGAACCGAGAAATTCCAATATTTATTACCTTTTGAGATATTGAGTGTACTCTTATTGGCTTGTATCATAGGAGGTATTTTAATTGCACGTAAAAGATAGGATATTATGATAAAAATGGAATATTATCTGATTGTCAGCACACTGATGTTTTTTATCGGGATCTATGGATTCATTGCGAGAAAAAACATGCTGGCCATTCTGATTTCACTCGAATTGGTTTTGAATGCCGTCGAGATCAATTTTGCCGTTTTCAACCGGTATTTATTTCCCGGAAGCATGGAAGGAATGTTCTTTACTTTGTTCGGTATTGCCATTACCGCTGCCGAAACAGCAATAGCCATTGCTATCATTATCAACGTTTACCGCAATATAGGAAGCGTTAATGTCAGAAAGATAAATAAAATGAAAGAGTAAAAAAGGAATAAAATTATGGAATACAGCTTATTAATATTAATTACACCTTTTGTCCTCTTTCTCCTGTTAGGACTGACAGGGCACAAAATGAAGCATAATGTAGCGGGTATTATCGGTACATTAGGAATGGGATTTGCTGCGGTACTTTCCTATTTTGTGGCTTTCCAATACTTCTTTGTGAAAGGAAAGGATGCAGCCGGAGCTTTTGTCGCGGAGATTCCATTCAACATCACATGGTTGAATCTTACAGATAAGTTACACATTGATTTGGGAGTTTTATTGGATCCTATCTCTGTTATGATGCTGGTAGTAATCACCACTGTTTCTTTGATGGTGCATCTCTATAGTTTAAGTTATATGCATGGAGAAAAAGGCTTCCAACGTTATTATGCTTTCCTTTCGTTGTTCAGTTTCTCTATGTTGGGACTGGTTGTCGCAACGAATATTTTTCAAATGTATATTTTCTGGGAGTTAGTAGGGGTTTCATCCTATTCTCTTATCGGATTTTACTATACAAAACCATCTGCGGTTGCAGCCTCAAAGAAAGCGTTTATTGTTACCCGTTTCGCAGACTTAGGCTTCCTGGTGGGAATCCTGATCCTGTCTTTCTATACGGGAACTTTCGATTTCGGAGCTTTGACTGCAAATAATGCTGATTTGGCAGTAACGTCGATGCAGGGACTCTCTTTTATGGGACTGTCTGTCGGTGCATGGGCTATGGCATTGATCTTCATGGGAGGTGCCGGAAAATCAGCGATGTTCCCTCTGCACATCTGGTTGCCTGATGCTATGGAAGGTCCGACTCCCGTATCGGCTCTGATCCACGCTGCTACGATGGTTGTGGCAGGTGTTTATCTGGTTGCCCGTTTATTTCCTGTATATATTTTCGCAGCGCCTGAGGTGTTGACATTGATAGCATACATTGGTGCGTTTACCGCGCTTTTTGCAGCGATTATTGCTGTTACACAAACAGATATTAAACGCGTATTGGCTTTCTCTACGATTTCCCAGATTGCCTATATGATGGTTTCTTTAGGTGTTTCGGGTTACGAAGGACATGATGGATTAGGCTACATGGCTTCTATGTTCCACTTGTTCACACACGCGTTCTTTAAAGCTCTTCTTTTCCTTGGAGCAGGTTCGGTAATCCATGCTGTTCACAGCAACGAAATGAAAGATATGGGGCGTTTGCATAAATTCATGCCGATCACCAGTATTACATTTCTTATAGCTTGTTTCGCAATTGCTGGTATTCCTTTATTCTCAGGATTTTATAGTAAAGATGAGATTCTTGCAGCAGCATTTCACCATGATAAATTGATTTTCTTTACCATGTTGTTTGTTGCCGGATTAACTGCATTTTATATGTTCCGTTTATACTTCAATATTTTCTGGGGTAAAGAAAAAGAATACGATAGTCATCACAAACCGCACGAATCGCCTGCGTTAATGACTGTGCCATTGATTATTCTGGCTATATTCTCTATTTTCACAGGATATTTACCTTTCTCAGAATATGTTGCTGCTGATCGTATCGGCTTCCATGGTCATATCGAGTGGGTTACCGTTGCGATTCCAAGTATCGCAGTCGCTGTTATCGGTATAGTAAT
>JAVBTA010000034.1:0-73756 GCA_031556375.1 Bacteroidales bacterium | reverse complement strand
TCCCAGATGACGGGATTTAATGTAGGATGTAGGATATAACATTTCCTGCATTCCAGGACCTCCTTTGGGTCCTTCATGAGTAATTACTACAACATCTCCGGCAACGACTTTTCCTCTCAGAATACCATCACAAGCAGCATCTTGTGAATCAAACACTTTAGCTGTTCCCTTAAATTTAAGGATGCTTTCGTCTACTCCTGCAGTTTTCACAACACAACCGTCCTGAGCAATATTTCCTTTCAAGACAGCCAAACCTCCATCTTTACTATATGCATGGTCAATATCCCTAATACATCCATCTTCACGGTCTGTATCCAGTTGATCAAAGTAAGCATCCTGAGAACCAAGAACAAGATTGAATTTACCCCCGGGAGCCGATTGATATTTATTCAAAGCATCTTTTGTCACCTGAGGACTTAATATCCCGAATTGAGCGATCGCATCTTTCAGGGTTAAGCCATCGACCCGAGATACTGAATTATCAACCAAACCGGCTTTATCCAACTCTGCCATAATCCCAATAATACCTCCGGCACGATTAACATCCTGAATGTAGTATTTTTTTGTATTAGGAGCAACTTTACAAAGACAAGGGGTTTTTCTGGAAAGCATATCAATATCATTCATGGTGAAATCGACTCCTGCTTCCTGAGCAATAGCCAATAAATGCAATACCGTATTGGTAGAGCCTCCCATGGCAATATCCAAAGTCATTGAATTCAGAAATGCAGCTCTTGTGGCAATATTTCTCGGTAATACGGACTCGTCTCCATCCTGATAGTATTTATATGCATTTTCAACTATTATACGTGCTGCGTCAACAAATAGTTGCTTACGATTGACATGTGTAGCAACAATAGTACCATTCCCGGGCAAAGCCAGGCCAATAGCCTCATTAAGACAGTTCATCGAATTAGCGGTAAACATTCCGGAACAGGAACCACAGGTCGGACAAGCATTCATTTCCACTTTTGCAACCTGTTCATCACTGATCGACTCATCGGCACCCTGTACCATAGCATCGATCAGATCCAACCCCTGACCGTCCAACCGACCGGCTTCCATAGGTCCTCCGGAAACAAAAACAGCCGGGATATTCAGTCTCATGGCTGCCATCAACATTCCCGGAGTGATCTTATCACAATTACTGATACAAATCATAGCATCAGCCTTATGAGCGTTTACCATATATTCTACACTATCGGCGATAAGGTCTCGGGATGGAAGAGAATACAACATTCCATCATGGCCCATAGCAATTCCGTCATCAATAGCGATCGTGTTAAATTCAGCAGCAAAACAACCTGATTTTTCAATTTCCGATTTCACAAACTGCCCTATTTCATGCAAATGTACATGACCTGGAACAAACTGTGTAAATGAATTAACGATTGCAATCAACGGCTTACCCATTTGCTCGTCCTTCATGCCATTTGCTCTCCATAGAGAACGGGCTCCGGCCATCTTACGACCGAAAGTACTCGTGTAACTTCGCAATTGTATTTTCATATCCCTTCTCATTAAGTCTGCAAAATTAATCTTTATAATAAAAAAAGGCCTGTCCCGGTATAGAGAAAGGCCTAATATTTTCCATTTTTAGTATATTATTAATTAACCCTCCTCACTATTCTTTATGTAATGACTAGAATAATGCTAAGGACGACTAAATTTAATGTACTATTGTTGATCATCATATTTTTTAGAAATCAAGTGCAAAGGTAACTCCTTTTAATCATTTATGCAAATTTTTATAGCGTTTATTTTGAAAAACATAAATTTTTACAACAAAAATACATTTTATTTAATATAAAAATAACAAATCATAAGATTTTGAATTTAATATCTTTATAAATTTCAATTCCGAAAAAATCGAAGTGATAGGCAATGAGTTTACATATACAAATATATTCTTTAATTTTGTATTCTCTTATAATTGAAAATATGGAAATATATAATTTCGATGAATTAACTGATCGCTTCGGTAGTGATTGTGTCAAATATGATGGTCTGAATGAATACTTTGGTAATGGTGAATTAATCCCGATGTGGGTTGCTGATATGGATTTCAAAACTGGGAGTTTTATTACAGAAGCACTGATTGAACGTTGCAAACACAGTATTTTTGGTTACCCTATCCTACAAAAAGATTATTTCACAATTATAAAAGACTGGATACAAAATCAACATCAATGGGAAGTAAAAGAAGATTGGATTAGCTTTGTTCCAGGCATTGTGAAAGGACTTGCATATTCTATTCTGCATTTCACCAAACCTGGAGATAAAATCATCATTCAGCCACCCGTTTACCATCCGTTTCGAATTGTTCCGGAAATGAACAGCCGTCAACTTGTGTATAACCCATTGATTGAAGAGAATGGAAAATACAGGATGGATTTGGATGGATTACAACAGATCCTGAATACAGAAGATTGTAAAATATTGATACTCTGTAATCCTCACAATCCCATAGGAATCACTTGGGATAAAGAAACTTTACAAAAACTGGCTGTTATGTGTCTTGAGAAAAATGTCCTTGTCATTTCAGACGAAATCCATTCCGACATGGCTCTTTTTGGAAACAAACATTTACCTTTTGCTTCTATTTCGGAAGAGGCTGCCAATAACAGCATCACCTTTATGTCCCCGAGTAAAACTTTTAATATCGCTGGCATTGTCAGTTCGTATGCCATTGTTCCCGATAAAAAACTCAGGAACAGTTTTTTCAACTTTTTACATGGAGGGGAGTTTCAACAAGGAAATCTTTTTGCTTATGTAGCAACAGAAGCTGCATATAAATATGGAGAAGATTGGTTAAAACAAATGCTGAGCTATATAGAAGGGAATATATCTTTCACTGATAGTTACATCCACAAAAACATTCCTCAAATTAAAGTTATCAAACCGGAAGCTTCATTCCTAATCTGGCTTGATTGCCGTAAACTGGGACTATCTCAGAATGAACTAGTATCTTTATTTACTAATGAAGCCGGACTGGCACTTAATGATGGAGAGATGTTCGGTATCGAAGGAACAGGTTTTATGAGAATGAATATCGGTTGTTCAAGAATCCTATTGGAAAAAGCTCTGAATAAATTGAAACAAACAACTTCGATCATAAATAGCTCGCATACAGAAAGATAATAAAATCAGACTTAATATAATAGCCGATCAATGGGTAAATCCCATCTTTTCAGGATGCTGTGCCATATTTCCCGAAGACGAATTATAACCTTTTCCTCATTATAAACCAAAGTTCCGGAAGCAATAAAAGAAGCCAACCCATATACAAAGATCCATGAATTTATAACAATTTGTAAGAGATTCTCTTCTTCGATATGAGCATCTCCTAAATCATCCCGCAAAGCTTGAACCACTCTATCGCTAGGAGACAATTCGCTTAATTTTGTTCCCAGACCTTTTTCATAATAAACCCGGAATAATTTAGGCTCAGTATAGGCTGTATAGATATATCCCAGCCCTAAGTCAAAAAACTGCTGACCGGTCTTTTTATAAGAAAAAATACTGGTAAATATTATGGTTTTTATCTTTGATATCAAATCCGCCCTAAATTCATCCATATTGGTATAGGCATCATATATCGGACGGGTTGATGACTTCATTCTTTTTGCAATATTCCGTGCAGATAGAGCTTCTAAACCTTCTTCACGAACGATTTCCAAAGCTGCATTAATGATAACTTCTTTCGTTAATAAACTTATTCTGGGCATCTCTTCTTAGAATTAATAACAAAAATAAAGACAACATATGGTATAAGCACATGTTGTCTTTGCAAAAGTAAAATTTATTTCTCTGTTTTCAGTTAAGATTCGTACATTTAAAGTAAAATTTTGTTTACCCGATCACGAGTTAAATATATATAACATTGATACTCACTAATTTCTCTCCGGTATCATTTTTTCCAGCGCTTCAATCTGAGCATCAACATTAAATGATGCTGCACGTTGGCGAGGAGGAAAATCTTTATATGTATTCAAGTACTCCGCCACTGTTGCTTGAGCCGGAACAATCATAAAAGCATGTTCCATAGCCCATGCATCATAAAATGCAGAATTACCCCAAGCAGTTTCAAATGGGTCAGAACGTAAATCCATAATTTTTGAACTTCGCAGTTTGACAAATGGCTCGCTCCAAACCGCCTGTCCCTGAGCTCGTTGAACCTGATAAATGTATTTATAATGTCCCTGCCGGAATCCAACTAATTCTCCATCATCACTGAAATAGAAAAATTCATTGCGAGGACCTTTATCAGTTTTTCCTGTCAACAATGGCAATTGGTTATAACCATCGATGTATACTTTGAAAGATTTATTCCCGGCTTGGATTCCTTTACGGGCATTTTCGCGTAGGTTAGGATCCCCTCCGGCCGCTGCAATCAAAGTAGGCATCCAGTCTTCAGCAGAAAATATTTCATTAATATTTTGCCCTGCTTCAATCTGGGCGGGCCAGCGCATCAGACAAGGAACACGGTACGCACCTTCCCAATTGGTGTTTTTTTCTCCACGGAAAGGAGAAGATCCTCCGTCAGGCCATTCACACTTCATCGCTCCATTATCAGTTGTATATATTACTATTGTATTTTCGGTAATACCAAGATCATCTAAAAGTTTCAACAATTCACCAACATGACCATCATGCTCCGTTGTTCCATCAGCCTGTAAACCCAATCCTGTTTTACCGTCTACTCCTGGTTTCAGGTGAGTATACACGTGCATACGGGTAGAATTAAACCATGTAAAAAACGGTTTTCCCGCTTTATTCTGACGTGTAATGAAGTCTTTGGTTGCGGCCAAAAATTCTTCATCCACAGTTTCCATCCGTTTCTTTGTTAATGGGCCTGTATCTTCCACTTTACCATCAGCAGTAGAACGAATTACACCCCGAGGACCGAATTTTTTACGATATTCCGGATCTTTCGGATAATCAGGATTTTCCGGTTCTTCTTCCGCATTCAAGTGATACAAATTGCCAAAAAATTCATCAAATCCATGGTTGGTAGGCAGAAATTCATCACGATCACCAAGGTGATTTTTTCCAAATTGTCCACACATATAACCTAATGGCTTCAATAGCTCTGCAATCGTTGGATCTTCTTTCTGTATTCCGGTTTTTGCTCCCGGCATTCCGACTTTCGACAATCCGGTACGAAATGGGCACTGACCGGTAATAAAAGCCGAACGTCCGGCAGTACAACTTTGTTGTCCATAATAATCCGTGAAAAGAATACCTTCATTAGCTATTCTATCAATATTTGGGGTTTTAAAACCCATCATCCCCCGGCTCCAACAACTCAGGTTCCAAACACCGATATCATCTCCCATGATGACCAGAATGTTTGGTTTACCTTTCACTTCTTTCGCCTTCTGAGCATCTACTGTTTGTGGAACTAAGGCTCCAGCTGCCAAAACAGCACCAACTGCAGCAACTTTGCCACATTGTTTCAATTTTTGTTTCAGTTTCATATTTTATTTATAAAAATTATTATTATCATTCAAGATCTTTACTACATTAATCCCCATTAATGATGAATGATAATTTTATATTTTTCGTGTGTAGTATGAAGATAAAACATTGTTAATCAGCATATATTTGAAATCTTTTTGAAAGAAAACAAATGTAACGCAACGAATGTTGTCTTTGCAAAAATAGACATTCTAAATTATTTCTACAAAATTTCAAATAAAAAAAATGTGAAGAAAATTAAATTGATAAAAAAACAAAATAAAAAAGACCTATGAAATAAATTCACAAGCCTCTTCATTAGCGGAAAGGAAGGGATTCGAACCCCCGGTACAGTTTTGCCGTACACACGCTTTCCAAGCGTGCCTCTTAAACCACTCGAGCACCTTTCCTTTTTTTATTTTTCGGGTACAAAGGTAAGGTTTATTTTTATTAATTCAAAGACATCTTTAAAATACATTATTTTGATAAAAACTATTTTTGACTTATATTTGTTTTTGAAACATATAATATTTTATCCGATAGGATTTTAACAAATACAATGATATTGCAGAATTTCCTAAGACCATTTTTCAGCCTGGTATTTTTATGGATTTCCACATGGAATATCTGTGCTGAAGATACTCTGAAACTTTATAATTGGAAAACCGGAGGAATATACCATCAAGGAATATTAGTCAATCACTCGGACAAAGTTAAAGCGGTGAATGAGACTAATCCATCCGGATTTGAAGTATTTGCTTCCAAACAAACGACTGGGACACAAGAATGGAACTCCTTCTTTAATTTTCCGGAATATGGTATTTCCTTTTTAACCATGAGTGTAGGCAACCCAAATTATCTGGGTAATTCTTACAGTCTTATTCCTTTTATGAAATTTGCATTTCTGAATCAGTCCTCTCCTATCAACCTAAACTTGAAAGTCGGTGCTGGAATCGGTTATATTGAAAGAATATACGATCCTAAATCAAATCCGGAAAATCTAACTATCGGTAGCCACATCAATGCGGCACTATTGTTACAATTACAAGCTTCATACCGGATATCCGGTCATATTTCCCTGGTAGCGGGAGGAGGAATAACACATTTTTCAAATGGAGATGTTATTTTACCAAATACCGGATTAAATATTCTGACCGGATCGATAGGCGCCAGCTATTCTTTTGGGAATAAACGGGAATTGATCAACTCGAAAATGACTAACCCGTCTAAACGATGGAAGTATGCGATTGCTGTTTCAGGAGGAATAAAAGAAATCTCTCCTATCGGAGGAAATAAATATTTTACATCCGGATTATCATTCGAAGTTTCCAGACGACATCTTAATTTTACTCGTTTTGGCTTTGTCTGGGATGTTTTTTATGATTCCTCTGATTATGATTTCCTGATCAGATCTTCCAAATCCGTAAGCAATCGGATTGAAACGGTAAAAACAGGTGTAGGTGCTGAATATTCATTTATTTTTGGAAAACTATCGGTAAACCTTCAACTCAGCACCTATCTGTTTTCTAAAAATACGGAGTATGGATACATCTATCAAAGAAATGGCCTGAGATACAATATCACAGATAGAGTCTGGATGCAGTTGGCATTAAAAAATCAAAAAGGAAAAGCCGATCATATAGAGATGTTATGGGGAATAAATCTAAACTAAAGTGTATATTTGCAGATATTTTTTCCAGATCATGAAGAAATCAATATATCTATCATTATTATTTATCATATTTTTATCATTCCCTTCTTTTGCTCAGAATCAATATGCCGTTCCATTAAAAGGAGAAGGTATTCATGCTTTTTTAAAACGTAATAACAGGCAGGGAAAAGAATATTATCAAAATTTTATAGAACTGAACAAAAGTAAATTAGACAAGAATAACTCATTAAAACTGGGTGTATCTTATTTATTACCTCCAATAGCAGGTGCAAATCCAACAAACACTAAGACCGCAACCACTGAAAAAAAGAAAAAAGTAAGAGATCCTTTATTTGGGAAAAAACATGAAGAATACACAATCGAATCCGATCGTTTAAAAGGCGCTTGCTTCTTTTTAAGTAGTGGGCACGGAGGACCTGATCCTGGCGCCACATTCAAAATAAATTCGAAAATAACATTACATGAAGACGAATATGCTTACGATATTACCCTGCGTCTGGCTTTATGCCTGTTAAAAGAAGGAGCAACTGTTCATATGATTATTCAGGATCCTAATGACGGTATCCGTGATAGTGAATACCTGAACAATAGCAAAAACGAAACTTGTATGGGTGCTGAAATACCGTTGAACCAAAAAGCCAGATTAAAACAAAGAGGTGATAAAATTAACCAATTATCCCGCAAATCGAAAGCTAAATATCAGCGATCGGTCTTTCTACACCTGGACAGCCGACCTCAAAAAAGATCGGTGGACATATTTTTCTATTACGCTCCAAATAGTGCAAAAGGGAAAGTCCTGGCAAACAACATGAGGGAAACCTTTCATAAAAATTACTTTAAATATCAACCGACAAGGGGGTTTGACGGTACAGCAAGCCCCAGAGGACTTTATCTATTGCAAAACACTACGCCTCCATGTGTATTTGTCGAACTCGGGAACATTTGTAATGACGGAAGAGATCGTCAACGGTTCTTATTGAAACAAAACCGGCAAGCTATGGCAAATTGGCTCTGCGAAGGACTCATAAAGGATTATGAAAAATCGAAATAATATTTTCAGCTAATCATAAACAACCTCCTTGCATTCTCCGCCGTTTTTTCTGCGATTGTTCTTTCCGGCAGTTTGTAGACTTCTGCCAGTTTTTCGACTACATAATGAATAAATGACGGTTCATTTCTCTTTCCCCGGAATGGCACCGGAGTCAAATAAGGTGCATCTGTTTCTGTTACGATTCGTTCTATAGGCGCCAACGTAAGATAATCCCGAAAGTTAGAATTTCTGAATGTAACTACACCATTGATTCCCAATAGAAAATTTTCATACCGTAAAACCCTTTCTAATTCCTCTCGACTTCCTCCGAAACTATGAAAAACACCCCTCAAATTGTGTGCGCCCACAAAATCCAGGCATTCGAAAACTTCAGGAAAAGCGTCCCTAGTATGGATAACAACAGGAAGAGCCATTTCAATGCTCCAACGAAGTTGTTCTATAAAAGTCTGTTTTTGCTCATTGATATATGTTTTATCCCAGTACAAATCAATCCCGATCTCACCTACCGCCACATATTTACGACTATCGAACCACGAACGGATTGTTTTCAGGTCATCCTTCCATGATGGTGTGACACTGGTTGGATGTAGTCCCATCATAGGAATACAATAATCAGGATATTGATCACATAATTCATGTAAGCGGTCTACTGTCTCCGGAGCAACATTAGGTAACAATAACTTAGATATCCCGATTTCTTTTGCCCTGGAAATCATCGCATTCCTATCTTCATCAAAATCGTCCTGATAAACATGTGTATGTGTATCGATCATCAATAGTCCCTTTCCATCAATTGTTTGGCATATTCGTACAAAACGGTTTTTTTATCTTCAGGAAGATCGACCTGCCTCAATGAAGATAAAGATTTTTCGTATAAAGCTTTCATCTTGTCCTCTGCACGTTGCTTCAACTCTAATTTGTCGTATATAGCCGTTATTCCGTTAATTTTTTCTTTCTCATTGTATGAAGAAGCATTTAACCAGTTTAACAATGATTCTTTCTCTTCATTTTCAGCCAATTGTAAAGCATTAACCAGAAAATATGTTTTTTTATTACATAAAATATCCCCTCCTATGTTTTTTCCAAATACAGCCGGATCTCCATAAATATCAAGAAAGTCGTCCTTTATCTGAAATGCAAGACCAAGATTAATACCGAATTCATACAACAAATTCAAATCTACCATTCTGGCACCACCAACTATAGCTCCGGATTTCAAACAAGCTCCTATCATCACAGCAGTTTTCAGACAAATCATTTCCAGGTATTCTTCTTCCGTCACATTCAGACGGCTCTCAAACTCCATATCCAATTGTTGACCTTCACAAATTTCTGCAGCTGTTTTGGAAAAAAGATCCAACAGAGACCTCATAACATCAGAAGGAGCTTTCGCCATGATCTGATATGCAAGGATTAACATAGAATCTCCTGATAAGATAGCTGTATTTTCATTCCAGACCTTATGAACTGTCTGCTTTCCACGACGGATATCCGCTTTATCCATTACATCGTCGTGCATCAACGTGAAATTATGGAAAACTTCCCAGGCCAAAGCCGGTTGAACAGATTCGGAAACATCATCTTTATATAAATTACATGCCAGCAATACGAGAGCAGGTCTCGCCCTTTTCCCTCCCAGATCCAAAATATAACGAATAGGTTCATATAATTGATCCGGATGCTGGGGATAAACTATTTTACCGATATTTTCACGAATAATATCTAACGATTGTTCAAATGTTATCATATAGTTCTTTTTTCTTATCTGACGTATTCAAATACAAAGTAACACAAAAAATCCCACGATTCATATACCTTTTTATTATTTCTTCCGTTTGTATAGTTAGCGGTTTTATCCGTATATTTGTCCATTCATTTTTATAAGGCATGAAGAAAACGCTTTTATTTTGTATTATAATATCCAATTTCCTATCGATAAATGCACAGGAAGGCAATACTGTCTTTAATTTTCTGGGGCTTCCCTCATCGGCACGCGCCAGTGCATTAGGAAAAACCAATATCTCAATTGTTGAAAACGACCTCTCCCTCATTTATCATAATCCGGCATTCCTTGGACCGGAAATGGATAAGAGTATCAATCTCAATTATTTATTCTATATAGCCGATATCGGTTCCGGAAGTGCAACATTTGCGAAAGCAATGGGCGATAGAAGTGCCTGGGGAGTCGGATTTAACTATGTCAATTATGGAGATATGACCAAAGCTGACAAAAATGGTATTATCTACGGAGATTTGCCTGCAAAAGACATGTGCGGTAATTTGTTTTTTTCACATGACCTGACTGACCGGCTTCGTGGTGGAGTTACCGCTAAATTCGTATATTCTCCTTATGATGAATACACATCTATTGGATTTGGAGTCGATCTGGGATTGAGTTATTATAATAAGGAAAAACAATTTTCTGCAGGTTTAGTCGGGAAAAATTTGGGACGACAAATAAAAGCCTACGATGAAGAATACGCTGAAATGCCCTGGGAAATACAATTAGGTATATCTAAACGATTGGATCATGCCCCGATACGTTTTTCGCTGACGGCAGCCAATCTGAATCGTTGGGATTACAAAAAAACGAATGGTGAAGATCAAGAATTCTTTACAACTTTTCTCAATCATTTCATTGTAGGTGTTGATTTTCTTCCGTCAGATAATTTGTGGATCGCTTTAGGGTACAATGCAAGAACCGGTTCAGATATGAAAATACAACAAGGAAACCGTATGGGGGGATTTTCTATCGGTGCAGGATTAAATGTTAAAGCATTCAAGATCAGTTGCTCTTTAGCTCAATATCATCCTTCTGCAACATCTTTTATGGTAAGTCTCACAACTTCTTTCTCGGAAACAAAGTTATAATACATTATGAAGAAAATAATCATAGCTATTGATGGTCACTCTTCCTGTGGTAAAAGTACGATGGCAAAAGATTTGGCCGCAAACATAGGGTACAAATATATCGACAGTGGCGCTATGTATCGCGCTGTTACATTTTACAGTATGGAAAACGGAATTTTTCAAGGTGATGATCTCAATCTGGAATTGTTGGAAAAGGCGATGAATGACATTTACATCGATTTCCATCCAAACTCAGAAACAGGCAGGTCAGATACCTATCTTAATGGAAGAAATGTTGAAAAAGAGATACGCGGAATGGAAGTTGCCGGTAAAGTGAGTCCAATTGCAACTGTAGGCTTTGTACGACGTACCATGGTGGAACAGCAACAAAAATTCGGCGAAGAAAAAGGGATTGTAATGGATGGACGTGATATCGGAACCGTAGTTTTTCCTCAGGCAGAACTCAAAATATTTGTTACAGCCCGTCCTGATGTACGCGCTCAACGCCGTCTGGATGAACTAAAAGCCAAAGGAGAACCGGCTTCATTTGAAGAAGTACTTGCGAACATCGAGCAACGGGATTTAATAGATTCGACCAGAGCAGAAAGTCCTCTACGGCAGGCTGATGATGCAATCGTTCTGGACAATTCAGATCTGACCATCGATCAACAAAATAAATGGTTGATCACGAAATTTCAATCAATTGTAGAGGCTTAATATCAGATGTTACGTGTAGAAATCGATCAGGATTCAGGTTTTTGTTTCGGAGTGGTCAATGCTATCCAAAATGCTGAAAAAGAACTGCTTCAGGGCGCCGAATTGGCCTGTCTTGGTGATATTGTACATAATAATCAAGAGGTTGACCGGCTACAGGGAAAAGGACTTAAAACGATCAACCATGAACAACTAAAACTATTGCGGGGAAAAAAAATACTACTAAGAGCGCACGGAGAGCCTCCATCAACATATAAAATCGCTCAGGAAAATAATATCCGGATTATTGATGCAACTTGTCCTGTAGTACTCCAACTTCAGAAAAAAATCAAAAAACAATATGAAACTTCTGGCAGTGAGAATGCCCAAATTGTTATTTTTGGAAAAATAGGCCATGCCGAAGTTAATGGTTTAGTCGGTCAGACAGAAGGCCATGCTATTGTGATTGAGAAAAAGGAAGATATCTACAAACTGGACTTCAAGAGGGAAATATACCTTTTTTCTCAAACGACGATGTCTCTAAATGACTTCCAGGATATTGTAGAAACGATTAAGAGTCGCATGGAACCGAATGTTATATTCAAATATTTTGATACAATATGTCGCCAGGTAGCAAACAGGATGCCGAACATTAAGGTTTTTGCCTCCCGTCATGACCTGGTATTATTCGTTGCAGGGAAAAAAAGTTCGAACGGCAAAGTCTTATACGAAGAATGCCTTCAGGCCAATCCGAATACTCATTTGATCTCGACTCCTGACGAAATAGATCCGGAATGGCTTAAAGGTATTTCATCCGTAGGTATTTGCGGCGCAACCTCCACTCCCAAATGGCTTATGGAAGAAGTTGCTGCACGATTATCCAACGATTAATCTTTATCTGCAATAAAATCTGCAGTTTTATTCCGAGCGTCTTTGATCATTTTATTTGCTTTATCAGACCACTCTTCGATTTTATCACTCCAATTTTCTGATTTTCCGGTTAATTCGGTCCATGCTTTTTGAGCCTTAGAGGATATTTCACGAGTTTTAGCTTCAAAGAAATCATCCCAATCAACCAAATCATTTTCAATCATATAACTGCGGACACAGGACATTGCTTTCTTCGCTTGCTCTTCTGTTAATCCTGCTTCATTTTGTAACTTAGAAACCAGACTTCCCATAATAATTTAATTTTTGATTTTTTGTATATATTATTTATGTATAAAAAGCTAAGGGCTTAAAATATTAAGCCCTACATATAATAACAATTGTAATTCAAAAATGTTGTATTAATATCCTTCTTCAGAAAGATCTGACGGAGTTATTTTCTTTTTATCCAATGATCTCCAGGCATACCAGATATAACCTGCAACAAAAGGAATGAATAATGAAACAACCGACATTGCTTTCAGTGTAAATAAACTGGAACAACTGTTTGTAATCGTAAGTGAGCTCTGAGTATTGGTCAATGACGGATAATAGGATGTATTATTGAATCCGGCAATCAAAAAGAGCACAAGAACGACCAGAATCACTCCTATTCCGGCAAACCAGATACCATAAATAAACTTTTCCTGAAAAGCTCCCCGTATAAAGCCATAAAGAACAAGCACAACACCGATCAACAATATAGCCAGCGCCCAAGGCATAGCCAATAAGTTATGCCAGTATTTTAACGGCTCAATACTTATAACTTTGGTCACCGGATCCTCTGCCCAACCATCTTTTAATAACAACATAATCAAATATGGAAGAAAAAAAGCTAAGAACCCGATTGCATTATACAAAAGTTGTTTCCTTGCATTTTTACGAATCTCGCTATCATCCAGATTATTAATAAAATACAAGCATCCCAGGCTACGGGCAAGAAAGAATATTGCAATTCCTAAAAATACATTCCAGATGTTTCCTACGGCTTCCAACCCGTGCAGAGGATTCTCCCATGAGGAAATAACCGGCATAGCCATACCTGTAATATTACCCTTATTTACTACGAATTCCGATCCGGTAAAGAAAGTCGAAACAGCTGCACCTAATAGTACAGGTCCCAATAAACCGTTCAAAAACAAAAATGCTTTATATGTACTGTTTCCTAATAAATTACCTTTTTTAGAGATAAATTCATAAGAAACAGCCTGGACAACAAAGCTGAACAGAATAAGCATCCATACCCAATAAGCTCCGCCAAAACTGGTTGAATAAAATAACGGGAAAGAAGCAAAAAATGCACCTCCAAAAGTAACCAGTGTCGTGAAAGTAAGTTCCCACTTCATTTTCAGGGATAAAAGCATCATATTCAAATGATTTTCTTTTTTTCCAAGCGTATATATAAGTGATTGTCCTCCCTGCACAAATAACAGGAATACCAGCAAAGCGCCCAGTAATGAAATAAGGAACCACCAGTAATGTTGATAAAATGAATAATCCATAGTTTTAATTATTAATTGTTTCCGGGCCTTTCTTAATTTGTTTTACCATGATACCTATTTCCGCTACTAATAATACTGTGAACAAAGTAAGGAAAATAAAGAATGTGAGTTTTACAGAACCTGTATCTATATTGGAAATAGCGGCCTGTACTGGTAAGATATCCTGTATCGCCCATGGTTGACGTCCGACTTCAGCGACAACCCATCCGGCTTGCGAAGTAATATAAGCCAACGGTATTGATAGCAGGCATACCCACTGTAACCACTTCATATTTTCAAGCTTATTTTTATGATTCAAGAACCAAACAAGAGCAAATAATAACAGGAAAAAACCGGCCAGGATAACCATCACCCGGAATGCATAAAAAACAAGTGGTACATTAGGTATTGCGTCCTCTGCAGATTTGAAATAACCATACCCGAAAAATTTGAAATTTTCGTCTAAAGTCTTTTTGGCTTCAGTAGCCTGCATTTGATTACCATCTTTTTTAGCAACTAAGTAACGATCCAAGGCATCTTTCGCAATTTTTCCTCTTTCCATCTTTTCCGTCATTGGTAACGCTTTTCCTTCCGGTGTATCGTAACCGCCTTCGATAAGGTTATTGATTCCGGGAACATATCCGTCCAAATCACGTGTGGACAAGAAAGATAATAATTTAGGGAACTGCATCTTGAATACAAAAGGATCCTTATCGTCACCATATTCTTTTCCTGGTGTTAGAACCCCTACTCCAACTAGCCCAATACTATTTCCGCCTTCATATAGACCTTCCATTGCAGCCAATTTCATCGGTTGTTTTTGAGCGACCTGATAAGCCGACCCGTCCCCGGTCCAGGCCGAAAGTAAAATCCCGACCAAACCGACTATAGAAGCAACCTTGATACTATCATGAGCAAAGACAATTTCCCGTTTTTTCAACAAAAACCAACAGCTTATACCCACAACAAATGCAGCTCCCAACATCCAGCCGGACAATACCGTATGGAAAAATTTATTGACAGCAACCGGAGAAAAAACTAAAGCCCAGAAATCATTCATTTCATTACGCACAGTATCCGGATTAAATTCCATTCCTACAGGATATTGCATCCAGGCATTAGCTATCAGGATCCATAAAGCAGAGAGGGTTGCCCCTAAAGTTACCAACCAGGTGGAAGTCAGGTGAAAACCTTTGCTTACCTTATTCCATCCGAAAAACATTACAGCAATGAATGTCGCTTCCATAAAGAAAGCAAAAATACCTTCAATGGCCAACGGAGCACCAAAAATATCTCCGACAAACCAACTGTAGTTAGACCAGTTAGTCCCAAATTCAAATTCAAGAATAATTCCTGTCGCTACCCCAATGGCAAAGTTAATGCCAAAGAGCTTCATCCAAAATTTGGCTGTTCGCTTCCACTTTTGATCTCCGGTACGATAATACATGGTTTCCATAATCCCCATAATTACCCCTAAACCTAGTGTCAGCGGGACAAACAACCAATGATACATGGCCGTAAGAGCAAACTGTGCCCTTGACCAATCAACTAAAGAAACATCAATCTGATCCATTCAGGTAAAGATTTTTGATTTATATTTTTTTTGTGAGTTGTTTCCCGACATATTCACTTTTTTCCTTATCCGTATCAAACCGGGAATTTAAGAAATTCGGAAAAAAGAAAATTTTCAGTATGGCAAACATAATGAAGAGTTTTATTAAAATAATGATCCACAAAGGCTTGCCCCAGGTCATTTTTTTAAATCCTTCCACATACATAGAAATAAAATCTGAGAATGTTTTAATTTTACTCATTATAGCCTCCCATTTTTATACTGCGAAGATACATTTATTTTAATAAAAACGAAAAAAACTCAATATTTGTTTTAAAAAAATATTTCTATTCCATTTAGTGAAAATATTTTGAGTTTAAAAAATATTCCTTAAATTTGCATCGGTTTTTGAAGATGAAGGCCCAGGTGGTGAAATTGGTAGACACGCCACTTTGAGGGGGTGGTGCCGGTTTTCGGCGTGTGAGTTCAAATCTCGTCCTGGGCACTGTATAGAAGCGTCAGAGTTATATCTTTTATAGGTCATACTCTGGGGCTTTTTTTTATTTCACTGACAATCAACTGATTACTTAAAATTTCAAGTATTAATCCCAGATTGGCATGATTTTTTACGATTATTTACAGGTACACATGTACCACACATAACAAACACTATGCAATGGAATCCGTCTCAATTATTGGGGCGGATTCCTCTTTTAAATTTGTTGATAACCAATCCGTATCCACCTAAAATTCTGAAAAATAATTTTTTTGTATTACCTTTGTATTTTAATAATTACAAATATGAACAAAGAACAAGAGAATAACGGAATTCAGATTGAATTGACTGAAGAGACAGGACAGGGAATTTATTCAAATCTTGCAGTTATAGCACATTCATCTTCTGAATTTGTAGTAGATTTTGTAAGAATGATGCCTGGATTGCCAAAAGCAAAAGTACAATCAAGAATTATTCTGACTCCCGAACATGCAAAAAGACTGATGTTGGCATTGATCGACAATGTAAAAAAATACGAATCTCAATTTGGTGAAATCAAAGTTCAAGGGCAAGGTTTTACCCCTCCTATCATGGGGCCTGTTGGAGAGGCTTAATTTATTCACAAAAATTTGCTTGTCCCAAAATAATTTACTATCTTTGTCGGCTGAAAATTCTGCAGAGGGTAGAACAAGTGATTGGAAAATAGTTTTATTTGAACCAATCCACCCCCGGGAGGTAACCTGTAAATAAAAAACAGATGTACGTAATTGTAGACATTCAAGGACAACAATTTAAAGTTGAAAAAGATCAAAAATTGTTTGTTCACAGAATTAATGCAGACCAAGGAGCTAAAGTTGAATTTGAGAAAGTTCTTTTAGCAGATAAAAATGGTACTGTAACCGTAGGCGCTCCGGTTATTGAAGGCGCGAAAGTAGTAGCAGAAGTAATTTCTCATGTGAAAGGCGAAAAAGTTCTGATTTTCCACAAAAAACGCAGAAAAGGATATCGCAAGTTGAACGGTCACCGTCAACAATTCACAGAAATTACAATCAAAGAAATTATAGCTTAATAAGTAAAATCTCAAGAAAATGGCACATAAGAAAGGAGTCGGTAGTTCTAAGAACGGACGCGAGTCGGAAAGTAAACGATTAGGCGTTAAGGTTTTCGGTGGCGAAATTTGCAAAGCCGGTAACATTATTATTCGTCAAAGGGGAACAACTCACCATCCAGGTGAGAATGTTGGTATTGGCAGAGATCATACCTTGTTTGCCCTTATTGATGGAAAAGTAGTTTTCAGAAAAAGAAAAGACGATCGTTCATATGTTTCTATCCAACCAATGGGTGAAGCATAATTCTATTTTTTTATAAAAAATAAAAAAGGTATCTCAAAGAGATACCTTTTTTATTAGCTATCAGCGGTTTACTTATCATTTACTCAAACCTTTTACGGTCTCAGCTAATCTCACAAACTCCCTACGATAACCCTGTTCATCGTTTTCAAGTCCTGTTTTAGCCATGGCAATCACCTTATCATAAGTAGCATTTCCTTTGAAATCAGATTCGCGCAATAATTGTCCGAACATCGCTACAGAAGCGGCAAAACGAAAATCATTAGAAACATTATTTCCTCCTTTATCGATTAACGGAACTTCCATTTTGCTACTCTTATCTGAATCCGGAAGTTTATATCGTAATTTAACTGTCAATAAATCAGGATAATATGAAATAGCAGTCATAGTTTCCGTTTTTTTCGTTGTTTGATACTTCAAATCATCCACATTTCCTGGAACAGATCCCGTACCTCCCACAGGAACAACTTCATACAATGCAGTCACAGTATGACCGGCACCCATTTCTCCGGCATCTTTGGTATCATCGTTAAAATCTTCTTTGTTCAACATACGACTTTCATAACCTACCAGTCTGTAAGACTGTACTTTAGAAGGATTGAATTCGATTTGTAATTTAACGTCTTTGGCAACAGTATAGATCGTTCCTCCAAACTCACTGACCAACACCTTATTAGCTTCCTGTAAATTATCAATATAAGCATGATTACCATTACCTTTTTCAGCCAATACCTGCATTTTCTTATCCTTGTAATTGCCCATACCATAGCCTAATACAGTCAAAAATACACCGCTTTTGCGTTCCTGTTCAATCAAACTTTCCAATCCTTCCGTACTGGATACTCCAACATTGAAATCACCATCTGTACACAGGATAACACGGTTGTTTCCACCTTTAATAAGATTTTTCTTCGCAATGTTATAGGCCAATTTTATTCCGGCACCTCCTGCGGTAGAACCTCCGGCCATTAATCCGTCGAGAGATTCCCGAATTTTTTGTTTATTACTTCCTGAAGTAGAAGGCAATACTTCTCCTGCCGATCCGGCATATACCACGATAGCAACACGGTCTTTATCCCTGAGATTATTTACCAGCAATTTAAGGGAAGATTTTACCAGATCCAATCGGGCCGGACCTTCCATTGAACCGGATACATCAATTAGGAAAACCAAATTCGAAGCAGGCATATTTCCTGAAGCTATTTCTTTAGCTTTGAGACCAATACGTACCAGACGATGTTGTTTATTCCATGGGCACTCTCCTACTTCAGTTGTAATCTTCACCGGATCTTTTCCTGTCGGCTTTTCATATTTATAACTGAAATAATTCACTAATTCTTCCGTACGAATAGCATCTTTTTCAGGCATAACTCCCTGATTAACAAATCGACGCATATTACTATATGAAGCAGCATCGACATCTATCGAAAAGGTTGATAATGGATCATTAGCAGCCGATTTGAAACGATTTTCCACAAAAGATCCGTATTCCTCATCCTGAAGCCGATCGTAAGCATAACCTGTCGATGAAACCATAGCCATATCACAAACAGCATACTGAACCTCAGCCTGTTCTTCGGTATATTTCTTGTTGGAAGATATTTTCGATACACTACCTGTCAACATCTTTTTCAACAAAGGTTGTTTTGCACTGACGGCAACTTCACTTAACACCTGAGTATCTTGTTCCAATGTCACATTATGTTTTGTTTGCGATACTACAATCTCCTGATCCACATACCCAACATAACTGAATATAAGTATATCTCCTTTCTTTGCTGGAATTGAATACTTTCCATCAATGTTTGTTATCGTTAACACATTCGATTTTTTTATAGAAACAGTAACTCCCGGGAGTAATTTTCCGGTTCCGATATCACTCACTTTACCCTGTATAATCATTGTCTGGGCGGATAACAGATTAATGTTCAGTAACAAGCCTAATACAATCCAATAAATCGTTTTCATAATTGTAAATTTTAATGAATAAATTGATTTTACTTAATAGATGTCCCAATTTTGAAAATTCCATAAACAATGAAAAAATATTTTGGTTTAGTTTCAGTTTATAGCTATTTTTGTACTTATCTTTAACTACAATATATCGCAATGAAGCATAAAATAGACATAAATTCCTGGAATAGAAAAGAGCATTTTGAATTTTTTAACCGGATGAATGATCCATTCACCGGAGTAACTGTTAACATCGATTGTAAAAAGGCTTTCCTTACAGCAAAAGAAATCCAAGTGTCATTTTGGCTCTATTACATGCACACATCTTTAGTTGCAGCCAACGAAATAAAAGAATTCAGGTATAGAATTGAGAATGATGAAGTTATTTGCTACGACCGTATTCACTCCGCAACAACTGTAGATAACTCTGATAAGACCTTTACGTTTGCATTTTTAAACTATCATGAACATTTTGATAGTTTTGTAAAAAAAGCTATTCCTGTAATCAATGAATCAAAAGCTTCTTCCGGACTTAAGTTCGATGAAGATCAGAAACGCAATGATTGTATCCATTATACAGTTTTACCCTGGATCAGGTTTACAGCACTGAAACACGCTTGCAATACAGGGACAAGAGGAAGTTGTCCTAAAATCAGCTTTGGGAAATTCTTCGAAGAAAACGGGAAACTTTTACTTCCCGTTTCTGTCGAAGTTAATCATGCATTGATGGATGGGAAGGAAATCGGTCAGTTTCTGGATTTGTTTGAAACCCTGATGAATAAATAAATGTTTTTTTCTGATAAGATTGCGCCCGGTATAAACCTATATAATTGGGAAATCCGGCCCGAAGCGCCAGTTCAGTATTGGTATACTCCCGGTTACTTTCATCGGCTCGAAGACGTTCATATTCTTTCAGGCGGTACGAGTTAATGAAACGGCAAAAATTCATGCCGTAAGTATCATTAATAAACGCCGAGAGGTAAGCCCTGTTCATCGCCAACGGAGTTGTTAATTCAGTTATTCGCAGGTCGGGTTTCAGATATGACTTATTACTTTCGATATATTCTTCCAATTTCTGTTTAAATGAATCCTGCTGTTCTGTCGATAATACATTATTTCCTCCTTTTCCGTCCGTAACAGACACACAGTTATTACCATTGGCTACAATCTCAAAATTACCATTCAGTATATTATAGGTTATCAAGGTTATTTGCCATACTAAAAGGATGACAATTAAAATTATCATCGGATTTGTCGTTATCTGTCTGTACTTTCCAATATGTAACAGGCACATTACCCCAGTAATGATAATTTGTATCCCGAAAATAAGAACCAGGATCAATAACCAGCGAAGCGATATATGGTATTCATTCGAAGAATAATGAACCGCTTCCCTTCGGTAACAACGAATACGCATTATACTCGGTACGATATAAACCAATGTGACTATCATCCGTAAATAGCTAATGGTGTAAAATAAATTCGGACATATTAGCTGCATTTCAATATTATCAGCCCTTGGCGATAATGACAATACTTTATTCCAATTTAAAAATGCCCATATTAAGACCAGAATAAACACTAATCCGGGCATCAGGTAATGCCATTTCGGGAAACGCTCATCCGAGTGCAAACGTGTCAACCGGGAAACCAGGTTATATAATAAAACAGGAGTTAAAACAGCACTAAGAAACAACAAAGGAACAATCAGTATCGGCAGAGAATTTAGAAAATACAACAGGTTAGCGTATAGCCAGTTTATGCCGAATGTAATCAACACCAAAATAGGTATGATCCGCACACTCAAAGGGACAGTTGTGTGCCGGAACAAGTGGATTGCCAAAAGAATAATGCAAACAAATGCTGCAAAAAAAGGCATCCAACGTAGAACCATATAGAAAAAATCAATAATATCCATTCTGCAAATTTACGAATTTTAGAGAATACCCCAAATATAAAATTGTAAAATACTTGAAATTACCATTTAATACATTTTGTCATAAAAATTTATACATTTTGTAGCGTCTTATACGAATTGCAATGTCAGATTTATACATGTTGTAATTCCTGATAAAAAAAGAACATATACTTTTGTCATACATCTGAAAGGTCAGGATTAGCGTCCGGTTGTTTATTAGATTTAAGGCATAAGTTTTAGAATAAACCTTTGATAGTTAAGAAACCTTTCAGGAATCGCTTTTGTTTATAACGGTTAATTTTAATGTTTTCAAAATCAGAACAAAATCAAATAATAATTTTAAAATAATTAATAACAATGAGATCAAATCTAAAAATTGGAATATTGCTCTTTGCAACTGCCTTAACAGGCACTTCTTGCAACAATCAGCAGGAAGGGACAAGAACAAAATCGTCTACCGACATCGCTTCACGTTACGAAGCTTTGGCCAATATGCCTTTCGATGGTGGTTATCCTACGGAAGAAGGCATTCAACAGCTCAAAGATGAGCTTCTGTTTCAACGTGCCACACAGGCTTACCTTTGGGCTCTGCCCGCCATCAACATGTACGGGATGAAGGAAGGATCCGAAAAAGATTTTGGCAAAGGCTACAACATCCTGCCTATATGGAAAGGTCGGCTGAATGCCAAAACACTCATTACCACGCCTAATTCCGATGTGATTTACGCACTGGGTTATCTCGACCTGAAAGAAGACGGTCCTATGGTTATTGAAGCACCCGAAGGCTTACAGGGAGTTTTAGACGATTTCTGGCAAAGACCGGTTAAATCCGTTGGCAAAATTGACGGACGTGAATGGTCAGGTGATGTAGGTTTGCCTGGCCCTGACAAGGGAAAAGGGGGTAAATACCTGATCATCCCCCCCGACTATACCGGCGATATTCCTTCCGGTTATTACGTTTATCGTTCCGGCACATACGGCGTATTTGTTTTCTGGAGGGGCTTTTTTAAAGACCCGAAACAACTGGAAGCTCCGGTTGCCGTGATGGAAAAAACGATCATCTATCCTTTAGGCAAGAAAGACCAGGCCAAACCCATGCAATTTCCCGATGGATCCGAGAGTTCACACAACATGTTGTTTCCCACAGACGGCAAAGCATTCGAGTTATTGGCGCGTTTTATCGACCATGAATATGTTGATCCGAAAGATATGGAAATGCGAGGAATTTTGCAATCTATCGGTATAGAAAAAGGCAAGCCGTTCAATCCCGATGCTCATGCAAAAGAAATACTGGATAAAGCTGCCAGAACAGCCTTCAATATGGCTAAAGTAATTGGCTTCGACCTACCTGACTATGTGCCGAGTGCACGTTATTATCAAGATAAGCAATGGTTAAATGGGTTTCCTGTAAACGAAACATTTACCGCTGAAACCTTTAATTACATCAGTCCACGTACCTGCTTCTTTGCAACAGCCTACTCTTCCAGTCCTGTTATGGCACTCAATGTAGAGAACATGGGGTCGAAATATCCGGCTGCTTTCCGAGATGCCGATGGCAATTTCCTGAATGGTTCCAACAACTATGTGCTCCACCTGCCCAAAGATGTGCCAGCTAAACTTTTCTGGTCAATAACGTTGTACGATCCTGAGAATGGCGCCGGACTTGATAACGGACAGCCTTTCCCGTCCATTAACAGTATGGACAAGCCGGTAACCAACACCGACGGTTCGTATGATTTCTATTTTGGCCCTGAATCGCCAGGGACAGGTAAGAACTGGATAGCTACAGTACCCAATAAAGGTTTCTTTGTGAACGTTCGCTTGTACGCTCCGATGAAAGCATTCTTCGACCAGACATGGCAACCCGATGATATAAAAAAAAATTAAATAAATTACATAAACCAGGCGATTTTGAGGAAGTAAAATAAAATTATTAAACAAAGATGGAAACGTTAAAATTAAACCTAAAAACAGTCATCTTATTATTGATGACAGCCGTGTTGGTTATTCCCGGTTACAGCCAAGTACAAAATCCGGTGAAGAACGAAGTGCCTGGCCCCCAGCCCGGAACCATTATGACCAAAGAATACGTCTATCAGATGGGTAAGTTCATGTATATATGGGGGTGGCCCATGGTAAATGTACACAATCGCATACTGGGCATGCGCGAAGTGCCCGAACCCGGGCGTAACGGCGGGGTGGTGCCCGTGGCGCCTCTTAATCATGTGAGCCTGCTGACGGACTATATGGATCCGATGCAACGCTATGTGGTATGTCCCAACCAGGATGTAGCCTACGGGGTTTCATTCCTGGCATTAGACGAGAGTCCTGTGGTGGTGCAGATACCCGATTTCGGTGACCGCTTCTGGGTATACCAGGTTGGCAACCTGCGTACTGATGGCGTGGGACGCTTAGGAAAGATGTACGATACCAAACCCGGATTCTATTTAGTGGTTGGCCCCGATTGGAAAGGGGAAACTCCCAAAGGAGTCAATGCCGTTATCCGTTCGGATATGAACGAATCGTATGTATTGCCGCGTGTATTTCTGACCGACGATCCCAAAGATAAAGCGGAAGCCTTGAAATTGATCAATCAGATCATGGTTTATCCGCTCAGCAAGTTTACCGGGAAAATGCAGACGATGGATTATACCAAAACACCCTCGTTTCCAGACCCGAAACATGCCAACCTGCAAGAGGAAGTCTCTTGGGTGATTCCCGAAAAATATTTCGATGAACTTCCCGACATCCTGAAATTAGTTCCCCCGCTTAAAGGCGAAGAGTCGCTCTATGCCCTGTTCAATTCCATTTTAGATGCCGCCAAAGCCAATCCCGAACTGAAAGCTGCTTTAGTAAAATCGGCCGTGGATGCCGAAAAAGAGTTGATTCGTCCCCTTCGCGACTTCAAGAATATCGGAGTTCCCGTGGGTAATTATTGGACAACTCCTAGAAACGGAGCTGAATTCGGCACCGATTACCTTTCGCGCGTAGCCATGGCAAAATCCAACATATTTATCAACCTGGGCAACGAAACCTCGTATTTCTATCAGGATATGGATTCGCAAGGCGTTCGCCTGAACGGGAAAGACGGCAACTATACCATTACCTTTGAAAAGGGGAAATTTCCGCCGGTAAAAGGATTCTGGTCGTTGACCGTATATAACAACGCACACCTTTTCTATGACAATCCGCAGAAAGTTTTCTCTAAAGGTACTAAAAACAAAGACCTGAAATACAACCCCGACGGTTCATTGACACTTTACGTACAACATACTTCTCCCGGAAAGGACAAAGAAAGCAACTGGGTTCCGGCACCTGCCGACGTATTCTCGGTTTACTTGCGGGCCTACTGGCCCGACGAAGATGTCCTTACACTGAGATGGACACCGCCTGCAGTGAAAAAAGAGAAGTGATACCCAATAAATTTATTGAAATACACTCCCTTTTTTTATTCAAAAAGTCCGAACTTTCCCAAGCTCGGACTTTTTAAATGTTATTTTTATTACTCAAACTCCACGACTGTAATCCCTGACCCACCAAACTGGATATGTTCATCCTGAAAACGCTTAACTCCAGGAATATTTTTCAAGTAATCACGGATAATTTGCCGCAAAGCGCCAGTACCCGTTCCGTGAAGGATACGAACACGCCCTACTCCACATTGAATCGCATCGTCTATGTAGTAAGTAACAGCCTGTAAAGCTTCTTCCCCACGCATTCCACGCACATCGATCTCCATTTTGAAGTGCAGTTTTTTTTCCGACATGGAATCGAAAGTTTGGGAACTTAAAAAAGTACTCTTTGGAGTTTCTTTCTTGATCTGATTCTTGCTTACTTTCTCCAGTTGATCCATTTTCAGGGTCGACTTAATAGCCCCGAATACAACAACAACATTCTTTCCTTTTATCTCAAGTATCTCACCAGTAGAACGTTGTCCTTTAATACGTACTGTATCTCCGGGTTCAATCTCACCAGGATTAAAGACTTCCTGCTTAACCGGTTGCTGTTTCATCTTTTTCTGAGCTTCCCGATCCTTTATTTTCTGGATTTTCTTTGCAATAACATCATTTTCTTCTTTGTTTTCATCCAGTTTATTACGGAACTCATCCAACGATTTCCGGATATTTTTTGTTTTTTCCTTCTCAGCCTGAGCTTCTTTGATTTCTTTAATCGTATTTTCAATCCGGGCATTTGTATCTGACAGTAAACGTTCCGCATCAGCTTTAGCCTGAGCTACAATCTCTTTTCGTTGAGATTCAATTTTATGTAAATCAACTTGATAACGCTCAGTTAATTCCTCTAACCGTTTTTCTTGTTGACGAATATTTTGTCGTTTAGCCTCCCAATATCTCTTGTCACGAACTATATCCTGCAGATATTTATCCATATCGATATAATCTTGTCCCACAATCCGGGAAGCATCAGCAATTACATCTGCCGGCAAACCTATTTTACGGGCAATTTCAATAGCAAAGGAACTTCCGGGATTTCCGATTGATAATTTAAATAACGGTTGCATTTCGTGTCGATCGTACAACATAGCACCATTTATAACTCCCTCATTTTCATCAGCATAATGCTTTAGATTCTGATAGTGAGTAGTTATTACTCCGAAACTTTGCTTTTTGTTGAAGCGATCCAATAACGTTTCCGCGATGGCACCTCCGATCTGAGGTTCAGTACCACTTCCAAATTCATCAATCAGGACAATAGACTTCGGATTGCAATTACGAACAAAGTATTTCATATTCGTCAAATGAGAACTGTAGGTACTCAGATCATTTTCAATCGATTGTTCGTCTCCAATATCAATAAAGATATCATTGAAGATACCGGTACGAGAGCTTTCATACAAAGGAATCAACATACCTGATTGAAGCATATATTGCAGCAAACCTACCGTTTTAAGACAAACTGAT
Organism: Bacteroidales bacterium; assembly: GCA_031556375.1. Taxonomy (GTDB): domain Bacteria; phylum Bacteroidota; class Bacteroidia; order Bacteroidales; family Azobacteroidaceae; genus BNXB01. Next base: position 47,435 of record JAVBTA010000034.1, on the reverse strand, counting down.
TTTCCCCCTGCATTCGGGCCTGAAATCAGTAATATACGCCCTTTTTCAGATGTCAATTCAATATCTAATGGGACTACCGTCTTATTTTGCCTGCGGTGAGATAAAAACAATAACGGATGGATAGCCCGTATCCAATCCAATTGCTGCTTATTTTCAAATATCGGCAAAATAGCCTGGATATCTAATGCAAAAATAGCTTTAGCCCTGATAAAATCGATCTGAGCCAAAAACTCATACGAATACAGGATATTGGATGTTTCCGGACGGATAAAGTTCGTGAAATCAGTCAGGATACGTATAATCTCACGTTTTTCCTCACTTTCTAATTCACGGATTCGGTTATTAGCTTCGACGACTTCTGCGGGCTCGATAAATACTGTTTTTCCACTGGCAGATTCATCATGCACGATACCTCTCAACTTGCGTTTAAAAGCCGGAGCAACCGGGATCACCAATCTTCCGTCACGCATGGTAGGAGCTACATCTTTATCAACAAGGCCTTCTGATTGTGCAGTCCGCAAAATGCTGTTAAGAGTTTTCGATATGCCATTCATTGTCTGGGTAAGATCTTTTCTGACCTTAGCCAACTCAGCAGATGCACTGTCTTTTACCTCTCCGTATTTATCTAAAATAGTGTCGATCCGTTTTGTAATCTGAGGGAAAGTACCAACATCCGCAGCTAATTCGCATAAATAAGGATAATCGCTATTATCTTCCGCTTTAATTTGAAAAAAACGGACAATTTCGTTGATGGTTTGCAACGAGCGTCGAATATCAAACACTTCTTTTTCAAGCAAATACGTGCCTTCAATACGTATTTTCTTTAATGAATCACGGACATCATAGAAATTACCGGAGGGAAAATCATCTTCTTCCTGTAAGATCCGGATAAATTCATTTGTCTGATAAAGTTGTTGTTTTATAAATTGATAATCGGTTGAAAAAATCATTTGTTCGACTTTCTCCTCTCCCAAAGCACAAAGACATTTGGTCGTAACCAAATGTCTTATCTTATCAAAACCGATTTTTTGTTCAAAATTCTCTGGATAAATCATTTAAATTAAAATAATTAAATACCCTTGGCATATATTTAACACCAGGTTAAAACCCTGTGCTAAGTTCTGACGGGCTTTCTGCCCTTTACTGCAAAATAAAACAGTTCAGCTTCTCATTTTTTAGAAACTTCTTTCCCAGCTTCTAAAGCTTTCAAATTCGATTCCACAATTTCCTCTCCTTTTCTTCCGAAAATACTGCGGATTCCTTCCTGTAGTTTCGAAAAATCAATTCCAAGGTATGGTGAAGCGGCACCCAACATTACAATATTGCTTGAACGTGAAGCCCCTAAATCTTTTGCTATTTGTTCTACATCCAGGATAACTTTATTAGGTAATGCTTCGTAAGTCTTCATTACCTCTTCCATTTCCGGATAATTTGGTATATTCTCAAACGGTTTGGAATTTGTCACGACCCATCCATCTTTCTTCAAATAAGGAAGATAACGTAACGCTTCCATTGGTTCCAGGGAAATTATAATATCTGCAGAACCCAATGGGATTAAATCCGATGCAACCGGTTTATCACTGATTCTAAGGTGGGATTGTACATCACCACCACGTTGGCTCATTCCATGCACTTCTGATTGTTTCATGTACAACCCGTTTTGCAAAGCAGCCTGACCAATTACTGCTGCGATAGAAAGGATTCCTTGTCCACCTACCCCTGCTAATATGATATCTGTTTTCATTGATTTTGTTGTTTCATTGTTTTTCATTTTCTGGCCGCTTTGGCTTTTTTTGCATGGGTTTGAATACATTCACGGCACGGTACGATTACAGAAAGGCCTTTGTACTCGATTTCTTCACGAATCATAGCTTTCATGTCCTCATAATTTTTCTTTAGAGGAACAATTTCCCGTAAATGTTCGGGGACGACTCCGATTCCTTTACAAATATCATGAATACGGCCTGTTCCGGCAGAATCCTGTCCTCCGGTCATACCTGTAGTTTCATTATCCGAAATAATGATAACCATATTAGTATTTTCATTGGCACAATCCAATAAACCGGTCATACCCGAGTGAGTAAATGTAGAGTCTCCGATTACGGCAACAGCAGGGAATACTCCTGCATCAGAAGCGCCTTTTGCCATTGTAATGGAAGCACCCATGTCGATACAGGTATCAATTGCACGGAAAGGAGGTAATGCTCCAAGGGTATAACAACCTATATCACTGAAAACTTTAGGTGATTCATATTCTTTAAGCACCTCATTCAAAGCTTCATACACGTCACGGTGACCACAACCGACACATAGTGCAGGTGGTCGCATTTCAACTACTTCCGGAACAAAATAATAAGATTGCACCTCTTTCCCTAATGCCTTTTTAACTTTATCAGGATTGAGTTCCCCATCACGTTGAAGAGTTCCGTCCAAACGTCCGTGGACTTTAACTCCAAGGCCCAAATAACCCTTTAATTGTTCTTCTACAACAGGAAAACCATCTTCCAACACCAGAATTTCATCACATTCATCAACCAAACGTATCAATTGTTTCTTAGGAAGCGGATACTGGCTTATTTTCAATACCGGATGTTCAAAACCATCAGGATAATTTTCTTGTAAATAATTAAATGCAATACCACAAGCAATGATACCTAACTTCTTATTAGGAGCGTCAAAATATTGATTGTACTTAGATTCTTCCGAAGCTTTTACAAACAAATCCTGTTTCTCGAGCAATACTTTGAATTGTTTACGGGCATTTGCCGGTAACAACACAAAACGTTGACGGGCATCCCCCGGAATATTTAATTTATTTTCAGCTTTTCTTTCACGGGTTATAACTCCCGCGCGCGAGTGTGCCATACGTGTCGTGATACGCAATAACACCGGATAACCCATTTTTTCGGAAAAATCATATCCTTCATACACCATATCGTAAGCTTCCTGTTGGTTGGAAGGCTCAAACATCGGGATCATGGCAAAATTTCCATAAACTCTATTATCCTGTTCATTTTGAGAAGAGTGCATAGAGGGATCATCTGCTGTAATGATGATCATGCCCCCATTAATACCTGACATCGCAATATTCATAAAAGCATCGGCAGCGACATTCAGTCCAACATGTTTCATACAGGAAAGAACCCGTTTCCCGGCATATGACATACCTAGTGCCGTTTCCAATGCTGTTTTTTCATTTACACACCAACGGGAGTGAATACCTAATTCATTTGCGATTTTTGAAGCCTGAATATATTCGGTAATTTCTGTAGAAGGAGTTCCCGGATAAGAATAAACGCCAGATAATCCCGCATCAATAGCGGCTTGGGCGATTGCTTCATCCCCTAAAAAGAGTTGTTTTTCCATGCTATTTATTATCTTCTAAAATAATTTATCCGTCAAAGGTAATAATTTTCTTGAAACTTAAAAACATAAAAAACCACGACAAAAGAGATTTCATTTTTGTAAGGTGTGAGGTCGGATTTTTTCCGGGTGAAATCTCTCTGCCGTGGAATATTATATAAAAAACTATTATTTACCAGAGTTATATCCTACTGTCTGGCATAATACCACTTTCTTTTTTTCTCCCAAATTTAAAAGTTTTTTCAATTCATTCTGATCGAACATTCCTCTGACAACCGTTCCCAAGCCAGCTGATGAGCAATATAAATATACATTTTGAACCATACAACCACATTCTACTGAAGAATCAAGGATTTCAGTATTCACGACATAAATAAAATTCAATGGAGCTGTAGCTACAAAATCTTGTTTCCCTGCCGATTTGCGATGATCACCTTTCACTTTCAGGATTAACTTGTTAGCTTTTCCATTATACAGATACACGCCACTTTTCAAAGTTATATACACCTCAAATTGTTGTTTATTCAATGCTGTTGGAATCACCAGTTTATCTTCACGATTGTAACCATAAGCTACCCACATCAAATTGGAGATAGTTTGTAAATCAAGATCTTTATCTGAAAATGTACGAGTCGTTTGACGTTGATTGATAGCTTCCATCAAAGGTTTTCCTCCTTTTTTCTGAGGAGCCGGAAGTTGAATATCCTGAGCAAATAAACTCATGCCAAAACAAGAAATGACAATTAGTAAAAAAGCTTTCTTCATTATTAATAATTTAAAATTTAATTATGCGACTTTTATTCTTCAAAAATTTTCAACAATTGCTCTTTGGTAAATCCGGGTAATTCAATTATATACATTCCAGTTAAATGATTCTGACTTAAAACAAGTCTAACAACAAAGATAATCATTTCTTTTCGAAAAACAAAAATACCGAAAATATCTCAAGAATATTTTGTATTTTTGTGCCGTTTCTATCAAAAATAAAATGAAAAGAATCCTACTTTTTCTGATTTTCATCTCACTTAACAGCATATTTTTCTCTATTTATGCAATTTCAGGCGATAGTACTCAAATTAGCCTATTAACAGTAATGCCTCGTCCGAATGGAGTTTATACAATATTTGGACACACTGCGATACGGATATTCAATCCTTCTGAAAAAATAGATAAAGTTTATAATTACGGCACTTTTGATTTCGATTCGCCAAACTTTATGTATCGATTTGTAAAAGGTGAAACGGATTATTCCATAAGTGTCGATGACTTCCGCTTTTTCAAATATCACTATACCGTAGGACGATCCACTGTCGTAGAACAGATTTTAGATATTCCTTCAAAAGAAAAAGAAGAAATTATCAATTTCTTGACTATCAACATGCAACCACAAAATAAGGAATACCGTTATAATTACTTTTTTGACAACTGTACAACCCGGCCACGGGATATTATAGAAAAATACTGTGGAGGCAAACTGGTTTACGAAAAAAACGAAAAAGATATTACAATAAGGGACCTCATTCACGAATGTACAGCTCCCTATCCTTGGACAAATTTTGGAATAGACCTGATCATCGGAAGCGGAGCCGATTCGACCATATCCAAACGTACGGAGTTATTTCTTCCTGTCGAACTGATGAAGGCGCTCAATAAGGCTTACGTCGAGAATGACAGTTTACAACAACATTCTATTGTTTCTTCTAAAAAAACAATTATAAACACTGAACCAATCACCTCAAAATCATGGAGTAACCCTATGAGATTAGGGATTATAATGGTCATTCATTGTTTGGTTTTTGCCATTGTAGGGTGTTTTATAAAAAGAAGTTTCCGTTTCTTTTTTGCTCTCATGTTCCTCAACGCCGCTATTGCCGGGTGTATTGTCGCATTTATGACATTTATATCCTCACACCCCTGTACATCATACAACTGGAACTTGTTATGGGTGCATCCACTGCACTTTATTCCTGTAGCCGGATACTTTTTTAAGAAAACTTATAGGTTTATACGATGGTATCATTGGAGTAATTTAGTACTTTTGTCGGGTATTTTGCTAGGATGGCATTTTATCCCACAGGAATTAAATACAGCCTGTATCCCGTTCATACTTTGTCTTTGGATCAGCTCCGGATACAAGTTGCTAATTGATAAAAAGTTAGAGAAGAAATGAATAAAGTTATAACCTCACTGATTGCCATTTTTACTATCGTTGGAGCTCATGCTCAACACCCGGCCGATGTTCCAAAACTGGTAGTTACAATTACCGTAGATCAATTACGTGGGGACTATCTTCAATATTTCAGTCCGTCGTTCGGTGAACGGGGATTCAAACGCCTCCTGAATGAAGGGCTGGTATATCATCAGATGCAATACGATTTTCCGAATGTGAATCAGGCATCTTCCGTAGCAACCCTTTACACAGGGACTTACCCATATCATCATAATATTATAGGAAGTAAAAAATATGATTTTGAAAGTAAAAGGGAACTTTCTATTATTTACGACAAAGACTATATCGGTAATTTTACTTCCGAAAACTTTTCTCCTCTTGCCCTGACGGCTTCTACCATTGGCGATGAACTAAAAATGGCTTCAAATGGGAAAAGCGATGTTTTCTCTATTGCTCCGAACGCCCTTGCATCCCTGCTTTCTGTCGGGCGTTACGCAAATGCTGCATTCTGGTTGGACGACTATAACGGAAAATGGGCCACGACTACATATTACAAAGGAATCCCCTGGTATGTAGATCGCTACAATAATTCTGAAATTACAATCAATAAATCGGATGCACAGTGGACTCCTGCTTTAGGAAGTTACAATGCTTTTCCATACACAAAAAGTACAGCTCCTTTCAAGTACGATTTCATCAAAGGAGATAAAGATAAGTTTCTAAAAATCAAACAAACACCCCTGATTAATTCAGAGGTAACCGCTTTGGCAGCAAAGTTCTTCGAATTTGCTGACTTCGGCAAACGAATCAATCCCGATTTACTTTCAATCACCTACTACGCAGGAAATTACAAAGACAATGGAAGTGATGAATACGGATGGGAAATACAGGACACCTATTATCGTTTAGACAAAGAAATAGAGCGTTTGCTGGATCTGGTAGAACAGAAAGTCGGGCTTAAAAACACATTGGTTGTATTGACCTCTACCGGCTATTTCGAATCAAAAACCGATCGACTATCCGGATTCAAACCTGCCGGAGAATTTTTCCCAAGCCGTTGTACAGCCCTACTCAACATGTATCTGATGGCTTTGCATGGACAAGCCAATTGGGTATTAGGTTATTACGATAATCAAATTTATTTGAATAAAAAATATATAGATGACCTGAAACTGGATTGGGCCACTATCCTGAAAGAGTCTGCTGATTTCGTATTGCAATTCTCAGGAGTCCAAGACGTTGCTACATCATCTGAAATGTTTTTCGAAGAACAAGCTGCCGGACGGAACGCTTTCCGCCGTGGAATGAGTAAAAAGCTCAGTGGACATATCTTCGTTGAACTACAACCTGGTTGGGTTGTTGTAAATGAAAATAGTCCGGAGACTAAAATCGTACAAAACAATGCAGTTATTTCTCCATTGATATTTTTCGGAAACAATATACCTAAACAACATGTTTACAGGCCGGTAAAAGCAGTAGAAGTGGCTCCTACCATATCTCATATATTAAGGATCAGACCACCAAATGCGAGTAAAGAAATCCCGTTACAAGAATTTTTACACTGAAATTCTTATACGTACCGGATAAACTTATTACGTAAAAATTACAACTTATTACTTAAAAAATAAAATATAAAATATACTATGGGTTTCAACGACTTATTATCAAAATTGTTTGGGAACAAATCCCAACGCGACTTAAGAGAAATCAATCCTTATGTAGAGGCGATAAAAGCAGCTTATCCTTCTATTGAAAAATTATCGAATGATGAATTACGGTCAAAAACCGATGAAATAAAACAACGAATACAGGATGCCGTTGCTGAAGAAAAAGCTAAAATAGCGGAATTGAAAGCAGGTATCGAGGAAATGGAACTTGAAGACCGTGAAAAAGTCTGGGCTGAAGTCGATAAAATAGAAAAAGATATTCTTGAACAATATGAAAAGGTATTGGAAGACGTTCTTCCGGAAGTCTTCGCTATTATAAAAGATACTGCCCGCCGGTTTACACAAAACGAAAAAATAATCGTTACTGCGACTGATTTTGACCGTGATCTGGCTACAACACACGATTTTGTATCGATAGAAGGTGATAAAGCCGTTTATTTCAATCATTGGACTGCCGGTGGTAACGAAATCACTTGGGATATGATCCACTACGATGTGCAATTATTCGGTGGAACTGTTCTTCACAAAGGAAAAATCGCCGAAATGGCTACGGGGGAAGGTAAAACATTGGTTGCAACACTTCCTGTATTCCTCAATGCATTGACACGTAACGGGGTTCACGTGGTTACCGTCAACGATTACCTGTCAAAACGTGACTCGGAATGGATGGGGCCTCTTTATATGTTCCACGGACTTTCTGTTGACTGTATCGACAAACACCAGCCGAACTCCGATGCCCGTCGTAAAGCTTACGAAGCTGACATCACTTTCGGTACAAACAACGAATTCGGTTTTGACTACCTTCGTGACAATATGGCTATCAGTCCTAAAGACCTGGTACAACGTAAACATAACTATGCAATTGTAGATGAGGTCGACTCAGTGTTAGTCGATGATGCTCGTACTCCATTGATCATTTCCGGACCTGTGCCAAAAGGTGAAGATCAACTGTATGAAGAATTCCGCGCTAAAGTAGAACATGTGGTTAACGTACAAAAAAACATGTGTACCAACCTTTTAGCCGAAGCTAAAAGAAAAGCGGCATCTTCTGATCAGAAAGAAGTAGAAGAAGGAATTGTCTTATTATTCCGTTCTTTCAAAGGTTTGCCAAAAAATAAAGCTTTGATTAAATTTCTGAGTGAACCGGGAGTAAAAGCATCTATGTTGAAAGTGGAAGAACACTACATGCAACAACAGAACCGCGAAATGCACATCATTACCGACCCACTGTACTTCGTAATAGATGAAAAAAATAATACGATTGAATTAACGGATAAAGGGATCGACCTGTTGACAGGCAATTCCGATGACCCGCATTTCTTCGTTCTTCCCGATATTGGCGCTCAAATGTCTGATTTAGAGAATCATGGCTATAGCGACGAAGAAAAGCAGGAAAAGAAAGACGAATTGATGCAAAATTATGCTGTTAAGTCTGAACGTGTACACACCATCAATCAATTGCTGAAAGCGTACTGTCTTTTCGAACGTGACGATGAATATGTAGTTATCGAAAATAAAGTCAAGATTGTAGACGAACAAACAGGCCGTATCATGGAAGGTCGTCGTTATTCCGACGGTTTACACCAGGCTATCGAAGCTAAGGAACGAGTAACTGTTGAAGCTGCAACACAGACATTTGCAACTATTACATTGCAGAACTACTTCAGGATGTATCACAAATTAGCGGGTATGACGGGTACAGCAGAAACAGAAGCCGGTGAGTTATGGGATATCTACAAACTGGATGTTGTGGTTATTCCAACAAACCGACCGATTGCCCGTACTGATATGAACGACCGGATCTATAAAACTGCCCGCGAAAAGTATTCGGCTGTTATCGATGAGATTGTAAGCCTGGTAGAACAAGGTCGTCCGGTGCTTGTAGGTACAACTTCCGTTGAAATTTCCGAATTATTGAGCCGTATGCTTACCATGCGCAAAATGCCACATAACGTCTTGAATGCTAAGCTGCACCAACGTGAGGCTGAAATTGTAGCTCAGGCTGGACAAAAAGGCACCATTACGATCGCGACCAACATGGCCGGTCGTGGTACCGACATCAAATTATCTCCGGAAGTAAAAGCTGCCGGAGGTTTGGCAATTGTAGGTACGGAACGTCACGATTCTCGTCGCGTAGACCGTCAGTTACGTGGTCGTGCAGGACGTCAGGGAGATCCGGGATCTTCGGTGTTCTTCATCTCACTGGAAGACGATTTGATGCGTTTGTTTGCTTCTGAGCGGATTGCTTCTATGATGGACCGTATGGGTTTCAAAGAAGGCGAAATGCTTGAAGCCGGAATGCTGAATAAATCTGTAGAACGCGCACAAAAGAAAGTAGAAGAAAATAACTTCGGTATCCGTAAACGTTTGCTGGAATACGACGACGTAATGAACTCCCAGCGTGAAGTTGTTTACACTCGCCGTCGTCACGCTTTGATGGGCGAAAGGATCGGTCTGGACGTTGTAAACATGCTTTATGATACTTCAAATGCCATTAGCGAACAATTTGCTGAATCAGGAGATTACGAAGGACTTAAATTCGAACTTTTCAAAACGATGGCCATTGAATGTCCGATTGAAGAAGGAGAACTTAAATCAATAAAACAAATCGATTTAACAGATAAAATCTTCGATGCTGTTCTGGAAAGTTTTAAACGTAAGACCGAACGGATGGCGCAGGTAGCCAAACCTGTTATTGATAAAGTATACGAAGAACAAGGAGATCGCTATGAAAACATATTGATCCCTATCACCGATGGAAAACGCGTCTACAACATCACCTGTAATCTGAAAGAAGCATACAACAGTGGTTCGAAAGATGTAGTCAAATCGTTTGAAAAATCGATTTTGATGCACACAATCGACGAATCATGGAAAGAGCACTTACGTGAGATGGATGAACTTCGTCACTCCGTGCAAAACGCAAGCTACGAAAACAAAGATCCATTATTGATTTATAAACTCGAATCATTCGAACTATTCAAACGAATGGTTGACGACATGAACAGAAAGACTGTTTCAATCCTGATGCGGGGGCAAATTCCTGTACGTGAACCGGAAAATGTCCGACAAGCTGCTCCGGAATCAAAAACGGATTACAGCAAATACCGTACTCAGAAAGACGAAATAGAAGAGAGCCGTCGCAGACAAGGTGAAGTTGCCGCTCGTGATACACGTGAACAACAAACCCTGCAGCCTATCCGCGTGGAAAAAACAGTGGGAAGAAATGATCCCTGCCCTTGCGGAAGTGGTAAGAAGTATAAGGCCTGTCACGGAAAAGATGCATAAATAATCAAATACACTTTTTAATCAACTGACTTAGGAAATGAAATCAACCAGACAAAAAAGAGTCGCAGCTATTCATGACATCTCCGGCTTTGGAAGGTGTTCTTTAACTGTAGCATTACCTATTATTTCTTCTACGGGAGTAGAAACCGTAGTGATGCCTACTGCTGTATTATCTACGCATACAGGAGGTTTCACCGGTTTTACTTACCGTGATCTAACAGATGATATGCGTCCGATCACCGATCACTGGAAATCGTTGGATCTTAAATTTGATTCTATTTATACAGGATTTTTAGGTTCATTTGAACAACAGGATATTGTAATTGAATTTTTCGAAAAATTCAAAACTGAAGATAATCTTATTGTTGTAGACCCGGTAATGGCTGATAATGGCGAACTTTATAAAATTTTCACTCCCGAATTCGCTGTAGGTATGAGAAATGTCTGTAAAAAAGCGGATATTATAATGCCTAACCTGACGGAAGCGTCGTTATTAATCGGAGAAGAATATAATCCCGGACCATATACCGAAGCATATATCGAAGATGTACTAAAAAAATTAGCTGCCCTGGGGCCTGACCGTGTTGTATTGACCGGAGTCTTTTTTGACGATGCACACCTTGGAGCAGCTTCTTATGTTCATTCTGTAGATGAAATCTCCTATGCCTTCTCAAAACGCATCCCCGGATACTATCATGGTACCGGCGATGTATTCGGAAGCGCGCTAGTTGCAGCACTTATGAACGACTTCGATCTCCATCAGGCAACTGAAATCGCTGTTCGTTTTACAACAAAGAGCATCCAACGCACGGCAGATGCTCAAACTGATATTCGTTTCGGGGTTAATTTCGAACAAACTATTCCGGACTTTTTGAAAGACCTGAATTTAGTCTGATCAGGCTTTAGCCCATTGTTCACGCAATAATTTAACAGCGGCAGGAACTAAAACCTCCCGTTCTCCTTTACATCCGCATTCAAAGCTCACATAATGTTGATAATTCAGCATTTTGAGGGCTTTGAAGCCGTCGATGTAGTTATCAGCATCACCATCTTCACCTGGCATACTTCTGCGCTTACGGCTAGCCATATGCACGTGTTGTAGATATTTACCGGCTGACATGAATGCACCATAATCCGAAGTCTCCTCGAATGTCATGTGCCAGAAATCACCAAGGCAGGTAACTCCTTTGTTATTAATATCGCGGCAGATAGATGCAGCATCCGCAACCTGACGTAAATAGAAAGTTTCTTTTCTATTCAGCGGTTCCAGGATAACTGTTGTATTGTTTTGTACGGCAAAATCACCTAATGCATTGAATTCTTCACATAAGAAATCGCGGGTTTCCTGAGTATGAGGCATTACCGGTTTCTGATGATTAAAAGCAGGAACGATAATCACCCCTGTCGAGCCTAATTCACCAGCTGCTGTAATAATCTCATGCATAGTATCTATACATTTCTGACGTATAGCAGGATCTGTAGAAAGAATAAATCCTTCGAAACCAGCGCAAATAGCGCTCACCTTGATATTTCTACCTGAAAGTTCTTTCTTCAATTCAGGAACCCTTGCTAAAAGTCCACGTCCTCCCGGTTCAAAACCAACGATTTTGTATTTTTCCATGAAATCGAACTTTTCAGCCAGGTTCTTTCCCGGAGCTGTTCCTTCCTGGAATGAAAGCTTCAATTCGACTTTTTTTGCCTGAGCTTCTGTCGCTTCAAGAGTTGAAGCGGAATTTTCAGCCTTCAGGTTTACATTTCCTGCTACAGCTGCTAAGGCGACTCCAGACAGGCCTGTTTTCAAAAAATTTCTTCTATTTGTATTTTCCATCACTATTAAAATTTTTTACCGCCATTTCGAACGTAGTGAGAAATCTGAGAAACTACGTAGCATGTCAGATTTCCCACTACGTTCGAAATGGCGGTAGTATTGTTAAGATTTAAATCAACCTTTCTTTTCTTCTTTTGGTTTTCCCGGAACAGGAACGGTAAATCCGCTCATATCCATCTTACCTGTTAAGTTCAAGTCCTTAGGAGCATAATCCAAATTTGCAGCAGACATTGTTTCCCAAGTAGATTCGGCACCTGTATACGCAGATTCCCGACCCATAATAGCAGCCATGTTGGATACTGCAGTTTCTTCAGATTGCATAATCGGCTTTTTAGAACGAATATGAGAAATCAGATTCACATGTTCCAAAACATACGGATTAGTTTGTTTGTATTGTTCTTTTTCGGCGTCCTTATCAAACTTCCAGATTTCATTTCCGGCCAAATCTTTAATCACAGCACCTCCGTTATTGCTATACCAGGAACCTTTTGTCCCCTGGATAAATTCATTTACATTATTCGCGCAACCGTCTATTTGACGACACATACTATGCATATGAATACCGTTTTCCATTTCAAAATCAATACTGAAATTATCATATTGATCTCCTGTCAAACGACGTTGACGAGAACCAAAACCGACAGCTTTTACAGGCTTCAATCCACTGAACCAAGTGAATACATCGATATTATGAACGTGTTGCTCTACAATATGGTCACCGGATAACCATTTCCAGTTTACCCAGTCTTTGATCATCCATTCTGCGTCAGACCAGCCTTGTTCGCGGGTCTTATACCACAACATATTTTGGTTCCAATATACGGTTCCACCCACAATCTCACCGATAGTACCTTCCATAATTTTTTTGTAGGACTCTACATAAGAACGTTCATGATGGCGTTGTGTACCGGTTACCACACATAAGTTTTTGGCTACAGCTTGTTTTGATGCCGCAACAATAGTACGATATCCTACCGGATCCACGCAAATCGGTTTTTCGAGGAAAGCATGTTTACCTTTTTCTACAGCATACTTGAAATGTTCCGCACGGAAAAAAGGAGGAGTAGCATCGATAATCATATCAACTCCGGCATCAACGACTTGTTTGTAAGCATCCAAACCTACAAAACAATTCTCCGCAGGAACTTCCTGTCCTTTATCTGTTTTAAGTTTATCTCTAAGCGCATCAACTTTATCTTTGAATACATCCCCTAAAGCAACGACTTTGATTCCGTTTGCGGCTTCAAGACAATTGAAAACGGCGCCAGAACCTCTACCACCACAACCAATAACTCCAACTTTAAGTTCTTGTCCATCAATTGCCATATCAGGCAATTCAGGAATATAATATTCTCCCGGTGCTTTTAACGGAACTAACTTAGGTTCTTTATCTCCTCCACACGATGTTAACATAGAGGCAGCACCTGTGGTACCAACAGCTGCAGTCAACCCTACCATTGCAGAACCTTTTAAAAAGCTTCTTCTGTTTAATTTGTTATTTTCCATGATTTATGAGTTAATTTAATCTTATTTATATAAATTGAGTGCTTTATTTTACGATATCAGCTTCACAAACTACCCTGAAACCAATTCCACGAATATCGGAATACCACCAGATACTCTTAGGCTGTTGCGGGTCTGTCTTCAACCAGGCTTCATGATGTGTATAATCGCGAGCAGCACAACGAACATCCGATGCATCTGAGGTGTAATTACCTCCACGGACTACATATTCCTCACCAGACTGCACCTTTGGATTTGTAACAGATTCCTGTGTTTTGGAATAAGCCTGAGGGTCATATTTGTCCGAACAATATTCCATCACATTACCCAGCATATTTTTTAATCCGAACGGGTTTGCTTCAACCACAGATGGTTCCTGTGTTTTATTTTTGCTATCGTTTATATAAACCACATATTTAGATATTTCATCCGTTTTGGCTGAGAAGAACTTCCTCCAGAAACCTTCGTTTGAAAAATCTTTAGGATTTCCATTGAAAAAATATGGAGTTTCCGTATCTCCGCGAGCTGCATATTCCCACTCCGCTTCGGTTGGCAAACGATATTTTTTACCAGTCTTTTTAGATAGCCACAAACAGAAAGTTTCCGCGGCATAGTGAGTCATCGTAATCGCGGGACGGCTCCCCCCCCCCCAACCCTGATGCGGGAATACGAAAGGAGGAGTCGGACCTGAAATTGCATCCACATCCGGACGGCTATTATTATCGTATATCATTTCCGGAGCAATACGTCCTTCCGACATCGTCTGGGCGTAGAATGCCCAATACTGATCCCAGGTTACTTCTAGTTCAGCCATGAAGAAACGATCTAAAGTTACGGTTCTTACAGGAGCTTCATCTTCTTTGTGAAAAGCTTCTTTGTTGGTACTACCCATCTTGAAATTACCTCCGGGAATTGCTTTCATAGAAATAGAAACCATTGTCCCGGGTACTGTTTCCACAAAATCTTTAAATTCCGTTACTTCTACAGGCGTTTTGTAGTATGCGCTGGTATCAATAACCTGAGTGGCTGATCCTGGTATTCCAGCCATCTTAGAATGCTTATAATTAGGATTATAGTGTCCGACATCCAGGTGGCAACTGATACATTGCAAATCTAATTTTTTCTCATTTTCATCATAGTACAAGTGAGCTGTAATTCCTTCATCCGAAATATTCTGAGGAAACAGATTCCGGTGACATTCTTTACAGGATTGATTAGGAACAAACTTAACCGCATGCTCCAATTGAGATTTCGATTCCCAGTCAAAATCAGCGCTATCTTTTGTAAGGTAACCCCAAACATCCCTAACTCCTAATTTTAACTTTGCAGTATAATGATCCCAGGTATTATGCTTTGGAGGAAGATGACAATCAACACAATGGACTGTAACTCCGCTCTCATTGTTTACGTGCACGGAAAGTTTCCATGAATCTTCGGCATGAGGATGCACATGACACATCATACAAGATTCATCAGATGAAAAATAAACTGAGGTTTGATAAACCGACAGTGAAAGAATAATTCCAGTAACAAGCCCCAACAGTATAAAAAACCATTTATCCCTGAATAAACGCTTTTTTTGTTTTTGGGGTACAGTAGATTTTTTCCAGAAAGCCATTACAATCTTTGTGTTTTTCGAAAAATTAGCGAGTAAAGTTAGTTAATTTGTACATATAAGTACCTATATTAATTTATTTTAACAAATCACATTCTATCCGGAACATCTATTCCGAGCAATCCAAATCCGGTTTTAATAATTTTTCCTACATTTTCAGATAAAATCAATCGGAATTCTTTCGTATCCTTATTTTCTTCTCTCAGTATTGAGTAATCATGGTAAAACTGATTGTATTCTTTAACCAGTTCATAGATATAATTAGCGATAACAGCCGGACTGAAAGTGTCGGCTGCTTCTTTGACAATAGCAGGGAATTCCGCCATCATCTGAATCAGATTTTCCTCTTTCTCGTTCAACTGCAAAGCTGATGCGGGAACTTCCGGCAAAACAATACCCTGTTCTGCAGCTTTACGCAATACCGATTGAATCCGGGCATAAGTATATTGAATAAACGGACCGGTATTTCCATTAAAATCGATCGATTCTTTTGGGTTGAATACCATATTTTTACGAGGATCTACCTTTAAAATAAAGTATTTCAAAGCCCCAAGTCCCACTATTTGAGAAACTTTTTGCGCTTCTCCTTCAGAACAGCCATCCAGTTTTCCCAACTCATTGGATGTTTCACGAGCCGTATCCACCATTTCGGCAACCAAATCATCGGCATCAACGACAGTTCCTTCCCTGGATTTCATTTTTCCTTCCGGTAATTCAACCATACCGTAAGAAAAGTGAACCAAGCCTTTTCCAAATTCAAATCCTAACTTATCGAGTAGAAGAGACAATACCTGAAAATGGTAGTTTTGCTCGTTTCCAACGACATACACCATTTTATTAATCGGGTAATCATCAAAACGCAACTTGGCAGTACCAATATCCTGAGTCATATAAACAGAGGTTCCATCGGCACGCAGAAGAAGTTTATTATCCAGGCCATCAGCAGTCAGGTCAGCCCAAACGGAACCGTCTTCCTTTTTATAAAACACTCCCTTTTCCAATCCTTCCAGGACTTTTTCTTTCCCTTCAAGGTAAGTTTGGGATTCATAATAAACTTTATCGAAATCTACTCCAAGAGCTTTATATGTCTCATCAAATCCGGCATATACCCAGGAATTCATTTTCTCCCAAAGAGCAACGGTTTCCTGATTTCCGGCTTCCCATTGACGCAACATTTCCCGGGCTTCCGACATCAGAGATGATTGATTTTCAGCATCTTCCTTGCTCAAACCTTTATCCTGAAGTTCTTGTAATTCTTTTTTATATTCTTTATCAAAAAGCACATAGAAATCTCCGATCAGGTGATCCCCTTTTTTACCTGTCGATTCCGGAGTCGCACCGTTGCCCCATTTCTTCCAGGCCAGCATCGATTTGCAAATATGAATTCCCCTGTCATTTACAATATTGGTTTTCACCACATTATATCCATTGGCTTTCATAATTTCGGCCAGACTGAATCCAAGCAGATTATTACGGACATGTCCCAAATGCAATGGCTTATTAGTGTTTGGAGATGAATATTCAATCATCACCAGAGGAGAATTATTTTCTGCTTTTTGAGTGCCAAAACCAGCCGTTTTATGAATATCAGTCAATACATTCACCCAATAAGAAGATGAAATGCAAAGATTCAGGAAACCTTTGATCACATTAAAATCAGCAATCGCAGGTTCGTTAGCCTTCAAATAATCGCCAATTTCCAGGGCTGTCTGTTCCGGATTTTTCTTTGATATTTTCAATAATGGGAAGACAACCAATGTCAGATGTCCTGTGAATTCTTTTTTTGTTTTCTGTAACTGAACCAAAGACGGATCAATGGTTTGTCCGTATATTTTTTCGACTGCCTGGTGTACTGATTTCTGAATATCCATAATGTAATTTCAATTTTAGCTGGCAAAGATAATAAATAAAATAAAAAAGGCATCCGGGAAACGGATGCCTTTCTCATTTTTTCAGGCAAAATTTATTTTTTTGCAACAGCATTAGCCAAATCAGCACCGGCTTTGAATTTCACTACTTTTTTAGCAGCAATTTTTATTGGCTGTTTAGTTCTTGGATTAATACCTGTTCTTGCACTTTTTTCTGATACAGAATAAGTTCCGAATCCAACTAAAGCAATTTTTCCACCTTTTTTCAATTCTTTTGTGATAGCTGCAGTAAGACCATCAAGAGCTTTTTTAGAATCAGCCTTAGTTAAACCTGATTCAGCTGCGATTGCATTAATAAGTTCTGTTTTGTTCATGACTAAAAGATTTTAATATATTAAACATTTAAAATAAACGTCCGTTCACCTTTAGACGCCAAATATAGGATATATATCATTAATATTCAAACATTTGATTCATTTTTTTAATATATTTTTCATTTTTCGACAAAAAAACAAAAAAACGAACCTTTTATACATATTATGAATACACACATACCAAAAACACATATAAAATAAAAAAGTTCTGATCAGGCTTTTATGAATTGATTATTTTATGTAAATTTGTATTTTTATTCAAAATTTTCGAGAATGTCAGGCTACAAAAATAATAATTTTCTATCTGCGATTCCTCCTGTAACGAGGAATATACTTATCATCAATTTCATTGTTTGGCTGGCTTGTTATGTGTTGGGCCGTTCGAATATTGACCTTTCGAATATTCTGGGGCTTCATTTCCCAACTTCGCACGGTTTTTATCTGTTTCAGTTTATTACGTACATGTTTACTCATGTGGCATTTTCCCATATTTTCTTTAATATGTTTGCTGTATTCATGTTTGGAGGAGATCTTGAAAATATGTGGGGGCCTAAAAAATTTCTGACATATTATATGGTTACCGGAATCGGAGCCGGATTAATCCAGGTACTTGTTTGTTATCTACGTATGCGATCCGTCAGCGCAGGACTACCTGACGGCATATTCGATGTCATTCGCACTGAAGGTTATGAATTACTGCAACAAGGAATGAACTATACTGATCCTAAGATGAGCAGTTTGAATATGTTATTCAACTATTCCGTCACCATAGGGGCCTCAGGATCGGTATTCGGTCTACTACTTGCTTTCGGGATGCTATTTCCGAATGCTCCAATATTCATTATGTTTATCCCAATTCCGATCAAAGCAAAGTATTTTGTAATAGGTTATGGTTTAGTTGAACTTTACCTTGGAGTTGCAAACAGAACCGGAGATAATGTAGCCCACTTCGCGCACCTGGGGGGAATGATTTTTGGATTTTTATTAATTTTATACTGGAACAATAAAAGCAAGAAAAATGGGAACTTTTATCAGCAGTATTGAAAACTTCTTTCGTCAGAAATCTGTCTTATCAAACCTCATTGCTGTCAACATTGCAGTTTTTTTAATACTGAAAATAGTTGGGGTATTTTGCACTCTGTTTCATATAAGCCCTGAATATTTTTATAGCCTACTCGAACTCCCCTCCGGTTTTGAAGCCCTGATCCTCAGGGTCTGGACATTAATAACATATATGTTTGTCCATTTCGACTTCTGGCATATATTGTTTAATATGTTATGGCTATACTGGTTCGGGAAAATTTTTCTCTTATTCTTCTCTCCTAAACAGATGGGAGGAGTTTATATACTGGGAGGCCTGGTTGGTGGAGTTCTTTTCGTTTTATCATATAACTTTTTCCCTTTTTTCGAAAACATGTCACATTCCAGTTACCTTATCGGAGCTTCTGCTTCCGTCATGGCAATTGTATTTGCGGCAGCCTTTTACCGGAAAGATTTTGAAATCGGATTACTTTTTCTGGGAAATATAAAAATCATTTACGTGGCATTGATCTCTCTCATCATAGATTTATTATCCGTAACGTCTTTAAATGCAGGAGGACACATTGCCCATATCGGAGGAGCCGTCATCGGAATTGTATTTGCCGAATGTATCAAAAACAATACAGACATCACTGCATGGATCAACAAAATTATCGATTCATTTGTTAACTTATTTAGAAAAAAGCCAGATAAAATGCATGTCACATACAAACGATTCGAATCGGACTACGAGTATAATGAGAAGAAAAATGCATCGAATGAAGAGATTGACAATATACTTGATAAAATAAAGAAATCAGGCTATGGAAGCCTTTCTCCTGAAGAAAAGAAGAAACTATTCGACGCCAGCAGGAAATAATGGAAAATCTAAAAAAAATAGGGAAATGGGCAATCGTCACTATCAATGTGATGATACTTCTCATCTTTTTCATTTCTTCATATTCCGACCGGATTTCCCCTAAATTTTCCGTTTTTTTTTCATATCTCGGTATGATTTTCCCTATCATCTTCATTGTAACCATTCTTTGGCTGGCAATTTTACTTGTTGCTCGTAAATGGAAATGGTGCATTGCTTACGGATTAACCATACTGATCTGCTGGGGGGCTATTTCAACCTACTTCCCTATTCATCTGAAAACAAAAAACATACCTGAGGATTGTATCAAATTGCTGACATACAATGTTATGAAATTTGAACATGAAAGACCTCACTCTTCTAAAAAGCCTAATCCTATACTAAGATACATAGCAAATAGTAAGGCCGACATTGTTTGTATTCAGGAGTATGCATCTTTAGAATCAAGGAATCATCTCACAGAAAATGATATAAAAACAGCACTGAAAGGATATCCTCATTCAAAGGTATTAAAACTCAAACAGTCGGGAAGAAAAGAGGTTGTCGGAATGGCTATATTTTCTAAATTTCCAATCTTATCATTCAAAGAGATTCCTTTTAAGAGTATATATAATGGAGCTTTTATGGTTGAATTAAATATTAATGGTAAAAAAACAACCTTAATAAACAACCACTTAGAATCCAATAAATTATCTTTGGAGGAACGAAATGAATACTATGGTCTTACCAAAGAATTCGATTCTCAGAAATTCGATAATCTAAAGACTAAAATTACAAAGCGACTAACTCCTGCAATGAAAGAACGGGCAGAACAAGCATCCATTGTTTCTGAATATATTAAAAATAACACAAACCCATACATTATCGTTTGTGGAGATTTCAATGATACCCCAATTTCTTATTCCCGCCACAAAATAAAAGGAGATTTAAAGGATGCCTTCGTCGACACCGGACGAGGTTTGGGGATCAGTTACAACAGCTACCGCTTTTTATTTCGTATTGACTATATCCTGCATAGCAAAAATATTAAGGCCTACAACTGCACAGTGGATAAGAGTATCCGAAATTCCGACCACTATCCTGTTTGGACGTATTTACAGATGAAATAGTTTGGTTTCACCGTGCACTACTTATCACCCATCATGAACCAAAAAACACCTAAATCGGTTTAATATTAAATTATTTACCTTAAAAGTTTGCTTTTATATGCAAATACATTAATTTTGCATGAATTTAAAATATTAAACAGGAGATAAATTGTAATATAACATAAAAATAACATGAATAATAATAATTCATTAGGAATTCGAATAAAATCACTTCGGGAATCCAAACAAATCAGCATAGAGGAAATGGCAGAGCGTTCCGGATTAGGAACTGACCAGATCAATCAAATTGAGAATACATCCGGATTACCGTCTTTAGCTTCATTAATCAAAATTGCACGGGTTTTGGGTGTTCGCCTGGGAACATTTCTCGATGACAATAATGAGCTCGGACCTGTAGTATCCCGAAAAGAATCGCATGCTGAACCAGGATTCTCTTCAAATAACGATATGGGGCACAAAAAACACATGGCCTATTTTCCATTATCAGCGACGAAATCCGGCCGACATATGGAGCCTTTTATCATTCATATCGACCCTACTGAAGATGGTGCTGATTTTATTGTATCTTCTCATGAAGGTGAAGAATTTATTTTCTGTCTGGAAGGAATTGTAGAAATCACTTACGGAAAACATATATACCTCCTGGAGGAAGGCGACAGTATCTACTACGACTCTATCGTCCCTCACCATGTCCATGCTGCCGGACAAAACGGCGCAAAAATTTTAGCTGTTGTTTATACTCCTTTCTAAATTCATATGCAATTAACAGATAAAACAGTCGGGCAATGGCTCGAACATTGGGCAGAAACAACGCCTGATAATGAATATATTGTATATTCCGACCGGGACTTACGTTTCACATGGAAACAGTTCAACGAACGTGTAGACAATATGGCAAAAGGAATGATTGCCATTGGCATCAAACCTGGTACGCATATCGGAATCTGGGCTACCAATGTTCCTGATTGGCTGACCTTTCTATACGCAGGCGCTAAGATCGGCGCCGTTGTCGTTACCGTCAACACCAACTACAAACAACATGAGTTGGAATATTTAGTAGAAAACTCTGATATTCAGACGCTTTGTATCACGGAAGGTGTATTCGACGGAAGTTATATCGACATGGTAAATACCATGCTTCCGGAGCTAAAGACCTCACAACGAGGTTATTTGAACAGCGAACGTTTTCCGAAATTGAAAAACATTGTTTTTATCGGACAAGAGAAATATCGTGGAATGTATAACACTCCAGAGTTACTACTTTTAGGCACAAATGTAAGCAACAGAGAGCTTTTTGAAATGAAAAGCATGGTTAACTGCCATGATGTAGTAAACATGCAGTATACTTCCGGCACAACCGGTTTTCCAAAAGGAGTAATGCTTTCTCACCATAACATTGTCAACAATGGCTATTTTACGGGAGCAGGGATGCGTTTCACAGGAGATGACAAACTATGTTGCTGTGTTCCTCTGTTTCATTGCTTCGGAATTGTACTTGCCACGATGGCTTGTTTGACCCATGGTGTCACACAGGTTATGGTAGAACGATTTGACCCGCTTGTTGTGCTGGCTTCTGTACACAAAGAAAGATGTACGCTATTATACGGAGTCCCGACAATGTTTATTGCGGAGCTCGATCACCCCATGTTTAACATGTTCGACGTATCTTCTTTAAGATCAGGTATTATGGCCGGGGCTTTATGTCCTATCGAACTCATGAGGCGTGTAACGGATAAACTTCATATTACAAATATTACCAGCGTTTATGGATTGACGGAGTCTTCTCCGGGAATGACCCATTCTGTTGTTGAAGATTTATTTGAAACACGCTGTACCACTGTTGGAAAAGAATACCCATTTACAGAGGTAACAGTAATAAATCCCGATACAGGCGAAGAATGTAAATCCGGCGAACAAGGTGAAATCTGTTGCCGTGGCTATTTGGTCATGAAAGGCTATTACAAAAACCAACAGGCTACAGCAGAAGTAATTGACAAGGACGGATGGCTTCATTCCGGCGATTTAGGAGTAAAAGATGAAAACGGATATTTCCGTATTACCGGGCGTATCAAAGATATGATTATTCGGGGGGGAGAAAATATTTATCCCCGTGAAATTGAAGAGTTTCTTTACCATATGGATGCCATCAGGGATGTTCAGGTTGCAGGAATACCTTCGGAAAAATACGGAGAAGAAGTTGGCGCATTTATTATATTGAGAGAAGGCGTATCCCTTAATCCGGAAGAAGTCAAAGAATTCTGCCGGGGACAGATTGCCCGACACAAAATTCCTAAATATATCCTGTTTGTAGATTCTTTCCCGTTGACCGGAAGTGGAAAAATCCAAAAATTCAAGTTGAAAGATATCGGATTACAGATGCTGAAGGAACAAGGAGTCCCCGTTATATGAATAATGAAAAATGAATAATAAGATCTCATACGAAAGGCCTATTATTCATTTTTCATTATTCTTGTATTCTTCTTTCATTCCTAAAGTAGGCAATCCGATCTGATATTTCACGGAAACTACCCGAACTACAATAACAACACCGGCTGTAACCAGTTGGCTGACTTCCCGCGGTAATCCGGAAATATCACAGATCCAGTAGAAAAATCCCCCGATAAAACATGCCAAAGCATAAATTTCCTTACGGAAAACCAAAGGAATCTCAGTAATAAGTACATCCCTCAACATACCTCCTACCGAACCGGTAATAGTACCCATCACCATTGCCACCCAGTAAGGAAAACCGCAAGCCAGAGTTTTTTCAATCCCTACGACTGTAAACAATGCCAGTCCGATTGTATCAAAAGTAAAAAACGTGTAATTCAGACGTACCAATATTTTCCGGTAAATGGCAACTACAAATACGGCAATCGCACAACAAATGATGTAAATCGGATTTATAATCCAAAATGGAGGTAAACCCAACATCAAATCCCGGGCAGTACCCCCTCCTACTGCCGTTACAAAACCAATAACAAATGCTCCGAATAAATCAAAATTCTTCGCCGATGCCAAACGAATTCCGGAAATTGCAAAAGCAAATGTTCCGGCAAACTCTAAAACATCAAGCAACCCAATACCAGTAATATAGTTCATCACAGATTAACCGTTTCAAATTTATTTTAATTGACCCTTACTTCCGCTCTCCAGGGCCGAAATCTGTTTTTCGGCCTCCTCATATATCTTTTTAGACTGTTTTTCGGCTTCTTCATTTAATTTCTTAGCAGCTGATTGAGCCGCAGCGACAGCAGCAGCTTTTGCTAAAGGATTTTTCGTTTTCTGAGCCTCGGAAACCAAATTGTCTCCTTGTTTTTTGGCTTCAGAAACCAATTTATCGCTGGCAGCTTTTGCCTGACTACGTATCTCATCAGCCTGTTTACCGATTTCCGCACTGACTTTTTCTGTCACTGAAGTCGAATCATTGCCTCCAAGGACAGAGCCTGCCAGTTTATTTAGAGCTTGATTCGCAAGATCAGCAGCATCGATCGATATTTTAGGATTTGTGAAAGTCCCTCCGATCTTTAGATTTACCTTGCTGGCATAACCTTTTGTCAATCCTTGAGGAAGATCTACTTTAGCAATATAGTCAATAGATTGATCCAGTCCGGTAGATCCCGACAAATTCATTTTTCCTCCATTAAAACCAATATCGAATGGTTTAGTTGTCACCCGTCCGTCAGAAATCGTAAACGGAAGCTTCAGATCCTTGATTTTCAGATCCTTTAGATCTTCATTCTTCAATGTTGATGCTATCAGACTCATAACTCCTGAATTCTGAACTTCCACACTGTTCGATTGCAATAGGCCCTGGGCGTCAATATCTGACAAAATCGGCATAAAATCGGTTCCCAGTAAAGACTTCATCTTAAATGATGTAGAATAATTACCGGAAACAAGCTCAAAGATAGGTGCAAATTTCTTAACCATCTCAAATGTCGCAAATGTTTTGGCAAAAGAAGCATCTTTAATATCCAAATCAATGGACACCTCCGGTTTCTCCTGATCGACAGAAGTATCATAATAGCCATTAGCCAGCATACTACCACCCAAAGCATTCATTTTTACATTCTTAAGATCTACCTTACCTCCTCTAAGAATAATCTGTCCTGAAACATTACTCATATCCAGATTGTCGAACTTGACTGTATTAAAATTTCCTGACAGTACAAAATCCAGATTTTTCGGAATAACAAGATTTCCTGCCTGCAAGGTATCTTTATTTGTTTTTGTAACATCTGTACTTCCAGTAGTAGCGACAGTACTTTCTGTCATAAAATCATTCAGGTTCAGATAATTAGAACTCAGACTAAGAGAACCTTTCAATGTTTCATTTTTCAGAGCATAAGGAAGAAAATTTTCCAATTTTCCCGTTGCAGACAAGTCATTTCTCCCTATTATAACCTTGGAATCACTCAGATCCAAATAACGCGGTGAAAAAGACAGGGATGCCTTTTCAATTTGTATATCATCTTTCATCATACCTTTAAAGACCATATTCTTCAAATGTAGATTACCAGATGCATTTACCTGCTCGTACTGCTCTTTCTCTATGGCAGACATTTTAGCAGCAACTTTCATATCCGCATCAAGTGTACCATTCAATTCCATATTTTCTAATGGGTACACATCTTTAATCATCCCCAGGTTAAGATTCCCCTTTGCTGAAAGACTAAAATCAGGATTACTAACCGGAGTTTTTAAATACAAACTCATATCGAAAGGATTTCCTGCCAATTCAAAATGAAATACAGGGATATCAATTACAGTCATATCTGCGGAACCTCCCGGATTTGTTATTCTGGTTTTAACTGTGATCTTATCAACGGACTGAGGAAGGGCAGCATACTTGAAACGAGCATTAGCAATATCTACCTTTACATCAAATGATGGAATTGTATCTCCTTGCATAACACCTTTTATATATGCATCAAACACGACATCTCCGGATGCCGTAAGATCTTTGAAATCACGACTATAAATAGCCGGAATCAATGACAGAATATCTTTGAATTGAGTCATTGGTGTATTCAGACGGATATCCATTTCCATTTTTTCCTCTGTTGGCATTGCAAACCAACCATCCAGACCTGCTTCTATCTCATTCAGCCTGAACATATTATTAGAGAAAGTATATTTATTGTTCTTCAAATCGGCATTAAGTTGCACATCCCCGGATACTTTAATATTTGACAAATAATGTATACCATCCATTACGAAATCAAAAGATTCCGACATAAAATCAGTTTTAATAAGAGTTTCATCTGCCGTCATATCTCCAGACAAATTCAAGTTAAATTTTTTCACAATCAAACTCATATTCATAGGAGTATCATTATAAACGATATCAGACTCATTAATCCGGACACTTTTAAGTGTTATTTTGAAATCTGATGATGAACTGTCTTTTTCATTATTTTTTTCGTCCTCCGGTTTCATGATATCCCAGTTCATTTTACCGTCTTTCGATACAATTGCATGAAGTTTTGCTCCATCTATTTGTATTTTTGAGATCTCATAACCTGAATTGCAAAAAAAACTTTTGATATTTGCCGTTGCTTCGATTTTTTTTGCATAAACTAATGTATCTCCTTGAAAGTCGCCGGTTCCAACGATATAAAAATCACTCAATGAGATGGTTGCATGAGGAAAATTACTAAAAAAATTCAATCCTGATTCTCCAAAATCCATTTGGGCATTCAACATCCCGTTAGCCTCTTTCTTCACTAAACCTATTAACTTTCCTTTAAATAAAAAAGGCAAAGAAACTAACAATATCAAAAAAACAATTAAACAGAGCCCTATAATTTTAGCCGCTTTTTTCATGAGGAAAAATTTTATAGTTAATTTCTAAAAAGTACACAAATCGTGCCAAAAACAAAATTAGAATTGTGATGATTATATCCTTGCAAATTTACACTAAAAACTTCAATTTGCCCATAATATTCAAAAACTTATACAAATTTAACGTTGTTTCTCAGTTTTCTTTTTTATATTTGTAACCTAATTTCACATTCAATTTTCTTGTAAGGCACAATGATTGAGAATATTTTAATAATTGAAGACGATATAACATTAGGTCTGATGCTTAAGACATGGCTAACAAAGAAAGGTTTTAATGTCCGTAGTGTCATTAGCATCATGGATGCAAAAAAGCAGTTAAAAGACGGATATATTCCGGAACTTGTTCTTTCAGATCTGAGATTACCGGATGATAGTGGAATTTCTTTTCTGAAGTGGATGAAAGAGGATTTTCCTGATGTCATTTTTATCATGATAACCGGATATGCTGAGATACAGACTGCCGTTGAGTCCATCAAATCAGGTGCATACGATTATATAGCAAAGCCTCTGAATCCGGAGGAATTACTAAAAAAAATTCAACATGCATCTCAAAACAAAGAAATGAGTAAAACTAAAAAAGAAACTAAGACGGACACTCTTGATTTTGTAAAAGGAAAGTCTTCCGAATACAAAAAACTATACGATTATGTCGATTTAGTTGCACCAACCGGTCTTTCGGTTCTTATTCAAGGACAAAGCGGAGTTGGGAAAGAACATATTGCCCGGTTGATACACGAAAAAAGTGATAGAAAAAAGGGGCCTTTTGTTGCAGTTGACTGCGGAGTCCTTTCTAAGGAATTGGCTGCCAGCGATCTTTTCGGACACCTGAAAGGCTCATTTACAGGAGCGATCAATAACAAAACCGGTCATTTTTTCGAAGCAAATAAAGGTACTTTATTCCTAGACGAAATTGGGAACCTTCCTGTGGACATTCAGGTTCAGCTTCTTCGTGTGTTGCAGGAAAAAGTAATCAAACCGGTTGGAAGTACCCGTGAAATTCCTGTGGACATCCGCTTAATTACGGCTACGAACGAAGATTTGGAGCAGGCCCTTGTTGCAGGAACATTCAGAACGGATTTATACCATAGAATCAATGAATTCCTGCTTTATATTCCGACCCTTCATGAATGTAAGGAGGATATACCTTTGTATGCCCATCATTTTTTAGAATTATCCAACAAACAATTAAATAAAAAAATTATCGGATTTGATTCTCAAACGTTAGAAATCCTGAAAGTGCATTCCTGGCCGGGAAATATACGGGAATTAAAAAATGTGGTTAACAGGATGGTATTGATTTGTCAGAAACAATATATATCACCGGATCTTCTTCCGGAGAATATTTCCGGCAAATTCCAAAACTTAGTGGTTGAAAAGGCTGATAATTCTCTGAGTCTAAAAAATAATGACGAAAAATCCCGTATTATTGAAGCATTGAAAACTACAAACAATAATAAGTCTAAAGCAGCTGCACTCCTGGAAATAGATCGTAAAACCCTGTATAACAAAATAAAAACATACGGGATCGAAGATTAATACTTAATGACATAAAATTAACATGTCAAAACAATCACCACACACTACATTTATTGTTACAATAGGCTATATCCTGATTGCAACTCTCACTATTTTAGGGATAAAACTGGTTTATGACGAAATCGTAAAATTATCAGAAATAACAACAAGTACAGAAGAAAGCAAAGAACTTGTCATAATAGGAAATACATTGGTGTCACTTTATAAGTTAGAAGGTACGACCAATCTTGCAGCATCTATAAATGTAGAAAAAACGAAATCGGATTATAATGCTTTATTGGCTGATGTTACAATCCATATTGATACATTAAAAAGAATATCTTCCGATTCACTCATGGGATACCATCTGGACAGTATCTCCATTCTCTTAGACCTAAAAAAGAAAAACACATGGCAAATGCTCGCTTTGCTTGATTCCGTGGAAAAAAAGACGATTAAAGAAGTATCCAAGACCACCATATTATCAAAGAAAAATATTGATGACCTGAATAAAATTCTAATTAACCAGACTCAAAGTCATGAAGACACTGCGATTATAAAAACGGAAAAGAAGGGCTTTTTCAAAAGATTGGGCGATGCTTTTAAGTCTCAACCGGATTCTGCCATAAAAATTTCAAAAAATCAGATTCAGGTCACAGATTCAATGAATATACCTATACTTACAGACACTTTAACCCAGTTTATTGATGAATTGGTTCTCACTAACGACAAAAAGAACAGCGAAATTTTACAACGACTTGTTGCCAGACAAAATGCAATGACCAGAACCAATGAGCACTTAACCTCCCAGATTAATAAAATCATGAGGGATTTGGAACGACGTGAACTCAATAACTCTATAAAATTAATTCAGGAAAAAGAAGAAACTCTCAAACGATCTAATAAAATTGTATCTACCATCGGCTTTCTGGCTTTAGGATCTACTCTTTTATTCCTAACTTTAAGTTTGAGAGCGCTTAATAAAAACACAAAATATAGAAGGGAATTAGAAACTTCTAAAAAAACTACAGAAAAATTACTTGTTGCCAGAGAACGCCTGATACTTTCTATTACGCATGATATTAAAGCTCCGTTAAGCTCAATTATCGGGTATTTGGAATTATTGGTACGAAGCAAATTTCCGGATAAAGAGAGGTATTATCTGGAAAATATGCAAAATTCAGCGGAGCATGTATTGGACCTGGTGAAAAATTTATTGGATTATCACGTTTTAGAGTCTGACAATCAAGCAATTAGCATGATGTCTTTCTCTCCATCAATCCTTTTAGATTCCATTTATAAAAGTTTTATTCCATTAGCTCAGACCGGAGGGTTGATCTTGGAGTATCATTCCGATATAAGCGACAAAGAAGAGCTTAATTACATCAGCGACCCTTATCGCCTCAGGCAGATTATTAACAACTTACTTTCAAATGCGATTAAATTTACCCCAAGAGGTGGTAATGTTTTGTTAAGCATGTCGACACTCAAAAATAACCGACAAGAGATACTTAAGATTTCAGTTAAAGATAACGGACCTGGTATCAATGATGAAGACAAAAAGACAATCTATGAAGAGTTTAAGCGGTTTAAAACAACTACCGGAGCCGAAGGTACCGGACTCGGTCTTGCTATTACTCATAAATTAGTTAATTTGCTCAATGGAGAAATAAACCTCCTGTCAGAAGAAGGCAAAGGTTCTGAATTTATTGTAACTATTCCTGTCCAGAAAAGTGATGTCAATCCGGAAAAACTGTATGAAACATCATCGCAAAAGACATACATACCTAAACTAAATATCGGATCTGATAAAAAAGTACTCTTTATTGATGATGACATGGTACAACTGAACCTCCTGTCTGAATTGATGAAATACGAAGGAGTAACACCTATTATTTGTAACGATTCGTTGAAAGCTTTGGAATTATTGCAACGGGAAAAATTCGATATCGTCTTCACAGATATTCAGATGCCGGATATGAGTGGGATAGAATTAGTTGAACGTATTCGCATGGGATCTTTCAAAAATTGCAAAACAGTGCCTATTGTAGCCCTGTCTGGCAGTTCAGACATGCGTGAACGAGATTATATTGATGCCGGATTCTCGGACTTTCTGCCAAAACCATTCACTTCAGAGCAACTAATATCTGTAATTCAAAAATTTATTGGAGTCAATAACATGGCAAACCAATCCACAGATAATTCTGTAAATCTGCATACCGGACTTTCTACTCTTTCTAATTTTGCAGGAGATGACGCTGAAGCCGGTTCTGCAATCATCAGATCTTTCATTGATGAAAATATGCAAAACATCGTAGTCATCCGGGATGCTCAGAAACGAAATGACTGGGATACTATACAGAAAGTCAGTCACAAGATGCTTCCTTTGATGAGAATGATTTCGGCAAATGATATTGTAGATATATTAATCGAATTTGAAAAAGGGAATAAAGACAATGATAAAGTAAATATTTTATTCGATCTCCTGAAAATTCAGCTCAAAGAAGCTGAAGATTTTTTATCTTTGCTCAATAATAAATAACCAGAAAAATTACATATATGAAAGTTCTAATTGCAACAGATAAACCTTTTGCGGCAGAAGCTGTAAATAGTATACGAAAAGTTATTGATGACGCGGGATTCCAATGCCTTTTATTGGAGAAATATACGGAAAAATCGCAACTTCTGGAGGCCGCTTCCGAAGCTAACGCAATCATCATCCGAAGTGATATCATCGATGCAGAAGTATTAAATGCTTCGAAAAACTTAAAAATCGTCGTCAGGGCCGGTGCCGGTTATGATAATGTTGACTTAGACACAGCAACTGCAAATAATATTTGCGTAATGAACACTCCTGGACAAAATTCCAATGCAGTGGCTGAGTTAGCTCTGGGAATGATGGTGTATGCCATGAGAAATTTTTATGACGGTTCATCCGGAGGCGAATTATTGGGTAAAAAACTGGGAATCCATGCCTATGGAAATGTTGGCCGTAACGTTGCCCGCATAGCAAAAGGCTTTGGAATGGAAGTTTATGCTTTCGATCCGTATTGTCCTGTTGAAATAATGGAAAAGGATGGTGTAAAAGAAGTTAAATCTGTTGAAGAACTATATTCTACCTGCCAGTTTGTGTCTTTACATATTCCGGCAACAGCAGAGACTAAAAACTCAATCAATCATTCATTATTGAGTAAGATGCCTAAAAAAGCGCTATTGGTTAATACTGCTCGTAAAGAAGTCATTAATGAGGCTGAACTGGTAAAATTAATGGAAGATCGTCCGGATTTCAAGTATGTGACGGATATCATGCCTTCAAATCATGAAGAAATGCTGGCCAAATTTGAAAAGCGCTATTATTCTACTCCTAAAAAAATCGGAGCCCAAACCGCTGAAGCGAACAATAACGCAGGGATTGCCGCCGCAAACCAGATTGTAGACTTTTTTAAGACAGGTAATCAGAAATTCAGAGTCAATAAATGAATAATATAAAGTTACGTCTGACGGTACTCCAATTCATGGAATTCTTCATCTGGGGGGCATGGCTTATTTCGTTCGGAAATTACATGTTCAGTATGGACATGGGTGGTAAAATAGGCACTCTATTTGCTTCATTTGGATTTGCTGCCTTAATAATGCCCACTATCGCAGGAATTATTGCCGACCGTTGGCTGAACTCGGAAAAATTGCTTGGAATATTGCACCTTTTGGGAGCTGTTTTCCTGTTCATGGCATCAAAAGCAACTACTTTTGATCAATTATATCCTTTAATGGTACTTAATGCTCTGGCCTTTATGCCTACAATAGGACTGAGTTATTCCGTCTGTTACAGCATATTGGGACAAAAAGGGATGGATACCATCAAAGTTTTCCCTCCTATCCGTGTCTGGGGAACCATAGGGTTTATCGTGGCTATGTGGATTGTCGATCTTGCAGGATGGGGAACAAGCTCTAACCAATTATTATTAGCCAGTGGTTCCGCCGCATTTCTTGGTTTATATTCCTTTTCACTGCCAGCTTCTCCTCCGACAAAATCTAAGAAAAAAGGATCTCTGATTTCTACTCTGGGACTGGACGCTCTGGTGTTACTTAAAGAAAAAAGGATCGCTATCTTTTTCTTTTTCGCTTTCTTATTGGGAATGTGCCTGCAAATAACCAATTCTTACGGCAGTATGTTTATCGGAAGCTTCAAAGACAGTTTTCCGGATTCCTTTGCAGTCAAGTACAACAATATTTTCTTGTCCATTTCGCAGATCTCCGAAGCCTTGTTTATATTAGCAATTCCGTTTTTCCTCCGCAGATTCGGAATAAAAACGGTTATGCTCATGAGTTTTGGTGCCTGGGTATTAAGATTCGGATTCTTCGGCATCGGAAATCCGGGTTCAGGCATGATCTGGCTGACACTATCTATGATTATCTATGGTATGGCTTTTGATTTCTTCAATATCTCCGGCTCTCTCTTTGTAGAACAGGAAACACCTGTAAAATTCCGCTCCAGTGCACAAGGTATGCTGATGATGGTAACCAACGGAATGGGTGCAATCCTAGGAAACATAGGAGCTCAGGCTGTTATCAATCATTATACTGCAGCTGACGGCAAGACCATAGACTGGAGTACCTGTTGGTTTATCTTTGCAGGATACGCTTTGGTCATAGGAATTGCCTTTGCCATCTTTTTTAAATACAAACACAATCCAGAAAACATTAAAAATTTTCAGCATTAAGTAATGAAACGAGCATGTACAATAATGTACATCAAAGCAAATGAACATGCGAGTTCCATATGACCTTTAAGAATAAATTATGTTCATATGAAAATCAGCTTCAACATTCACTTCCATACCATTTGGGGGCAAACCCTCTATGTGATAGGTTCTATTCCGGGATTAGGAGCATGGAATATCTCTATGGCCCAATTGATGGAATATTCCGGTGACGGAAACTGGAATCTGGAAATTGAATTACCTGACGAAGAGATAAGTTTCGAATACAGATACTTTATGTATTCGAATGACAAGCTTATTTTTGAAGAATGGCAAAAAAATCATCATTTTTATTCCTATAAAGCAGATTCTTCTTACTTTCTGCATGATTATTGGCAAAACAGGCCACAAAATCAGGCATATTATTCTTCCGCATTTATAAAAAGCTTTTTTGCTCATCCCTGTAATAAATTCGAGAGAGTAATAAAATCTGATAAAAAGATAATAATCAAAGCATTAGCGCCACATACCGGGAGAAATCAAAGCCTCTGTATTTCAGGGAATCAGGCGGAACTCGGAAATTGGGATAGTAATCAATTACTTGTAATGGGGTGCGATCATTTTCCGGAATGGGAGATTGAATTTGATGCCGGAAAACTAAGTTATCCCATTGAATATAAGTTCTGTATCATTGATAATGATTCAAAAAAAATCATCCGGTGGGAAAATGGAGACAACCGGACTCTAAATTTACCTCCATTGAAAAAAAATGAAACAGGAATTATTTCAGGATTACAATTTCGTGAGAATCAGGCAACTTGGAAGTGCGCAGGAACAGTCATTCCTGTATTTTCCCTGAGATCGGAAAACAGTTTTGGTATCGGAGATTTGGGAGATCTGAAAAAAATGCTAGATTGGGCAAAACTGACATCCCAAAAAATGATCCAGATATTGCCTGTCAACGATACGACGATGACGCATACACGCCTGGACTCCTATCCTTACAATGCAATATCCATATATGCTTTACATCCTCTCTATCTGAATCTGGAAAAAATGGGAAGGTTGAAAGACGTATCCAGAAATAAACACTACACGCAAAAACAAGCTGAACTTAATCAACTGGATTCTGTAGATTACGAATCGGTAGATCGCTATAAATGGGAATACTTCAACGAATTATACTCCCAGGACGGAGAAGAAGTTTTGTTATCTCCTGAGTTCATATTGTTTTTTGAAGAAAATAAGGACTGGTTAATACCCTATGCTGCATATTCTTATCTTCGGGAAAAGAATAAAACCTGTAATTTCCGTCAATGGAAAGATTTTTCCAAATATGAAAAAGGGAAAATCGAAAATCTTTGTAGTATACAATCACCTCATTATAAGGAAATTGCAATCTATTATTACCTGCAATTCCATCTGCATAAACAAATTTCGGAAGTCAGGGATTACGCCTATTCTAATGGGATTGTACTGAAAGGAGATATTCCTATCGGTATCAGCAGGGTAAGTGTAGAAGCCTGGACTTCTCCCGATTATTACAATATGGATATGCAAGCCGGTGCTCCACCTGATGATTTTTCTATTACCGGACAAAACTGGGGCTTTCCGACATATAATTGGGATATCATGGAAAATGATGATTACAGTTGGTGGAAAAAACGCTTCCGGAAAATATCGGATTATTTCGATGCCTACCGGATCGATCATATCCTGGGATTTTTTCGTATTTGGGAAATTCCGGAAAAATCAGTGCAGGGACTTCTTGGCTATTTCAATCCTTCTCTGCCTTTCAGCATACCGGAAATTGAAAATGCCGGATTGGAATTTAAAATAGAACGTTTCACGACACCTCATATCAATGAACTTTTTCTTCCGGAATTATTCGGAGAATATACTCCCGAAGTAAGGGATATTTACCTGGAACGTTCTTCGTCACATCATTCTGCATTAAAAGAACGCTTTGATACTCAACGTAAAATCGAGAGTTATTTTGCAGATAAAAACGATGAAAAAAGCACTATTATCCGTGAAGGATTATACTGTATTGTCAACGAAGTCTTATTTATAGAGGATCACAAAAAAATTAATCATTTTCATCCCCGGATTTCGGCATCTACATCTTTTATATACAAAGAATTAAGCAATTCCGACCGGTATGCTTTCGATTACTTGTACTGGAATTATTACTATCAACGCCATAACGAATTTTGGAAAGAACAGGGCTACAAACGATTAATCCCGTTGATATCCTGCACGGATATGCTCGTTTGCGGCGAGGATTTAGGAATGATCCCCCACTCTGTTCCGGAAGTAATGAATAAACTACAAATACTAAGTCTGGAGATAGAACGTATGCCTAAAGAAAGTAATATCGAATTTACTGATCTGAAACAGATACCTTATCATTCCGTATGCACCACTTCGACTCATGATATGTCGACAATCAGAGGCTGGTGGCTGGAAGACCGAGAAAAAAGACAACGATATTACAATCAGGTATTACAACAAGAAGGAAAAGCTCCTGTAGATTGTTCTACGGATATATGCAGGCAAATCATCAAAAATCACTTGGATTCACCTGCGATGTTAGCAATTATTCCTTTTCAGGACTGGTTGTCGATTGATGAACAACTACGCAAAGTAGATTGTGAGTCTGAAAGAATAAACATTCCTGCGAACACCAAGCATTATTGGCGTTACAAGATGCACATAACAATAGAAGAATTGTTGACTTCTGAAAAACTAAATACTTCCATTAAAGAACTAATAGAAGATTCCAGCAGAAATGGAGATCTAAAATAAGTAGCCGAATTTATTCGGCAAGCATTTTACAAGCTCCGTTAAACGTTGCTCCTGGTTCTATTTCCAGATTTTTAGCAATTATATCTCCATGGTACTGTACTGAACTTTTAAGACATAAAGTTCCGGCAGCTCTAGTGTTACCTTGTATTTTTCCCATTAACTCGGCATTCTGACAGATAATCTGGCCTAATATTTCTGCACTTGGGCCTACTACAATCTTGCCTGAACATTCGATGTTTCCTTCAACTTTTCCATCGATACGCAAATCCTCTTCTGCAAAAATATTACCTTTGATGATAGTTCCGGATGCCAAACTATTGTGCATCCCTGAGGTAGGTATAATCTGTTTTGCTTTCAACATATAATGGTATTTTTAACAAATTACTCTTGAATTTGCAAATATACAAACAAAAAACTACTTTTGTCATTATGGCTAAAAATATTATTCTTTTAGAAGGCATGAAGTTCTACGCCTACCATGGCGTGTTAGAACAGGAACGAGTTCTTGGAAACCAATACACAATTGATTTGGAGATCCATTTGGATTTCTCCAAAGCATCTCAAACCGACAATCTGGACGATACTGTCAGTTATGCCGACATTTATGCCATCGTTAAAGACGAAATGGCTATATCCTCACAATTACTGGAACATGTAGCTGGAAGAATCGTAAAAAAAATTGAATCAACTTTTCCTGCTATCAAAATGGTCAAAATCAAACTCTCCAAACACAATCCCCCTGTAGGTGGGGAGGTTGAAAAAGCTACGATTATTCTCAATTAACCTGACATTTTGCCTGATTTTTAACTTGGCATATATTTTGACTAAGTCCAAACATTAAGTTAATATATTTGTTGTGTTTATAACAATAATTAAGGAGTTGTATTATGGAAAGAAATTTTTCAGACAATGTAAAAGAAGTTTTGGCTTATAGCCGCGAAGAAGCAGGACGTCTGCACAACACAAATGTAAAGATAGAGCATTTGTTGTTGGGAATACTTCGTGATAAAGACAGCAATGCTTCTTCCATCATATATCGCTTGGGACAGGATCCTAACGAAATCAAGCAAACTATTGATATAGAGTTGTTTGATGAAAATTCCGATTACGTCAGCGAAAATCAATTGATTATAGATAAAAGCGTCGAAAATCTACTGAGAGTCAGTATGTTGGAATCTATGGGATTGAACAGTGAAGAAACTGATACTCAACACCTATTGTTAGCTATTTTAAAAAATGAAGATAGTCTGGCAACACAAGTCTTACATCAATACAATATTGACTATAGCAAAGTGTATAACTTATTATCAAAAGATAATAATCATGATGTTACACCTGGTATATCCAATATGGGAGCAGGTTTTACCGACGACAACGATGATGAGGATGACGATCAATTCTCAAAGAAAAAAGGCTCATCCAAACCGTCTCAGCCGGGGGCTAAAAGCAGTGACACCCCGGTACTAGATAGTTTTGGTACGGATATGACCCGTGCTGCCGAAGAAAACCGTCTGGATCCTATCGTTGGACGTGAACGCGAAATCGAACGTCTGGCACAGATCCTGAGCCGCAGAAAGAAAAACAACCCTGTATTGATCGGTGAGCCTGGTGTAGGTAAATCAGCAATCGTTGAAGGATTGGCTCTCAGAATCGTTCAGAGGAAAGTTTCCCGTGTTTTATTCGACAAACGAGTGATCAACCTGGATATGGCTTCAATAGTAGCCGGAACAAAATACCGCGGACAATTTGAAGAACGTATCAAGGCTGTACTCAACGAATTATCTAAAAATCCGAATATTATCCTTTTCATCGACGAAATACATACCATTGTAGGTGCCGGAGGTGCCGCAGGCTCAATGGATGCCGCGAATATGCTTAAACCGGCTCTGGCAAGAGGTGAAATACAATGTATCGGAGCGACTACTCTCGATGAATACAGGAAAAATATAGAAAAAGACGGTGCTTTAGAACGTCGTTTTCAGAAAGTAATGGTCGATCCTACGACTCCGGAAGAAACTCTGCAAATTTTGCAAAATATTAAGCCTAAATACGAAGATCACCATAATGTAATTTATACTCAGGACGCCATTGATGCCTGCGTAAAACTGACAGAACGTTATATCAGCGACCGTAATTTCCCGGATAAAGCGATTGACGCTTTAGATGAATCCGGTTCGAGAGTTCATATTTCAAACATCGTTGTTCCTAAAGCTATTGAAGAACTGGAAGCTGAAATGGAGGAAACAAAACAGTCTAAATTACAATCTGTTAAGTCTCAAAACTTCGAACTTGCAGCCAGTTTCAGGGATAAAGAACGTCAACTGTTACTTAAATTAGAAGCCGCAAAGGCTAAATGGGAAGAAGAACTGCAGGAAAACAGGGAAATAGTCGATGAAGAAAAAGTCGCTGAAGTGGTAGCCATGATGTCCGGTGTACCTGTACAACGTATAGCTAAAGCCGAAAATCAGAAACTGATGGAAATGGGCGATATCCTGAAAGCAAAAGTAATCGGACAAGATGACGCTGTGACTAAAATAGTCAAGGCGATTCAACGGAACCGTATAGGACTAAAAGATCCTAACAAACCAATCGGAACATTCATGTTCTTAGGGCCTACCGGTGTTGGTAAAACCCATCTGGCAAAGAAACTGGCCGAATACCTGTTTGACTCTTCCGACACCCTGATCCGCATCGATATGAGTGAATACATGGAGAAATTCACGGTATCGCGTCTTATCGGGGCGCCTCCGGGATATGTAGGTTACGAAGAAGGTGGTCAGTTGACAGAAAAAGTCCGCCGGAAACCTTATTCCGTGGTACTTCTGGACGAAATAGAGAAAGCTCACCCTGACGTATTCAACCTGTTGTTACAGGTAATGGATGAAGGACGTTTGACTGACAGTCTGGGACGTCGTATCGATTTCAAAAATACGATTGTCATTATGACTTCTAATGTTGGAACACGTCAGCTGAAAGAATTCGGTCGCGGAGTAGGTTTCACGTCCACCAGTACTGCTGCCGATGATAAAGAGTTCTCTCGCGGAGTAATTCAAAAAGCTTTGAACAGGGCATTTGCACCTGAATTCCTGAACCGTGTGGATGATATTGTCATGTTCGACCAGCTGGATAAAGACGCGATATATAAAATTATCGATCTTGAATTGAAAGGATTCTACAGTCGCGTTGAAAATCTTGGATACAAGCTTATTATTACTGATAAAGCGAAGGAATTTATTGCATCCAAAGGTTATGACGTTCAATTTGGCGCTCGTCCGTTGAAACGTGCGATCCAAAAATACCTGGAAGATGAATTAGCTGAAATGATTATCAAAGCTAGTGTTACAGAAGGCGATACAATCACTGTTGATTTTGATTCTGAAAATCAGAAGATTGTTACCAATGTTGAAAAAGCTTTTGCATAAACTAAAATTGAAAATAAGACAAAATGTCAGTCCATTCCGGACTGGCATTTTTTTTGAGTAACATTTACCATAATATTAATAAAACAAAAAATATAAAATCTATGAGTACACAAAAAGGTCATATTGGAGTTACTACGGAAAATATCTTTCCGATTATCAAAAAATTTCTTTACAGTGATCACGAAATTTTTCTTCGTGAATTGGTTTCTAATGCAGTAGATGCCACACAAAAATTAAAAACATTGGCTGCTGTCGGTGAATTCAACGGTGAATTAGGAGATTTGAGTGTACGCGTCAAATTAGATAAAGAAACAATTACTATTTCTGATCGTGGAATTGGTCTGACTGCAGAAGAAATTGAAAAATATATCAATCAGATTGCTTTTTCAAGCGCTAATGATTTTCTGGATAAATATAAGAACGATGCCAATGCCATCATCGGACATTTCGGTTTAGGTTTCTACTCTGCATTTATGGTTTCTAAAAAAGTAGAAATCATTACCAAGTCGCACAAAGATGCCCCTGCAATGAAATGGAGTTGCGACGGTTCTCCGGAATATAGCATGGAAGAAACCTCAAAAGAGGACCGTGGTACAGACATCATCCTTTATATCGATGATGAAAGCAAGGAATTCCTCGAAAAATCAAGAGTTGAAGGATTATTAAAAAAATATTGCCGTTTCTTACCTGTTCCGGTTGTTTTCGGAAAAAAATCCGAATGGAAAGATGGAAAGTCAGTTGAAACAGAAGAAGATAACGTAATCAACGACACAAATCCTCTTTGGACCCGTAAACCGGCAGAGTTAAAAGAAGAAGATTACAAGAAATTCTATCAGGATCTATATCCGTTCAGTGATGAGCCTTTGTTCTGGATCCATCTGAATGTAGATTATCCTTTCAATCTGACAGGAATACTTTATTTCCCTAAAATTAAGAGTAATCTGGAACTGCAACGCAATAAAATCCAACTATATTGCAACCAAGTATACGTCACCGATTCGGTAGAAGGTATTGTTCCTGAGTTCCTGACTCTTTTACATGGTGTCATAGACTCTCCGGATATTCCGTTGAACGTATCCCGCTCCTATCTGCAAAGCGACAGCAACGTGAAGAAAATTTCCAACCATATCACCAAGAAAGTGGCAGACCGTCTGGAAGAAATCTTTAAGAACGACCGTCCTCAATTCGAAGAAAAATGGGATAGTCTAAAGATATTCATTGAATACGGAATGTTGAGTGATGATAAATTCTACGAAAGAGCTGAAAAATTCACTTTATTGAAAAATATTGACAATAAAACTTTCACTCTGGATGAATACAAAACTCTTATCAGCGATAACCAAACGGATAAAGATGGAAACCTTATTTACCTGTATTCCAACAACAAGACATCACAATATTCTTATATTGAATCGGCAAAAAATAAAGGATATGATGTACTGCTGATGGATGGACAACTGGATGCGCATTTTGTCGGTAAACTAGAGCAGAAGCTCGAAAAAAGTCGCTTTGTACGTGTCGATAGCGATGTTATCGACAAACTCATTCAAAAAGGCGATACTCAAGAGGTTAAATTATCCAAAGAAGAAACCGATGCTCTTGTTGAGACCTTCAAATCAGCAATACCTCCAATGGAAAAAGTCGATTTCATCGTAGGTTTTGAACATTTGGGCGAACATGGTAATCCTGTTACTATTACACAAAGCGAATTTATGCGCCGGATGAAGGAAATGGCTGAAATGCAGGGCGGTATGAATTTCTACGGAGAAATGCCGGATTCATACAATATGATCGTCAATCTTGACAGTCCGGTAGTACAAAAGATACAAAATGATAAGGATGGGTCAAAAGATGCTCTCCGTCAATTAGTCGATCTGGCATTATTGTCAAATAACATGCTAAGAGGAGAAGCCCTAAACGACTTCATCAAAAGAAGCATTTCGTTGATATGATATTAAACACGAAGGCACAAAGGCACATAGAAAATGAACTTTGTATCTTCGTGCCTTCGTGTTTAGAAAAATAAATTTTCTACCTTTGCAACAAATTAAATAAGAATGCACTTCTTTTATACTCCCAATATATTGCAAACAAATGAGCTTCCGGAACAGGAAGCACAGCATTGTATCAGGGTATTGCGTTTGAAAGAAGGGGATACAATCAGGCTGACAGACGGAAAAGGGTATTTTTATGATGCCGTTATCACTCTGGCTGATCCGAAACATTGCAAAGTAGAGATTACAAAAACCATCCCGGAAGTTTCATCCTGGAATTGCAAAATTGAAATTGCACTGGCTCCCACCAAAAATATCGACCGGACAGAATGGTTTGTAGAGAAAGCAACGGAAATTGGGATCAATAAAATTGATTTTCTTAAGTGCAGGTATTCTGAAAGAAAGGACATTAAGCTTTCAAGGATTGAAAAAATTACAGTCTCAGCCATGAAACAATCAATGAAAGCAACTTTACCTGAATTACAGGACATGACGGATTTCAAAAAGATTATTTCTCAAAACTGTCCTGAACAAAAATTTATAGCTCATTGTTATCCGGGAGAAAAAGAGTTGCTTTGTAAGTCTTATAAACCCGGTAATGACGCTCTGATCCTGATCGGACCGGAAGGCGATTTCAGCGAAGAAGAAGTCGCTATGGCTCTGAAAAACGGATTTAAATCTATTTCCTTAGGAGAAAGCAGACTAAGAACAGAAACAGCGGCACTGGTAGCCTGCCAGACAATTCATACAGTCAATCAACTTAATAAGTAAATGAAATCGGTATTAAAAAAAATAGCTATCTGGATCAGGAATATCTT
Source organism: Bacteroidales bacterium (assembly GCA_031556375.1). Taxonomy (GTDB): domain Bacteria; phylum Bacteroidota; class Bacteroidia; order Bacteroidales; family Azobacteroidaceae; genus BNXB01. The sequence continues at coordinate 5,649 of JAVBTA010000034.1, read as the reverse complement.
CCTGGTACTTTTTCTGTTAAGCCTGTTTTTTGTCATCTTATATAAATGGGTTCCGGTTCCGTTTACTCCTTTGATGGTAATACGTTCTGTAGAGCAAATGGTCGATAACAAGAAGGTTCATATCAGTCATAAATGGGTTCCCTTGTCCAGAATTTCACAAAACCTTGTACAAGCTGTAGTTGCTTCGGAAGATAATTTATTTTTAGCTCATAACGGTTTCGATTTTCAACAGATTGAAATCGCACAAGAAGATGCATCAAAAGGGAAAAAACTCCGTGGAGCGAGCACCATTTCCCAACAAACAGCAAAAAATGTATTCCTCTGGAATGGTGGAGGCTTTTTCAGAAAAGGCCTGGAGGCCTATTTCACTATACTTATCGAATTCGTCTGGGGTAAAGAACGTATTATGGAAGTCTACCTGAACTCAATCGAAATGGGTAATGGTATTTTTGGAGCAGAAGCTGTTGCCCTCGCTCATTTCAAGAAGCATGCTATCAAACTGTCGGAGGGAGAAGCAGCTCTGATTGCAGCCACTTTACCAAATCCGATCCGGTTCAACTCAGCCAATCCCAGTCCGTATATGCTTAAGAGACAAGCTAAAATCCAGTCTTTGATGAAGAAAATAATCAAGGTGGATTTCGGAAAATCGGATGAAAAGAAAAAAGACCAACCATCTAAAAGCAAATCAAAGAAATGGAAAGTGTGATAAGTTATGCAGACTGGGGACTAACCTCCTACTCTGAGGCTTATGAAAAACAGAAAGCCCTTTTTGAAAATACAATCCTGAAAAAGAATCAGGGAGAAAAGCCGGAAAATACCCTTATCTTTTGTGAACATCCTCATGTTATCACAATCGGTAAAAACGGTTTATTTTCAAACTTGTTGTTCTCAGAACAAATGCTGAAAGAAAAACAGGTTGAACTATTCCATGTAGACCGTGGTGGCGATATCACCTATCACGGACAGGGACAATTAGTTGGTTATCCGATATTTGACCTGGAAAGTTTCAAACTGGGCTTAAAAGACTACATTTTCCGGATGGAAGAATGTATCATTAAGTTACTGGAAACTTACGATATCAAAAGCGAACGTCTCGAAGGCGCCACCGGAGTCTGGATCGATACGGATAAACCCGGAAAAACAAGAAAAATCTGCGCTATCGGGGTCAGAAGCAGCCGATATGTAACTATGCACGGTTTTGCGTTGAATATCAACACCGATTTATCTTATTTTCAGCTAATTAATCCTTGTGGATTTATTGACAAAGGTGTTACTTCAATGGCAGTAGAATTGCAAAAAGATGTTGACTTTGAAGAGGTAAAAGAAAAATTATTGAAACTATTTTTAGAATATTTTCAGTAAAACATTAGTATCGGAACGAAACACTGAATAAAAAATTCATAGGTCGTAAATCATATTTAGTTGCAACTGTATTAGGACCATTATATTGGACATAGGAATACGTTTTTTGGTCAAAAATATTACTCCAATCTAATGAATAATCTACACTTTTTGTTTTATAGCTAATCCCTAGATCCATAAAAAATAAATTCGTATATAAATCTGTCGTTAACTGACTACGATAATACTCCAGGCTCCCCTTTACCCTCCATTGTTTTGAGGGAATGGCATTGATCGTTAAAAAATGACGCCATTGGTTTATTGATGGGTTTTCTTTCTCAGAAAACTTAACAGATGTCTTAATATTACTATAATTAAGAGAATATGAAATATTCAACTCATCACTTATTTTTGTATCTATTTTAGGCAATAACGATATTATCTTATTAGTCCATACAAGTTCTTCTCCTTGTTGGATCTGCTGTGAAGACATATAATTATATGTAGAAGTAATAGAAAAGGTTGTTAGTAATGAACTAACATATTTACCAATATTTCCATTTATAAACCAAGAATCACTATTGCTAGGCGATACTATAGCTGTTGATAGAGAGTAAACGTCTATAAAATCCGTTTTACTTAATAAATTCGATTTTGTTTCTCTGCGCCCTATCCCTACATTCATAAATAAACCCTCTATCACATTACGATACGATGTTCTCAGATTATACGACCGACTCGTCCTTCTTGATAAGATACCACTTCCTCGATGAAAACTTCGATAATTAGTCATAATATAAGAACTTGTAAAATCCATCACATCTCCAATGTAATTGTTATAGTTATACGACAAACTGGAATTTAACGACTGATTCCATCTATAAAAAATTAAAACAGAAGGATTTACAAATAAAAAATCAAAATTTTGATTTGCACTTCGTTTTAAATCATGGGTTCTAAGTGTAGTGTACAAGACGGGTAATGATAAATTAATATCTAATTTATTCAAAGGTTTATAGCTATACTTGGGAGTAAATTTATAAATCCACTTATCTGTTTTAATACGATTTTCGGAGTCTACAGACAATGGCAAATTTTCTATCGATGAACTCAAATCATCCAAATAAGCCTGTAAATTAAGATCAAATCTAAGACTTGAATTTCTCCATAAAAATCCGTAAGAAGCTGAATTAGAAGTGTATAAATTACTCAAATTTGCATCCTGGATTACTTCTCCGGAAATAGGATCCGTTTTTACAGCTAACTGCTGGGGCAGTTTTGAATAACGAACAAAAGATGAAAACTCCACTATTTTCGATTGAATAATTTTAATGATGCTCCAGTCATTTTGTATATGAAACAATGGGGTCTTGAATTGCTGATTCACATTATTTGCTCCAAATACTGACGAATGAGACGAATTCCACACACCACTGAACTTTAAGGCATCATTCATATAATATTTTCTAGAATTAAGAGTATAATTCAATTCAGCTTCAACCTGATTGGTATAGCGATCCAGAATATTTGATTCATCAATAACCAAAGTACTATCCGACAAAGCAAAGTAATAAGTACTTATACTTCGTAGTTTTTGCTGTTGATCATCATTCAGATAATTGATATTCAACCGTAACTGAGAATCATTACTTGTCTTTTTCAAATGATTTATACTTAGGATATGAGTTTTATTGAATAAATACCTTTCCTCTGTGGTTGGCGGAGAACTTAAGTAAGGTTCCCGAACCAAATTACCAGATAGTGATGTATTTTCTGAAACGATACCATTATTCATTGTTAGTACGTGTGAATTCAATTCGGATGCAATATCCTTTCCTGCATTGTTAGTTTTATATGTAACAATCGTTTGATTTTTTTTTGCGATATTCATTGCGAAAGCATTGAAATTCCAGAGTATTGGATAAAACCCACTTCCGACCTCTACATTGCCTGTGGGTTTAGCAATTTTATTATTTCTCAGTTGAAGATTTATTGCCGCCTGTTGCGAAGAAACAATATCTTTCAACGCATTTACTGGTTGATGATTTTCAATAACCTGTATATTAACGATATCTTTTGGAGAGATATTCTTATTGGCTATTGAGTATCTGCTTCCCAACAAATTTAACCCCTCAATATAGTAATTATTGATATTCTCTCCATTGTATTTGATCGTCCCTCCTGCAGTCATCTCAACTCCCGGCAAACGTTTTATAATATCTCCAATACTTCGATCCTGCTCTCTGACAAAAGCATCAACCCGAAAATTCAGGGTATCTTCACGCATAGAAATATCAGGAGGTTTAATACGAACTTCTTTTAACTGAAAATCCTTTGATTCCAATCCAATATCTAGTTTTGTACTTTTATTTGGAATCGTAAGTCGTTTATTTTCATAGCCTAATAAAGAAAAATGAAAAAACACAGAATCTTCTTCAGAGGAAAATTGAAGTCTAAATTTGCCATATTTATCTGTCAGTCCAAATGAATAATTTATTGTTCCATCCTTATTTTCGGCAGTTACAATTACATCTTCAATCGGATTTTTATTCGATTTATTAATAACAGTTCCTTCAATAAGAGTCTGTGCCGAAAGAAATGATGTAACGGCAATTAAAAAAATCAATAATAGAGTGATTTTTATTCGCAAAGTTCTATCGGATTATATGGCTTACTTTTGATATCAGGGTTACCTTTATCAAAAGTAGCATATTGTTGAATTGTAGCCATCGGATTTTTCATGTAATCAGCATATACGCTATTGAATTTGGATTTAGTGGTTTTTTGCAAACGGCTTCTTAACGTGAATGTAATCGGATCTGTCCATTTGACTTTTTCAATTGTTACCATCTCAAATTGCACATGCTCTTTACTATCCGATACTTTCAATATCAAGCCTGGTAATCCCGAAAATTTCCAAGGACCTTCACTTATTGCTATTTCTGGGGCATACCAAACCGTATATTCCCTACAATAAAATTTACAAGTAGCTTTCTTACACAGATATCCCATAATAGTCATTGTATCAGGCAACAGCTTCCAATTGGGAATTTTAACATCTTCTTCATAAGAAAAATAATCTACAAATATATTTTCAACATAAGTATTCTTTTTTACCGGATAGTTTTTAAATATTTGATAATTTATTTTTCCTCTTGATCTATTCTTTTCTGAACTAAGAACCTCATTCACAGAAAGACCACTCAATAATTGAACCCTTTTAATAGAATCAGAAAGATATCTATCATAATTAAAAAACTTAGAGATCTTATTCCCTACTTGTAATAACATTCTATCTGTTGTCTTGACCGACGGATTAAGAGTGTCTTGCATAATCCTCTGAACATATTGACACCGAATAATCGCATAGTTCAATGTATCTAATGGACTAACCTTAGATGAAGATTCTAATCCTGATATCGTTATTGTTTGAGAACTACATGTTAACGAAAAAAATAAAAAAAATAGCACTATAAAAAATTCCGTTTTTTTCATAATAAAACAGTTAATCAAAAAAAGGGTTTATAAGTGAAATACATATTAATTCATAATATGTATTTCACTTATAAACCCTCAAATATTAATTTAATTATTACAAAATTCTGCACCGATATCACATATAGCATCAGTTATTTCATCTTGTGTCGCATATGGAATAAAAATTTTACCTGACATACATTTGTCCTGAATACTTCCACAACAAATTGTATAAGTAGTCCAACTTCCTTCTTCATTAGCTTTTGTAATATTAACTGCAGAAACTAATAAAACTACTAAAATTAATAATCTGGCTTTCATAATTGTATTTTTTAAAATTTATATAACATCACAAAACAACAACTTTAAAATATAAAGAACAAAAACATATGGTTAATAAATGTTAATAATAAATTTTAAATTATTTTTAAATTAATAATGCGAATCAGTAATTGAAAATTTCTAAGATTCGCTTGTGTTAAAATGTTTATTATCAATAAAATAAGTGCGTAAAATTTGTTCAATCCCCTAGGAATCATTAACTTAGAAGAATAATTCCCGTTATTTTCTATGCTATGATTCCCAAGAGAAAAGAACTTATGCTAATTAAGATTTATATGTATGTCTGTGATTTATATGATTCAGAATTAAGGTTTTATTGCCAAAGATACAGCAATAATTCCAAACCCGTATTCACTGATCAGGAAATAATGACAATCTACCTGTTTGCAGGTCATTGTCAAAAATATTTCCAGGTCAAAGATATACATTCTTTTGCACAAGAGTATCTTTTCTCCTGGTTTCCAGCCTTGCCTTCTTATCAAACTTTCA
>JAVBTA010000028.1:0-63545 GCA_031556375.1 Bacteroidales bacterium | reverse complement strand
CAAATTATTTTCCAGGCTAAATGCGAAGTTACACCCACAGACACTCCTGATATGGTTGCCGAAAAAATACACGCATTGGAATATGAATACTTTCCAAAAATTATTGAAAAAATTATAGGAAATATTTGATTTATATTTTTTATCAATATCTTTGTGATATCATTTTAATATCATCTATTATGAATAGACTCTTCTTCCTTTGGTGTACAAGGCACAATTGCCACTATGGATACCATGATGAAGTGATGCAGCATTGAGAGAAGTTGCCGGAGGATATGCTTATGACGATAATGAAATCAACCAGACAAATGAAATTACGTTGCGTTCCGGAGGAAATTCTGTAAACCAGCATCTTGAAAGAGAGCTTAACGAACGCCTGCAAATGGCTTTGAATAAATTATCCAAGGAAAACATTGTGGATCTGGACGATGACAAAAAAGCTGCTATGGTGAGCAACTTGCTTGTCGTGCTTTGTGCAGATGAAGCTGCTCAACCGGTGGTCAATACAGGAACGTTACACCAATAATCAATACGTGGCTAAAAAAGAAAATAAAAATAAAAGTTTTATACTCCGGATAGATTCCGATATAATGGATGCTGTGGAAAAATGGGCTGCGGACGAGTTCCGCAGCACCAATGGGCAGATTCTATGGATAATCGATCAAGCCCTAAAAAAAACAGGCCGGCTGAAAAAAGATGCAATTATAGAAAACCCTAACGACTCTGCGCCTAACGAATAACCCCTGCACACCTGAAAACCTCTCCACCCCCAAGGCCACGCAGTTTTAGAGAACAATGGAGTTATGCATTAGCAAGCAAATTCGTTACAATTTTCGTTTTTTCTACGTTTGGGATTCCGGCATCAATCCAATGAATATGGAATCCGCGGCGTTCCATTCCACGAAACCACGTCATCTGGCGTTTGGCAAATTGGTGGATTGCGATTTCCAGCTGAGTGAACATTTCATCAAAACTAATTTCACCAATTACATGTAATGTCAGGTATTTATATTCCAGACCATAATATATAAGGTCGTCCGGAGAAATGCCAGAAGCTAGTAACGTTCGGATTTCATCCAACATTCCTTCATCCAAACGGGATTTTAATCTTTTACTAATTTTTTCACGTCTCAACTCCCGGTCGATATCTACACCTATTATTAAGCTGTTAATCGGATCAAATTGAGTTTTACCAGGTTCCTGCGTAAGGTAATATTCTTCTATTTCAATGGCTCTGATCGCTCTTTGTGCAGAATCCAGATCCGTTTTATTATGAAGCTTTTTATAGGATCCCAAGATTTCCTCGAGTTCTTCCAAACTTTTCCCTTTTAGCTGATTTCTCAATTCAGGATTTTCGGGAACATCCAACAATTTATACCCTTTTAATACCGATTCTATATATAACCCTGTACCTCCACAAAGAACAGGCAATTTCCCTTTTCCTTTGATCTCTCCATAAGCCTTGTGAAAGTCGTGTTGATATTCAAATACATTGTATTTTTCTCCCGGATTACATATATCTATTAAATGGTAAGGAACCTGTCTCCCATCAACGAAATAATCAGCCAGATCTTTTCCTGTACCAAGTGTCATTCCCCGATATACCTGGCGCGAATCGGCGCCGATAATTTCCGTATCGAGCTTAGAGGCCAATTGTGCAGCAAAAGAAGTTTTTCCGGAAGCTGTCGGACCCAGAATAGTGATCAATTCGATTTTACTCATAACATCATTTGAATGCCCAAAAATAGTCATAATAACGGACAAAACATTGGAAATTTTCCGATTAAAGAAATATTTCCATAATTCCTTGCTTCATAACCTTTATTAAGCTACTTTTGTGGGCAAAATACAAAAACTTAAAACAAAAATTTAAAACAAAGTTCTATGTGTTGGTTATTTAACTCTTCTATTGGCAAGAAAGTTATCATGAGTGTATCGGGTATCGTTCTTGTGCTTTTTCTGCTGTTTCACGTATCGATGAATGTGACAGCCGTATTCTCGGAGGAAGCTTACAACACCATCTGTGCTCTTTTGGGTGCCAACTGGTACGCAGTTGCAGCAACCATCGGATTAGGTGCGATAATAGCTCTCCATTTTATTTATGCATTCATGCTTACATTGCAAAACCGCAATGCACGCGGAAATGACCGCTATGAGGTTAGTTCTCGTCCGAAACATGTAAGTTGGGCATCTCAGAACATGTTTGTTTTGGGAATTATCGTTATCGGATTTATGCTGTTGCACTTTTCACAATTCTGGTACAAGATGATGTTTACGGAATTAATGGGACATCATGAAGTCGCGCTTGGAGGAAGCATGGTATCTCCACAGGCCGGAGCTGAATTTGTCAAGTATTATTTCAGTCAAACCTGGGTAGTAATTGCCTATTTGATATGGTATGTGGCGCTTTGGTTCCACTTGTCACACGGTTTCTGGAGTGCATTCCAAACAATTGGTTGGAGTAACACCGTATGGTTGAACCGTTGGAAAGTGGTTGGACAAATCGTAGCAACAGCTCTTTGTTTGGGATTTGCCTTTGTGACGATTTATTTTTATGCTAAATCATTCTGCGCCGGCGCATGCTGCGGAATTTAATAAGGAAACAGATATGAGTACTATATTAGATGCAAAAATACCTCAAGGCCCATTGGCTGAAAAATGGACTAATTATAAAAATCACCAAAAACTGGTGAACCCTGCAAATAAACGCCGCTTGGATATTATTGTGGTAGGTACCGGTCTTGCCGGAGCTTCCGCAGCTGCTTCACTCGGTGAAATGGGATTTAATGTATTGAACTTCTGCATACAGGATTCTCCTCGTCGCGCGCACTCAATCGCTGCTCAGGGAGGTATCAATGCTGCAAAAAATTATCAAAACGACGGCGACTCGGTCTACCGTTTATTCTATGATACAATCAAAGGCGGTGACTATCGCGCCCGTGAAGGAAATGTATACCGTCTGGCTGAAGTTGCCAACAGTATCATCGACCAGTGTGTCGCTCAGGGTGTTCCTTTTGCCCGCGAATACGGCGGTCTTCTGGACAACCGTTCCTTCGGTGGAGCGCAGGTTTCCCGCACATTCTACGCTAAAGGTCAGACCGGACAACAATTATTGTTGGGCGCTTACTCAGCCCTGAGCCGTCAGGTAAACAAAGGATCTGTTAAGCTTTATACCCGTTATGAAATGTTGGACCTGGTTGTGATCGACGGACGTGCCCGTGGAATCATTGCCCGCAATCTGGTAACCGGTAAGGTTGAACGTTTCGCTGCCCATGCTGTAGTTATCGGTACCGGAGGATACGGAAACGCATTCTTCCTTTCTACCAATGCAATGGGTTCAAACGGTTCTGCTGCAGCTCAGTGCTATCGTCGCGGAGCTCTTTTCGGAAACCCGTGTTTCGCACAGATCCACCCGACCTGTATTCCTGTTCACGGAGAATTCCAGTCAAAACTGACTTTAATGTCAGAATCTTTGCGTAACGACGGTCGCATCTGGGTTCCAAAGAAGAAAGAAGATGCCGAAGCTATCCGTTCAGGTAAATTGAAACCTACACAAATTAAAGAAGAAGATAGGGATTATTATTTGGAAAGAAGATATCCTGCTTTCGGTAACCTGGTTCCCCGTGATGTGGCTTCACGCGCTGCGAAAGAACGTTGCGATGCCGGATTCGGAGTTGGAAACACAGGACTAGCCGTTTACCTTGATTTCTCAGACGCAATCAACCGCTTGGGATTGAAAACAGTTGAAGCCCGCTACGGTAACCTGTTCCAGATGTATGAAAAGATCGTTGACGACAATCCTTACGAAACTCCGATGATGATTTACCCTGCTATCCACTATACTATGGGTGGTATTTGGGTTGATTATGAGTTGATGACTACAATTCCGGGACTTTTCTCTATCGGAGAAGCCAATTTCTCTGACCACGGAGCCAACCGTTTGGGTGCATCTGCTTTGATGCAAGGTTTGGCTGACGGATATTTCGTTCTTCCATACACAATTCAGAACTATCTGGCTGATCAGATCCGTGTTCCACGTTTCAGTACCGACTTACCTGAATTTGTTGCTACAGAAAAAGAGGTTAACGATAAAATCGCCAAATTGATGAGTATCAAGGGCAAACGTTCTGTTGACTCTATCCATAAAGAACTCGGTCTTATCATGTGGGATTACGTCGGAATGGGACGTACAAAAGAATCTCTAGAAACTGCTTTAACTAAATTGAAAGAAGTGAAAAAAGAATTCTGGAGCAACGTTCGTATTCCGGGAGAAGCTAATTCACTGAACATAGAATTGGAAAAAGCCCTGAGAGTTGCTGATTTCCTTGAGATAGGTTATCTGATGGCATTGGATGGTCTGAACCGCAACGAATCTTGTGGAGGCCACTTCCGTGAAGAATACCAAACTCCGGAAGGAGAAGCTTTGCGTGATGATGATAATTATGCTTACGCAGCTTGTTGGAAGTACACAGGAGAAGATAAAGAACCTGAACTAATTAAGGAAGATCTGAAATATGAGTTCATCGTTCGTCAGCAAAGAAATTATAAAGCGTAAAAGTCATGGAAAAAATAATCAATATAAATTTAAAAATCTGGAGACAAAAGGGCCCGAAAGAAAAAGGGAACTTTGAGACATATAAATTGGATGGTATTTCCGGTGACACTTCGTTTTTGGAAATGCTGGATATCCTGAACGAGAAACTAATCAACGACGGACAGGAACCTGTAGTATTCGATCACGACTGTCGTGAAGGTATTTGCGGTATGTGTTCTCTGTATATCAACGGACATCCTCACGGGCCGGACGAAGATATCACTACTTGCCAATTGCATATGCGTAAATTCAACAATGGCGAAACAATCACTATCGAGCCATGGCGTTCTGCCGGTTTCCCGGTGATCCGCGACTTGATGGTCGACCGTCAGGCTTTCGACAAAATTATACAGGCCGGTGGTTATGTATCTGTAAACACAGGTGGTATTCCTGATGCGAATGCAATTCCTATTTCGAAAGAAAAAGCGGATGAAGCAATGGATGCGGCATCATGTATCGGTTGTGGCGCCTGCGTTGCCGCATGTAAGAACGGTTCTGCTATGTTGTTCGTTTCCGCTAAAGTAAGTCAGCTGGCTCTGCTGCCGCAAGGACGCATTGAAGCTGCCCGTCGTGCTAAAGCAATGGTAGGAAAAATGGATGAGCTTGGTTTCGGAAACTGTACTAACACTATGGCTTGCGAACAAGAATGCCCTAAAAATATATCTATCAGCAATATTGCACGAATGAACCGCGAATTTATTTCTGCCAAGCTGAAAGATTAGATCATTAATGATGATGACTAGTCCTAAATAGCCGTTACAGGTTTGTTGGACAAAAATAATTAATTTATCAGAAGGTGTCCCAAAAGGATGCCTTCTTTTTTTATAAAAAACATCAATTCATTAACCACTGAATACTAAAACATTATAATTGAAAATTAATATTTAATAACATATTTAAACAAATTTAAATGTTGTAAAACATGCTATTCAAGCCAAAAGTACTATTTTTGCCGTGCTTTATGCAAGTGTGGATGCCGAAAAACACAAAATAGAGTAGGCAAAACAGAATAAACATAACACATTTAAAATGAAAAAGTTTTTATCTTTAGCATTAATTGCGTTTTTCGCACTTTCAGCAAGTGCACAAAAAGGATCGTTTTATTTAGGAACTTCAGGAATGAATCCATTCGGAGCAGCATCGACAGAAGTCGACACAGATGTTCCTTTCGTATTTTCTCCTATGACTGGTTTTTCTATTATCAATGCAGAGGGTGACGAATCATTGACCTCCTGGGGTCTTGCTCCGGAGATCGGTTATTTCGTATCTGACAATGTTGCCGTAGGTTTAGGTCTTTTCTACACCTCTTCTTCTTACGATTCAGGTATGTCCGGAGTTGATGCAATTGCATTGAACACTTTTGGTATCAACCCATATGTCCGTTATTATTTGATAAACAAAGGAGCATTCAGAATGTACGGTCAAGCAGATTTCGTTTATGCTTCTGCAAAAATGGATGCGGATGGAGCGGAGTCTACTGACTTCTTTTCAATTGGTGTAAAACCAGGTATTTCTTATAACCTTTCCGATCGTTTTGCAATCAATGCAACATTCGGAAATTTAGGTTATGAAGATGTTAAAGACAACTATTCTAAATTCGGATTAAACCTGGATATGAGTTCTCTGAAATTCGGATTTACCGTATCTTTCTAAGAATATAACCATTCTTAAAAGTTAACTTATAAAAAGCAACGGGGCTGTCCCAAAAGTCGGACAGCCCCGTTCTATTTTATGTTCAACCAATATTATCTTCGCTTTTTCAGAATCTTCTGGTGTAGCAGATGTTTATCATCATCACCGCCCTACAGTTCAAATCTGACCGGAACATTGTACCAAACAGCGACAGGTTGTCCTCCATCTTTTCCCGGAATCCAATTCTGAGACTTTTTTATTGCAGCTGCAGCTGCTTTATCACACTCCGGATCTAACGAACGCAGTACTTGTATTTCTCCGACAGAACCATCTTTCGCAACTACGAAACGAAGTCGTACTGTTCCGTGGGTTCCTTGATCCTGAGCTTTTGTAGGATATACAACGTTTTTTTGTACAAACTCAAGGAACGCGGCATCCCCTCCAGGATATTGCGGCATAACTTCGGCATGTTCATAAACCTTTTCTTTTGCCGGTTTGGTTGGAGTTTGTTTTGAGGCTTCAAAAACCGGATTTTCAACATAATTAATCAATACCTCAGGAATCGCAGGCGTAGCCTCCACCTTACTTTGGTTGACTAACAACAAAGCCACTATCACGGGTACAAACAAAATATACTTGAGATATGCTTTTGTTGTGGATTTTTTTGTGTTCATCATTTTAATTCGTTTTTTTAAAGGTGAAAAATTAAAACCGGTATATAATTTAGCTATAGCCAGAGGATATGACAGTCTCAAAATATGAAACTGGTATTGTTCGGCATTGTATCCGGAACGAATAACCGATGAGTCGGCCAGATATTCCAGATTCAACCGTATTTCTTTTCTGAGAAACCAGGTCAATGGATTGAACCAACAAAAAATCGTATAAAATTCAGAAAAAATAACGTCTATACTATGTTTTTGATCAACGTGAGCCTGTTCATGAATCAGGATTTCACTGACATCATTCTCCTGCGAAGTATCCTGATCGATTACTATCCAGGAAAAAAAAGAAAATGGAGTCGTTTTCTTGGAACAAACAATAACCTTATGTCCCATTTAATCTGTAGGAGTCCCTTTTCCAATTAATTTGCTTAAACCAATCCATTGGATAATAAATCGGACAAACAGTACCAGTATGACTGCTAGATATAGGTAAAGGATGATATGCGATAAGTCGATTTTGGGCATCTTTGCTGTTTCTTCTGCAAAATTAACGGTATTGGCATTATCAAAATAAGACTCATCCATCTCCTCCACATAATTTATATTTTGTAGAAACGGAACCGGATTTTCGATCGGAACAGAGACAAACGGGTAAATTAGAGAGAAAGCGCATAAACCCAACAAAAAAAAACGTTTGCTCCTAAATTGGGTATTATTCCTGAAAAGCAATAAATACAAAATAAATATTATGCTAAGCGCGATATTTACTTTGAGCAGGTAGACTAGAAAAATATTCATGACCTTAGGTATTAGACATTTTTTTTCTGATCATATTAATGACTTCCTCCAAGTCTTTTTCGCTCAGTTTTTCTTCCTTTGCGAAAAAAGTTACCATATCTTTATACGAATTACTGAAATAATCACGAACGAATCCGGAAGTAAATTGTGTCTTGTAATCCGTTTCCGAAATCTTAATCGAATATTCATAGGTATTACCATACAACCGTGAAGTAACGTAACCTTTATTTTCCAATTTCTTAATAATTGTGGCTACTGTAGTATACGGAGGTTTAGGATCCGGATATTGTTCTCTGTAGTCCTTTACAAAACCGTTCCCGGTTTGCCAGATAATCAACATTAATTGTTCTTCTTGTGGAGTTAATTGTACCATGGTTTATTATTTTTATACGTATTTTACGCAAATCTACGTATTTTACGTACAATAAAAAATCATCAAACCATATTTAACGTAATTTAACTATAAATTTAAGAATTATTCTTCAAGAAGACCTTTACCCTGGCGTATGATCTCGATATCTTCTTCTGTGCAATTAACAACGGTAGATGGCTCTAGACCACCATAACCCCCATCAACGACTACATCTACAATATCTCGGTATTTTTCATAGATCAATTCCGGATCGGTACTATATTCAACAATCTCATCATCATCATGGATAGATGTGGTAAGGATCGGATTACCAAGTTCTTTTACTAAGGTAAGAATGATATTGTTATCAGGTATCCTGATTCCAACCTCTTTCCTATTTTTATAGATTTTAGGAAGACTATTCGTTGCATTCAGGATAAATGTAAATGGTCCGGGAAGATGTTTCTTCATTAATTTGAAGATCGGATTACTGACTTTTGCATATTCACTGATATTTCCCAGATCATGACAGATAATAGAAAGGTTGGTTTTGGCGGGATTAATATTTTTCAGTTTACAGATTTTTTCGACTGCCCGTACATTCAGGGCATCACAACCTAAAGCGTAAACTGTATCAGTCGGATATATAGCTAAACCACCATCACGCAGGATGTTGACGACTTTTTCAACATCCCGCATATTGGTGTTAGTATCATATAGACGTATAAGCATCCCAATTATCCGTAAATAATTTTTCCGTGTTCGTCTTTGAATTCGTCCATACTCTTACTGTACTGGTTCATCGCACGTAAACTCATACCCATACTGGAGAAACCGCCATCGTTGAATAGATTCTGCATAGTTACTTTACGTGTCAGGTCTGAAAACATTACGATACAATAATCAGCACAATCATCAGCAGATGCGTTACCCAGAGGTGACATCTTTTCAGAGAAATCCAATAAGTCATTCATACCTTTAACTCCACTTCCTGCTGTAGTCATTGTCGGAGATTGAGAAATGGTATTTACACGCACTCCTTTTTCGCGACCGTAAATATATCCGAAGCTACGGGCAATAGATTCCAGCAATGCTTTCGCATCAGCCATATCGTTATATCCGAAGAATGTACGTTGAGCCGCAACATACGAAAGTGCCAAAACAGAGCCTCCTTCGGCAATCGCATCCAATTTTTTAGCTGCCTGCATCATCTTATGAAATGAAATAGCGGAAACATCTAATGTTTTTTCCAATAGGTCATAATCCAGATCATCATAAGTTTTCTTTTTACGAACATTAGGCGACATCCCTATAGAGTGTAGGACAAAATCGATCGGACCTCCAAGTATTTCCATAGACTTGGAAAAAACCATTTCAAGGTCTTCTACGTTAGAAGCATCCGCAGGAAGAATTTCTGCATTCAGTTTTTCTCCAAGAGCAGAAACTTCGCCCATACGTACAGCTACCGGAGTATTTGACAAGGTGATTCTTGCACCTTCTTCTACGGCTCTCTCAGCCACTTTCCACGCAATGGACATATCATTCAATGCCCCGAAAATAATACCTCTTTTGCCTTTTAAAAGATTAAATGCCATAATTTAATTATTTGAATTACGGCGCAAAGGTAGTCATTTTTTAAACGCAAAATAATTATTCCCTGAAATACACCCTCTTCACCCGTGGTGAAATTGATGTCAAAATTTCATACGGGATTGTTCCCAGCTTTTGCGCCAATTCTGAAATCAAGATTTCTTTTCCAAAAATAATGGCTTCATCACCTTCCTGCGCAGTTGTTTCCGTCACATCTACCATGCAAATATCCATGCAAATATTACCTATAGTAGGACATAATTTTCCATCGATCAGAAAAGAAGTATTTCCATTTCCAAGGTGACGATCAAGCCCATCGGCATAACCAATAGGCAGACAAGCTATTTTCGAATCTCTTGTAATCAATCCGGAACGGTTATAACCTACAGTTTCTCCTGACTTCACATTTCGGATTTGTAATATTCTTGTCTTAAGAGTTGCCACCGGCATTAGCACTTGGGAATCTACAGCAGAGATCCCATATAATCCTATTCCTAGGCGTACAATATTTTGTTGAAATTCAGGGAAACGTTCTATACCGGAAGAATTAAGCAAGTGTTTTGCCAACGGATAAACAAGATAAGACTCCAATTCACTTGATAATGCAGCAAATTTCTGCATTTGTAACCGGGTAAAGTTATCATACTCAGGAGAATCACTCGCTGCCAAATGTGAAAACACAGACCTGACTTTAAGTGATTGCTGGGATTTCAGTATCTCTGCCAATTCCCGGATATCCTGAGAGTCAAAACCCAGACGGTTCATTCCTGTATTTAGCTTAACATGAACAGGATAGTTAGTTATTCCTCGTCGTCCGGCCTCCTTGATCAAGGCATTCAAAACACCAAAACTATAGACTTCCGGTTCCAGATTATAATCAAATAATGTACTGAAAGCATGTATTTCCGGATTCATCACCATGATAGGCATTGTAATACCTTCCTGACGAAGTTCTCCGCCTTCGTCAGCTACAGCAACAGCCAGGTAATCGCAACCATTTTCCTGCAAGGTTTTTGCTAGTTCATATGAACCTACTCCATATCCAAAAGCTTTAACCATACAAATAATCTTTGTCTCCGGTCTTAATCTGGCCTTGAAATACTTGAAGTTATGTATGATCGCATCCAAATCAACTTCCAATACTGTCTGATGGACTTTTTCTTCCAATTGTTCGGTTATACGTTCGAATTGAAAACTGCGTGATCCTTTAATCAAAATGATAGAATCTGAGAATTTATTTAACATCCCGGAATTCAGGAATTCTTCCGTACTATGAAAAAACGCTTTTTCTAAAGAAAATAAACTTTCATTTTTCAATAACTCGGGTCCTATACCTACTAACTGACGAACCTGTTTCTGTTCCAGTAATTCTGAAACTTTTTTATAAAATATTTTAGCTTCCGTTCCGGACTGAAGAATGTCGGAAAGAATCAATACAGGAGCCAGTTTATTATCCAACGATCTGCGCGACATAAAATCCAGGGCAATAGCCAATGAATTAATGTCGGAATTATAGGTGTCGTTGATAATTATATTATTGTGTATCCCTCTTTTTACATTCAGACGCATAGCTACTGATTCCAAAAGAGCAAAACGGTTATTTTGTATCTTTCCCTCCGGGTTTAAATGAAGAGAGGTTGCAAGGCATAATATCGCATTTTCAATTGAAGCTTCATCTGTAAATGGGATATACAGGCTATTTTCCTTACTCCGGAAAATATAAGAAATATCTGTTCCCTCCCCTGATTTCTTCACCTTTTTGATGTATAAATCAGCCTGAGCATCTGCAAATGACCATGTAAATCGAAGTTTTTCAGGATACCTCTCCCTAATACAAAGATTAAGTACCAAATTATCAGAATGATATATGATTATATCACTATGCCTGAATAACTCCAATTTCTCCCGGCATTTTTCTTCCAATGAAATGAAGTTTTCCTGATGAGCATCTCCTATATTGGTGAATAATCCTATATTCGGCACCACCACAGGCTCTAAACGGGACATTTCGCCCGGCATCGAAATTCCTGCTTCAAAAATTCCTAACTCAGTTTCTTCATTCAATTGCCATACCGACAGAGGAACTCCGATTTGAGAATTATAACTGCGTGGCGATCTTATAATATTGAAATCTTTATGTAATAATTGATAAAGCCATTCCTTAACAATTGTCTTCCCATTACTACCGGTAATTCCGATTACAGGCATTTTGAACTGTTTACGATGAAATGATGCCAGTTGCTGCAAAGCAAACAAACTATCTTTCACCAATAAAAAATTTGCCTCCGGCATAGCATCCTTATCCTCCGGCAAGTATTGTACAACAAAACTTCGGACTCCTTTTTGATAAAGTTGCTCTATAAATTTATGTCCATCATTATGCTTCGTCACCAAAGCAAAAAATAAACTTTCCGAAGGTTCGAATAACGACCGGCTATCTGTGAGAAGTAGTCTGATATCCACATGAGACCGGATAGTTATCCCGGAAGAAATAATTTGAGCGATTTGTTCAATGGAGTATTTCATATTTGTCTTTTTAGGGAAACAAATATACAGGATTTATCAATGTAAAACAAAAAAACTGAATTACCCTTACTCATTAAAAGTCAATTATTGTAGTGTCTTCCTGAGTCTTATACATTCCTTTCAGAGAAACCGTAACATCAGTTACTTTGAACTGTTCATTGTCAACTGCTGCTGAGCCCCGAAGGGTCCCGGAGGTCGGATTAGGATAAACACTCACTACTGACTCCGTCACATCTTCTACGCCCGTCGGATATTGAAGCCGCCAACGGGTCGATCTTCGTTGATTTGTAAATGAAAAAGGATTTGTAAAAACTTTTCCATATTGAAGTTTGTTTATAAGCAAATTAACAACAAGTATGACTTCAAAGATTAAATCAGCTTTTTTAAATTCTTTTTTTCTACTACTCTTTTTTACAAACAGTATCAACAGTAATGGACAATCAGACTCCACGACCTTACAACAATGGAGAGCTGATAAACCCTGGACTGTCAGTAAATATACCGTACGGTTGGGTGGCTTTTGGGCCATCAATACTACAAGATTAGGCGCTGGAGTTGAGGGAAATAATTATTCCATGTTTAGTTTTGAGAACGATTTGAAGATGAATCGCAACACTTTCAGCGGAATGCTTAATCTGGATGCCCGCTTCGGAAAACATCACCGTGTTGATTTTTCATATTTTAACATTTACAGGAAAACATCTGCAACAATAGATCATGATATCCATTTTGGAGAACATGTTTATCCGGTCGACTCGGATATCAAGGCTCATCTTAATACCAATATTCTCAGGTTATCCTATGGCTATTCTTTTTTCTCGAATCAGCAGTGGGAAGTCGGGGCTTTGTTGGGTTTTCATATAATGGCTTTCAATATCGGCTTCGACTGGAACGGAGAAAATATAGAACAATCGTTTAATGACAATATCAAATTTACAGCTCCCCTACCTGATCTGGGGTTTTTCGGAACTTATGCGATCAACAATCGTTGGGCAGTCAGCGGCGAATTAAGCTGGCTATATGTGAAATATAAAGATCTCAAAGGCCGTATTTTGAATGCATCTATTTATGGACAATATAGATTGAATAATCACTGGGAGGTCGCTTTGGGATATAATGGATATGATGTTTTGGTCGACCTGGACAGAAAACATCTGGATGCTGATTTCGAATGGGGCTATAACGGCCCTTTTTTCAATATCGCCTACAAATTTGGGAAATAATCAATAAACAGCTACTTTTGTGCCAACAAAGAGCTGAAATATGGAACAGGATTCCCCTAAAAAACAATCAAGATTAAGAAGTTTTGTCGTGGCGTTCCACGGATTGAAAATAATTTTTGTCAATGAACGGAATTTCCGGATGCACTTATGTTTGGGGCTATTGGCCATTCTGGCCTGTTTCTTTTTTAAAGTAACTGCCGGAGAATGGATCACTGTTTTGATATTTATAGCTATTATTTTGTCGACGGAAGCCCTCAACACATGTATCGAATACGTCTGTGATTATATTAATCCGGAATATCATCTTATGATTAAAAAGATCAAAGATGTAGCTGCAGGATCTGTATTGCTCTGTGCTATTATTGCTCTTGTTGTTGCCTGTATCATTTTTATTCCATACATAAAGGCTCTATTATGAAGAAAATACTCATGATTCTGATTTTTATTCCTTTTCTTCTGAATGCTCAGATTCAGGTTACAGATTCTCTTGATATTTCCAAAACTTATCCTCAGACAACAGTTGGGACTAAATTTTCTCCAAAGCAGTTAATCGTCCCGGGAGTACTGATTGCAGCAGGAATCTACGGAACAATTGATAAACAAATAGACAAGATAGTCAGGGATCAGGCCGTTAAGTGGAATGGAAATACATCGATCGATAATATCCTTCCGGCTGTTGCTCCGGCTTCTGTTTATATATTGAACTGGTGCGGAGTGCATGGAAAACATAATTTTGTTGATCGCTCTGTGATTGTAGGTACAGCTTTTATTCTCACTACAGGAACTACTTATTTACTAAAAAACACCATTAATACCCCTCGACCTGATGGAAGCACCAATGATGCCTTCCCATCGATGCATACTGCTGTCGCTTTTGTCGGAGCAGAGTTTATGCGACAGGAATTCAAAGACAAATCCGTTTGGTATGGAGTCGCCGGCTATACATTTGCCGCAGCCACCGGATTTTTAAGAATCTATAATAACCGTCACTGGCTTTCGGATGTCCTTGCCGGAGCCGGGATTGGCATCTTAGGTACTCAGGCTGCATATTGGTTATACCCTGAGATTCGAAAATTATATGCAGGAACAAAGTTGGATCATGCAATGATTGTCCCGTTTGGAAGCAGCCGTGGATTAGGACTTAACTTTTCGGTAATGTTTTGAGGTTTGCAACAGACAACAATTCATTACCCAACTTACAAATACCATTGATAATTTTATCTTGTTGTTCTTTCCTTGGCTTTTTAATTCCCTTACTATAGTGGCTTAATTGAGATTGATTGATTCCAGATGCTTTTGATAATGCTGCTTTAGTTATGACCCCATCAAGATGCGCCAAGAGAGCAACCGTATCAAAACGGAACTCAATTTCATATTCTCCTTGCAAAATTTTAGGAATCGGTTTTTTGTAGTCATTCAAAAATTCAACAAAATGAGATATTACAGAAAAAGCATCTTCTTGAGCTAATTCAATCGTTTCTCCAAATGCGAAAACATTCGGAATTTCCTCAAACCAAACCCCATAACCGTCTTTTCCCGCTTCTAAAATTGCATTTATTTTTTTCATAATTTTCTATTTTATTCCTGCTATTTTCATTATTTTATACATTGTTCCTGTTGGAACTTCTTTCGATCCATGAAAAGGAACACAAATTGCTTCTCCTTCCTTTTCATAAAAAATGTGACTTGTTCCATCTTGTCTTACAAAACTCCATCTGGCCTTTTTTATCCGAATATGCAATTCAATTGATTTCATAGTTAAAATTTGCCTTACAAAGGTATGATTAATTTTATTATTTTTAAAGTAAACAGTATAAATATTATTACTATTTCAAACTAATTTATACAATCCTCCCGGAATAGCTTTAACAACACCATCCAATTCCAGGTCGAAAAGTAATGCCGAAAGTTTACTCACAGGAAAGTTCAATTCTATAGACATGATGTTCAGATGCATACTTTCTGATTTTCCTAAAAGATCCACAATTTGCTGCTGTTCCGGAGATAGATTCAACAGCAATGATCGCTGAACGGGTTCTGTTGTTTTTTGTTGTGGATTTATCACCCAACACATTTCTTTCATAATATCATCCGCACTTTCGACCAGAGCCGCTTTTTTTTCTTTGATCAACTTATTACATCCCTGGGAATAAACATCGTTAGTTCTTCCAGGAACAGCAAAAAGATCTTTGTTGTACGAATCTGCAATATTCGCTGTAATCAGAGCGCCTCCTTTTCCGGCTGATTCTACGATCAAAGTACAATCAGAGATTCCGGCGACAATCCGGTTACGTTTGACAAAATTCTGCCGATCAGGATTTGTTTCACTCATGAAATCGGTCAACAGTCCTCCGTTTCCCAACATATCGATAGCCAGTTTGCGATGTTGGTAAGGATAAATCAAATCGAGTCCATGAGCAAGTACTCCAACCGTTGGAGATCCCTCCTTCAAAGCTGAGGTATGTGCGATATAATCGATTCCATAAGCCAATCCACTGACAATCAATATGTCTTTATATTCATCAGACAAGCCTTTTATGATTTGCTCGGTTACTTCCCGTCCATAAGAAGAGGCATTTCGGGTACCTACAACGCTAATGACTTTATTTGAGTTTAAATTTACATTTCCGCGAAAATACATTATCACAGGAGAATCTATACAATCACGAAACCTCACTGGATACTCATCATCTCCAATATATAACGCCTTAATCTTATTCTTCTCAATGAATAAAACCTCCTTTTCTGCACGTTTGAGGACTTCCGGAGAACGTATTTCAGCTATAACACGGCGCGTTATTCCCGGGATTTGCTCCAGTATCCGGGCTTTTTCCCTGAAGAGTTGCTCCGGTTCTCCTAAATGTTCGATGATTTGTTTGGCAATAACATTGCCGATGCCTTTGACTAAAGTCAGGCCGATTTGGTAAATTAGGTTTTGATTTTGCATATTATTTTGTTTTAGAAGGAGTTAGAAGAATATTAAGGGTATTTCTCTGGTGTAAGCCATTCCTTTAACTCCTTCTAACTCCCTTTTCCAGTAATTCATCGAAATAATCTCCCCTGGTCAACTTCCCGTTTTGCAGAATAACGACTTCAACCCGGGCTTTGGTACATAGCTGGTTGTCTTTTTCCCTGTAAATAGCCTGCGAAAAGACCAACTTCACACCTTCGCGTGTGGTAGTTAATCGGGAAATAAAATCATCACTTCCTGTAAGGGATGATCTATATTGGATATCAATCCGGGAGACCATTGGATCCACCTTTTTCTTTTGCAATTCCAAGAATGATACACCCAGACTTTCCAAAAATTCGTGGCGTGTATGTTCCATGTAGTGCAAATAATTAGCATTATTTACAACACCCTGAGTATCACACTCATAATCACGCACTTTCATTTTTATCTCAAATGTATATTGTTCCATATTAGGCAATGTGGGGGTTAATCCTGAGAAGAAGGGTGTTGTATTAGTTTAAATAATTTGTCGTTTGGACGCACTTTTTCCGGAACTTTCATAGAAAATAAATCTCCTTTCACTGTTTTTTCTACAGGTTCCAAGGCAACACGAATTTCATCCGGTTCGATAAACAAAGCACCTGTTGTAGGGCCTGTAACCAAGGCTTTATCTCCTACTTCAAGAGACTGGGTCTCCATCAAGAACTCAGCAACTCCCAGTTTGGAGAAATATTTTATTACCTTACCGATATACATTTTACGTTCGGTTGCTTCATTGCCATATTTATCGCTCCATTCGCCCAATCGCTGGCCAAGATAATAACCATCCCAGAATCCACGGTTAAATACGGTTTTGAGCCGCTTGTCCCAGTCAATGATTTTCTCTGTTGTAAAACCGCCACCGCAATAAGACTTAATCGCTTCTTTATAACATTCGGTGACCGTTCTAACGTATTCAGGCCCACGCGCACGACCCTCAATTTTGAAAACCCGGACACCTGCATCCAGCATTTTATTCATAAAATGAATGGTTTTCAGGTCTTTAGGCGACATGATATACTGACTATCTATCTCCAGTTCTATTTCACTTTCCTTATCTTTAACAACATATCCTCTTCTGCACAATTGATTGCAAGCGCCTCTGTTAGCCGAAGAATCCATTTCATGCAAACTGAGGTAACACTTTCCGGATACAGCCATACATAACGCCCCATGACAAAACATCTCGATCCGTATCAATTCACCTTTCGGTCCACAGATATTCTGTTCCTGAATCTGAGTATGTATTTCTTTTACCTGATCGAGATTCAACTCGCGGGCCAATACCACAACGTCAGCAAATTGAGCATAAAATTTCAATGCCTCAACATTGGAAATATTAAGCTGAGTAGACAAATGCACTTCGACTCCGATACTCCGGGCATATGTCATGGCAGCAACATCGGCAGCAATAATCGCGGATAAAGCCGCTTCTTTTGCAGCATCGATGATCTGCTTCATCAGGTTAATATCATTATCATAGATAATCGTATTAACTGTCAGATAGCTCTTTATCTTATTTTTTTTACAAATACCGGCTATTTGGTGAAGATCTTCAATCGTGAAGTTGTTGGAAGACCGGGAACGCATATTTAATCCTTCAATTCCAAAGTAGATAGAGTCTGCTCCACCCTGCATTGCGGCTGCCAATGAGTCGTACGAACCGGCAGGAGCCATTATTTCATAGTTTTTGATATTTCTCACAATCTTAAAATTAAACTACAAAGTTATATCTTTTCTGCGAAAAACCGGTCATTATCATTCTAAATCATCTTCCGAGCTCAAATGCAAACTTGAATCCAACCGTTTGACATTCGCCTTTATTGAAATTGACAAAGACACCCATATTAAAAATATAATTTCCAACACCATAACCGACTTCTGTATAGGAAGGTATAGCAGGAGTATAAAGTTGGCTAAAATAAAACCGTTCTTTAAAGATATCTTTCGTTACGTTCTTGAAAAATTGCAGGAAAACAAAAGGCGCTTCATACATCGCATGAAACTGTATATATGAATCTGAGGCATTATACCAATACGAATCAAGAAGATGGAAAACCCCGCCAATCCGGTCATTCCAGGACTCCGGAAAGTTATGCCTGCGGAAGTTCCTAAAGTCGGCAAAATATACGGAATGTGTATTGGTGAATATTCCTGCTCCTGCATAATATTGTACGGAACGTAATAGACCTAGTGGTATACGCTGTTGTACATCGGCCTCTATCCGTTCATATTTGCTGTTACTATCCAAGATATTGGGAATACCTCTGGAATATTCAATTAAAAAAGTCGGATAGTGAGACCCTACATATTCTTTTCTTTTCCCATTGTACCGGTAATATTGCTTTGGAGTCCATTGAAGCCCAAACATAGGAGTAAACGATCTGTAATCCTCATCAATCAAATCATTGATTCCCTCCTCTGTTTCAGTCCTCAATTCTGAGGGCATATCCGGTTTTACAGGATCATAAAAATGATAGTCGATTCCAGCCTCTCCCAAAAAACCGTTGAACAACTCATACTGTCCGGTCAATGCTGTATAATAATGACGATAATATTTTAGATTCAAATCCTCAAAATTTATCGAATCAGGGATTATCTCTTTGATTTCATCAATTATTTCTGAACTATATGACTGATTTTGATTTCCGAGAGAAAATTCGAACTGTCCCATTTTGCCGGGATTGAATAAATAGCTCACTGGGGTATTGAAAAAGAATTCCTTTCGTTTGAATACAAATCCGATATCCGGGCTAAAACTCACAATCTTTCCGGATTCAAATTCACGATTCAGATGTAATTTTTGCCAGTAAGTGATTCCATCTTTTCCCCAAAAACCTATCTTGAAAGGGTTGAGAAGTCCGGAATATTTGAACTGAGTCTCGTTATATGAAAATCTTTTGGGTATAAAAATTCCTTTGGCAAAATTCCAGTTCACATTTTTTTTGATAGAAGAGGTATCTATCTTAATGTTTATCTTACCCTGATAATCTTCATAAATCTGTTTTTCTTCTTCTGTTAACGGAACATTGCGATTTCGCTCCCAGAATAACGAATCTTTTATCACAGGAATGGAATCCAATCTCACATTGAAATGATCGCTCAAATCATAATTATTGGATAATACTTTCCTTTCGTATTCGCTTTCGTATTTTCTTGTAAAAGCATAATCATAATATGAACTGTAATGATTGACAACTTCATTTCCAAGTACCTTCACCTGTATATCAACTTCCGTGGATTTTGGAACAAGAAAATCCTCCTCCGGAAGTCCAAAATTTGTTTTTACATCAAAATTTAAAAAATCAATTTTTCCTTTAACTTCGATTCTGCCTATAGTCCAGAATTTATCCATGACATAAATATATCCTGAGACCAGTTTTTGACTTTTAATTTTAGGTTCCACCTTGATTTTCAAAAACTTATAACCCATAGTATCTATAGCTGAGTCATAAAAAAAACAGTAATATTTGAATCCCTCTTTTGCTGTTGGCATAAGAATTTCATTATTGAATGAAGTCGGGTTATACACATTAATGTTAAGAAATTGCATTACCTTTTCATAGATCTCGTCGGTATTCGAAGTTGTTCCGTTAATGGCTATAATCTTTTGAGTAAAAGTATTAGGAGCATGAAAATGAATATCAGCAATACTTTCTAAAATCGTGTTATCATTTTTTTTGTCAAAGGAAAAGAAATCAGGAGCAAACCTAAAAAGAAAATTTTTATCCAAAACCTGAGTTGTTCCCTTTATATAAGCACGAGCCCTGTATTCGACTATATACTTTCCGTATAATTCAGACCTTTTAAACACTTCGGTCATGACACTATCGGCAAAAACATCCTTGTCCTTATTTTTTGAAAATGAGTACGAAGTAGATGCAATATAGAATAAAACTATAAAAAGAGAGATCCGGGATATACGAACAGAGGGAGTTATCGTAATCCTTTTAAGATATGAACCGATTGAAAACAATATTCCTGAAATTATAGCTGTACTCTTTTGGGATGAATGATGGATACAAAAATAATCATTTGATGTAAGATATATACTTGTTTTGTGTAAAAAAACCTATATTTTGTACAAAATTCAAAAAATGTTTTATACTTTTGTGCTATATAACATTGTTATAAAACACATTATGAACAAAATACATCAGGAAGTAGTAGATTTTTCGAGCAGCTTGAGTGATGTTTGGCGCTTGTTGAATGAGAAGGAACGTGAGTCTCTTCGAAAAACAGCTTCTGTTCATTATTTTAAGAAAAATCAGATGATTTATGCAGAAGGTGATGAACCAAAGTTCCTGATGTGTTTATTAAAGGGGAAAGTAAAAATTTTTAAAGAAGGTGTCGGCGGACGTAGCCAGATTATCCGCATGATTAAGCCGGTACAGTATTTTGCTTATCGAGCATATTTTGCCGGAGAAAAATACCTGACGGCAGCTTCAGCTTTTGAGCCTTCCTCTGTGTGCCAGATACCCATGAATGTTGTCGAAGATATCCTGAAACACAACTTTGCCCTTTGTAAGTATTTCATCCATCAACTATCCGTCGATTTAGGTATTGCAGACGAACGCACAGTAAACCTGACCCAAAAACATATCCGAGGTCGTTTGGCCGAATCATTGGTATTTCTTATTGATAGTTACGGATTGGAAGAAGATTTCTCAATTAATATTTATCTTGCCAGGGAAGATTTGGCAAATCTTTCCAACATGACTACTTCAAATGCCATTCGCACTTTATCTAATTTTGTCACTGAAAAAGTTATTGCTTTAGATGGAAGAAAGATAAAAATTCTCGATGAAGAGAAACTTCGCAAAATCAGCAAATTAGGATAGATTGTACCTCCGCCGGGAATCGAACCCGAATCTAAAGTTTAGGAAACTTCCGTTCTATCCATTGAACTACAGAGGCAGGATAGATATTTAGCGGTGCAAAAATAGGATAATTATCCGGAATTACAAAAAGTAATAAGTTGAAAGTTAAAATGAGAAACTGAATTTGTGGCTCAAACAAATAGATTCTGTAGAATTTCAAGTGATTTTAATTCGGAAAAATCGGACAGATGTAACCGGTAATATTCCAATACCTTATTTATAATATTGACTCTTTCGGTGTGGGAAAATCTGAAACTATACATATTGCTGTAATCCATACGCATCAGTAGAGCAAATACTTCACTGTCGTCAGGATTCAAATAATACGGATGGAGCGGTTTGTAGTTTACAAATTCTCCATTCTGGAGATCAAAAAACATGCCTTTCTTATACTCAGTCATATCCGGATAAAATCCAAGAAAGCGACTCATTCTGAAAATAAATACCAGATGAAAATTTGCAGCCCCACGTTCAAGAAGATCTAAAACCTGAATCGAGTCACAAATATAATTGAATAGAAGAGGATTCGGTTGGATATCTTTTACAACTTTACTTATAAATTCAGCAAGAAAGATGCAGATCGAACTTTTTACAGGGTCAAATAATGTATTTGCAGACAAGAAATATGGCTTTGCTTCCTTGATCCGATGCATATCCCGCAAATTCAGATGCTCGACTTCAAGATCCAATACCGACAGGGGGTGAAAGAGAGATTTATTGACTTTTGTTTTTTTTCCTTTCGATTTTGCTGTAAGATAAGTTACCCGTCCGAATTCCTCTGTAAAGACGTGAACAATGGAGTATGCATCGCTATATCCCACTGAATGAAGTACTACTCCACGTGTTTTGTGTAACATACGTTATTTGCTATTAACATTACAAAGGTAAGATTTTAAATTATACAAAAAAAAGGATTGAAATATTTTGCAGATTTAAAAATAAGCTCTATATTTGCACCCGCTAAGCAAAAATTTGGCCCATTCGTCTATCGGTTAGGACGCAAGATTTTCATTCTTGAAAGAGGGGTTCGACTCCCCTATGGGCTACAATATAAATAGAAAGAAATTATTCAGAGATGGCAAATCACAAATCATCTGTAAAAAGGATCAGACAAACATTAACACGCAGATTGCGTAATCGTTATTATGCAAAGACAGCAAGAAATGCGGTTAGAGATCTTCGTAATACAACAGACAAAGCTCAGGCTGTAGAATTGTACAAAAAAGTTAGTTCTATGTTGGATAAATTGGCGAAGAAAAGCATTATTCATAAAAATAAAGCCGGAAATCTTAAGTCAAAACTAGCTTTGCGTGTAAATAAGCTGAACTAATCTTCGCTTTTTTAGATATAGAAAAAGCCGACCCGTAAATGGTTCGGCTTTTTTCATATGCATCAACTAAACTACAAATTTAAGTAACAATCCTTGATTTGCTGGGACTCTACAATCGACACAGGAATCCGGATTTAATTCTAATTCAGCTTTTCCGCCGGACAATAAATCGATTGCGATAACTTTATTCGCAGCTTTAATCTTCATAAATTCGAAAGCATGTGCCGGTATACATACCGATATCTCTATATCCTGCTCCTCGAAATTAACCACAACTAATATTACGTCTTTCCCCGATTGCCTTATATATGCAAATTGTTTTGCCGGATTAAAATTAGGATTGTTATAATTGGCGTACATCAGATCGTATGAAATCCCTTTAAAAATCGCCTTTTCCTCATTACAAACAGTCAAAAGCTTAATATAGAAATTCCGGATTTCTTTTTGTTCTTTTGTCAGGTTTTTAACTCCGAATTGTCCATTGTTATACCAATTACAAAGCGATCCGACACTCCAGTAGTCGAAAATCGTCGTACGTCCGTCTCTTCCGCTAAAACCTTCCGCTTCCATACCCTTTTCGCCAAGTTCTTGTCCGGAATAAACCATTAAAGGATTTGAATACAAGGCCGCGGCAACAATCATTGCCGGAAATGCTTTTCTTGGGTTTCCCGCAAAAAAATCCGAAGCAATACGTTGTTCGTCATGATTTTCCAGGAAATATAACATTTTATCCCGGATATCATCCACTGATTGCCAACAGTAAGTAATCGCAGCTGCGCTTTCTTCTCCCCGAATAATGGCTCGCAAAGTGTCATATAAGCCTACTTTATCGTATAAATAATCAAATCTACCATCAAAAATATAACTCCTATATGCATCCGGATTATAGATTTCTGCAATAAATTCAACATTACGGTATTTCTTTTTTACCTGGGGGATAACCCATCCCCAGAATTCTACGGGAACCATTTCCGCCATATCACAACGGAAAACATCAACTTTTTTCGAAGCCCAGAACAAAAGAATCTGCAGCATCTTGCACCATGTATCCGGAACCGGATCAAAGTAACAATGACGACCTCCCAAATAATCGATTCCATAGTTTAATTTAATAGTTTCGTACCAGTCATTGATTCCGGGATGAGCATCAAAGCGATCATTACCTGTAGCTTTTGCCGGACATTCGCGATAGACGAGACCGTTCTTATCTGACAGATCAAAATTCGGGGCAAATTCCTGCCCGGGAATATAATAGAAATTATTATTCACATTGTAGGTTGTATGCACATTGTCGGCTTCACCCAGGTCTGCAATATTTTCAGGCTTTGCATCCGATTTATACTGGCGTGCAACGTGGTTTGGAACAAAATCTATGATGAGTTTCAAGCCTGCTTGATGGGTACGCTCCACAAGAGATTCAAATTCCTGCATCCGCTGGGGAACCTGAGTTGCCAAATCCGGATCTATATCAAAATAATCTTTTATAGCATACGGAGAACCTGCAATTCCTTTCACCACCGCAGGATGATCTTTAGTTATCCCTTCTGAGGAATAGTCGGTCTTAGTTGCATGTTCAATCAATCCGGTATACCAAATATGAGTATATCCCATCTTTTTGATCTCAGTCAAAGCTTTCTTTGAAAAGGCATTCATCTTTCCCGATCCATTTTCCACGATAGTTCCATTTGGCCTATTAACCGTGATTGTATTCCCGAACAAGCGTGGTAAAACCTGGTAAATCATCATTTTTTCTGATTTCATATTCCTGAGTTTTTAAGTTAAAAGTTTTTAGTCTAAAGCAATAAGTTTTAAGAAATAGTTATATAATTATGTGCGTAAGACCAGACTTCTTACTTTAAACTTAAAACTTATAACTGAAAAAAAGGCGAACTTGTTGTTAGTCCGCCTTTTCTTTTATATGATATTAACGATTAATATCTGTCTCTACCATAACCACCACCGCGATTGTTGTTAAATTCGCGTCTTGGTCTTTCTTCTCTTGGGCGAGCTTCCGAAACAGAGATTGTTCTTCCGTCAAATTCAGCACCATTCAATTCAGCAATAGCTTTAGTTGCTGCATCGTTGTCTTCCATTTCAACGAATCCGTAACCTTTTGATCTTCCTGTCATACGGTCAGTAACAACTTTAGCTGAAGTAATGCTTCCGTACTCTTCGAAAAGATTTGACAAATCGGCATCGTTTACCTTGAAACTCAGACCTGCAATAAAAATGTTCATTCTGTAAAAAATAAAAATGTAAATAAATAAAAATAAACTAAATGAGGAATTATCGCAGTGATTACAAAATAAACGAAGTTTGTACTCGAAAAAATGAAAATAACTCTGATAAAAAACTCAAATGTCAGGGACAAAGATAGTCTAATTTGCTGACAATGCAATAGTTTTGATTAAAAAAATGATATAATGGAGGTAAAGAGGAGAAAAAAAGGAAAGAAAAGGAATTAAAGGGAGTTAGACGGAGTAGACTTACATTTTTTGTGCGTTAGCCCATCACCGCGTGAGCGGTGCAGTCTTTGTAGGCGGGGACGTTAGTCCCCGTATGGTGATGATACCCGCCGCCCTTGCTCGCCCGGGTAACGATGATACCCACCACCGCCCCAATAATGATCCGTCCGGCATATAATGATATACCCCAAATGAACCGCATGCGCGGTGAATTTTTGTTTGCCATGACCATTATGAATATATCACCACGTTGTGGTGATGGGGTTGCGGTGGCGGGTATCATCGTTACCCGGGCGAGCAAGGGCGGCGGGTATCATCACCATACGGGGACTAACGTCCCCGCCTACAAAGACTGCACCGCTCACGCGGTGATGGGCTAACGCACAAAAAATGTAAATCTACCCCATCTAACTACCTCTAACTCACTGAATTATGACAAGAACCCCAACAGAATCCCGGCAGCAACAGCAGAACCAATAACTCCGGCTACGTTCGGGCCCATTGCATGCATCAACAAATAGTTGGTCGGATCATATTCCAAGCCTATAGTTTGAGAAATCCGCGCTGAATCCGGAACTGCAGATACTCCCGAATTACCAATCAACGGATTGATCTTATTACCTTCTTTCAGGAATATATTAAAGAATTTCACAAATAATATACCAGCAGAAGTCGCTATAACAAAAGAAAGAGCTCCCAATAAGAAAATCTTAATTGAATCCCAGGTCAGGAATTGCGTTGCCTGGGTAGAAGCACCGACTGTTATCCCTAACAAAATTGTAATTGTATCAATCAGCGGGCCACGAGCTGTTTCAGCCAGGCGGCGAGTTACCCCGGATTCTTTTAATAAGTTACCGAAGAATAACATTCCCAACAAAGGAAGGCCTGAAGGAACTAAGAAACAGGTCAGCAACAGACCTGCTATCGGGAAAATAATTTTTTCTGTTTGAGAAACCGCACGAGGAGGCTTCATCCGGATAAGCCGTTCCTTTTTCGTAGTGAACAACTTCATCAATGGTGGTTGTATTACAGGAACTAAAGCCATGTAGGAATATGCGGAAATAGCAATAGCCCCCATCAGATTTGGGGCTAATTTTGAAGACAGAAAGATTGCGGTAGGACCATCAGCTCCTCCGATGATACCGATAGCACCCGCCTGATTCGGTTCAAATCCCATAAACAATGCTAATATATATGCTCCAAAAATACCGAATTGAGCTGCAGCACCGATCAACATTAGTTTAGGATTGGATATCAATGCCGAAAAATCCGTCATTGCCCCAATCCCCAAGAATATCAACGGAGGATACCACCCTTGCGTAACCCCTTGATAGAGAATATTTAACACAGACCCCTCTTCGTATATACCTAATTGCAAACCGGCATCTTTAAAAGGAATATTTCCGATCAGGATACCGAATCCGATAGGAATCAAGAGCATCGGCTCGAACTCATGGGCAATAGCCAGATAAATAAAGACCAATCCTATCAACAACATGATTCCGTGTCCAACAGTCATATTTGCAAACCCTGTGTAGGTAAGGAATGTCTCCAGATTTTCAGTTAAAAATGATAAAAAATTCATACTCTTATTCGATTACAATGAGATCTGCTCCTTCCAATACAGAGTCTCCTTTATTTACTTTCACTTCTTTAACTACTCCATCGCGGTCGGCATTGATAGCATTTTCCATCTTCATAGCTTCCAATACAATGAGTTTTTGTCCTCTTTTCACAGCATCTCCGGCTTTGCAAAGAATTTCAAGAATTGTTCCAGGCAGTGGAGAACGTAAAGCCCCGGCAACACCTGGTGTTTGTTGCGGACGGGCAATCGGAGCTACAGCCGCCTGAGCGGGACGTTTGATTGTAACTACTTGTTTTTTGGTCGGTTTATCCATTTCAACTTTGTAGGGAGTACCGTTTACCTCTACTTCAGCTATTGTATCTTCAATACTGTTAACAACAACTTTGTAGGTATTTCCATTGATTATATATTTGAAACTTTTCATCTTTTTACTTTTTAGGTAATTCTCTTAAACTATAAATTTTCGAACTCCAGGGAGAATAATTACGAGCAACATTCTTTATTGTCAGAACGGTATTTTCGTCGTCATGAACAGCTTCTGTCGCTTCATAAATAGCCATTGCAATCGCAGCATAAATTTCGCCTGATTCGGATGCAATTTCTTTCGCTTGTTCTTTTGAAAGTCCGGAAGCCTTCATTGCACGTTTCCGGCTGAGATTTACTGCTGTTTTACCGACTTGTTTGAATACCAAATACAAAATTATCAGAGCAATAAAGACTACACCCATCGCTGTGACGGTCATACCGATTCCGGCACTATCGTTTTCCTTGAAATTTTCAACTTTCTCGTTAGTATCGAGGATAACATTGTTTGAACTTGGAGTTATTTCTCTTGCTCTCGTCATTCCGGGAGGAATACTTCCATCATAATAAACCCAAAGTTTATCACCTCCTTTGTAAAGCGAGTTCAATTTTATTTCCTCATCCAATCTTTTTTGATTCCATCCATCGTAAACCAATCCATAACTGATATCCGCACGTTGACCGGCAGGAATTGTCACTGAGTCGATCAGAGTACGTCCATCAGAATCAAATAATGCCAGAAAGTTCGGTTTTTCAGGATCCAAAGTAAAATTGGTATGAAACGTTCCATGAGAAGGATTACCATCCGCCCAAAAAAGAACATGCTGACGCGGTTTAATCTTTGTCAGGACATCTCCCTTCGGCACAGGATACATTTTAGGATTATTAATATCAGAAGTCAGAAAACAACCTCCTATATCCACAGTCCCGGGAGAAGAGTTGTAGATCTCGATCCAGGAATGTTTTTGTCCGTAGTCATCCATGAAATTATCATGGTTGACTACCAATATTTCATTAAACCTGAGGAATGTAGCACGTTGAGCCTGTACTCCGGTCAGAGACAGAAAAAACAGGCATAGCCCCAGTAATACTTTATACTTTCTCATCTTCTTTATTTTAAAGTGGCAGATTATCATGCTTTTTAGCCGGATTTGTCTGTTTCTTAGTCGCCAGTTGCTGTAAAGCACGGATCACGCGGAAACGAGTATTTCTCGGTTCAATAACATCATCAATATAACCGTATTTAGCTGCATTGTACGGATTCGCAAAAGCTTTTGTATATTCTGCTTCTTTTTCTGCAAGATATGCAGCCGGATCCGGAGCTTCTTTAGCCTCTCTGGCATAAAGAACTTCAACTGCACCGGCACCACCCATTACAGCAATTTCAGCCGTTGGCCAGGCATAGTTCATATCTCCACGCAATTGCTTACAACTCATCACAATATGAGCTCCTCCGTAAGATTTGCGCAATGTAACTGTTACTTTAGGAACAGTAGCTTCTCCGTAAGCATATAGCAATTTTGCTCCATGAACGATAACTCCACCGTATTCCTGTCCTGTTCCCGGAAGAAATCCCGGCACATCGACCAAAGTAACCAAAGGAATATTGAAAGCATCACAGAAACGTACAAAACGAGCTGCTTTACGTGAAGCATTGATATCCAATACTCCGGCCAAGCACTTCGGTTGGTTAGCTACGATACCGACTGACTGTCCGTTGAAACGGGCGAAACCGACAATGATATTTTGAGCATAATCGGCATGAACTTCAAGAAATTCGCCTTTATCAATGATAGATCCTATTACTTCATACATATCGTATGGCTTATTCGGACTATCAGGAATAATATCGTTCAATGTATCTTCCAGGCGGTCAATCGGATCATCGGTTTTTCTTACAGGAACTTCCTCCAAATTATTTTGAGGAATAAAGCTCATCAATTTACGAATCAGAGCAATACCTTCTTCTCCGCTATCAACGGCAAAATGAGTAACCCCTGAACGTGAAGCATGTACGGTTGCTCCTCCAAGTTCTTCCTGAGTAACATCTTCTCCTGTAACCGTTTTCACCACTTTCGGACCTGTAAGGAACATATAACTCATTCCCTTTGCCATAATAGTAAAGTCGGTAAGAGCAGGTGAATATACAGCGCCACCGGCACAAGGACCGAAGATCCCTGAAATTTGAGGAACAACACCCGATGCAAGGATATTACGCTGGAAAATTTCCGCATATCCGGCCAATGCATTGATACCTTCCTGGATACGGGCTCCTCCCGAGTCATTGATACCGATAATAGGAGCTCCCATTTTCATTGCCTGATCCATCACTTTACAGATCTTCATTGCCATCGTTTCAGACAAAGAACCTCCGATTACAGTGAAATCCTGAGCGAAGATGTATACCAAGCGACCTTCAATGGTTCCATAACCGGTCACGACTCCATCGCCAAGAAATTGTTTTTTCTCCATTCCAAAATTTGTACAACGATGTTGCACAAACATATCCAGTTCTTCAAAACTACCTTCATCAACCAACATCGTGATACGTTCACGTGCTGTGTATTTCCCCTGAGCGTGTTGTTTTTCAATGGCCGCTTCACCACCACCCAATCGAGCTTTATTCCGTAATTCAATAAGCTCTTTCACCTTTTCAAGTTGATTACTCATATTTGTAATTTTAGGGAGTTATTTTCATTATTTATTATCACAAAATTCAGTTAACACACTGCATGTAGATTTCGGATGCAGGAAAGCGATATTCAATCCTTCCGCACCCCCACGAGGAGCTTTGTCTATCAGTTGAACTCCTTTAGATTCAACATCAGCCAGAGCTTCTGCCACATCAGGCACTGCAAATGCAATGTGATGAATGCCTTCTCCTTTTTTCTCAATAAATTTTGCGATTGTGGATTCCTCGGAAGTAGGTTCCAGAAGTTCAATTTTTGTTGGGCCTACTTTAAAAAATGCGGTTTTTACTTTTTGATCTTCAACAACTTCAATGTTGTAACATTTTAGACCTAAAACTTGCTCGTAATAAGGGAGACATGCCTCAATGCTTTTCACGGCAATTCCCAAATGTTCAATATGAGAAATGTTCATAGAGATTAAGAATTTAATTGTACAATTTTAAACAAGGCTACAAAGTTAATTTTCTTACGAATAATAAAGAAACTTTTCCGTAATATTTTTTGAGATATCGTTAACTTTATTGTTTTTGCCGAAGAATTTGTACTTTTGTATTCTAACTAATTAAATTATGAAATATCAAGTGAAAGTCCTTAATTTAAAAACACTCTTATGTGCTGTCATCGTTCTGTGTATCAGCACCAATTCATTCGCAGAAAAAAAAGGAGGAAAAGAAAAAGAAATCAGTGATCGAAAATATTGGACGGATCTTTTGTATAAAATTTCCGAACCGGTACTGAGCAATATGAGCAAAGGAGAACTGGTTAAAAATATGGAACTAGAGCTATCCCCACGCTGGGACGGACGCAGTGA
Organism: Bacteroidales bacterium; assembly: GCA_031556375.1. GTDB lineage: Bacteria > Bacteroidota > Bacteroidia > Bacteroidales > Azobacteroidaceae > BNXB01. The sequence continues at coordinate 33,109 of JAVBTA010000028.1, read as the reverse complement.
GAGGGTTACTTATATGGAGGCTTTTGGCCGTCTGATGTGTGGTCTTGCTCCGTGGTTGACCCTCCCTGATGATGATACGGAAGAAGGGAAACAACGAAAACAGCTCCGGGAATGGGCATTGAAGAGTTATGCCAATGCAGTGGACCCCGAAAGTCCCGATTATCTGGAGTGGAAACGGGAAGGACAACCTTTAGTTGACGCTGCTTTCCTGGCTCAGAGCCTGATACGTGCTCCAAAACAATTGTGGGAGCCTCTCGATGACGTAACAAAAAAACGATATATTGAAGAATTCACAAGTCTGAGGCGTGTCACTCCCGGATATTCCAACTGGCTATTGTTCAGCGCTATGGTTGAAACATTCCTACTTTCTGTAGACGAACAATACGATGCCTACAGGATTACTATGGCCCTTAGAAAAGTAGAAGAATGGTATGTGGGTGATGGCTGGTACAGTGACGGTCCTCATTTTAACTTCGATTATTATAATAGTTTTGTCATTCAACCGATGTATGTTGAGATATTGGAGATCCTGAAAGAAAAAAAGAAAATCAACACTCAGGGATTCGCTCCGGCATTGGAACGGATGAAACGTTACGGAGTTATTCTTGAGCGGTTAATATCTCCCGAAGGAACTTTTCCTGTTTTCGGACGTTCCATAACATACCGTTTAGGTGTATTTCAACCATTGTCGTTACTGGCCTGGAAATACGGTTTTTCCGAAGAATTGACTAATGGACAGGTGAGAGCAGGATTAACTGCGTGCATGAAAAATATGTTTTCTGTTCCCGGAAACTTTAATAAATCAGGATTCCTGCAATTAGGTTTTGCCGGCCACCAACCTGGGATATCCGATTCATATACTAATAACGGTAGCTTATACCTGACTTCATTTGCATTTCTTCCATTAGGATTACCGGCAGATCATCCTTTCTGGACAGATGCTCCTCAGGATTGGACTTCCAAGAAAGCATGGACAGGCCAGGAATTTCCAAAAGATAAAGCTTCAAAATAAAATAGCCCGGTAACATGTTTGTTATAAGGCAGATCCTTTTATGATTTCTAAAAAAGATTTTGAAAAAATATTTCGTCAGCATTATTCACTTTTATATCGAATTGCAAAAGGGTATATAAAAAGTGAATATCTTGCTGAAGAAATTGTTTGTGAAACTTTTATTAAATTATGGAATAAGCCTGTTGACATCAAAGTTTCTTTAAAAGATTATTTAACTAAAACCCTTATTAATACATGTATTGATTATTACAGGAAAGAAAAAGCCCGTAAAGACAAGGAAATCAGCATAGAAGACAATGTAATTGTATGTACGACCTTAGCAGATCTGAATGAAGATCCTCTTGATTATATCATTAATGATGAACAAGAAAAAATAGTCATAGAAGCTATTGAAACCTTACCTCCAAGATATAAAATGACCCTATGGTTGTTCCGTTTTGACAATTTGAGTTATGAAGAAATTGCTCAGGAAATGGGGATTTCCAAAAACACCGTTAAATCGAATTTACAGGCTGCAATGAACTTACTTCGAGAAAAATTGAAGGATGTTATTCTTGTCATTCTTAGCTTTTTCTTTGTGGGATAAGTAAAATATAAGAATTTTTTTTCAATTTGACCCCCCCTTTTATAAATAATAATCGTCTTAACAAGTATGAAACATGTCGAAGAAAACAGAGTTGAATTTCTTGCTTCTAAATTTCTAGAGGAAGGGTTGACTGTAAAAGAGCAAGCCGAATTGGAACTGCTATTACAAGATGTTGAGCTGCGGAAATATTTTAAAAATTTATATATTCTATGGAATACTCCTTCCCAAAAACATAAAAATATAGAATCTGCCTGGCAAAGGGTTCTTGCAAAAATTGAAGTAGAGGATAAAAATAATGACAACAATAAGAAAAATAAAGTAAGTCTTCTAAACGTAAGTTGGGTCAGAACAGCAGTGGCATCAGTTATTGCATTTGTTTTAGGGATGTCTACTTATTATTTTACAATCGATTCGCAACAGCCATTATCAGAGAGTCGTCCAGATCAGAAAAGCGTGAGTAATAAGGCCTCACAAAAAGCTTTTAACCGTGTTTCCGCTCCCCTAGGATCTAAATCAAAAATTGATTTGCCGGATGGAACATCTGTAGTATTGAACGCAGGAAGTACTTTGGAATATGCAATGGATTACGGAACCCGGATCCGGGAAGTCAAGTTAGAGGGTGAAGGTTATTTTAAGGTCGCAAAAAATAAGGATTGTCCTTTCATCGTCAAAGCAAAAAATACATCAATAACCGCATTAGGTACAGAATTCAATGTAAAGGCATATGTAGAGGAAAGTATTGTACAAACAACGTTGGTAGAAGGAATGGTTAGTATTAACCCGGATGTGAATAAGAAAAAAACCTCCCAAGAAACAATTCTTACCCCAAACCAAATGTTAACTGTTCATAATGATGTTGCAACAAATATTGTCTCCGATAACACCTCAGGAAAGAGCTCCTCAGAATTATCAACCTCAGTTGATAAAAATATAAATTCCGATGATATATCAGCCGGAAAGGTCTCTATGGCAACCGTTAATCCAATAATATACACATCATGGAAAGATCATCGTTGGGTTATAGAGGGAGAAGAAATGGAAAGTCTGGCTTTGAAATTACAACGACGTTATAATGTAAATGTGGTTATTACCACCCCCGGATTGAAAAAATATAAATTCAGCGGTATCTTAGAGGATGAAACCCTTGAACAAGTATTGGATATCATGAAGACTATTGCTCCCGTTAATTATTATATTGACAAGAAAACGGTGGTACTCTCCATTAATCCGGAACAACAAAAAGCATTTGAAAAATCAATGAATTAATTATAATAATGGTAACTATAAACACTTTGATGCCTATGAAATAACTAACAAATAAGACCGGAAAATGCGGCAACATTTTCCGGTCAGTTTAATTGCAATAACGTTACATGAAAACATGTAACAATTATTAACAACACTCATTTACAAAAGTATGAAAAAAACACGAAATCTACGAAAAGTATACCTAAAAACAACTTTTTTAATGAAATTTTCTACGTTCATTATTATTTTAGCGATAGTACAAACAATATCAGCTACAACTTCCTCTCTGAAAGCTCAATCGGCAAATTTATCTCTGAATCTTGAGAATGTACAGGTCAAGGAAGTATTTAAAACGATTGAGAAGCAAACTGACTATCGTTTTTTCTATACAGACGGATTGAATGGGATAAGCCAGAAAGTCAGCGTAAATGTTAAAAATGAGAGTATTGACGTTATACTTTCTCAAGCTTTGGCTTCAACAGGGCTAGGATATAAAGTCAATAATAAAACGATCGTTATTGCTCCAAAAGAGACATTGCAGCAACAAGGGAAAGTAACCGGTATTGTTGTTGACGAAAATGGAGAAATTCTTATAGGAGTTTTTGTTAAAGAGAAAGGCACCTCTAATGGCGCTACAAGCGGAACTGACGGAAAATTTTCCATAACGCTTTCAGGAACAAATCCGATCCTTGAGTTCTCATATCTCGGATATGCTAAAAAGGAAGTTCCTGTCGGAAACCAACTTTCAATAACGGTTACTCTCAAAGAAGATACCCAAATGTTGGATGAAGTAGTAGTCGTTGGTTACGGGACTCAACGAAAAGCATCTCTCACCAACGCCGTTACTGTTGTTTCCTCCAAAGACATTGAGAACAAACCGATTCCCAATGCTGTTGCTGCATTGCAAGGAACGGCTCCTGGTGTAGTTGTGACCCGCAAAGGAGGACAACCGGGTAATGAAGGGTATTCTACACAAATACGGGGATGGACTTCTGTAAACGGAGCTCCCACTTTAGTTATGATAGATGGGGTTGTCGGTACAATGAGTAATTTGAATCCCAACGATATAGAAAGTATAAATGTTTTAAAAGATGGTTCCGCTGCTGCAATTTATGGTTCCCGTGCTGCTGGTGGAGTTATATTGATCACTACCAAAAAGGGGAAAGTAAATACAAAAGCAAAATTTGAATATAATGGTCTTTATAGCATGGACCAACCATATGGTTTGCCCGGACGGTTAAATTCATGGGAAGAATTGGATATGGAAAATATTGCCAGGGTAAATGCAGCAAACAACCCGGCCTCGGCAATTTGGTCTAAACAGGAAATGGAGTGGGCTAAAGATCCGAACTTTAATTATTCTCCAAGTGGTAGTGACTACTTATACTATTATAATACGGATTATAATGATGCCCTGTTGAAGAAAACAGCTGCCAATCAGAATCATAGCCTGTCAATTTCCGGAGGAACCGCCAGTAGTGACTATCGTTTCTCTCTGGGGTTTTATGATAAAGCAGGTATTCTGAAGTATGGACCGGACGATTTCAGACGATTCAACGCATTAATGAATTACAATACTCAGTTCTCTAAAAAAGTAAGCTTCAGCACTCAGGTTGCTTATATGAACTCGAGTCGGGATTATACGGAAAGATCAACTCAGAGTATTATTGAAGACATCTACACCGCTCGTCGGATATTTCCATTGACAGTTCCGAATACTGATTATGCCCCTAACGGAGGAAAAGGTTCCGCAATAGTGGATTACGTTATATTAAAAAATGGAGGAAGTAATAATACGACAACAAACCAGATCCAGGGAACATTTAACCTGACCATTAAAGACATCCTGGATTTATTTAAAGTTCAGTTGATTTATTCCCCCCGTGGAACATTATCTAATGTTGAAAAAAGAATAAATGTTGTACCTCGTTATGGAACCAATGGTATTGTGGCTTATGTTCCCGGTTATACTACCCCCACATTTACAAGACAACGTAATGAATCTTTTAATCAGACGATAAATCTTCTGGCGAATTTCAATAAAGTTTTTAATAAAAAGCATTATGTCGATGTTCTGGGAGGTATTCTGGCCGAAACTTATGACCAGAATGATGTCACAGGGACTGCCACAGATTTGTTTACGACAAGCGTTTGGTCATTGAAATACGGAGATAATACAAAGAATGTATTATCTGATAATTTACAACAAAATAGGTTATTGTCATATATTGGACGTGTTAATTACTCTTTTGAAGATCGTTATTTATTTGAGGCAAGCTTCAGATATGACGGAAGTTCCAGATTGGCAAAAGATAACAGATGGGCATTTTTCCCTTCACTTTCGGCAGGATGGAATATCAGCCAGGAATCTTTTTATGGAGACAAGCTGAAAAATATCCTGTCTAACTTAAAGTTACGTGCAACCTGGGCACAGGTAGGAAATGATTATGGCGGAGGCAATTATGATTATATATCTTCGATATCAAGAGGAAATGTTTATCCTTTTAATAATACAAAAGTTTATTCTTATTATGAATCTTCCCTACCTGCCATAACACGTAAATGGGAAACATTAACAACTTCCAACTTCGGTTTTGATTATGGATTTTTCAAGAATAGACTCTATGGCTCATTTGATTATTTCTTAAAAAAAACTACAGACATGATGGCAACCCCCTCCTACCCAACAGTAATTGGGATTGCTACAGGTAAAGAAAATATTGCAGAGATGAAAACATGGGGATGGGAATTAGAAGTCAACTGGAGAGATAATTTCTTGTTGAATAGCAGACCTTTTGATTACTCTGTCGGTTTCTCTATTTGGGATAGTCAGAATAAAATCACCAAATATCTGGCCCAAAAAGCAATAAGCGCAGGAATTAACGGAATTATCGAAGGAATGCCTATTAACACGATATACGGTTATCGTTCTCTCGGGTACTTCCAATCATGGAATGATGTATATCCGGATCCGGCCAATCCTACAAAAATGGCTCCTGTTCCTGCAAGTAGGCCATACACATCTCCCGGAGATCTGAGGTATGAGGATATTGATAAAAGTGGTATTATCAACGGTGGAAAAAATACGGTGGATGATCATGGAGATCTGATTAATCTGGGAAATACATCCCCTCGTTATAGTTTTGGTTTAAATTTGAGTGCAAGCTGGAACGGATTTGATCTTTCTGCTCTGATACAAGGTGTGGGTAAACGCAAGTTATTATTGAATCCTTCTTTTGTAATTCCATTTTCTGCATCCTGGTATCAACCTTATGACATTCATCGTGATTATTGGAGAGAAGACAACCCCAATGCAATGTATCCTCGCCTGTTTTTGGGAAGCTATAATAGGGAAGTATCAGACAAATGGATACAAAATGCAGCTTATGCTCGTTTGAAGAATCTACAGGTCGGTTATACAATACCAAAGTCAATAACTTCTAAAATCAGGATTCAAAGATTAAGGGTTTTCTTTACAGGAGAGAATCTTTGTGATATAATGAATAAAATGACAATTAAATTATACGATCCTGAAACACCGGATAATTCAAGCAGTTTTAATAATGCATTTATCTATCCGCTCTATCGCTCTTATGCTTTTGGTCTTAATTTAACATTCTAATACAGATCTGTACATATATGAAAACACTTAATATTTTTAGACTCATTTCATTGAGTATCGTTTGTGTCTTTGGATCGACATCTTGTGATGATTTTCTGGATTTAACTCCTCAGACCAGTCTGAATACAGATTCATTTTTCAGGACTCCTGATGACATGAAATCAGCATGTAACATTTTTTATTCAGGAGCCAGTAATACTATAACATCTGCTTTACCTGGTCATTTGTATAATATCGACCTTTGGTCGGATGATGCTTATGCTACAAGTCCAAACAACATAAGCTCAGCATCCCGGATTGCTACCGGATCCGATGCGACATGGAATAATTATTTCAAACTAATTTATCAGGCAAATAATATCCTGGAATCCATATCAACAGTCACAGGAGACGCGAAAGAAATCAATCGTTACCTGGCTGAAGCCCGCTTTTTCAGAGCTTGGAGCTATTTTGAACTGACTCGCAGATATGGAAATGTCCCATGGATAAACAGAACATTGAATACTAATGATCCTTTGGTATATGGGCCTCGTATTGACCGGAAAGTTGTTGTAGACTCCATACTTTCAGATCTTGATTTTGCTGTTGAATGGTTACCTAAACCTTCCGAATTAGCTGCAGCTGATTACGGACGGGTAACAAAAACTGCTGCTTGGGCTTTCAAATCAAGAGTGGCCTTATTTGAAGGCACTCGTCAAAAATATTTCAATGAACCGGATGGTAATCCAACCCGACTTTTAACTATTGCAAAAGACGCAGCTGCAAGCGTGATTAATTCGCAAGAACATGCATTGTATAAAGGTAGCGGTTCTGATAGTTATCGTCAGCTATTTTTATTGACTGGAAATGAAAAAAAAGTGAATGAAAAGATTTTTGTCTCTTTATATGGCGAGAACTCAAGTAATATTATCAGATCCAGCACTTTGTCCAGAAGTTTGGAACAAGCAGGAATGACTCCTACACAAGCATTGATTGACGCTTACTTATGCACGGATGGTCTGCCTATCGAAAAAACAAAGACAGCTTACAATGAAAAAGATTCAGTCGATGCCGTCTTTGTGTATCGTGATCCTCGCCTATCTATGACCGTTTTCCGTAAAGGAGATCCTTTTAAAGGTGGCGATATTGCTTATAATCCTCCTTCTGGAGCAGGATATACACTGACCGGGTATCATCAGAAAAAATATTATGATGTAAACGCATGGACTCCAAATCGGAATTTTCAGGATTTGATACTGATTCGTTATGCAGAAGTTTTACTTAATTATGCGGAAGCGGTTTATGAACTGAATGGAAATATTAGTGATGCCGATTTGGATTTGACAGTAAACAATTTGCGCAATAGAGCCGGGTTTCCGGTAAAAATAACCAATGCATTCGTTACACAAAACGGATTGAATATGTTGGATGAGATCCGAAGAGAACGTCGGGTAGAATTGGCTTGCGAAGGATTTCGTTATTTTGATTTGATTCGTTGGAAGAAAGCTGAGGTCGAATTAGTGAAACCGGTATTGGCTCGTTTGTTTATTGCCGATAAAACCGGCCAGGTACATAAAGTAGTCCAAGCTACTTCAACACGTAAATTTAATGCAAATCGGGATTATTTATTTCCGCTACCGACCTTACAAATAGACTTGTTGAGAAAGGATGATACAGATCCAAACAAAACATGGGAGCAGAACCCCAATTGGTAATTATTAATCATATAAAAATTAAATGATTCATATTATGAAAAAAATATATCAACTAATATCATTGGCTGTAATTCTTTTTTCAGGAGTTATTACTTCTTGCAATGAAAGTATCCCGGAGTATGTGGCTCCAATATATACACCGGCAGAGGTTCAAAATTTTTTAATCGATGGAAAATGGCATTTGGAGAAATGTACTTTTACAGATGGAAAAATCGATTCCATACAGGCAAAAACATTGACGGATTGTGATAAACAGTCTTATTTAAGCTTTGAAAGAGGAAATTCAACGACAAATGCGTCTTATACATCATACAATGCCTGTACCCCAAAAAGTACAACAGGAATATATAGTTTAAATTATAGTGGTGCAACGATTAAGCTTGGAGGAACCTTATGGGCGATAAGTTTTGATGACAGTAAGGAAAGAATGTATTTAATGAGAGGTGCAAGTGGGTCAAGACTTGCAGTGAGTGAAAGCAGAGTATATGTAAAACGCCAAAATTGATTTGAGATTAGTTCAGAATATACACACTCTGGATTTTTATTGGTAGGAAGAAAACGGGCATTCGGTTCAAAACTTGAATGCCCGTTTTTATTTTTCGTCAAATTATACTATTTTTATGCTTTTTTCGATAAGATATGAATGCCAATTGTTATTATCTTGTAGTAATGAAAATCATCCAAAACAATTAAAATGGAACAATATCAAGCGCATTGTTTTCCGAGCGGTCTGAGAGTCATCCATTTGTCATCATCCAGTCCGGTATCCTATTGTGGCTTCGCAGTAAACGCCGGAACCCGTGATGAAAAACCCGAAGAACATGGGATGGCCCATTTTGTGGAACACCTTTTGTTTAAAGGAACTCAAAAACGCAAAGCCTGGCATATTCTCAACCGGATGGAAAATGTCGGAGGAGAATTAAATGCCTATACAACCAAAGAAGATACATTTATTTATTCCGCCTGTCTTTCCGATGACGCGGAACGAGCTATCGAACTTCTCTGCGATTTGGTCTGTAACTCTCAATTCCCGGAAAAAGAAATTATAAAAGAACGGGAAGTCGTCCTTGATGAAATCAATTCCTATAAAGATAACCCCTCCGAACTGATTTTTGATGATTTCGAAAATCTTTTATTTGAAGGTCACGCTATTGGGCATCATATCCTTGGGGAAAAGAAATTCCTGAAAAAATTCAACCCCAAAATGTGCCTGAGGTTCTTTAAGGAACATTATCGGGCGGATAACATGGTATTCTTTTTCTATGGACAAACTCCTTTTCAAAAAATTGTAAGGCTGGTAGAAAAATATTGGAATGGAGAAATTGAACGGAATGAAAAAAATCAAGAGAATAATCGGGTTGTTCCTTCTATTCTTATTCCCAAACAGGTAGAATCAGATAAAAAACTACATCAGGCTCACGTGATGATTGGGGCAAGAGCATACGACCTGTATAATCCGAAACGGACCGGGCTTTATCTACTGAATAATATCCTGGGAGGACATGGGATGAATAGTCGTCTGAATCTTAGCCTACGGGAAAAATACGGTCTGGTCTATAATGTGGAGTCCGGACTGACGTCATATTCAGATTCGGGTATTATCAGTATTTACTTCGGCACGGATCCGAAATCGAAAGAAAAATGTATTGAACTCACGATGAAAGAAATAGGCCGGTTATGTGACGAAAAAATGAAACCATCACAATTAACTGCAGCAAAAAAACAGCTTAAAGGACAGCTGGGTATCTCATCCGACAATGGAGAAAATCTGGCTCTCGGAATGGGAAAAAGCCTTCTGCATCTTGGCAAATACGACAATTTACAACAAGTGTATTCAAAAATAGATAAAGTAACATCTGAAGAATTACAGGAAATAGCCAACGAAATATTTGCTGCGAATAACTTATTCCGGTTAATATATGTCTGAAAAATTTACTATCTTTGTAAGATGGCAAAAAATGTTATCTTATTCATTATTCTTTTAATTTATTCCACTAATTCTAATTCCCAGGAACTCATCCTTCCAATGGATATATCACCTTCTCTAAGCGGGAATTTCGGTGAATTAAGAAATAATCATTTTCATTCCGGTATAGATTTTAAGACACAAGGGAAAACCGGACTCCCTGTAAAATCGGTGAAAGATGGTTATGTCTCCCGGATTTTCGTTTCTCCAACAGGGTTCGGGCGGGCAATTTATGTCAATCACCCCGATGGAACGATGACTGTTTACGGACATGTCGAACGTTTTTCGAATACCATAGAACCGATGGTAGTCGACAAACAATACAAAAAAGAGTCGTTTTCATTGAACCTATCATTTCCTCAAGGAAAAATTCCTGTAAAAAAGGGAGAAATTATTGCCTACAGCGGTAATACCGGTAGCTCCGGAGGACCTCACCTTCATTTTGAAATACGAAATACTTCCGGTGAAGTGATTATGGATCCCCTACCCTTTTATTACAAACAAATTCCGGATACCCGCGCCCCGGAAGTACGCAGCCTGATGTTTTTTCCGCAGGAAGGAAAAGGTATTATCAATTCCGGCACAAAAGATCAGGTAGTACCTATCCTTAAAAATAAAGCCGGAAAGCAAGTTTTAAGCAAATCGGTGACCGCTTGGGGCGAAATTGGTATCGGCGTCAAAGCTTATGACCTCATGAACGGCGTCTCAAATATTTATGGCGTTAAAGAAATAATCCTCACAATGGATGGGAAAAAGATTTTCCACTCCCGGATCGATCGTTTTTCATTTTCCGAATCCCGTTATATCAATAGCTTTATCAGCTGGGAAGATTGGACAAATAACCGTTCTTTCCATATGAAATCATTTGTCGAACCTGGTAATAAACTACCTATATACAAAATGGGAGGAAACGGAATCATCAATATTAATGAGGAACGGGTATATGCGATGGAGTATAGCTTGATCGATACTTATGGAAATAAAACCGTTTTCGGATTTTCCATAACAGGAAAGAAAATGACTATCCCCCAAGATAAAAACATAGGAACCTTATGCTTATACAACAATGATAACACCATTAAAGAAAAAGGTCTTCTATTAAATATTCCACAAGGAAATCTATACAAAAATACGTATCTGAAAGTCGATTTAACAGCTAATTATACTCCATTTTCTCCATTGTACAATATCAATGGAAAAATACCATTACATACAGCATGCCCATTGACTCTCGATATAACAAACGATACTTATCCCGATAAATCGAAATACGGAGTGGTAAGCGTCAATGGAAAAGGTGAATCATGGATAGGAGGAGAGTATAAAATTGCAAAAATGCAATTAAACATACGTCAGACGGGAAATTTTGCAGTCAGAATAGATCCCGTACCACCTACAATAAGCCCTGTCGATCCTGCTAAATGGCAATCTTCGAAGAAAATATCTTTTGTTATCAAAGATAAACTGAGTGGAATCAGCTCCTGGCGTGGTACTTTAAACGGAAAATTTGCCTTATTTGAATTTGATGCAAAGAAAAATTCTTTGTTCTATATTTTTGATCCGGACAGGACAAATACAGGAGAACAAAAACTTGTCTTGAAAGTCACTGACGGAGCGGGAAATACAAGTACTTACGAAAGACAAATTATTTTTTAATGGTATTTCTGAAAATTTTGTTTTACCTTTGAATTTCAAAAATCCATCGATATGAAGAAAAATATTTTTATCTGTTTGTTTACTTTGTTAATTTCCACACCAATTTTCGCATGTACTAACCTTCTGGTAGCCAAAGGGGCTTCGGTAGACGGTTCTACTATGGTAACCTATTCAGCCGATTCTTATTCTTTATTTGGAGAATTATATCATTGGCCGGCTGCGACTTACCCCGCAGGGATGATGCTCGATGTCTATGAATGGGATACCGGTAAATACCTGGGAAAAATTCCTCAGGCAAGGCAAACTTACAACGTGATCGGAAATATGAATGAACATCAGCTTTGTATTGGTGAAACAACTTTTACCGGACGTGAAGAACTGATCGACTCTACCGGAATTATGGATTACGGTAGTCTTATTTATATTACTCTTCAACGATCAAAAACTGCTCGTGAAGCTATTCAGGTGATGACTGACCTGGTTAAAAATCATGGATATTACAGCGGCGGAGAATCTTTTTCCATTGTTGATAAAAATGAAGTCTGGATCTTGGAAATGGTCGGAAAAGGCGTCGGAAATAAAGGCGCTGTATGGGTTGCCGTACGCATTCCTGACGATTGTATCGCTGCTCACGCTAACCAATCAAGGATCCATCAGTTTCCGTTGAACGATAAAGAAAATTGTATTTACGCTCCGGATGTCATCTCTTTTGCCAAATCAAAAGGATATTTCAAAGGAGAGGATACTGATTTTAGCTTTTCAAAAGCGTATAACCCATTGGATTTCGGAGGACTACGTTATTGCGAAGCCCGGGTTTGGTCATATTACAATCAATACAACAAGGAAGCAGCTAAATGGATCGACTATGTGCTTGGAAAAGACCCTGTTCCAATGCCGCTTTATGTGAAACCGGATCGTAAACTGGGAGTGAAAGACCTCATGGCTTCAATGCGTGACCATTACGAAGGAACTCCACTGGATCCAACAAAAGATGTAGCTGCCGGTTCTTTTGGATCTCCATACCGCTTCTCTCCTCTGGAATGGCAATTAGATAGCGTAAAATACTGTTTCGAACGTCCTATTTCTACTCAACAGACCGGTTTTACATTTGTTGCTCAAATGCGGAATCATCTTCCTGATGAAGTGGGTGGTGTATTCTGGTTTGGTGTCGATGATGCCATGTTTACTGTCTATACTCCGATGTACCCGTGCATGACCCGAACTCCGGAATGTTACCGTATCGGTAATGGCGACTTCAATAATTTCTCATGGACTTCAGCTTTCTGGATCCACAACTGGGTGGCAAATATGGCGTATGCCCGCTATAATCAAATGATTGATGATACAAAGCCATTACAGGATAAATTAGAACTCGGCTTTCTGGAAATGCAAGCTCTCGTTGAACAAAAAGCCGCTGAACTCGTTAAAAAAGATAGGAAGGAAGCTCTGGACTTTCTGACCGATTATAGTATTTCACAAGCTCAAAAAGCGACTGCCGAATGGAAAAAATTAGGCGAATACCTGATTGTAAAATACATGGACGGAGCTGTGAAAAAAGAAAAAGACGGAAAATTGATCACCAATGAATATGGTAATTCTCAATATCCGAACAGACCTAAAATGGATCCGGGATTTTACCGTAAGGTTGTAAATGAAAAAGGGGACTGGCTCAAAGTAAAAGAAGTTCCTAAAGAATATTTGGAATAATATTTTATATTTACGTATGAAAACAGTATTAAAAGAAACCAACGACAGGTGGAATCCTAATCATCCACTTAATGTGACTCACGAGGAATTTATTGAGCATATTAGTGGTATTGAAAAGGAAATGGAATCCGGAAATTATCTTACTATTGAAGAATTTATGAAAAAATGGAAAATCTGGGAAAAAAACCACCTCAAATCAATCGGAGAAAAATAATTGAGGTAAGAGTTTCTCAAGAATTTTTCCAAAACCTTCAAAAGATTTATACATACGGAATTCAAACATTTGGAGTACTAAAAGCAAAACAATATCGGGCAAATATTTTGTATTCTGTTGAAAACCTAAAATATTGGCCGTTTATTCACTCTGAATGTCGTTTTTTGAGGACAAAAACAAAAATTTATAGAAATATTGTTTTTGAGTCACATTTAGTAATTTATCGGATTTTACAAGCGGAAATTCATGTATTGGATATTATTCATACAGCTTCAAGCATTGCAAAAATTCGTAGCATAAAAAATGTTAAAATACAAACGATTTAATAAATACAAAAATGCAAGACGAAATTCTATTGAAGCAAGTAACGGCCAAAGCTCAATCCTGGTTGACAACGGATTATGATGAACAGACTCGTAAAGAAGTACAACAATTGCTTGATAAAGAGGATAAAACCGATTTGATCGAGGCTTTCTATAAGGATTTGGAGTTTGGAACCGGAGGACTTCGTGGAATTATGGGAGCCGGTTCTAACAGAATGAATATCTATACCGTAGGAGCAGCAACTCAAGGATTAGCTAATTATTTGAAAAAAGAATTTTCTAATTTACCTGAAATCAAGGTCGTAATCGGACATGACTGCCGCAATAACAGCCGGAAATTCGCAGAAATCTCAGCTGATATTTTCTCTGCGAATGGAATCAAAGCTTATTTGTTCCCTGATCTACGCCCGACTCCGGAAGTTAGTTATGCAATACGTAAATTGGGTTGTCAAAGCGGTATCGTACTTACTGCATCACACAATCCGAAAGAATATAACGGATACAAAGCTTACTGGGATGATGGCGCGCAAGTTGTCGCTCCTCACGACCGTAACATCATTGCGGAAGTAAACCATATTTCTTCTGCTTCAGATATTAATTTCAGGAAAAATCCGGCATTGATAGAAGTTCTGGATGAGAAAGTAGACGAAATGTTCATCAATGATCTGGTGAAACTCTCTCTCTCGCCGGAAGCTATCAAACGCCATAGCGATATCAAAATCGTTTATACTCCTATCCATGGAACAGGTGGCCAATTAATTCCTACAGCATTGAAAGCGATGGGATTTACCAATATCATCCATGTTCCGGAACAAGATGTGGTTAGTGGCGATTTTCCAACTGTAGTGTCTCCGAATCCGGAAGAACCTGCTGCCCTTGAAATGGCGATCAAAAGAGCTATCGAAACTGATGCGGATATGGTGATGGCATCCGATCCCGACGCCGACCGCGTTGGTATCGCTATTCGCGACGATAAGGGTGAATTTATGCTTGTAAACGGGAATCAAACATTATTAATCCTTTTTCATTACCTGATCACACGCTGGAAAGAATTAGGCAAGTTAACAGGCAATGAATATATTGTAAAGACTATCGTATCCTCTGAACTTGTAAAAAACATAGCAGTAAAAAATAAAATACAGATGTATGATTGCTATACAGGATTTAAATGGATCGCTACGGTAATGCGTGAAAATGAAGGTAAGAAACAATACATTGGAGGCGGTGAAGAAAGTTATGGCTTCCTTGCCGAGGATTTTGTCCGTGATAAAGATGCTGTATCTGCTTGTATGCTACTCGCTGAAATCACGGCATGGGCCCGTGACAATGGTAAAAGTCTCTACCAATTATTGCAGGGTATTTATCTTGAATACGGTTTTTCTAAAGAAAAAGGAATCTCTGTCGTTCGTAAAGGTAAATCCGGGGCCGAGGAGATTGAAGCCATGATGAAAAATTTCCGCGAAAATCCGTTTAACGAAATTGCAGGCTCAAAGGTAATCCTGATTAAGGATTTTGTGAAATTGGTGGGGTATGATCTGGTTGAAAATGAGCAACTAACACTCGATATGCCGACAACATCCAACGTTCTTCAGTATTTTACGGAAGACAATACTAAAGTCTCGGTACGTCCTTCCGGAACAGAGCCTAAAATCAAATTTTATATCGAAGTGCAGATCCCTGTCAAAACAAGCGAAGAACTGGCTGCTGCAGAGGCTGCTGCCGATGCTAAAGTTGAGGAAGTCCGCAAATCATTGGGAATATAATATCAGGATAATCATGCAGAATAAATTTAACGGTTTCACTCCTGATACTTTTCAATTTTTCAAGGACCTGTCTGAAAATAATTGTAAACCCTGGTTCGATGAACACAAATATATCTATGAACTGGAATTGTTACAACCGTTAAAAGCCCTGGTCGTTGCAATGACTCCCGGAATGTATGAAATCGATAATCAGATCGATTTCCGTCCGGCAAGAGTGTTATCACGCATTTACCGGGATATTCGATTTTCATACGATAAAACCCCATATAAGACTCATATGTGGATGACATATCAACGTATGGTTCCTGAATGGCAAAATTTTCCGGCATTTTTTGTTGAATTCTCCGCCGAAGGTTATTTTTATGGAATGGGGTTGTATGGCTCGAAGAAAAAAATAATGGATGATATGCGGGAACAGATTACATACCAACCGGAACATTTCAAGGATATAACGCAGGATCTCATTGGTAAACATGGGTTTACTCTTGACGGGGAAGAATATAAACGCCCATTGAAAAATGACTTACCCGAGTATTTTCAACCTTGGATGCAACGGAAAAGTGTATATGTTTACAAAAGATGTCCAATAGGAAAGGAATTGTTCGAGCCGGGTTTTGCGGAATATCTGACTTCCGAATTTGCCTTGACAAAGGAACTTTACAACTTCCTGGTAAATGTCTGTGACTGATTTTTATATTGCACATATAGAAAAAAATGAAAACCTGCCACGGAACTTATCCAATCCCCACAGGCATTGTGGCAATGAAATATTTTTGTTGACATCAGGACATATAATCCGTAATTGTAATTTTAACAATATTCGTCTGAATGACAGGGATATACACCTCTCTCTATCCAGGCAGGTAACATCCGTTTCTGAGTTTTCAGCAGATGTAAAAGGCTATTATTGTTGTTTCAGCGATGAATTCATGAAACAAATTCACATGAAAGAGAATATAGAAAACGATCTGGAGTTTATCAGTAGTTTTTTATTCCGTTACCCTTTGCGCCTAAATAAAAACATATCTGAACATCTGGAATATCTTTTTGAAACATTATTGAAATTAAATTTCATATATGAACCGGATAAATCATTGATACAAGTCTATTTGGCAGCCATAATCCATGAGATTAAAAAACTAATGATCGAATCCGGTTTGGATTTTTACCCATCAAAAGCTTTTCTTATTACAAAAAAATATAATGACCTCCTAGCCGCCAATGTGAGCCGTCAACGCTCCATTGAATTTTATTCCAAACAGTTAGAAATAACACCTAATCATCTCAACAAATCGGTTAAGGCGGTAACAGGCAGGACGGCAATAACAATTCTGAATGAAATGAGTCTTCAGGAAGCTAAAATGCAATTAAAATATTCCAACTTAAGTATCAGCGATATTGCTTTCCAACTAGGCTTTGAAGACTTATCCTATTTTAGCCGGTTTTTCAAAAAAATAACCGGAATAAGCCCAATGGCATACCGGAAGAATTTATGATTACTTCGATTTTGGCACGATTTTTTTTGTGGGATAAGGGAAAGTTTGTGGAAGCAAATTCTGCAGGTTTAAAAAGAAAAAGGGAATTCTCACGAACTCCCTAATCCAATCTTTGTTAACCTTAAATCTAATACTATTATGAAAAAACCACAGTACAAAAGTACAGGATTCCAATACGATGTACAAGTTTTTCTACATAATAAGTGTTAAGAAAAAGGCGGTTATAAAAGTTTATTTATTAATTAATATTAAAAAGCATGTTTTTCAACACATTTTCAATACAAAATTAGCCCAAAGGTAGTAATTCTACTGTAAAATGTCGCATAATCGGAGCTTCTTTTGTAATTTTATATCCTTTACGGATAGATTCCCTTCTGTCATATACATTTTTCAAGGCTGCGGCAATCACATCCATATGATTATTAGTATATGTACGACGAGGGATAGTCAAACGAAGCAACTCCAAGCCTGGGTAACGGTTTTCCCGCGTTACGGGATCCCTGTCCGCAAGAATAGCACCGATCTCGACTCCTCTGATTCCGGCTTCGAGATACAATTCAACTCCAAGAGTTTGAGCCTGAAATTCTTCTTTTGGAACCTGAGGCAGAATTTTTTTCGCATCGACAAAGATTGCATGACCACCTGCAGGACGTTGATAAGGGATACCATATTCATCCAATTTCTGTCCCAGATACTCAACCTGTTTAATACGGGTTTCAAGGTAATTGAATTCCGTTCCTTCATATAAACCCTGGGCTAAAGCATTCATATCACGTCCGCTCATACCTCCGTAAGTCAAAAAGCCTTCAAACATAATGTTATATGTAGATGCTTTATCATACCAATCCTGATGACGTGTAGCAATAAAACCACCCATATTTACAATAGCATCTTTCTTACTACTCATTGTCATTGCATCGGCATAAGAATACATTTCCGCTACAATCTCCCGGATCGTTTTATTTTCATATCCTTTTTCCCGGGTCTTAATAAAATATGCATTCTCCGCAAAACGGGCAGAATCAAAAATAACCGGTTTATTATATTGATCACAAAGTTTTTTAACGCCACGAATACATTCCATAGATACCGGTTGTCCGCCTGCCGTATTATTTGTAACGGTGATCAATACAAATGGAATTTTATCTTTATGCTCCGACAAAGCTCTTTCAAGTTTTCCCAGGCACATATTACCCTTGAAAGGTAATTCGACCTGAGTATCTTTTGCCTCTTCTATTGTACAATCACAGGCAATAGCCTTACGGTATTCAATATGGCCTTTCGTCGTATCGAAATGAGAATTTCCAGGGATGACATTACCCTCTTTAACCAGTACGGAAAACAATACATTTTCAGCTGCACGTCCCTGGTGAGTCGGTAAGAAATAATCGAAACCCAGAATATCCTTAATTGCATCTTTCATATTATAATATGATGATGATCCGGCATAACTTTCATCGCCAAGCATCATAGCCGACCATTGACGATCGCTCATAGCACCGGTTCCCGAATCCGTCAACAAATCAATAAAAACCTGATCGGACTTCAGATTAAACAGATTATATCTGGCATCTTTAATCCATTGTTCACGTTCTTCACGGGTACTGCGACGGATGGTCTCCACCATCTTAATTTTAAATGATTCTGCAAAAGGTAGTTCCATAGTGATTATTTTTGCCGCAAAGATAAGATATTTCCCGATGATTCGATTGAAAAAAATAAAGAAAAACGGCTATCGGCTGACATTTCGTTGCAATTGTTCCAATCCGATACGAGAAACAGGGGTTCCCGAAAACATTTTGTCAAAATCAGCCTGATTCATTTTCATGATTTCTTCAGCAGATAAATTCAATAATTGTTCGGATGGTTGAAACTCTTCTATATCATTCCCCTGAGCATACCGGTTCCACGGACAAACAGAATTGCAGATATCACAACCATAAACACAGTTGCCTGCTTTTTCTCTATAAAAATCCGGTAATTCTCCTTTATATTCAATACTTAAATAAGATAAACAACGGGTAGCATTCAATTTCCCTGGAGCCACCAATGCATTTGTAGGACAAGCATCCATACATTTCGTACAATCTCCGCAACGATCCGGGACGGTAACCTCATCATATTCTAATGGTATATCCAATAAAATCGATCCCAAAAAGAAAAAAGAACCTTTTTGCGGTAATATCAATTGAGTATTCTTCCCTATCCACCCTATTCCTGCTTTAACAGCATGATACTTCTCTGCAAAAGGAGCAGAATCACAGAAAATACGGCCTTTCACCGGACCTATTTCCTGTCCTATAAAGTCATATAAGGCCGTCAATTTCTTTTTAACTACCGCATGATAATCTTTCCCATATGCATAATAAGAAACTTGTGCGGCTTCCGGCCTTTGTTTTTCAGAAGGATAGTAATTTAACGCCGTCACGATTACGGACTTCACATTATCGACAAGTAAACGGGGATCCGAACGTTTGTCCTGATTCCGTTCCATATAACTCATTTCTCCATGAAATCCTTCATCAAGCCAATCTTTCAGAAATCCGGCATATTCACCGGCAAAATCCGGGCGACAAATACCGCAGCCTGAAAAGCCCAGTCGTAGAGCTTCTCGTTTGATTAATACTGCTGCAGAAGGGGTCATTGAGGGAGTTTAAACGTATACCCCTGACTCAACAGCCATTCGATAGAGCGCGGCAAAGATTCCTTCATCCGGTCACCGGCCTTAATTGAATCATGGAAAACAATAATGGATCCTTTTCGGGTATACTTTTTAACAGCATTGAAAACCTCATCAGCTGTCATACGCCAACTATAATCACGGGTGACAACATCCCACATAATTATTTTATAGCGTTTCCTTAGACGGAAAAACTGCATCGGACGAATATGCCCGTGTGGAGGTCTGAAAAGTTCACTATCGATATATTGATTTGCCAATTCTACATTTTCAATATATCGTTTTGTGTAAGTACGAATTCCCTGCTTATGATTATGAGTATGATTTCCGACAAGATGCCCCCTATCTTTGACCATTTGATAAATTTCCGGGTATTTTCTTACATTGTCTCCAACACAAAAGAAAGTCGCTTTAATATTATATTTATCCAACAAGTCCAATACCCAGGGAGTTATCTCCGGGATAGGCCCGTCGTCGAAAGTCAGGTAAACAGATTGCTCCGCCTTATTTATTCGCCAGATTGCTCCCGGGAAAAAAATTCGGTAAAGCCATGGCGGTTGTTCTATAAACATAATTTACAAATTAGATGGAGCAGCGGCTCTTTTCGGTTTTGCCATATACGACTGGTATCGACCGAATACTTCATTAAACAGTGATATATATTGCTTATTAAATTCCGGATCGATAGACTCACAATCACTCAAAACCGCATGCATAACTCCCAGTTGAGACATAATATCGCCGTTAGCACTTCTGAAATCTTCCGGACTCAGGCGATTAAACCATTTTAATGCTTTTGCCGAACGTTCAGCAATGATAGTATATATTTCCATTGCCTTGTCTTGTTTTCCAATAGCCAGATATGCTGAAGCAAGCCCTAAAGCAGAATTATTATATGGAACTGTTGTATAAGGAATCACTTCCTGGCAACGATCCAATGCCTGTTCTGCTTTGTCAACTTTACCTTCCTTGGCCATTTGACGGGCTAATCTGGCGAATAGCATACGGAAATGGCTTGACATACGGATCACATTTTCATCCAAATAAACTTTCGGATCCTGAATATTTCCCCATTTGTATTTGTTCATCATATTGTCGAACATCTTTTCCGTATCTATAGGTTGTCCCACCGCAATTGCGTTATAAGGAACAATACGATAAGCAATACCTTCCTGGCTGAAATAATCGTCGATTCTCACATAAAGATCTTCAGGAACAGTTGCAGCATAATAAATAGGACGAGTCCAACCTTCAGCCGCCATCGTTTTCAACATTTCAAGAATCATCAGCTCATTTTTCAGGAACATACCTTTAGCAGGCTTCGGAGCCTCATCTTGATACGGAGATGGAATTTCTCCATAATCCAAAACCATTTCTTTTGGAATCCAACCCACATTTTCAGGTTTAACGATTCCGGAACGCATTACCGCAGCCGAATCGATCTGAACCGTCAATTTGGTCGACGGAACAATATCTATAGCCTGGCCCATCGGCGTTTTCTGTTTAAACCGGACATCATCCGACTTAACCCAATCAAGAGCCATCGCCAGTTCTATCGGATCCTTTGTCAATTCCTTAACATAAGCGGCATCATGCTTACCCTGAATGTATTCAGAACGTTTCCATGTTATCGGTAACGGTGTCGACTCATAGGCCTGACGCTTCATTTGATCTATATACCAGTCCGTTTGCAAATAACTAAGGTTACATACACGTACATCCGTACGATAGCCTTCAACTTCCTGAGCATACCATAAAGGGAATGTATCGTTATCTCCATTGGTGAAAATAATTGAATTCGGGGCACAAGTTGTAAGATAATTAAATCCGAAATCACGACATACATAACGATCTGAACGATCATGATCATCCCAATTCTCCGTTGCCATAATTGTAGGAATTATCAGACAAAGTACTGTTGCAGCCAATGCTGATGGTAGCAACGGAAGTTTACAGTATTTATTCAATCCCTTTACTACTCCTGCGACTCCGATTCCTATCCAGATAGCAAACGCATAGAACGATCCCGCATAGGCATAATCCCGCTCACGAGGCTGCAATGGCGGCTGATTCAGATACAGAACGATTGCTATACCTGTCATGAAGAATAACATAAATACGACCCAGAAGCCTTCTATTCCTCTTTTTCCGGAATAAGCCTGGAATAAAAGTCCCAGAATACCCAATAATAAAGGTAACATATAATATACATTATGTCCTTTATTATTTATAATGTCGTCAGGCATATCATCCTGAGGACCGACTAGTTTTTCGTCAATAAATTTGATACCGGTGATCCAGTTACCGTTATTAACTTCCCCGTTTCCTTGTATGTCATTCTGACGACCGGAGAAATTCCACATAAAGTAGCGCCAGTACATAAAATTCACCTGATAAGAGAAGAAAAATCTAAGGTTTTCAGCGAATGTAGGCATAGTAGTCATTCTAGGTGACCCACATTCATCATAAGTTACTTTCTTCCCTTTTATATTTGCCCATTCCTGATAAGCGGCAACATGGCGAGGTTCTTTACTATACATACGCGGGAACGGCATGTTCAGCTCCTCTACCATTTTGTATTTTGTCTTGTGTCCTGAAATAAAATAACGATCTTTTTCAGATTCATCTTTTTTCGCGACTCTGGTCCAGATTGGTCCTTCAACGATTTCTTCAAGCACACAATATTCTCTTCCTTCGGGCACACGTTTCACTTCAGAAGCATAAGTCTGTCCATATATTAATGGAGTTTCTCCATATTGTTCGCGGGAGAGATAAGTTCTTAATGTAAAGATGTCTTCCGGAGAGTTCTGATCCATCGGAGTATTTGCTGCCGAACGGATCATGATAAGAGCATATGATGAATATCCGATAGTAATAACGAACAAACAGATCAATACGGTATTAAGAGCCGACACATTGATCTTTTTATATGTGAACATAAATACCGTCAATGCTGCGATAATAAAAGCACCTAACCAATAACCCTCACCAATAAATGGAATTCCCAACAAAATAATAGAAAGGATAAATGATATTTTTATCAACAACGGATTTTGCTTATCTCGCATAGTTTCCCAGATACTCCAAATCAGGACTCCGGCTACCAGAATAACGTATACGATAACTCCACTGTTGTAAGGCATTCCCAACTGATTTACAAAAAGAAGTTCAAATAATCCTGCAACTTCTACCAATCCTTGTACCAATCCATAGAGAATAGCAGCTATAATTCCGAATGAAAGCAGAAGTGCAAGTAAAGCTCCTTTGAGAGTAGGATTTTCTTTTCTTTTGAAATAATAAACTAAAACAATAGCCGGAATACAAAGCAGGTTCAATAAGTGAACTGCGATAGATAATCCCATCAAATATGCAATCAAGATCAACCATCTGTCGGAATGAGGCTGGTCGGCCACATCTTCCCATTTCAGGATCAACCAGAAAACCAATGCGGTCATCAATGATGAAAACGCATAAACCTCGCCTTCAACGGCTGAAAACCAGAATGTATCGGAAAATGTATATGCCAAAGCGCCTACAAGACCCGAACCTATAATAATTACCATTTGCGCCATAGAAGGAGATTCATTATCTTTTAATGTAATTCTCCTCACCATGTGCGTTATAGTCCAGAATAAAAACAAAATAGTCAATGCACTGAAAACAGCCGACATACTGTTTACCATCAATGAAACCTGACTTGTATCGGAAGCCAGTTGGGTAAACAGGTTAGCCATCATCATAAATATCGGGTTGCCGGGAGGGTGACCCACTTCAAGCTTATACGCAGAAGAGATAAACTCCCCACAGTCCCAGAAGCTGGCAGTCGGCTCGACCGTCATCAGATATACTATCGCAGCAATCAGGAACACGAACCACCCGGAGATGTTATTAACTAATTTGTAATTCTTCATATTTTTTGAATTTTATTTACAATTAATCGGCTTATTTTCAGCCTAATTCGCGGCAAAGATAGATTAATAAATTGAGAATTGAAAATTTTAGAGTGTAGAGAGTCAGAAATCAACTATAAAAATCCCAATTCTTTCGCCTTATTTATTAAAAATTGATTCGCAGCTTCATATTCGTTTGGGATAACTCCGTCTAAGATAGCATCTTTTATCGCCATCTTCAATTCTCCGACAATCTTTCCGGGAGGTAAATCAAATCGTCGCATAATTTCTTCGCCATCAATAGGAGGCTGGAAATTTCTCAACCGGTCTTTCTCCTCAATTTCTTTCAATTTCTCACGTACCAAACAGAAATTCTGAAGAAAACGTTTTACTTTTTCAGGATTTTTTGAGGTAATATCGGCTTCGCACAACAACATCAGGTCATCGATATCATCTCCTGCTTCAAAAAGCAAACGACGGACAGCAGAGTCTGTCACTTCATCCTCAGCCAAAACAATAGGACGCATATGAAGTGATACCATTTTTTGGACATACTTCAATTTATCATTCATAGGAAGCTTCATTCTCCGGAAAATACCAGGTAACATTTTCATTCCTATATAGTTATGGTTATGAAACGTCCAACCCGATTTAGGTTCAAATCGTTTGGTCGCAGGCTTTGCAATATCATGAAAAATCGCAGCCCATCTCAACCATAAATCCTGGGTTTCTTTAGCAAGATTATCCAAGACCTTTAATGTATGACTAAAATTATCTTTATGTCCTACCCCTTCTTTGGTTTCTACACCTTTCAGAGCCACAAGTTCCGGCAAAATAAGTTCCAACAAACCTGTTTTTTCCAAAAGTTCAAATCCTATAGACGGACGGGGGGAGAGCATTATCTTATTTAATTCATCGACAATACGTTCTTTTGAGATTATTTCTATGCGATGGGCATTTCGTTCTATCGCATCAAACGTTTCCGGATCGATAAAAAAGCCCAGTTGAGTTGCAAAACGTATCGCTCGCATCATCCTCAAAGGGTCATCGCTAAACGTAATGTCAGGATTCAATGGAGTACGAATCCTCAGGTCTTCCATGTCCTGCAAACCACCAAAAGGATCGACCAATTCGCCAAAACGGTCTTTGTTAAGACACAAAGCTAAGGCATTGATAGTAAAGTCTCTCCTATTCTGATCATCCTGTAAGGTACCATCTTCCACAACCGGATTACGAGAATCCGGACTATAAGACTCTTTTCTTGCTCCTACAAATTCAACTTCTATATCTCCGGACTTTACCTGGGCGGTCCCATAAGTTTTAAATACCGAAAGATGAGCTTTTTTCCCAAAACGGGAAGCTACATTTTTTGCAAGTTGAATTCCACTTCCGACACAGACTACATCGATGTCTTTAGAAGGCCTGTTCAGGAATATATCCCGGACATATCCTCCGATAACATAAGACTCAAGTCCTAATTCATCAGAAGCGGCTGAAATTATCTCAAACACCTCTCCCTGAAGTTTTTGTAATATTTCTGATTGGTTAATTTCCATTCAATTTTATTGTAACAAGGGGTACAAAGTTACAGATAAAAATAGAAACACACAATTTGGAGAATAAATCTATTTCAAATCAAAACATAAAAAAACATCGGGTTTAGTAGGATGGAATCCGATTAACTTTTTTGAAGCCTCATCTACAACAAAAATGGAAATTGGCGCATCTAAATGATATTCTGCAATTTTATTTCCCTCCCAATCATATTCTCTAATATTACTGGTGCTATTTCTTTTATCTCTCAAAGAAAACCCTTTATGTAAAACATAAAGAGATTTTTGTCCTGAATAATATGCTGACGTGTGATAAACTATATTATTCTCAAAACCTTGAGGAGTTGAATCAATTGAAGTTCTATCTTTTTTATTTTCAATGGTTTGCTTTAACTCCAAATTCAGATTAAAAAAGTCTATCCTATCCTTATATTGATATAGATAAGCAACTCCATTACTTTATACTGATTTATTTGTTTCAAATTAGAATACCCCCATATATATAAATCACTTTCCGAGCCAGCTCCAAAAACCGCAAAATTAAATTCATCAGGACCTTGTCCTTTTATACCAAAACTATCTTTCATTTCTAGTTTTGGAACAGAAAAAGTATAAATCATAGGAGAACACTTAAAACACGATACAAATAAAGAACGATTTAGAATGATCATTCTTGCCGGATCAATAGGTTCTTTGATAAATACCTCAATCGGTTTAATGAGATCCTGATTTTTTATAATACCATTTTTTCCTTCTGATTCTGAATGGATTTTATTGTTTCTATTTGAACAACTGAATAGAAATATAACAAATGTAAGCATAACTACATATTTCATATAAATTTTATTTACGGATTTTTCATGTTATTTTGAACATAACTATATGATAAATAATAGGAATGCACAAAAAATAAATTTTAAATGTGCATTCCTATCTAAATTTCTGCACGAATCTGTTTTAAACAAAATCAATTACCAAGAAGACCAGCAAGTTGACGGTACATTCCAAAAGTCACAGGACCATAAATTACAGCCATCGCAACTTCTAACAAAACAATTAGAACCTGAAGACAACCATCTATAACAAGATTTCTGACTATCACCCATAATTATTTTACATCGTGTGTACCAACAGATTAAAAAAATCATGTTTCAATTATTCTAAATTAATATCTACCTTTGTCGCACCTCCTTTCTTCTAGGAAAGGGAACCGGGCGGTTGGAATTGTCAGTCTTTGCACGAGCAGGCAAACCTCCGCCCTTTTTTATTCCCTTTTAAGTCAATCTCCACAAATTAACAAATTTCTTTTCAAAAAACAAGAATTGAATTATCAATGAATTGTCACTTTTTTTAGATTCCTCCATTTATAATCCCGAGGTTTCTGATTACATGCAGGAAATAACTCTGGTCTGTCTACATGGATGGACACAGATTGTTTGTCAAATGGTTCGTTAATCAAAAAATACCAAGAAATAGGGATTGTATGAAACAAAAATCAGTCGTTATTTTGTACCCTACAAGAACACGGTTCTTTAATTGGCATGAAAAATGAGCACATTAAAAAAACTTCAACAGCAGGCAGGCAGGCGGAAAATACTTTTTCCGTTATCAATGCTACTATCCTCCATTAGCGCACTGGCAGGAATGCTACCATTTGTCCTTATTTGGCTTATTGTAAAAGCCTTATTTGAAACCGGAGGGACTATTTCTTCTTCGGACAATATTATTACGTACGCCTGGTGGGCGGCCGGATCGGCCATTGCAAGTGTAATTCTTTATTTTGCGGCATTGACATCATCTCATCTTGCTGCTTTTCGTGTTGAATCGAACCTGCGGCGAGAAGCCATGCGAAAAATAATACACATGCCGCTCGGTTTCTTCGACAATAATCCCAGTGGACGTATCCGTAAAATTATCGACGAAAATGCAAGTATTACTCACGGATTTTTGGCGCATCAGATGCCCGATTTGGCAGCCACTATTCTGACGCCGATTGTCGCACTTATCCTGATTTTCATATTCGACTGGCAACTGGGATTGGCTTGTATGGTTCCCATTGTTGCTGCTTTGAGTTTAATGATGGCCATGATGGGAGGCAATAGCCGGCAATTTATGCAGAACTACATGACTTCGCTTGAGGAAATGAATACCGAGGCTGTCGAATATGTACGTGGAATCCCTGTAGTCAAAGTTTTTCAGCAGACTATTTTTTCGTTCAAAAACTTCCATAAAAGTATTCTGAATTATAATGCAATGGTATTCCGGTACACCATGTCGTGGGAAAAGCCGATGTCGGCCTATACCGTTATCATCAACAGTTTTGTGTTCGTGTTGGCGCCCGTTGCCATTTTGTTGATAGAAAATACGGGAAATTATGCAGGCGTATTGCTTAACTTTTTCCTGTTCATTCTCATCACCCCTGTTTTTGCACAAAGTATTATGCGAAGTATGTACCTGCAACAGGCATTTGGACAAGCTAGCGAGGCCATCGTGCGGCTCGACAAACTGACCGATTTTACCCGGATACCTGCTACCGGCAATTCCAAACCGGTTGAGAAGTTCGATATTCGTTTTGACAACGTAATTTTCCGTTATCCTGACACCATTCAAAATGCGGTGGATGGAATCAGTTTTTCAATTCCTCAAGGAGATACTGTTGCCCTGGTAGGAGCCTCTGGAAGCGGGAAGACGACTATCGCCCGCTTGGTTCCTCGTTTTTGGGATACTTCCGAAGGTACGGTTATGATCGGAGGTATCAATGTAAAGGATCTGGATTCGGCAACCTTGATGAAACACGTTTCTTTCGTTTTCCAAAACACAAAATTATTCAAAACCACTTTACTCGAAAACATCAGATACGGCAACCCCGATGCTACTATAGGAGAGGTGGAACAGGCGATAGATATGGCACAATGCCGCGAAATTATCGACAAGCAACCGCTCGGATTGAATACAAAAATCGGTACGGAAGGGACTTATCTTTCGGGAGGCGAACAACAACGTATCGTGTTGGCCCGTGCCATCCTGAAAAATGCACCAATTGTGGTACTCGATGAAGCTACTGCCTTTGCAGATCCGGAAAACGAACACCTGATACATCAGGCATTATGCGAACTTACCAAAGGGAAAACCGTATTGATGATTGCCCATCGCCTGACAAGCATTACCGATGCCGACAACATACTGGTTGTTGATAAAGGAAAAATTGCCGAGCAAGGTACACACAGCGAATTAATTACTAAAAAGGGAATCTATAATCATATGTGGAACGAATACCAGCAATCCATTCGCTGGACAATCGGAAAGGAGGTTGCTCATGATTAATCTGATAAAAAAACGTTTTGCTCTGTCGGCCAAAGGCGCAAAAGACTTTTGCAAAGGTATACTTTTCACCACACTGCTTGATATCGCATTGATGTTGCCGGCAGTCTACGTATTCTTTTTCCTCGACGACTACCTTCGTCCGGTGTTCAATCCGTCAGCGTCTGTTGCTCACGGTGTCGTCTATTACTCGTTATTGGGACTGGCATTCATGGCTGTTATGTTTGTTGTTGCCGTTTTGCAATACCGTAGCACCTATACCACTGTTTATGAGGAAAGCGCCAACCGCCGTATTTCGTTAGCCGAAAAATTACGCAAGTTACCATTAGCTTTCTTCGGAGAGAAGAATTTGTCCGATTTGACAGCTACCATTATGCAAGACTGTACCGATCTGGAACATGAGTTTTCACATTCCGTGCCGCAGTTGTTCGCCTCTATTATTAGTATTACATTGATTGCAGTAGGAATGTTTTTCTACAATTGGCAATTGTCGTTGGCTCTGTTCTGGGTAGTACCAATGGCATTAACTATGATTCTACTGGCAAAAAAGCAGATGAGTAAAGATTTCAAGAATAATTACCGGAACAAACGTGATGTGACGGAACAGATACAAGAAGGATTAGATACAATTCAGGAAATTAAATCGTATAATCAGGAAGAGGATTACCTGAAAAAATTAGATGACAAAATAAAAGAATACGAAAATTCGCAGTTAAGAAGCGAATTAGTTGCGGGAATATTTGTAAACGGAGCACAAAGTATCCTTAAACTCGGTCTGGCCAGCGTAATCATTGCCGGGGCTATGTTGCTGGCGTCTGGGAGTGTCGATTTATTCACCTACCTGATATTCATGGTCATCGGTTCTCGCATTTACGTTCCTGTGAGCGAAGTAATGAGTAATATTGCCGTATTGGTTTACTTAGATGTCCGTATTGCCCGCATGAATGAAATGGAAGCGTTGCCGATCCAGCAGGGAACGAGCGATTTCAATCCGACCAATTACGATATCGAATTTAGTGCTGTCGATTTTTCTTATGAATCGGGCAAGCAAGTGTTACGGAAAGTCTCATTTACGGCCAAGCAAGGTGAAATAACTGCATTGGTCGGCCCTTCGGGGAGCGGTAAAAGCACGGCGGCTAAATTGGCCGCACGTTTCTGGGATATTCAGTCAGGGGAAATTTTATTGGGAGGTCAGGATATCAGCCAAGTTGAACCGGAAACACTGTTGAAAAATTATTCGGTAGTTTTCCAGGATGTGGTGTTGTTCAACGCTTCCATTATGGAAAATATCCGCATCGGAAAGCGCCATGCATCGGACGAAGAAATACTTAGAGCCGCCCGCCTTGCTCAGTGCGATGAGTTTGTCTGTAATATGCCGCAGGGCTATCATACTATCATCGGGGAAAACGGCGAAACATTGTCGGGAGGCGAACGCCAACGTATATCCATTGCCCGCGCCTTATTGAAAGATGCTCCGATTGTACTGCTGGACGAAGCAACGGCCTCGCTCGATGTGGAGAACGAAACGAAAATTCAGGCAGGAATATCCGAACTGGTGAATAACAAAACGGTACTGATTATAGCCCATCGCATGCGAACTGTTGCCAATGCCGATAAAATTGTTGTTTTGGATAACGGCAGTGTCGCTGAAGCCGGTACCCCCGACGAACTGAAAAAACAGAACGGAATATTCGCAAAAATGATAGAAAGACAACTGGTGAAGCAAGCCATTGTTTAAACTCTGACTTAGATAATTACCAAAATACCTATCTCTATTTCTCCTAATATTGCCATTTATCCGAGGGCTTTTTGTATATTTGCGGTAGTCGGAAGGTAATTGTTTGACTACAAACTCAATAAAAGATTCTCGCATGAAAACAGGCAGTAGATAGGTAAGAATTAAGTGCTTAGATACACTTGGTTTTTCATGCTTTACAAAAAACCGGAGAGAAAAAAGCAAAGGAGACGGAAATGAGATAATATGCTGGTAATCAGTTTTTATTGGCATTAAGAGGCAGCGGTTGCCGAATCGCTAAAATGCAGTTTTGAGCGGATTAAAGCAAACATTCCGTCTCTATCCCGTTACCCATTTTTGACGGAGCAAAACACGGAAATTCGACGGCGTTAATTGGCCTGTTACGGCGCTGTCCGTCTGCGATTTACATTGTTCAAATGACTCACATAAGAAGTAATTTTACCAACTTAAAATGTGAGTGTTATGGACAACGAATTGAAAGTATCGTTTTACCTTAAAAGGGAAAGCAGGCTGGAAAAATCCGGTGCCGGAGAAAATGTATCTTACCCCATTACCGGCAAAATCATTATCGGGAACAGTATCGCCCAGTTCGCCACCAAGCTGAAAGTGGAAGAACGCTTGTGGCATGTCAAATCGGGACGGGCAATCGGCAAAAGCCGTGTAGCCGTCGAACTTAACCGGGAGATTAATAAAATTAATCTCGGTATCCACACGCATTACAAGGATATCTTAGAGCGTACCGGAACGGTAACCGCCGTCGAAGTGAAGAACGCCTTTCAGGGAATAGCTACCGCACAGAAAACCCTGCTTGTTTTATTTGAGGAAATGATGCGGGAGTTTTATTCGAGGGTAGGCATCGACCGTTCAATATCCACCTATAAGCAATACCGGAAGACATTCGGGCATCTCCGGCGTTTTATCCCGGAAAAATATAAGGTAAAGGATATGCCACTGAACCGTCTGGACTTACCCTTTATTGAATCCTTCGATTTTTATCTGCGGGTGGAGCGAAGGATGACAGCAGGTTCGGTTGTTACCATCATGGTTCCGCTTCAAAAAGCGGCGCGAATCGCATTCCAAAGAAGACTTATCAATCATCCGCCTTTCTTCGGCTATAAACCGGAAAAACCACGGCAACAAATCCGGTCGCTGACGAAAGACGAATTCGATAGGCTCATTTCGACAACCATTCAACAGCCGGACTTACGACTTGTCCGCGATTTATTCGTCTTTGCATCGTTCACCGGTATCTCATATGCCGACTTGAAAAAATTATCCAAGAAAAACATCATCCGTGATGGGAATAATCATTTATGGATTTCCATGTCCCGGCAAAAGACGGGTGTTCCGTTTAATGTCAAACTACTGGATGTTCCCTTGAAAATCATGGAGAAATACAGGGGACTGGCTAAGGATGATTTAGCATTTCCCGTACCGGAACAGGGCTACATGAACATCAAATTAAAAGCGGTTGCAAAATATTGCGGTGTGGAAAGGACGATTTCCTTTCATCAAAGCCGGCACACCTTCGCCGGAACAGTTTGCCTGTCGCAGGGCGTTCCGATGGAAAGCGTCAGTCACATGCTCGGACACCGGGATATTCAAACCACCCAACGTTATGCACATGTGGACAAGGAGAAAATCGGTAACGACATGAAACTCCTGTCGGCACGGATTGCAGACAAGTTTCAAGATTAACCAGTAAAAAATATTACAATGAAAAAGAATAGAAGCACATTCGGTATATTATTCTACCTGAATACAAGTAAGAAAAAGAAGTCCGGCAGATGTCCCATTGTTGGGCGTATCAGCGTGGATGGAGAAAGTACAACGTTTAGTACGGGGCTTGATATTTTTCCCGGACAATGGGATGCCAAGTCGGGATTAGCGTCTGGTAAATCTGAAGAAGTATCCGGTATCAACCGGGACATTGAAAAATATAAAATCCAAATTGCGGAATATTACAAAGTTCTGGTAAACGATAACGGCTACGTAACGGCGGAATCCCTGAAAAATGCGATACTGGGTATCGGGACACATCAAAATACCGTCATGGAAGAGTTTTCGGATTTGCTTGAGGAAAAAAGAAAAAGCGTAGGAGTAAGGATTGCGGAAAACACATTTACAGCTTATCCCAATGCGTACAGGCATTTCAAAGCGTTTCTGCAACATAAGTATCATGTCGGCGACATTCCTTTCGGAAAAATTGATGTTACGTTGGTGGATGATTATTCCCGGTATCTGAAAATGGATTTGCAAATGAAGGCAAGGACAGAGAGAGGATATATGGCGATTTTCCGCCATGTGGTGAAAAGGGCGTTCAATAAAGGATTGGTTCGGACAGACTCTTTTACGAATTATACCCCGCCGAGGCTGACCGTTGAACGCAGGTGGCTGTTTCATGATGAACTGGAACGGTTGAGGCGGACGGATATGGAGTATCCCGCATGGAATTTTACGCGCGACATGTTTGTGTTTTCTGCGTTCACCGGTATCTCCTATATAGACTTGAAAAATCTGAAACAGGAGAATATCCAACGGCAGGAAGACGGCAGCCTGTGGATTGTCCTGAACCGCCAAAAGACCGGAACGACTTCATACATTCCGTTGCTTGCTCCGGCA
>JAVBTA010000033.1:0-9464 GCA_031556375.1 Bacteroidales bacterium | reverse complement strand
CCCTAGCCCCCTACTTAACTTCCCTCTGGAAAATCGTGAAAGCGGATGCAAAGGTACGCCATTTTTTCATTTCTCCAAATTATTACAAAAGTTTTTTTGATAAAAATCAACTAAATACCTTATGATCAACATAATATTTTTGTAAAGAAAATAAAAAAAATCCTTAAGGACATATACGCCCTTAAGGAATCTAAAGTAAAATACAGAAATTAGAAAAGAAATATTATTGCCAATCGGATGGAATGTCTCCTTCAGAACTAGTCGCGGGATCCAAAGGCAAACTTTTTACCAGATTCAATAAATACGTTCTTCTATCCTGCCACTTTTGTGATTGTTCGGCAGTAAATATTTTTCCTAATTCTGCCATTCTATCATTATGTAACTTTGTAGGATCAGGAGTTTTAATTGCCGCGAATTGCTTCGCATACTTAAGGTTGATTTCTCCTACTTTTGCCTTTTGTTCAGATGTAAGAGATAATTCCTGGCTCATCACTTCTGTCTGATTATGAGCCAGTTCTTCCGGTGTTGGGGGGATTATTACCGGTCTTTGGGAATCCATTGAAAAACAGAAGACAAACCCCAAAAGGAGATAAAGTCCCGTTGCGAGTATTGTTTTCATAAGAAGTCATTTTTAAATTAAACATCAAATTATAACTCTCTGAGACAATACAACAGATAATTTCCATTCAAGGTTGACAGAAAAAAGGTTAATTATATGCAAAAAGGTCTAAGGATAAATGGAGGAAAAGAATCTATTTAAAATATCATTTCGACTGCAGGAAGATCTAATTTTTTGATATATATCTACCTACAGTCGAAATGACAGGATTTTCAAGACAAACTGAATCAGCCTTCTCTCTTTCCTAATTTTTTATCGAAAAGATACATTGCTGCTGAATCTTTCTCGATTTTCTCCAAAGCAGCCAAATATTTTCTTGCAGTATCTTCCTCTTCAACTTGTTCGTCTACGAACCATTTAAGCATACTTTGAGAAGCATAATCCTTCAATTCAATAGCCAAATCCATCAATTTATGGATCATTTCTGTTACTTTCTTTTCATGAAGAAGAGTATCTTCAAAAGCATCTTTTGGAGAATTCCATTCCTGGCGTACTTCATCGATAGGCATTAATTTCACCTTTCCGTCCATTTCGCCAATAAATTCCATGAATTTAGTTGCATGTTCGAATTCTTCTTTTGCTTGTTGAGCAAACCAGGCTGCCATTCCACAAAAGCCTTTATCATCCATGTCATAAGACATAGAAAGATATAAATAAGCTGACCATAATTCTGCATTGACTTGTTTATTCAAAGCAGCTTCCATTTTAGCATTAAACATAATTTTTTGTTTTTTTATATTAAACATTCATCGTTCTATATGGAATAACCAATTCTATTGATTTTAGTTCAATAAATTCTACATTTTATTTAACTAAAAATGTAAATATTTAACTATCAATTACATGCGCATTGAATTGCAACCAGATTACGATCACCAAAAGCATTATCGACCCGTGCAACATTGACCCAAAACTTATTTTCCCGAATCCATTCAAGAGGATAGGCAGCTTTACTGCGAGGATAACTATGTTTCCACTCATCTGCAGCAACTTCATATTCCGGGTGAGGAGCATTGATCAGCACATTATCTTCCTTGGATGCAACGCCTTTAGCGACCTCTTCAATTTCTTCACGAATAGTAAGCATTGCTTCCACAAAGCGATTCAACTCGCGAAGACTTTCACTTTCTGTAGGCTCGATCATCAAAGTTCCATGAACAGGGAAAGAAAGAGTCGGAGCATGGAAACCATAATCAACTAACCGTTTTGCAATATCTGTCTCCGTAATTCCAGAATAATCTTTTATATTACGGCATTCAAGTATCAATTCATGGCCCACACGGCCTTGCGCTCCTTTGTAAACAATACCGTATGCCTTTTCGAGACATGTCGCCAGATAATTAGCATTCAAAATAGCAGCTTTAGTAGCCATTGTGAGGCCATCAGCACCCATCATGCGGATATAGCCATAGGTAATTGGCAAAATACCTGCGCTTCCGTAAGGAGAAGCTGCTACGGTATTCAGATCCGAACCCAGAGTTTCCGGATGAGAAGGTAGGAATGGGATCAAATGGGTAGCCACACAGATCGGGCCTTCTCCGGGGCCACCTCCTCCATGAGGAATCGCAAATGTTTTATGTAAATTAAGGTGACAAACATCAGCTCCGATAAAACCAGGATTAGTAAGGCCTACCTGAGCATTCATATTTGCGCCATCCATATAAACTTGTCCACCATTATCGTGTATAATCTTACACATTTCGACGATACCGGTTTCGAAAATTCCGTGAGTAGACGGATAAGTGATCATGAAGCCTGCCATAGAATCTTTATATTGTTCGGCTTTTGCTTTCAAATCGTTGATATCGGTGTTTCCGAATTCGTCACAAGCGACGGTGACAGTCTCAAATCCGGCCTGTATCGCACTTGCAGGATTTGTTCCATGAGCCGAAGCAGGTATCAGGATCACGTCACGATGTCCCTGACCAACAGATTGCTGATAAGCGCGGATCGTCATCAATCCCGCATATTCACCGGCAGCGCCGGAATTAGGCTGGAAACTCACACCCGGCAAACCTGTAATTTCTCCCAGGTACTGAGCCAGGTTTTCGATCAGTTCCAAATATCCGTCTGTCTGATCTTCAGGAGCATACGGATGAATATTTGCAAACCCCGGAAGATTTAAAGGCAATAACTCTGAGGCTGCATTCAGTTTCATCGTGCATGATCCGAGAGAGATCATGGAATGGGCCAGTGAGATGTCCCGACGTTCCAACATTTTGATATAACGCATCAACTCCGTTTCTGTATGATAACTGTTGAATACTTCATGTGTCATGAAATCCGATTGACGTACAAAAACTTTATCAAAATATATTTTTTGAGGAACATCTTTACTTAAAAGATACTCTGTTTGAATCGCTGTTGAGAATATGTAAAGCAAAACACCTATATCTTCAAGCATTGTTGTTTCATCTACACTAATGCCAACTTCTCCTGATTCAAAGTAGCGTAAATTGACTTTACATTCTATTGCCGTTTCCTGGAGCGCGTTTATAGAGGCATTCTCAGGCAAACGAATTTTAAGAGTATCAAAATAGTTTGCATTCAATTGTTCATATCCCAAACCTTTGAGTTCAGAGGCGAGGAATCCGGCGATAGAATGAGTTCGTCCGGCAATATTTTTTAATCCCACAGGACCATGGTAAACAGCATAAAAACCAGCCATTGTTGCCAACAGAGCCTGAGCCGTACAAATATTCGATGTCGCTTTTTCTCGTTTGATATGTTGTTCACGTGTTTGCAAAGCCATGCGTAACGCCCTTTTTTCATAAACATCTTTTGAAATACCGATGATACGACCCGGGATAATACGTTTATAATCATCTTTTGCAGCCAGGTAACCAGCAGAAGGACCTCCGAAATACATCGGGATACCAAAACGCTGAGTACTGCCAAATGCAATTTCAGCACCCCATTCTCCAGGAGGAGTCAACAAAACAAGACTTAAAATATCAGCACCTACAGCAACTTTTACTCCTGCGGCATTCGCTTTCGCAACAAAATCCCGGTAATCTTCGATATTTCCATCAGAATTAGGAAATTGTACGATTGCACCAAACATTTTGTCTGTAAAATTAACTGCCTTGTAATCCCCACGAACGATCTTCATTCCCTGCGGTATCGCACGTGTATGAATAACAGCATAAGTCGACTCATATACTTTATCATCTACGAAAAGCACATTTGCTTCATTCTTTACTTGTTCACGGCTGCGGATTCCATAAAGCATATTTGCAGCCTCTGCAGCAGCAGTCGCCTCATCAAGCAAAGAGCAGTTGGAAAGAGGAAGATCTGTCAGATCACTTACCATTGTTTGGAAATTCAACAAGGCTTCGAGACGACCTTGTGAAATTTCAGCCTGGTAAGGAGTATAAGAAGTATACCAGCACGGATTTTCAAATACATTTCTGAGAATAGGAGCCGGAGTAACGGTATCATACCATCCCATTCCTATATATGAAGTGAAAATTTCGTTTTTTGAGGCCAGTTCAGCAATATGTTCACCGTATTCTCTTTCAGTCATTGCGGCCGGAAGATCCAGGTCTTTTTTCAACCGGATATTTTGAGGAATTGTTTCTTCAATAAGCTGTTCGAGGCTGGAAGCTTTAATCTTTGCCAACATCTCTTTCATTTCTGCGTCGCTAACGCCGACATGTCTGTTTACAAAAGCGTCATAATTCATGAAAACTATGGATTTAATGGTTTACAATATTTCTTAAATATGGATTATTCTTTTTTTCATTTCCGATAGTTGTCGACGGACCATGTCCGGGATAAACCACCGTATCATCCGGTAAAGTTAATAACTTTTCCCCGATTCCCGAAATTAATTGTTTAATGTCTCCACCCCAAAGATCGGAACGTCCGATACTGCCATTGAAAAGTACATCTCCGGAAAAAACACAACCGTCTTTTTCCGAATAAAAACAAAGGCTACCGGGAGAGTGCCCTGGAATCAACAATGCTTTTAATTGAATAGAACCAACAGTAATAATATCCCCATCCTCAATATAATTCTCCGCTTTTAAATCCGGATCATCTATCTTAATGCCAAAATTTCTCGCCTGATCTTTTTGTGTAGGCATCAATTCTTCCAACTTGTTGTATTCAGGTAGAATACCATAGGTTTCATACATAAAACGATTACCAAACGCATGATCCATGTGGAGATGCGTATTCAGTAAGCGGGTCAGTACCAACTGATTTTC
The DNA here is from genome assembly GCA_031556375.1 of Bacteroidales bacterium. Taxonomy (GTDB): domain Bacteria; phylum Bacteroidota; class Bacteroidia; order Bacteroidales; family Azobacteroidaceae; genus BNXB01. The sequence goes on along the minus strand of JAVBTA010000033.1, from coordinate 4,634 downwards.
TTCAATAAAACGCACTAATTGTGTTTTCTCTTCAGGATAGAACACCCCACAATCAATAACAACAGACTTATTTGTCTCATCATGAAGCAAATAAGTATTTTCCCCTATCTGATTAAATTCAAACTTATAGATTTGCATAGATCACAATTATTATAACGGAAGGTAGATGACCTTTTTTGTATCAAAATACTCTTCCTTAAAATATTTATCCAGATCATAAATTACAACCTTCTTTTTATATGGTTGAATCTCTGCCTGTAATTCTCCTCCCTTCAAGCATAAAAAACCATTAGGAAGGGCATTTTGTTGTTCTTTGATAATATTTTTCTTTGAAATCTTTACCAGATCCGGCAAAGGCATTACTGCGCGGCTGACAACAAAATCGAATTCCCGTTTTTCTTCTTCCACCCTGCAATGGCGACATTCTACATTTTCCAACCCGATTTGTGCGGCAACATCTTCAGCCACACGTACTTTTTTTCCTATACTGTCGAGCAAAAGAAAGTTACATTCAGGAAAAAGGATAGCCAGGGGTATTCCCGGGAAGCCACCTCCGGTTCCGACATCCAGTATTGCTGTATTATCTGTAAAACGGATAACTTTTGCAATTCCAAGTGAATGCAGGACATGTTTTTCATACAGATTATGAATATCTTTACGTGAAATCAGATTGATTTTACTATTCCAATCGGTGTATAGATCGTATAATGCTGCGAATTGAGACGTTTGTTTTTCGGTAATATCCGGAAAATATTTTTTTATAAGCTCCATATTTTTAGTATTGACTCTATCAAGGATTTATAATCCCGCAAATTTAGCAATAGGGCTGTCTTTTTTCAAAAATGAAGTAAGTTCCTTGTAAGGAATAAAAACTTTTGTGATTCCCATTACATAAGCTGCAATTTCAGTTTCATTAAAATAATATGTGATCCCATTTTCATCAATAATAAAATTACCATTAGGAGCCATATTATCAAGACCATCATATCCTTCGTTTTCAAGTTCTGCAGGATCTGTAAGATCATTCATCTCCAAAATTTTAGTAATAATAATCGATGTGAGATCTTTTCTAAAGTTCTCTGTAAAGATCTGTTGTTCAGTCATAAAAGAACCTTTTTCAAGATCGAGTACATAACCATAAACATTATGAGAACCATGTGCTCCTCCTTCATAAACATTGCTTTTTACTAAAAACGATAATACATTGCCTTTATTGAAAGTAATCGAATTCTCTAGTTTTGTATAGTAGGAAAAGCCGGTTTCGTCCTCCATTTCGTCTTCTTCCTGAGGATCTCCTTTTAGAAACCTTTGTTCAAATTGTTTAAAATCTTCTATATACTTGTCCTTATAACTTTGAAGTGCTCCTTCCGGAGTCTGATCGATATATTTTCCTCCAAAAACTTTACCTATGAAAAGAACCTGGACTTTAGACAAGATCTTTTCGTCTTTATATTCTTTCGGATAAATAAAATTTACCTGCAGATTACAACTCGGCTGTTTCGGATCAGAATTCAAATAATATGTTTCAGCTAATTTCAACGAATCAAAAGCCATGGTATTTTCCACAGTTTTCAAATCCCGTTTACATCCGGACAAAACAAATATGAATGTCAAAATAAAAGATACGAAAATAAAACCTAATTTTTTCATATACAATTTTTAATATGGTTATTCTTCTTTATACCAACCGGAATACATCAGGTAATTAGCAGCAATCTTCTGATTAATCTCTTTGGATTGTTCCGGATCTATTTTCTTCACAAACTTAGCAGGAACTCCTGCGTAAATACTTCCGGGTTCAACCTGAGTCCCACTTAATACGACAGATCCTGCAGCAATGAGGGCACCTTCTCCGATAACCGCATGATCAAGCACAATAGCTCCCATACCGATGAGAGCGCCTTTTTCAATCTTTGCACCATGGATCACAACATTATGACCAATAGAAACATCATCGTCTATTTCTGTTATTGATTTCTGATATAGTGTATGAACAACTGTACCGTCCTGAATGTTGACCCGATTACCTATGCGGATAGAGTTTACATCCCCGCGGAGTACTGCATTAAACCAGATACTGCAATCATTTCCTATGATTACATCGCCTACAATTGTTGCATTGTCCGCTAAAAATACATTTTCACCTATTTGAGGGGTAAATCCCCTAATGGATTTTATCAATGCCATTATTTTGTCCTTTATAAATTAAAGGACAAAGTTATAATTTTCTTTTTAATAAAGGGAATTAGAGGGAGTAAAAAGGAGTTCAAGGGAGTAGACTCTCATTTTTGTGCGTTAGCCCATCACCGCGTGAGCGGTGCAGTCTCTGTAGGCGGGGACGTTAGTCCCCGTATGGTGATGATACCCACCGCCCTTGATTGCCCGGGTGATGATGATACTCACCACACCCCAATAATGATTCGTCCGACATATAATGATATACCCCAAATGAACCGCATGCGTGGTGAATTTTTGTTTGCAATGACCATTATGAAATATGTCACCACGTTGTGGTGATACGGTTGCGATAGTGGGTATCATCATCATACGGGCAATCAAGGGCGGTGGGTATCATCACCATACGGGGACTAACGTCCCCGCCTACAGAGACTGCACCGCTCACGCGGTGATGGGCTAACGCACAAAAATGAGAGTCTGCTCCCTTTAACTCCTTCTAACTCCCTTTCACTCAAATTTCTTTCAATCCGGTTTGATCGATGGTTTGCAGATTTTTACGCCGGATGACTTCACGGGCAGCTTCTGCATCATTAACCCGAATTACCAATACCCCTTTAGATTTAGTTGAAAAGCAATACATGTATTCAATGCTTATTCCGGCTTGGGTGAAATATTCTATAGTTTTAGCAAATTGACCCGGAATAGATTCCGTAACAATTGCAAAAACTTCACTGATATTCGCACTGATACGGTTGGCTTTTAATACTTGATATGCTTTCTGAGGATCGGTTGCAATAATACGAAGAATTCCAAATTCTGACGTATCAGCAACTGTAGCAGCAATAATACGAACCTGCTCTTTGGCAATCAGGCTGAGAATTTCATTCAACCGGCCAAATTTATTTTCCAAAAAAATGGAGATTTGTTGAATTGTCATAATCTAACTAATTTTTCTAAGGTCTTTTACACGGACAGCTTTCCCTTCACTTTGAGGAAGAGAGCCTTTTTCTACAAGTTTCACTTTAGGTGTCAACAGGATTTCATCTTTCAATTGATGTGTGATCTCTTTTGTCAAGCGTTGTAATACAGAATAATCATCTGTAAAAAGATCACTTAATTCCACTTCAACCAACATTTCATCGTTTGTACCGATAGTTTCAAGAGTAATCAGGTAATTATTTCCCAATTCTTTGAACTGCATTAATATCTTTTCGATTTGTATCGGGAAAATATTAACACCTTTCAGGATCATCATATCATCGCTACGTCCTTTGAAACGATCGATACGTCTATGTGTGCGTCCACATCCACAAGTTCCCGGAATAAAACGGGTCAAATCACGCGTACGATAACGTAAAAGCGGCATTGCTTCCCGTTTGAGGGTTGTCAACACCAGCTCTCCTATTTCTCCGTCCGGAACCGGTTCTAATGTTATTGGATCGATAATTTCTGCTATTACATAATCTTCCCAAATATGTAAGCCATTTTGTTCCTGACATTCGAAAGCTACTCCGGGTCCATTCATTTCAGACATTCCAAAACAATTATATGCTTTCACACCCAGGAGTTCTTCAATTCTCCGGCGTTGTTCTTCCGAATGGGGCTCTGCTCCGATAATCAGCGTCTTAAGTTTTGTGTCTTTTTTAGGATCACATCCTGCTTCATAAAAAGCATCAGCAAGACGGATAGCATAACTTGGGATAGCATGTATCGTTGTCGTATTAAAATCTGAGATAAATTTCATCTGCCGTTTGGTATTTCCGGCTGCGGCAGGAACAGTAAGGCAACCTAATTTCTCTGCTCCATATTGGAATCCCAGTCCTCCGGTAAACATACCATAACCGGAAGTGTTTTGGAAAACATCAGTATTTCTTACACCTACCATATACATACATCTTGCCACCTGATTAGCCCATTCGTCCAAATCTTTCCGGCTATGCAAAACCACGGTCGGATTTCCAGTAGTACCACTGGAAGAGTGTAATCGTACACATTGTTCCAAAGGGACAGCAGAAAATCCAAAAGGATAATGATTACGCAGATCTTCTTTGGTAGTAAATGGTATTTTCCTCAGATCATCGAGTGATTGAATCGAGTTTTCATCCAACCCGTTTATTTTGAAGACTTCATTATAATAGTCCGATTGTTTTGCTTGTACTATTGTAGCCCGAAGCAATTCAAGTTGTAGTTTTTCCAATTCGAGACGTGAAATTGTCTCGATTTTTTGTTCCCAATACATAATTTTATCATTGATTTGATGACAAAAATAATAAAAAACCAGGAAAAACGAATTCTTAAATGAAAATTTGATATATTACAAAACGGGCATGCCGTATTTTCCGGCATGCCCGTTCTAGTAATATGATACGTCATCCCGAGGATTTGAGTTCGGGATGACGATGGATTTTTATTTCCGGATCACCTTGTAAGTTTTGCCGTTGTACTGTACCATGTAC
>JAVBTA010000014.1:0-21154 GCA_031556375.1 Bacteroidales bacterium | reverse complement strand
TTTAGAAGCAAAACGTCCCAGGTGTTGTCCTGTAGCATCTACGACAACCCATTCTTTGTTAGCTGTTGCTTTGTTGACAGAGATAGTCTTATAACTTAAAGTATCCACTGTTTTAATGTTTTAATTTGTTAATAACTCCTTTAGCTTAATTCATTTACCTTTTTGATAGTTGGACACTTTCGGAATAAAAAGGTCTGAATCAAACATTTACATCTTTTTTATAATAATCGGCGTGCAAAGATACGACTTTTCTTCTAATTAAGCAACCTATCAATGAAAAAATAAATGAAAAGGATGTATGTGGGAGATTTTTGTACCTTTGCAGAGAAAAGTAATTTTGATACTTATGACTCTGATATTAATCAAAAATGCCGGGATTATCAATGAAGGTAGGCAATACAAAGGCTCTGTCTTGATTGACGGACAGCGTATAAAAGCAATCTATAATGGATCGGATATTCCTGAAGATGCCACTAAATCATCTCAAATAATTGATGCGGAAGGTTTACTCCTTCTCCCTGGTGTAATTGATGATCAGGTGCATTTCAGAGAGCCTGGATTAGAGCATAAAGCCGATATTCATTCCGAATCACGTGCTGCGGTTGCCGGAGGGGTGACCTCCTTTATGGATATGCCTAATACCAATCCCCAGACAACGACAGTAGATGCTTTGAATGCAAAATTTGATCGGGCGGCGGAAGTTTCGTTGGCGAACTATTCCTTTTTTATAGGAGCTACCAATGATAATCTCGGAGAACTGAAAAAAGATGGCGCACGCAGGGCTACAGCAGTGAAAGTCTTTATGGGAGCTTCTACCGGGAATATGCTGGTCGATGATCATTCTACATTGGAAGGTATCTTCAGTGAAGTGGATATGTTAATTGCAACACATTGTGAGAGTGAATCGATTATTAAACAAAATATAGCCCGCTATACTGCCGAATATGGTCAAGATCTGGATATCTTTTTTCATTCAAAAATAAGAAGTGAAGAGGCCTGTTATGCGTCATCAAGTGAGGCTGTTGCTTTAGCTGAAAAATATGGATCACGCTTACATCTGTTTCATTTGTCTACTGCTAAAGAGCTAAGTTTATTATGTGCTAAACCGTTGAAAGAAAAGAAGATAACCGGAGAGGTTTGTGTTCACCACTTATGGTTTACGGATGAAGATTATGCTCGTTTGGGAAATCGGATCAAATGGAATCCTGCAATCAAGACAAGAAATGACCGGGATGCTTTGCGTCAGGCGTTGATCGATGGACGTTTGGATGTTGTAGCTACCGATCATGCTCCACACTTATTGTCGGAAAAAGAAGGTTCTTGTTTGAAAGCTGCTTCCGGTGGTCCTATGGTACAACATTCATTAATTGCAATGTTGGAAATGAGTCGGCGAGGTATATTTACTCCGGAATTAATTGTGGAAAAAATGAGTCATGCTCCTGCTCAACTTTTTCGATTGAAAGATCGTGGATATATTCGTGAGGGATATTATGCAGACTTGGTTTTGGTTGATCCGAATGCAAATTGGACAATTTCGCAGGATAACCTATATTATAAGTGTGGATGGTCGCCATTAGAAGGAGAATCATTTTCAAATAAAGTAGTAAAAACTTTTGTGAATGGGCATCTTGTATATGATAATGGTGTTTTTGATGAACAATACAAAGGAAAAGAATTAGAAAGAAAATGATACAAATAGAAGATACTATAGTAAGTATGGATGTAATTGAAGAGATGTTTCTCTGCGATTTATCCGTATGTAAAGGAATTTGTTGTGTAGAGGGTGAATCCGGAGCTCCATTGGAAGAAGATGAATTGCCGTTATTACGGGAAGTGTTACCTCATGTTTGGGATGATCTTTCTCCTGATGCTCAGAAAGTAATTGAAAAACAGGGAGTGGCCTATCTTGATGAAGATAATGAATTTGTTACTTCAATTGTTGATGGTCAGGATTGTGTTTTTACCTGCTATGACAAAGATGGTATCTGTAAATGTGCAATAGAAAAAGCCTACCGTGAGGGTAGGGTCTCTTTTTATAAACCTATTTCATGTCATTTATATCCTGTACGCGTAGCAAAATACAGGGAGTTTCGCGCGGTGAACTACCATTGTTGGAGTGTTTGCCAGGCTGCGGTGAAATTGGGGAAATCCCAGAATCTGAGAGTATATCAATTCCTGAAAGAACCATTGATCCGTAAATTCGGAGAAGAATGGTACAAGCAGCTGGATGAAGTAGCTAAAACTTTATAAATCGGTCAAAGGTATTTTCTTTCTGACCAGAGGCGCCGACTCTACGGTTACGTTCGATGGATCGAGATCGAGGATCTGTGTGTCGGAAGTTGTGAACCGTTTAATTATCGCATAAAGGTATAATGTCGTTTTCTTGAGGAAAGGAAGTGATAAACTGTTCCTTGCTATACGCTCAACAACCATATAGCGGAAATCTCCCCGGATATGCATTTCTCTCAACGAAGGGTAGCGGCTCACTAAATCGACGTCTCCGTTTTGCTCCATCTCATCAACGATTTTCCGGATATAATCATCCATGTGTATTCCGATCTTAAACCCGGCAGTAATATCGATCCGGAAGATCTTTTTTTCAATAAAAGGAGTTACCTTGTATTTGAATTCGTGTGGTTCGTCACTACGGTTGAGATAGACAAACCAGTATGTGTCAGCACGTTTTGGTTGCCTGCTGATTAATGAATAAATAATCTTGCTTTCGATTTCATTTTTATATTTGGCCCGGGTCACGTACACCAAATGGGTTGTATATTTGGGGATTTGTTCATCTTCACTCAGTTTATCCAGAACCGGAATTATCGGAGCAATTTTTTCATAAGTAACACATCTATTTTTAATACGTCTACCATTGTACCATATAATCATAATAAAAAATACGACTCCGGCAATCAAAATAGTGATAAAACCTCCATGGGTAAATTTTATGCTGTTAGCGACAAGGAATCCACTTTCGACTACCAAAAAACATAATGTGATCGGAACCGCTTTCCATAATGCGAATTTGATGACCCGCATATATAAAAAGAGGAGTAAAGTCGTCATCAACATAGTGATGGAAATAGAAAGCCCGTAAGCCGCTTCCATATTGGAAGAAGATTGGAAAATTAAAACCATCAGGATACAAAGAATCATTAAAATGTAGTTGATTCCCGGAATAAACATTTGTCCTTTGATTTCTGTAGGGTATTTTATTTTGATGTTAGGCCAAAGCACTAAAGAAATAGCCTCTGTAATCACAGTGAAAGATCCGCTGATCAATGCCTGGCTGGCAATGATCGCAGCTAATGTCGCCATTGTAACTCCGATAATGAAGAACCAGGAAGGCATAATTTCAAAGAAAGGATTGATGTCGGGTACGATCAGGCCCGGATTGGTAATTGCCCAGGCTCCTTGTCCTAAGTAGTTCAATATTAATGATGTTTTTACAAATACCCAGGATATTCTGATGTTTTGTAAGCCACAGTGTCCCAAATCGGAATATAATGCTTCTGCTCCGGTAGTACAGAGGAATATAGCTCCCAGAATAATTAAAATATGAGGAGAAGATGCTAAAAACCGAATTGCATAAATCGGGTTGAACGCTTTAATTATAGCCGGATATTCAATAAAATATGAGAGTCCTAAAATGGCAAGCATAAAGAACCAACCTAACATAATGACTCCGAAGAATTTACCTAAAGAAGCAGTTCCAAATGGCTGCAGTAAAAATAGAATCAGGATAATCCCTATAGAAATAGGAATTACAGGAATGGTCGAATATACATTATGTAATCCTTCTATTGCGGATGTTACCGTAATCGCAGGAGTTATGACTCCATCAGCCAGTAGTGTGGCTGCCCCAATTGCTGCAATAACATAGGCCCACCGGTATTTTTTTCGGATCAATGCAAATAGTGAAAGAATTCCTCCTTCTCCACGGTTGTCCGCTTTTAGCGTGATCATTACGTATTTGACTGTAGTCTGGAGAGTTAGAGTCCAGATTACGCAGGATACGGCACCGATGATATATTCCGGATGATTGTGAGGCAAGGCATTTAGTACGGCTTTCATAACATAAAGAGGGGAGGTCCCGATATCACCATAGACAATTCCTATAGCGATGATAATACCCATTGCTTTCAGAGTTGGCCTATGTGGATGAGTATCGTTTTGTTTACTGTTCATTTTGTGTGATTTCAAATAAAAACCTGCAAATGTATTCAATTTTTTTGATCGGATATAAAACTGTTGTTCTTTTATATAACAATGTAAAAATTATATATCATTTTAAACAATGTTAAAATTTGGCAGGATTTTTGCAGGCCTTTCAAAATGTTTAAAAGGAGTAACCCGAAAATCCGATTAAAGAGTAGGGACTAATGAAAAATTTTATATGTTATATGAAAACTAAGGTATTATTTATTGTTGCGTTTTTCGCTGTGGCTGTTTCTGCAAGTGCACAGTTTAATTGGGGTGTTAAAGCTGGTTTTAATGCTTCGACTATTTATGGAATTAAAGAAGATGGAGATAATAGCACGAAAGTAAATTACAGACCAGGATTTCATGTTGGAGTCATGGGTCAATACATGATGTCTCAAAATTTTGGTCTTGAAACGGGTTTGTATTATTCAACGTTGGGTGTAAATTTGAAAGAAGAAGATCATTCTGAAGGAGATTATTATAAGTCTGAAACAAAAATGAGCCCAAGTTATTTGCAATTGCCTATTTCTGCATTGTATAAAATTAGAATAGGAGAAAACCTTTCTTTGAATCCTTCTTTAGGTGTGTATTTTGGATATGGCCTTGGAGGAAAAATAAAGTTTACAGAAGAGTATTCGGAAAGTACAGATATTGATGAGTGGGATGAGGATTATTTTGGGAAAGTTGAGATATATGATGGAGAAACGACTGAGAAGAAGGAATGGTTTAATCGTTTTGACATGGGAGCTACAGTTGGATTGAATCTTCAATTCGAAAAATTCTTGATAGGTTTAGGTTATGACTATGGTTTTATGAAAGTAAACAAAGAAAAAATGGATAAAAATCTTTATAACGGAAATATCAAAGTTTCTGTAGGATATTTGTTCTAATCCATATTTGAAATATTAGCTTAAGGCATGTCATTTGGCATGCCTTTTTTATTTTTGTTTATATGACTTCATGTCGTAATTTACTAAGCTCGTTTGTCGAAGGGTTTAATATTAATTGTCGCATGGCAACAAAAGTTCTCATAATGCTGATGTTTACAGCAATAGCGATATCGCTATTGAGTAATCCGGATAACATTGCGACTCCTTGTTCTGTAAATGCATTTGGAAGTTTGCGTTTCCCTCCCCAACTTGAAGTCACAAATTGTGACATCAAGTTTTTAAATTCTTCATTTGTCAATTGAAACATAAAATCTTCGGGAAATCTTTTAAGATTGCGCTTGACAGTTAAGTTTTTTACTTTGGAAAATCGAATACTTCGTCGGTTGGAGTTATACCTTGTTGAACGAGATTAGTACCCCCGTTCACGGGTCCTGCAATCCCAGTGCCATTATTGTACGAAATTAATCTTCTTGCTGCGGCATTGTTTGAAATCACCGAACCATCTGCTGCGCTACGCCCCACGCCTAGGCCCGTACCGTTAACAATGTTTGTAGTGCCGCCGCGCCCGCCGAGTTCGGTAGTAACTACGTGCATAATTGTAACATTCGGCTTGTTGGGTACTTCTACTGCGTTGGCAAGGTACACATATATGGGCGGGTTCTGCTGCTGCCGGTTAAATACGCCATAACAACCTATGCCGATTGCATAATGACTCTCAATGTTGTTTCCGACCTTATAGGCAGAATAACCGTTTACAGTACCGTTGTGACTCATCCATTCGGATTGCATCGGAGGATCGTATGGTAATTCGTTTTGATAAAAAAACGTTTTACCGTTTTCTCCGAGCCAAAGCGTTTGATATTTTTGGTAATGTTCGACGAACAAACCGTACATCGTTACATTATTTCCCGAAACGATCAATCCGTAGTCTCCGGTGTTTGTATTCCAACCTACACCGCTTCCGTGGTCGGCACGCCAAATCCATAAATGGTCACCGATTACATTGTTTGAGTTGATCTGAACAGAAACATCAGCGTTTACTTGTGTAGTTTTATAACCGCCCACACGGATAAACACATCCGAAAGAAGTGTGGGATTTGCGGAATGATCTTTTTTTGCACCCCATTTTCCGACCCGGATTAAATACTTGGAGTTAAAGTGAGCGTCGATCATAAGCGAAGCTATAGTAACTCCGGGAACGTCGTCAATGAGTATCGCGCCGTCGCGATTGTTTTCTCCGGGGAATAGTGTTGCGAATCCGGAACCTAATAATATGGTCCCTGCGCGGGTAACGTGGATGGGTACTTCCAGGTCGTACCAGCCCGGTGTAAAGAAAATATGCTTGCCTTTATTGATTTGCGAGTTGATTTTGGTAGCAGAGTCGCCGGGTTTTGCCACATAAAAATCCTTTTCGAGGGTGAGGGAGGTTCCAGGACCCGTGTCTCCGGTTGTGTCGTTCCAGGTAATACCACTCGAGTTGTGTCGTAATGCGGGCACAAATACCTTGTATTCATTTCCATCCAGGTAAAGGAATGGTTTTTCTCGAATGACAGGAACTTCTTCTATATTCGTCCTTGCACCACCTGTAGTCCAGTTTGATGTATACGGATTGCCGGTAACGCCATGTGTTATTCTGTTCCAATTGTCGCCGGAAAATGCTGAATATCCGAAATGACTATTGCGTGTGTACCATTGCTGCTGATTTGGAGAACCGAGTTTTGCGGTAAAACGGCTGTCCGATAAAAAACCGCCGGATGCCCATGGGGTATTCATGCCGGATACTCCTGCCCAGTCGAACTGTGTACGTATGTTGATGCTAAGCCTTCGGGCGGGAGCTGCTTGCGAAACTGCCCACCGGAACATTGTCGTATCGTCTGACGACGAAAGTGGATTCAGCTCAAAATTCTCTACTGAACGCCAAAATGTACAAGTCGCATTTCCGCCTTTTAAAGGTGCGGGAATTGTCATTGATCCATATAGTTTTGTGTCGGTTGGGAGTGCCCCAAGTCCCGCAAAGGAAGTATAATACCCGATTTTTAAATCACCAAAATCCGTATACTTACCAGGCTTTAAATTCAGAGAATAACGCTTGGAAGAGAATTGACCTGAAGAAGACGAAGAGAACATCTCTTCATCATGGATACGGTTGATTTCTTTTGCAATAGATTTGCCGTCATCAAATTTAGGGTCGTAAAATAGCATATTTTCGCCAAATAATTTTTTCTCAAACGAAATTGTCTGCTCGAAAACGATTATTTTTCCCTGTGCGTCTAATGGAACGATTCTGTAATGATTTTCGTATTTTCCCGAATTAGGCGACGTATGCATATAAGATTCAGGTTTGGTTTTGGAGACCTTTACAGTTGCTATCAGATTTTGTGTGCTAAGACGTGTCGGCCCATGATAAATCTTATAACTTTCCGCACCTTCGACTTTTGCCCAGGTAATTTTGATATTATGTCCTTCATATCTTATGTCTGTATTGGGCGTTTCCGAATCAAAATGACTGTTAGCCGAAGAAAACATGAATGTGAATGGCATCAGCGCTAGAAATAAAACGCTGAATATTCTGAATAAAAAACATCTTTCTCTCATAAAATATCCTCTAAATAAAATGGTTTTTTTCACTTTAGTAATTCGACGACAAAAATAATCAAATTTATATACATAATCTATGATTCCCCTAAAAGGCAGAATATTTAATAGAAAATAGATTAAATTATTTTATTTCTTACGTTTTAAAAGAAAATAGCATAAAAATCTTTTGATTTGTTTTGAATTTTGAAAATAAAGTATTAACTTTGCATCGTCAAAAATTAATGATTAATGAATTGTATTTCTACATACGGATTGCTCAGTATTAGCATTCTTATTCTCTTGGGAAGAACAAGACGAAGCGGGTCCGGTATGTAGTTTCATTAAAGAAATATGTAAACAGAAAAGGCCTTTCTCGCTTCACGTTGCGAGAGAGGCTTTTTTAATTAGAAGGATAAATTTAAAAGAATATTATTAATTATGAGTGACAGATTATTTATTTTCGACACGACTCTGAGGGACGGAGAGCAGGTACCTGGTTGCCAATTAAACACAATTGAAAAGATTGAAGTAGCCAGAGCTTTGGAAGCGTTAGGGGTAGATGTGATTGAGGCCGGATTCCCGGTATCCAGCCCGGGAGATTTTAATTCGGTAGTAGAAATTTCAAAAGCGGTAACCTGGCCTACTATTTGTGCTTTGACACGTGCCGTGGATAAGGATATTGATGCTGCAGCAGAGGCCTTGAAGTATGCAAAACGGGGACGGATTCATACCGGAATAGGAACGTCTCCATACCATATCCTTCATAAGTTTAATTCAACGCAGGAGGAAATCCTTGAACGGGCTGTTGCGTGTGTAAAGTATGCGAAAAAATATGTGGAAGATGTTGAGTTCTATTGTGAAGATGCCGGACGAACCGATAATGTTTATTTGGCAAAGGTTGTTGAAGCCGTAATTAAAGCCGGAGCAACAGTCGTCAATATCCCGGATACGACGGGTTATTGCCTGCCTTCGGAATATGGAGAAAAGATTAAGTTCCTGATGGAGAATGTGACAGGAATTCATAATGCGGTTCTTTCTACTCATTGTCACAATGATTTGGGAATGGCTACGGCAAATACGATTGCGGGAGTTATGAATGGAGCCCGCCAGGTAGAAGTAACAATCAATGGGATAGGGGAGCGCGCGGGAAATACCTCGTTAGAGGAAGTCGTAATGATCCTGAGAAGTCATAAGGAATTGAATATAGATACAAACGTCAATACCCAGAAAATTTATCCGATAAGCCGTATGGTGTCCAGTCTGATGAATATGCCGGTACAGCCGAATAAAGCTATCGTCGGACGAAATGCATTTGCTCATTCTTCGGGAATACATCAGGATGGAGTATTGAAAAATCGTGAAAGTTACGAGATTATAGATCCGAAAGATGTTGGAATTGATGATAACGCAATCGTATTAACGGCTCGTAGTGGTCGTGCGGCATTAAAACATCGCCTTTCTGTCCTTGGAGTGGAACTTTCTCAGGAAAAACTGGATAAAGTGTACGAGGAATTTCTTAAATTAGCGGACAGAAAGAAAGATGTTAAAGATGACGATGTTTTGATGCTGGTAGGGAAAGATCGTGAATCTCAACGAATTAAGCTGGATTATCTGCAAGTGACATCCGGAGTCGGAGTCAAATCCGTTGCTTCTGTTTGTTTGAATATTGCCGGTGAAAAATTTGAGGCTGCTTCGGCCGGAAACGGCCCTGTAGATGCGGCTATTAAAGCTGTAAAACAAATTATCCATCGTCAGATGACCATTCAGGAGTTCCTGATACAGGCAATCGACCGGGGAAGTGATGATGTTGGTAAAGTACACATGCAGGTGATGTATGAAAATGTTCTTTATTATGGATTCTCTGCGAATACGGATATTATTGCGGCTTCTGTGGAGGCATTTATCGATGCGATTAATAAATTTGTAAAATAAGATATACACATGGCTAAAACATTATTTGATAAGATCTGGGATGCACACGTAGTATCTATGGTAGAAAATGGTCCCACTCAGATATATATTGACAGGCATTTTTGCCACGAAGTGACCAGTCCGCAGGCTTTTGACGGACTCAGGAAAAGAGGGCTAAAAGTATTCCGACCTGAAAAAACGTTGTTGACGGCAGATCATAATATCCCGACAATAGATCAGGATAAACCGATTTCAGATCCGGTTTCCAGGAATCAGGTAGATACATTGGGGAAAAACGCGAAGGAATTTGGATTGACATATTTTGAGATGCTGAATCCTAAAAATGGTATTGTGCATGTCATAGGGCCGGAAAATGGTTACACGCAGCCCGGGATGACTATTGTTTGCGGTGACAGCCATACTTCTACTCACGGCGCTTTTGGTGCGATAGCTTTTGGTATCGGAACAAGTGAAGTGGAGATGGTACTGGCTTCTCAATGTGTTTTGCAGTCCAGACCTAAAACAATGAGAATCAATTTTGAAGGTTCATTGAAACCCGGTGTTACTGCAAAAGATATGGCGCTTTATATGATTTCCAAATTGACGACAGGAGGAGCCACTGGGTATTTTGCCGAATATGCGGGAGAGGCTGTGCGTAATTTTTCTATGGAAGAACGCCTGACGCTCTGTAACCTGAGTATTGAAATGGGTGCCCGTGGTGGCTTGATAGCTCCGGATGAGACTACTTTTGCTTATTTGGAAGGTCGAGAACAAGCTCCGAAAGGAGAGGAGTGGGACAAAGCAATATCGTATTGGAAAACGCTTAGGACAGATGATGGTGCTGTATTTGACCGGGAAATCACTTTTGATGCTTCGGAAATCGATCCGATGATCACTTATGGAACTAACCCAGGCATGGGAATGGCGATCAATTCAACAATTCCTACATTAGATCAGATTGACGAAGCCGGAAGAATATCTTTCCAAAAATCAATGGATTATATGGGATTTAATCCCGGAGAAAAAATATTGGGAAAGAGAGTTGATTACATCTTTTTAGGAAGTTGTACGAATGGACGTATTGAAGATTTCAGGATGTTTGCCGATTTTGTAAAAGGAAAGAAAAAAGCAGATAATGTTATTGTATGGCTGGTACCGGGAAGTTGGAATGTTGAAAAACAGATTAAAGCGGAAGGATTGGATGTTATCCTGAAAGAAGCCGGGTTTGAATTGCGTCAACCGGGATGTTCGGCTTGTCTGGCTATGAACGATGATAAGGTGCCTGCCGGAAAATATGCGGTATCGACGTCTAACCGTAACTTTGAAGGTCGTCAGGGACCCGGGGCAAGAACGCTATTGGCAAGCCCTTTGGTAGCTGCGGCTGCAGCAATAACAGGAGTGATAACAGATCCAAGAACAATATAAAAAATGGAAAAATTTCAAACGGTTATATCAACAATGGTTCCACTTCCGATTGAAAATGTGGATACCGATCAGATCATCCCGGCTCGTTTCCTGAAAGCGACTACCCGTGAAGGTTTCGGGAATAATCTATTTGCCGATTGGCGTTATGAGAAAGACGGAAGTCCTAAAAAAGATTTTGTGTTAAATAACCCGGTTTATAAAGGTTCTGTATTGGTTGCCGGAAAAAATTTCGGTAGTGGTTCCAGTCGCGAACATGCAGCTTGGGCAATCGCCGGATATGGGTTTAAAGTTGTTATTTCCAGTTTTTTTGCCGATATTTTTAGAAATAATGCCTTGAATAATGGCGTATTACCTGTTGTCGTTTCGGAATCTTTCCTTGCAGGTTTGTTTGATTCAATAAATAATAATCCGGAGTCAGATGTAACGGTCGACCTACAAAACCAAACGGTAACAAATAACACAACTGCGGTGTCAGAATCATTTGAGATCAATTCATATAAAAAAGAATGCTTGCTCAAGGGTTTTGATGATATTGATTATCTGTTGAGTAAAAGGGACTTGATAGAGAAGTATGAATCTAACTCCTTTTAACTCCCTAACACAAAGAATATGATAGAAATAATGGACACAACCCTGCGTGACGGGGAACAAACCTCCGGGGTCTCTTTTTCTGCTTCAGAGAAGTTGAGTATTGTGCAACTTTTATTAGAAGAATTAAAGGTAGACAGGGTAGAAATCGCTTCAGCGCGTGTTTCCAATGGAGAGTATGATTCGGTCAGCAGGATAGCAGAATGGGCCAGAAAGAATGGATATCTCGATCGCCTGGAAGTCCTTGGATTTGTGGATGGAGAATCGTCTCTGAATTGGATCAAAAATGCAGGGTGCAAGGTTATGAATCTTTTGTGTAAAGGTTCGCTGAAACATTGCGAGGAACAACTTCGTAAGACTCCTGAAGCTCATTTCGAAGATATTGAAAGATCTCTGGGACTGGCTTCCGGAATGGGGATTGAAGTCAATGTTTATCTCGAAGACTGGTCAAATGGAATGATATCTTCTCCTGATTATGTCTTTCAAATGATCGATGGTCTCAAAGATAAAAATATCAAACGTTTTATGCTGCCGGATACATTAGGTGTTTTAAATCCGGAGAATACGGAAAAATTCTGCCGCCAGATGTTGGAGCGTTATCCGGGATTACGATTTGATTTTCATGCGCATAATGATTACGACCTGGCTGTGGGAAATGTTTTTGCAGCTGCTGTTACCGGAATAAAAGGGTTTCATACAACAGTCAATGGTTTAGGGGAAAGAGCCGGAAACGCACCTCTTACGAGTGTCGTTGCAACACTACACGATCAACTGAAGATAAAAACCAATATTGTTGAAGAGCATCTTTATATGATCAGCCGGATTGTAGCGTCGTATTCCGGAGTTCGTATACCTAACAATAAACCATTAACCGGAGATAATGTGTTTACTCAATGTGCCGGTATTCACGCGGATGGAGATAATAAGAATAATCTGTATTACAACGATCTGCTTCCGGAACGTTTTGGCCGTACCCGGGAATATGCTTTGGGAAAAGTCTCCGGAAAAGCAAATATTTCAAAGAATCTGGAATCTTTGGGAATTGAATTGGACGAAGAATCAATGAGACGGGTGACCAAACGTATTATCGAATTGGGAGATAAAAAAGAGGTTGTCACTCAGGATGATTTACCATACATCATAGCGGATATTCTTCACAATGAGAATACGGATAAAATAAAGATAATCAATTTTTCTTTATCATTGACTCACGGATTGAGGCCTACGGCAACAGTACGGGTTGATATTGAAGGAAAGGAATATGAGTGGACAGCTGCCGGGGATGGTCAGTTTCATGCTTTTTCGAAAGCATTATGGAAAATTTATGATAAATTGGGAAAACCAATACCCTCATTAACCGATTATAATGTTAGTATTCCTCTTGGCGGCCGTACGGATGCGTTGGTAGAAACCGTTATTTCCTGGAAATTCAAGGAAAAAATATTCAAGACCCGAGGGTTGGATGTCGATCAGACGCAGGCAGCGATAAAAGCGACTGTAAAGATGCTGAATATGATTGAAAATATGTAATTTTGTTGTGTTTAACAATAGAATATATGAATAAGAAATTAACGATCGCACTTGTTGCTCATGATCAGCGTAAGGCCGACATGGTTGAATGGGCTGTATTTAATGCCGATACCTTATCTAAACACACCTTGATTTGTACGGGAACTACCGGCGGATTGATACGAAAAGCTCTTGAAGAAAAAGGTATAGATGCGGAAGTTATCTGTATGAATTCCGGACCATTAGGCGGAGATGCTGAAATTGCAGCTTTAGTTGTGCGTCATCAGATTAACCTGGCTATTTTCCTGATCGACGACCTGAATCCTCAGCCTCATGAAGCTGATATTCAGATGCTGCTCCGTCAATGTCGTATCCATAATGTGCCTATTGCATGCAACAGGTATAGCGCGGATTTGATGATTACAAGTACTTTGTGGGATAATGACGACTATGAGCCATCTATGCCTCGTTATGTCAAATACCACAGGGATTAATTAAAATTACAGAAAAATGGAATTAAATATTGCTGTATTGCCCGGTGACGGAATCGGGCCTGAGATCGTAGAACAGGCACTTAAGGTAACTGAGGCCATTTGTGATAAGTTCGGACATGAATTAGCATATGAACATGCTATTGTTGGCGCTTGTGCTATCGATGCGGTTGGCAATCCTTATCCCGATGCTACTCATGAATTATGTATGTCGTCGGATGCAGTTCTTTTTGGGGCTATAGGTTCTCCTAAATATGATAATGACCCTACTGCTAAGGTTCGTCCGGAGCAGGGTTTACTGGCTATGCGCAAAAAATTAGGATTGTATGCAAATATTCGTCCGGTGACTACTTTTCCTTCTTTGATTCACAAATCACCATTACGTGCAGATTTGGTTGAAGATGCCGATTTTATGTGTATCCGTGAATTGACCGGAGGTATTTATTTCGGTCGTCCGCAGGGCCGGAGTGAGGATGGTCAGATTGCTTACGATACTTGTGTTTATACAGTTGAAGAAATACAACGTATTGTGCGTCTGGCTTATAAATATGCAGAACAACGTCGTAAAAAAGTAACTATTGTAGATAAAGCCAATGTTCTTTGTACTTCTCGTTTGTGGCGTCAGGAAGCTCAGAAAATCGAAAAAGAGTTCCCGCATGTTGAAACAGAGTATATGTTTGTCGACAATGCAGCAATGCAAATTATCCAGTGGCCCAAACGTTTTGATGTTATGGTTACGGAAAATATGTTTGGTGATATCCTGACAGATGAGGCTTCTGTAATTACAGGATCATTGGGAATGTTGCCTTCAGCCTCTATTGGTATTCATACATCTGTATTTGAACCAATTCATGGTTCATATCCTCAGGCTGCCGGAAAAGATATTGCTAATCCTTTGGCCACAATTCTTTCAGCTGCATTGATGTTTGAATATGCTTTTAATCTGCAAGCAGAAGGTAAATTAATCCGTGAAGCGGTAGATGCTTCACTGGCAGCAAATGTCGTGACGGAAGATATTGCGGAAAATGGAAAAGCATATAAAACCACTGAAGTCGGGCAGTGGATTGTTGAATATATCAAATCGCATTGATAGAAAGTGAGTTATTTTGTATGTTTGCCGCAGAGCGGCAAACATAATCCGCATTACGATTTTATTGTTTCAACAATTTCATCGATAGTGATCGGTAGTCTACCGGCATAAACCAGTAAGCATCCGTCTTTAGTGACGATAACATCATCTTCCAGACGTATTCCTCCAAAGTCATAGTAGCTTTCAAGTTTTTCGAAATTAATAAAATCGGTATTGATTTTCTCCCGTTTCCATTTTTCGATTAGTTGAGGGATGAAATAAATCCCGGGTTCTACAGTAATGACATGACGTTCTTTTAGTTTTTTACCGAATCTCAGGCTTTTGTATCCGAACATGGTATCGCGTTGTATTTCGTCATCATATCCGACAAGATTTTCTCCCAGATCTTCCATATCGTGAGTATCCAACCCTAAAGCGTGTCCCAGTCCATGAGGCATGAACAGGGCAGGGGCTCCATTTTCCAAAGCGTCGTCGGTATTTCCTTTGGTTAACCCGAGGTCTTTCAAACCATCGAAGATAATACGGTATGCTTCACGGTGTATATCCTTGTATGGTATATCGGGACGAATCATGTCCTCAGCTGCATTGATAGCTTTTAACACAATATTGTGGATGTCAATCTGTTTGGGTGTATATTGGCCTCCGACAGCAACTGTACGAGTAAAATCGGAAGCATAATGAGTAAGACTCTCAGCACCTGCATCGGTCAGCATCAGGCGACCTCTTTGTAAAATGCCGTCATGATTGTGATTGTGCAGTGTTTGACCGTTTTGTGAGAGTATCGTTGTAAAAGAAACTCTGCTTCCTTTGGATATCGCTATTCCTTCGATTATTCCTGCTATTTCCCGTTCAGACATACCTGGTTTACACATTTTCATGGCAGTAAGATGCATCTGATAACCTATTTCTCCCGCGAGTTCCATTTCAACCAGTTCACAATCTTCTTTTATGAGTCTCAGGTCAATAACGGCTTTTGTTAATTCCAGAGAGTGACCTGTAAGAATTTCTGCTGTTTTTTTATTCAGCAGTTCTCCGAGCATCATTTGGTTGCGATATCTGTAGGGTTTCAGATAATGTATAGTTGTCGCTGATTTAGAGGTGGCATTAATCATTCCACTTAGTTCTGCAACCGGTAGGACGGTATTGATCCCAATAGATTCGGCTCTTTCTTTCAAAGAGGGTAAATTACCCATCCAAATGATGTCGTCGATAGTAAGTTCATTGCCGAACAAATATTCGTTATTATTGTCTACATCGATGATACAACACAAATCAGGTGTGTCCAGTCCTACAAAATAGAGGAATGAGCTATCCTGGCGAAAAGAATATGCATTATCCGGATAATTGAGAGGAGACTCTCCATTTCCCATCAGTAAAACGATGCCGGATTTTACTTTCTTTTTTAATTCTTCCCGGCGTTTGATATAAGTTTCTTTTGCAAACATAGATTCATTTTTTAGAATTTGATATCTTTTATGATCTGTAAAGATATTAAATTATTTCTGAAAAATAGCAGTCTGTTTTGAAAAAATCTTTAACGTTTATAACTCTTTGATTGCTACTGCCCCTGAATTTCAGGTATTCGTCTCTCAATTCTTGCATGAAAGGTCCGTCTATAAGAATATCTATATATGATAGCAATTCTTTGTATTTTGGGTGAAGCATTAATTCTTCATAGAGATATCCGGTATAACACCAGATAGTTTTATTTGTGTCTTGTTTAATTCTTTTTGCCAGTTCAATGAAACCATCGGCTTGGGCGAACGGTTCCCCTCCACTGAATGTGACATTAGCAAAGGGATTCCGGTTGATGATGCCCATTATAGTTTCCGTATCGACCGGTTTGCCGTTTTTTCTGTCCCATGATTGGGGATTATGGCATCCGGGACATCCATGAGGGCATCCTGCTCCGTAAATGGATGTTCTTAGTCCGGGGCCATCGACAATAGTATCTTCTATAATATTGAGAATATATAACATTGTGCTTTTAATTATGAGTGATTCTATCTTTTAATTCGGATAATTTTGCCCGGTTCCAGCGATCGGTTGTTCCTACGAGGTATCCGGTGATACGTTGTAGTCTGTCGATATTTTCGCTTTGGCATACCGGGCATCTATCCATTTTAGTGTCGGCACTTTCATATCCACAGTCCATACAGCGGTTACGGTTGTGGTTGACTGATCCGTATCCGATATTATAGAGATCCATCAGATCTACTACATTCATAATGGCTTCGGGGTTATGGGTTGCGTCTCCGTCCATTTCGACATAAAAGATATGTCCTCCGCGGGTGAGATCGTGATATGGTGCTTCTATTTGTGCTTTATGAGTCATTCCGCATTTGTAATATACAGGAACATGGTTGGAATTGGTGTAGTATTCACGATCTGTTACCCCAGGAATGATACCGAAATGTTTTCGGTCCATCGCTGTAAATTTTCCGGCCAGTCCTTCGGCCGGGGTTGCCAGTACGCTATAATTCAGATTGTAATGATTTGCGAATTCAGTTGTTTTGTTTCTCATGTGAGTCACAATCTTAATCCCCAGATCTTGTGATGTTTTATCTTCTCCGTGATGTTTTCCTCTTAGGGCTACCAGGCATTCGGCAAGTCCGATGAATCCTATTCCGAGGGTACCGTGTTTCATGACCTCTTCTATTGTATCATTTGGTTTGAGGTTTTCGCATCCGGTCCAGAGAGACGACATTAATAATGGGAATTGTTTTGCTTGTGCAGTCGATTGGAATTTGAAACGTTCATACAGTTGTCCGGAAGTGATTTCTAAAATTTCATCGAGTTTTCCGAAGAAATTCTGAAATTTTTCATCTTCATTTTCGATATTCATACATTCAATAGCAATTCTTACCAGGTTGATAGTAGAAAAGGAGAGATTTCCTCTTCCTATTGAAGTTTTTTCTCCATGGCGATTTTCGAACACACGTGTACGGCAGCCCATGGTTGCCGTTTCATACTCGTATCTTTCAGGATCGCCGGAATTCCATTTTTCATGTTGATTGAAAGTGGCGTCCAGGTTCAGAAAGTTTGGGAAGAAACGATGTGCAGATATTTTGCATGCAAATTGGTATAGATCATAATTGGGATCTTCCGGAAGGTAGTTTACTCCCCGTTTTTTCTTCCATATTTGTATTGGAAAAATGGCTGTAGCGCCATTGCCGACGCCCCGGTCGGTTGATTTCAGTAATTCGCGGATGATACATCGTCCTTCGGGAGAGGTGTCTGTTCCGTAATTGACAGAACTGAAGACGACTTGATTGCCGCCCCGGCTATGAATGGTATTCATGTTGTGAATAAAAGCTTCCATTGATTGATGCACTCTGTTAACCGTCTGATTGATGGCGTGTTGAATAATCCTCTTTTCTCCATCCTGGTTGTTGAGTCCTTTGATTTCATAGTCGGAAATAGTAATATCATACAAGTGATCAAATTTTTGATTATATAATTTTTCCAGCACTTTGATTTCTTCGATATAGCTGGAACGTACATATGGTGCCAAATAGAAATCAAAAGCCGGTATCGATTGTCCACCGTGCATTTCATTTTGAGCCGTTTCCATAGAAATACAGCCCAATATTCCTGCGGTTTCAATCCGTTTGGCAGGTCGGGATTCTCCATGTCCTGCAAAGAATCCGTTTTCCAAAACTTTATCCAATGGATGTTGTACACATGTCAAACTTTTGGTTGGATAGTAGTCTTTGTCATGTATATGGATATAGCCTTGCCGTACAGCATTTTTTATTTCTTCGGACAGGAGATAGTCGTCAACGAACGGTTTGGTTGTCACGCTCGAAAATTTCATCATCATTCCGGCGGGAGTATCAGTATTCATGTTGGCATTTTCACGGGTGATATCATTTGATTTGGCTTCGATGATTTCCAGAAACATTTCTTTTGTTTTTGCTCTTCGTGCAATACTTCTTTGATTCCGGTAAGAAATATAGGCTTTTGCAACATCTTTCCTCCGGCTTTTCATCAGTTCTATTTCAACAGCATCTTGTATTTCTTCAACGCTCATTTGTTCTTTTCCGCAACATGCTATTCGCACGGTAACCTGATGAAGCAGGTAGGGATCTTCTCCTTCGTTGGTATGGAGCATTGCTTTTCTGATTGCTGCGGTGATTTTATCTTCGTTAAATCCGACGATTCGCCCGTCTCGTTTTATAACAGTTTGTATCATAATTCAGGAATAATGTGTTGATAAGAAAATAATTTATTTTGCAAATGTATGATTTTTGTTTAAAAAAGTAGAATATTTATTAGTTTAATATTGAAAAAATTTCCAAAAATAAAATTAAATTATTGATAATTGCGTGATTATAAAAATTTAATTTTATAATAATTTTCTAAAATGAAAATTTATTATATATTGAATTGAATAAATTGAATATTTTTCGATTTATTTATTTTGTATTTTAAAATTTTATTTTGATTATTTATCTGAAAAAATAAGAATAACAACAAAATACAAATAATAGTAAAGATTTTCAAAAAATAAGCTATATTTGCTCCGATTTTAGTCTATTATGGAAAAGTTAAAGGAGGAAAAATCAGATCTACAAGTATTTAATCATCTTTTCAAGACGTATCAACAGAAATTTATACGTTTTGCGAATTTTTATGTTCGTGATCTTGCTATTGCGGAAGATTTTACCGTAGAGTCTTTGTTGAATTATTGGGAGAAAAGGCATTTGCTTTCTCCGGATACTAACCCTAAAGCATATGTGTTAACTTCCATAAAAAACAAATGTCTCAATTATCTTCAGCATTTACAGACGAAGAATGATTTTGTAGAGGAGAAACATGCTGAGTGGAAACTTTCTGTCCGTATTACTACGCTTGAGGCCTGTAACCCGGTGGAGCTTTTTGCTGATGATATTCAGAAAATTGTTAATGAGACATTGCAGATGTTACCGGAAAAAACCCGGGAAATATTTTTGATGAGCCGGGAAAAGAACCTGTCCCAAAAAGAAATTGCAGAGATAGCCGGAATAACGGTAAAAGGAGTCGAATTTCATATTTCAAAGTCAATTAAATTGTTGCGAGAGACTCTCAAGGATTATATTAATATTCTCCTCTTGTATTTTTAGAATTTAAAACCAGATTATAACCCTTCGTCATCCCGGACATAGCGAGAAATTTCTCTATGTTCGGAACGGCGGAGGGTATTTTATATAAAATATAATAAAATTTCACTAGGGGTACTCTCTGGTTATCTGTTTTTAATACATACCACATAAAAATTATAAAATTTTTCATGGAT
This sequence comes from Bacteroidales bacterium, assembly GCA_031556375.1. Classification (GTDB taxonomy): domain Bacteria; phylum Bacteroidota; class Bacteroidia; order Bacteroidales; family Azobacteroidaceae; genus BNXB01. Next base: position 1,192 of record JAVBTA010000014.1, on the reverse strand, counting down.
AAAGAAATAACATATCGTTTTTTTGAAGATCGGGCAACTTTTGAGGAAGAGGAGATATTAAAAGAGTGGCTGGATGAATCTGAAGAGAACAGGAAAATGTTTTTTAAAGAAAAAGTAATCTATGATGCTATTCTATTTTCAGAGGAAGATGAAGAGCCTGTGCAGGTTTCGGAAAAGAAGCTTCCTGTCAGGCGTTTGGTAATAAGGGAATTTTTGCGGACAGTTGCTGCCGTTGCAATTGTTTTGATTATAGGCTATTTCTATAAGACAATTCATGAAAAGCAAATTGAGAAGCAAGTCTCAATGAATATCATTACTGTTCCGGCGGGACAATATGTACAACTCACGTTGAGTGATAGTACGAAAATATGGCTTAATGCGCTTACTACTATGCAGTATCCGTCCGAGTTCTCGTCAAAAGAGAGGCGCATAATCCTTCGTGGAGAGGCCTACCTGGAAGTATCGGCAGATGAAAAACGACCATTTATAGTGGAAACAGATAAGTATCAGACCAAAGTTCTTGGAACACATTTCAATATACAGTCGTATCCTAAAAAAGGAAATTTTGAAGCATCTCTGCTAGAAGGGAGTATAGAGTTGTTTTCTAAGTCGAATCCCGCATCCAAAGTTACATTATTACCTCATGAAATGGCTTTTGAACACGATGGAATCCTTCATGTAAATAAAATACATGATTATGAAGTTTTCCGTTGGAGAGAAGGATTACTTTGTTTTAAGAATAAAACTTTTTCCGAAATAATGTATGAATTTGAAAAATGTTTCGGATTGAGGATTGTGATTAATAATAAGAAAGTCATCAATCGATATTATACGGGAAAATTCAGGCAAACTGATGGTATCGACCATTCTTTGAGGGTTTTACAGAAAAATATCTATTTCAAATTTGAGCGTGATGATGAAAGACAAATAATATATATAAACTAAATTGAGTGTGTTTATTATAAATTAACAGGAGTACTAATATTAAATGAAATGCCTATGATAATTATTTGTTAACTGGAAACCGGCAGATGTTCCAGCATCTGCCGGTGAGACCAACACAATTTTATGTAAAAAACTGTATTAATCATTAACATTACAAAGGTATGAAGAAAAATTCTTTGTTGGAGATTTATTTGCCGCAAAAACAGCAAATTAAACAAATTTTTAAAATTATGAAAATATCCACTTT
>JAVBTA010000022.1:0-39922 GCA_031556375.1 Bacteroidales bacterium | reverse complement strand
ATACCCGTTTATTCTTGTAACTTCACTTTTTGCCCTCTGGGGTTTTGCAAATGACATCACTAACCCGATGGTCGCCGCGTTTAAAAATATCCTTCTGATCTCTAATTTTGAAAGTTCTCTGGTACAGTTTGCTTTTTATGGCGGTTACTGTTGTATGGCTATTCCTGCTGCGATTTTTATCAAACGGTTTAATTACAAGAAAGGTATATTATTAGGGCTGGCATTATATTCAATAGGTTGTTTTTTGTTTATACCGGCGGGTAATGCAATGGCATTCTGGGCATTTCTGATAGCTTATTTTGTAATGACTTGCGGGCTGGCTTTTCTGGAAACAACTTCTAATCCGTACATTCTTTCTATGGGTTCGGAAGAAACCGCTACTCAGCGACTTAATTTCTCGCAGGCATTTAATCCTATCGGCTCGTTGACAGGAATGTTGATTGCGAAAGAATTTATTTTAGCGAAATTAAACTCGGCTACGGAAGCAGAAAGGATAGCATTGAGAGATACTGATCCTACTGCTTTTTCTGCGATGCAAAGTAGTGACCTGAGTGTTGTAAGCGGCCCATACCTTATTTTGGGGGTAGTTGTATTATGCTTTTTTATTTTATTCTTTTTATCAAAACTTCCCGGTGATGCTCCGAAAGAAGAAAAAGGATTGCAAATTGGCGCTACATTCAAACGCCTTTTCAAAAATGGCCGGTATGTACGGTCTGTAATCGCGCAAGCTTTCTATGTCGGAGTACAAATCATGGTTTGGACATTTATTATCCAGTACGCAGAACTTGAACTTGGAATGAGTAAATCTGATGCTCAGGGATATAATATGATCGCTATGGGGATTTTTGTTACCAGTAGATTTATTTGTACATTCCTTCTGAAATATATCAAGCCTAGTGTGTTGTTGATGGGACTGGCTTTAGGTGGTATTGCCTTTACTCTGGGAGTTATATTTATCAAGGGAATATTCGGATTATATAGCTTAGTCGCGATCTCAGCCTGTATGTCCCTGATGTTCCCTACGATCTATGGAATTGCGTTGAAAGGCCTCGGTGATGATGCTAAATTAGGATCCGCAGGTTTGATTTGTGCGATAGGAGGGGGATGTTTGATGCCTCTGGTACAAGCAATCCTGATCGATAAGGCGGTTTGGTTCGAATCATTATCCTCTGTCCGGATTTCATTTGTATTGCCGTTGATCTGTTTTATTGTAATTGCCTCGTTTGGACGTTGGGTACAAAAACATTAATATTTGGAATCTTCAAAACTGAAAATATATAAAGCTTCTGCAGGTTCGGGAAAAACTTTCACCCTGGCCCTGGAATATATTCGTGAATTGTTGATTAAATATTCACATCATTCTCATCGCCGGATATTGGCTGTAACCTTCACCAAAGATGCTACGGGCGAAATGAAAGACCGTATCCTTTCGGAATTATACGGTCTGGCTTTCGAATGTGAAGATTCGAAAAATTTCAGATCGGCTTTGACGGAAGCGTTGGAAAAATCCGGATATCCGATGAAAGATCAGGAGGTCAGCCTGAAATCAAAAGAAATACTACATGCTATTCTTCATGATTACAGTCATTTAAATATTACGACAATCGATAGTTTTTTTCAGAAAGTATTGAGGAATCTCGCCCGAGAACTGGGGCGGGGCTCCCGGTTCAACTTGGAAATGAATACCTCGAAAGTCCTGTCGGAAGCCGTTCATTCCGTTATAGAAAAGGCAAACGAAGACCCTCAGCTATTGGATTGGCTGATGGCCTATATCGAAGGAAAACTCGATGAAGGCGGATACTGGCGGATTGACAGGGAAATTATGGATTTCAGTCGCTGTATCTTCAATGAATATTTTCAGGAACATGAATATATATTGAAGTCCCAATTGGAAAGTGATACTTTAATATTTAAAAAAATAAAAGAATATCACTCAAAAATTCAATCCGGTTGTAAAGATTTTTTTAAAAATACTTACGATGAAATCACAAAAACTATCTTCGAATGCAACCTCGAATCAGGTGATTTTAATCGCAATGGAGTAGTGCTTAATTTTTTAAGTAAACTTTCGGAAGGCGATTTTAAAAATGCAAATGCCGGTAGTGCTGTAGTACGGGATTGTTGTGTGGAGGCGATAAAATGGCCCTCTGCAAAAACGAAGAAAAAAGATGAGATCATCGCATTGGCGGAATCACGTTTTATATCATTGTTAAATGCGACTTTAGAGAATCTCCGTAAATACGATACTTCAAGGATGATTACCCAAAATATCCATCAATTAGGATTGATTTGGGATATAACAAATGAGATTAGTAGACAAAATGCTGAGAATAACCGTTTTATGCTCTCAGATACAGCTTTGTTCCTCAATAAGATGATCGATGATTCGGATACTTCATTTATTTATGAAAAAATAGGAGCAGAGATCAAACATGTGATGATCGATGAGTTTCAGGATACCTCACGCCTGCAATGGAAGAATTTCAAATCCTTGCTTTCTGAAGTCCTTGCAAATAACTATTTCAGCATGATCGTAGGCGACGTCAAACAATCGATCTATCGTTGGAGGAACGGCGATTGGAGTATCCTGGGAGGAATAGGAGAGGAACTGGGAATTCAACCCCTGAATCTGGCATATAATTTTCGAAGCGAAAAAATAATTGTCAATTTCAATAATCATTTTTTTACACATGCTTCCGAAATCCTGAATGAGAAATATACTTCTCTGTTTGGGGATACAACAGGGTCTCCATTTCCAACGGCCTATTCTCCCTCCGATGTAGTGCAGGAAACAAAAAAAGAAGAAGATTTTGGACATGTCTCGATAGACTTTATTCCGGATGATAAATCAGAAGATACAAGCTATAATGGTCAGGTACTCGAAAAACTGTTTGATCAGATAAAGCAATTAGCCGGTTCGGGGATTCCTGCGAATAAGATCTGTATCCTGACACGGACAAACAAAAGCATTATTGCGATTGCAGAATATCTCGCCTCTCAACGGGAAGAACATCCGGAACTGACTGTAAATCATTATCTGAATATTGTTTCCGATGAGGCTTTCCAATTGGGATCATCTCCGGTCTTGAGAATTATAATCGAAGCGCTGAGAGTATTGAAAGATCCTCAAAACCCGGTATTTCGGGCTAAACTGGATTTCTATTTGAAACAGTATACCCTGAATACGGACTTCGAATTGTCGGAAGAACTTACCCGTTTGCCGTTATTAGAGTTAATAGGCCATTTGTATCGTTTCCTGGAACTCAAAAATATCGAAAAACAAAACGGATATTTGTTTGCATTTTACGATGCTACAGGTAATTATCTTCGTGAATCCGTATCGGATATTCATGCTTTCCTCAAATACTGGGATGAAGAGTTACAACTCAAATCCGTATCATCAGGAGCTTCTGTCGATGGCGTGCGTGCGATGACTATCCATAAATCCAAGGGGCTGCAATTTCATACGGTGTTGCTGCCGTTCTGCGATTGGGACATTTTCCCGGAAAAAAATCCGGTAGTCTGGTGTGGATCCAAAGAAGGATTATATGACCTGGAACTGCTCCCGGTAAAATATTCCCAGAAAATGTTCGATACCGTTTTCAGGGAAGAATATCAGAAAGAGACAGCACAAAGCTGGGTCGACAATTTGAATCTGCTTTATGTGGCATTTACGCGGGCAGAGCATAACCTGTTGGTATTGTCAAAACATAAAAAGAAATTGGAATCGTACGATGATGTCAAAAAAGTTTCGGATCTGCTTCAATTCCTGGTAAATAAGATGGATGGTCTCTTTGATGAAGATTCCCTGCATTATCAAAACGGGTCTTTGGATTTCTATTTGAAAAGGGAAGAGAATACAAGTAAAAATATCCTGAAAACCTCTCCAGAAGCGCTTGATTCGAATTTTGTTTCGGAAGCGTTCAATCCGGATAAATCTATTTTCAAGCAGTCGAATAAATCCAGGGAGTTTGTAAATCCGGATTTACCTTCAAAAGAATCCTATGTCTCACATGGAAACATCATGCACTCGTTGTTTTCGTACGTCAGAACCCTTGAGGACATTCCGGTTGCTGTAGATAAACTCATTTTTGAAGGAATTATTCTCCCGGGAGAAAAGGAGGAATATTCTGAAAAAGTAAAGCAATGTATTGCTGATTCCCAAGTGGAAGACTGGTTTTCCGGAAAATATAAAACCTATGCCGAATGTGCTGTTCTGGTAGAAGAGAATGGTGAGATAACTACCCAACGCCCGGATAGGGTCTTATTTTCTGAAGAAGAAACATTAATCATTGACTATAAATTCGGCGAACCCCGGCCGGAACACAAGAAACAAATGCAACGTTATGCACGGCTTTTGGAACAAATGAACCGGAAAAATATCCGGACGTTTATCTGGTATGTTGAAAAAAATGAAGTAACAATAAATTGAGGACTAACTTGTATGGGAACAAAAGATTATACTCTGTTTTTATTTATTTTATGTAGCTTTTTTGCTGCATTGTCGGTGTCTGCACAGAAAATAAAAGAAAAAACAGTCTTTCAGGTAGCTCAACCCTGGCGACCATCGATTGATGTCAGAGCCGACGCGGCAATAATCTATGGTATAGGAGGGAATCCTTCTGAAAGAGGAAAGAAAGTATCTTTCGAAGACCGTGTGGAATCCTGGCGTGATCGAGGATATACCGCCCATTTCATGACTGGTATCGCCTGGGGCGAGTATCAGGATTATTTCACCGGACAATGGGATGGAATCAACCACCTGGGCGAAGGACAGGTCACTCAGAAAGGAGATACGATATGGCACGGTCACATGGTTCCGTATATCGTTCCAACAGCATCTTTTATTCAATATCTGAAAGAAAAACATATTCGCCGGGTTATTGATGCGGGAATCGATGCGATATATCTGGAAGAACCGGAGTTCTGGATGCGTGCCGGATATAGTACCGCTTTTAAGAAAGAATGGCAGAAATATTATCGATTTCCATGGAGACCTCAACATGAGTCTCCGGAGAATACTTATCTTGCCAATAAATTGAAATATGAATTGTATTATAATGCTTTGAATGAAGTATTTACGTATGCTAAAGAATATGGTAAAACCAAAGGAATGGATGTGAGATGTTATGTTCCGACACATTCCTTAGTCAATTATTCTTCATGGCAGATTGTGAGTCCGGAAGCCAGTTTAGCCTCACTTTCCTGTGTGGATGGCTATATTGCTCAGGTTTGGACCGGTACATCACGTGAAAAAACGTATTACAATGGCATAGAAAAGGAGCGTGTATTTGAAAACGCTTTCCTTGAATATGGCTCTATGGAGTCTATGACACGTCCTACAGGTCGTAAAATGTTCTTTCTGACTGATCCTATAGAAGATAATGCCGGAAAGGATTGGGAAGATTATAAAAAGAATTATCAGGCCACTTTTGCAGCTCAATTACTATATCCGATGATTGCCGATTATGAGGTAATGCCTTGGCCTGACCGTATTTATGAAGGCCTATACCGTACAAAATCGAATGCTGCTGAAAAAGCAAAAATCCCTCGTTTTTATTCTACTCAAATGCAGGTGATGATCAATGCCCTGAATGATATGCCGTTATCTGAAAACAAAGTAAGTGGAACACAAGGAATTGCTGTTATGATGTCTAATTCGTTGATGTTCCAGCGTTTCCCTACTCATGCCGGATATGAAGACCCTCGTTTTTCGAATTTCTACGGACAAACATTTCCGTTGTTAAAGAGAGGAATTCCTGTTGAAACGGCTCATATTGAGAATACTGCTTATCCTGATACATGGAAAAATCTGAAAGTTCTTGTTCTGTCATATTCTAATATGAAACCTTTGGATCCGGAATATCATAATAACATTGCCCGTTGGATCAATAACGGAGGAGTCCTTGTATATTGCGGAAAAGATGTCGATCCTTACCAGTCCGTTATGGAATGGTGGAATACAAATGGAAATCATTATGCTGTCCCTTCCGACCATTTATTCGAAAAATTAGGAATTGTAAAGGGTGCTGCTGAAGGAGAGTATCCTTGTGGAAAAGGGATAGTATACGTGCTCAGGGAAGACCCTAAAGATTTTGTATTAAAAGCCGATAATGATCAAAAGTATTTCTCAACAATTGAAAAAGCGTATAGCTTTGCAGTTAAAGGAAATAGTTTGGAGGTGAAAAATAATTTCTACCTGGAAAGGGGGCCTTATGTTATTGCTTCTGTTGTGGATGAAAGTGTGAATGATAAGCCTTTGAAAATTAACGGATTATATGTCGACTTGTTTGATCCGGAACTTCCTGTTGTAAAAACAAAGATTGTTAATCCCGGCGAACAGGCTTTTCTTTACTCTCTTATTTCTGCAAAACATGTTCTTGATAAAAATCAACCAAGAGTACTCTGTGGCGCATCTAGGATATATAACGAGGTTTCTAAGGAACATTCTTATACCTTTGTTGCGAAAAGTCCGGAAAACACGAACAATGTCTCCCGGATATATCTTCCCGGAAAACCTAAGAAGGTTGTTGTAAAAAATCATTTGGGACAGGAAATTAAAGAGTCAAGCTATTCTTGGGACAGTCAATCTAAAACTTGTTTGGTTAAGTTTGAAAATAGTCCTGAAGGTATCTCCGTTCAAATAAATTGGTAAATGGTAAAAATAATAAATATGAAAAAAACAATTCTAACTCTATTAACTACTCTGGTTTTATTGCCTTTGATGGCTATTGAAAATCCGGTTCAGTATGTAAGCCCCAGAATGGGGACTCAATCAACTCACGCTTTATCTACCGGAAACCTGTATCCTGCGATTGCACGTCCCTGGGGGATGAATTTCTGGACCCCACAAATGAATGATATGGGCAACGGATGGACTTATTGCTATGGTGGTTTATTTCCAAATGGCAAACTTGAACAAAAAATAAAAGGATTCAAGCAAACTCACCAGCCTAGCCCATGGATCAATGACTATGGTCAATTTTCTATTATGCCTGTAACAGGAAAGAAAGTATTTGAACAACATCAACGTGCCAGTTGGTTCTCTCACAAAGCAGAAACAGCATTGCCTTATTATTATAGCGTTTATCTGGCTGATCATGATGTATTTGCCGAGTTCTCGCCAACGGAAAGAGCTTGTATCTTCCGGTTTTCATATCCTCAAACAGACAGCGCGTTTCTGGTAATCGACGCTTTTGATAAAGGTTCATACATCAAATTAGTTCCTGAAAAAAATCAGATTATCGGTTACACAACCAAAAATAGCGGAGGTGTTCCTGAAAATTTTAAGAATTATTTTATTATCCAGTTTGAAGAACCGTTCTTCTCTGCTGAGGTTTTTGCCAATGGAGATATCCTGAAAGGAGTTTCGGAAAAGGCTGAAAATCACGTCGGTGCGATTGTTGGAATACAGTGTAAGCAAAAGAAAAAAATCAATGTTCGTGTGGCTTCTTCATTCATTAGCTTTGAACAGGCTGCATTGAATCTGAAAGAATTGAAGAACGATCCTATTGAAACTGTTGCAGAAGCCGGAAAAGCTGAATGGAACAAAGAGCTTGGAAAAATAGAAGTAGAAGGTGGTAGTATAGACCAATATCGTACATTCTATTCCTGCCTTTACAGATCATTGCTTTTTCCCCGTAAATTTTTCGAAATCGATAAAAACGGTCAGGTGGTGCATTACAGCCCGTACAATGGACAGGTTTTGCCTGGCTATATGTTTACCGATAGTGGATTCTGGGATACTTTCCGTTGTTTGTTCCCGCTTTTGAACCTGATGTACCCGGAAATCAACGCGCAAATCCAGGAAGGATTGATCAATACTTACAAGGAAAGTAATTTCTTCCCCGAATGGGCCAGCCCGGGACACCGTAGCTGTATGGTTGGAAACAACTCGGCATCAATTCTTGCCGATGCGTTCCTGCAAGGGATTAAAGTAAAAGACACGAATGATCTATGGGAAGGTTTGGTATATTCGGCCAATCACCAACACCCTAAAGTATATTCCACAGGTAGAGCGGGTTACGAATATTATAATAAGTTGGGTTATGTGCCTTGCGACGTAAAAATCAACGAAAGCGCTGCGCGTACTCTTGAATATGCCTACAATGACTGGTGTATCTATCAGGTTGGTAAAGCTTTGAACCGTCCTCAGAGTGAGATAGATGTGTATGCGAAAAGGAGTCAGAATTTTCGTAATCTGTTCCGTAAAGATTATAACCTGATGTGCGGAAAGAAAGAAAACGGAACATTCAGTGATCCGTTCAGTCCTTTCAAATGGGGAGGCGACTTTACCGAAGGTAATTCATTGCATTATACATGGTCTGTCTTCCATGACCCACAGGGATTGATCGAGCTTATGGGAGGAAATAAAATGTTTAACACGATGTTGGATACGGTATTCGCATTGCCTCCGGTCTTTGATGACAGTTATTATGGTGGTACTATTCACGAAATCCGTGAAATGCAAATCATGAACATGGGGAATTATGCTCATGGAAACCAGCCGATCCAACATATGATCTATCTCTACAATTATTCGGGAGAACCATGGAAAGCACAATATCACCTTCGTGATGTGATGAATAAGTTGTATTCTGCTACTCCTGATGGTTATTGTGGTGATGAAGATAACGGTCAAACTTCGGCTTGGTATGTCTTCTCCGCATTGGGATTCTATCCTGTATGTCCTGGTAGCGGTCAGTATGTTGTCGGTTCTCCATTGTTTTCAAAAGCAACTTTGCATTTGCAAAAAGGAAAGAGATTGATAATCAGTTCGTTGGATAATAATGATAAAAATGTTTATGTACAAAATATTAATATGAACGGTAAAATTTACGGTAAAAATTATTTTGTAATCAATGAGTTAAAAAAAGGTGGCAATATCCAGTTCAAAATGGGAGCCCAACCGAATAAACAACGAGGAATCAGCCTTGATTCGGCACCGTATTCGTATTCCGGAAAATAATGATTATTTATTTTTAGAGAGGATGTTCAAAATCCTCATAGACTGTTTTGAAGTTGCAAATTGTAAGTTTACTATGTGACATAGAAGGTATAGTCGCTTAGAAAGCCAGTAGTAATCTCTGAAAACAAAGATAAATGAACTCTGTTATTAATGAAACTTACAATTTATAACCGTTCTAAACTGTAGTTCAGCCTTTAATACAGCCTCCCTACCTTGTTTAATCCTAAAATTCATCAAACTTATTTCCTGTTTTTTGATGAATTTTAGGATTTTTTTTGACAATTTGAAATAAGTTTGTATATTTGCAGCGATGATTAGGGGATAATATAAGTGATTTGTAAAAGAAATATACACTAACGAAGAGTCCTATTGTCTTTAATTTAGTCTTTTTATTAAAATTGACACTTTAGATTTTCTTTCTTAACTTCACTCTTTAATGTCCTTTATATTAAGAAATCACAGTGATTTCTTAGGGGTGGCGTTTGATTTTTTCCAAAAATGTATATGTATAATATTCCATAATTGAATGGAATATGAAAATTGTAATGGATAAACACAACATCCTAAAAAAATATTTAAAATGAAACATCCAACAATTCAACCAAGATTGATCCGGAGTCAATATGTATTGCGATACGGATTAACGTTGATTTTTTTTCTATTCGGGTTATTACCTACACTCTGGGGACAGATTTCGACCCTTACCGCGATTAATGATCAAGCATTTATCGGTCCCTTACAAAAGGTGAAGGTCAATGTACTCGTAAACGACGTAGTGCCTTGTTCTGATTACATACTGACGGTAACTTCAGCTCTGCACCCGGAGAATCAGGGTACTGCGCAAGTGTTGCCTGATGGCTACATTGAATTTATGCCGGGTTCGGCTTGTCGTAATACAGTTGTTAACATTGGTTATAAGGTGAGTTGCGGGGCTCTGGAAGCTACAGCCACACTGTCGATCAATGTTGCAGAATATAATTATCCGGACAATGTTATTTTTGGGGATATGAATTGCTATAATGTAATGCCGTCCAATGTGCCTTTTGGCATTAAGAAAAAGTATAGCACAGACAATGGGAATCCTGCTGGAAATTTTTGTATTGATGGTTTTACTTCTCCGATGGTTGGAGACCTTAATGGAGATGGAAAACCTGAAATTGTTATGATAGGTGTAACCGGTTTTTCAGATGGAGCAGCCGCAAGATATGGCCGATACATTAATATATATAATGGTCAAACCGGTGTAAGAATGTACCAATACGATTTTGAAGTTAACTTTGGTATGGGGGATCCCTATCATCGTCCTCCTTCAATACTGGCATTAGCCGATCTTGATAAAGATGGAATGGGTGAAATTGTAGTAGCTCAAACCAATGGGAGAGTTTGTGCCCTTAAACCATCTTTCAATGGAGCTGACATCACAGGAATATCCATGCTATGGGAAGGCAGAGCCAATGGGGTTGCCGTAAACTATGCGGCACCTCTTACTGCTTCTCAATCTCTGTTTGGATATCCTCAGCCCTATATTGCCGACCTTAACGGGGATAATATTCCCGAAGTTATTGTATATAATAAAATATTCAATGGCGCCACAGGAGCTTTGCTTATGTCGTGGCAAGGTACAGCAAGTACACCCAGATCCAGTAGTATTACTTCGGGCTTAGCCGATAATAGTTATGCAAATCCAACGACGGAAACCTCTGCCAATAATATCAGGAGTGTTGCCATGACGGGTCGTCGTCCGGGTAACGGTGGTTATTCAGATAATTTTGTGCCTGTTATTGCTGTATATGATATAGATGGGGATGGGCAACAAGAAATCATAGCAGGAAACCGTATTCATAAGATACAAATAAACAGTTTGACAGATCATTCACAAAATACTTATACAACCATAGAAGGTCCTGCATCTGTAACTGTAAAAGAAAATCCGAACAATTCAACCACAACGCTTTATTTGAGCGATGGTTTTACCCGCGTTGCCGATATTGATGGCGACGGATACGAAGATATTATTGTTGCCTCTTTTGGTGATAATGGAAGTTTGGATCTCAAAGTATTGGTTTATGTTTGGGATCCGCGGGATCCTTCAACAGCCAAAGCTGCCGTAACCTATTATTCTGATGGGGAGCATGGGAATTTTAGTATTCCTTTTATAGGAGATATTAATGATAAGCAAGATGGTTGGGATGGTTCGGCCTATACACGTAGGCTTCCCGAAATATGTATTTTGTCAGGGGGAGTTTATATTAACAGGGCTACCAGTAATGACGGTCGCACCGGTATCAAATTCCACCCGTTAAGTGACGAAAAATTGCGTCAGGGAACTGCCGCAAGTACAGGAACTGATGCAGGTTGGGATAATAATCAAGCTTCAAATTCGAATAGAAGATTCAACAGGACACCGGAGGGAGGGCATATTATTGGGTTAACATACGATGCACAAGCTCAGGACGTTGAAGATAAATTGAAACTAAGTTGGGGCATGGAACATAGTGACCGTTCACAGAATACAGGCATTACCCTCTTCGATTTTAATAATGATGATGCAAAGGATTTATGTTATCGCGACGAAACTACTTTGCGTGTGATTTCTCCTAAAAAGGGAAATAATGACTACGTGACCCTCTCAGAAACGACGAGCACTACAGGAACTTCTATTATGTTCAGTACACCCGTATTTTGTGGTACGGCATTCGAGTACCCTACCATTGCCGATGTAAATCTGGATGGTAGTGCCGACATCCTTGTTACACAAACTAGCAATTCTCGGACACTTGCCGGTTCAGCCGGTTGGATTAATGTATATGAATACAGCGGTCATAAATGGGCGCCTTGCCCTCCGGTCTGGAATCAAGGGATGTATGATCCATTACAGGTAGGTGAAGATCTTAAAATCAATTCTCGCCCGCAATCCATGCTTACAGAGTATACTAAAAACGGGAAAAAGATTTATCCTTACAACGGTTCCTGGATACAGCAACCTATTGTAAGAAGTGGCCAGGATTATGTTCCCGTGACACGTTATCCTGATGCCATGTTTAGGAATATGGAGGTGAATGTACTGAACGCGACCTCTACGACGGTTACTCTTACTATATACAATAAGGGTATGGCGACCATTGCGGCATCCTGTCCGATATCGTTCTACAATGGTGGAACAACAGGTAATCCTTTTGAAGGTAGTTCTTATGTTACAACGGATCAGGTTGGTATAGATATTTTTCCAAATGAAACTGCCGTTTTAACGTACACACTTTCAGGTAATTATAATAATTGTTTAATATGGGCGCGTATTATGGATAATAATACGGCATTTCCGGTTATAGGATATGAAGATTGTGATTTGAGTAATAATACTATGTCCGGGATCGATTGTCCATATTTGCAGATAAAGACTACTGTATACCCAAGTAATGTTATTTGTGGTGCGAATGGGGTGACCCGGTTGTCTGTTACCAATATGGCAGGAGGTGCCGCTGTATATAATGGGACTCCTGCATTTCAGTGGTACAAGAATGATATAATTATTCCTGATGCTGTCCATGATTTTTATATCGCATCGGAGGCTGGTAGATACAGTTGTTTGGTAGAGGACGGCATTTGTCGTAAGAAAACGGATGATGAGATCATAACTGTAAATTCCGGAAGTAATATTGATAAATTGGTTCTTAATGCGTTACCTGCGACCGGTTATCTCTGTGATCCTCCCGGACAGGTTTCTATAACTGTCGGTAACCCGGATAGTTATTCTACTCCGGTTGAGTATATCTGGTATAAAGATAATGTTCTTCAATCGGCGCAAACAACGAATACTTATGTTGCCGATACAGAGGGGGTATACAGGCTGGCCCTGGTTTCCGGAGGATGTATGGTAACAGAAACATTCAAAGTAACACAAACGACTAATAAAATTCCTGCCATACAAAATGTTACACAACCGGCAGCTGTCTGTACAGGCAATCCATTGATTCTCAGTGTTCCGGCTGTAACAGATAATGGTTGTCCCGTGGTTTCCGAAGGATGGCAGATATCTACTACTGTAGGTGGTTCTTCATTTGTTAATTTTGATCCGTCTACAGAGGTAACATTAATCGATAATGGTAAATATATTCGGTATTACGCCCTCAATGATTGTGGAACTTCTTATAGTAATGAAGTCCTCATCGCCGTTATGACAGTGCCGACTATCGCTAATATTACGGCTCCTGCAGCAATATGTGAGAAAAGTAATCTCTCAATGACGAATCCATCTGTACTTAATAACGGAGGTTCTCCTGTTATATCAGCCAGTTGGCAGAAAGAGACAGCTTCTGGTTCTGCTGTCTATGAAGATATTTCAATGCCTTATACGGTATCTAAAGATGATAATGGTACAAAAATCCGTTATCGGGTTACTAATGTTTGTGGCGATAGCTATAGTAATGAGGTTGTAATTACAGTTAATCCATTACCGGTACCGGTTCTTAATGGATTGTCTTCTGCAGCAAAAGGGCAATCAGGAATAGTATATACTACTGATGCCGGAATGACAGACTATGTCTGGGGTATTACCGGAGGTACCATTACTTCCGGAGGAAACAATTTTGATCAGGCTACTGTGACTTGGGGTAATGGTTCTACCGGCATTATTACGGTAACATATAAGTCAAATGCTTGTCAGTCCGAACAACCATCCGGTAAAACGGTGGCTCTATCAAGTCAATCATTACCCGTACTGACAGGAGCAACAACTGTTTGTCCGGTGACCCGATGCACTTATACAACAGACCCCGGAAAATACGATTATGAATGGACTATTGCAGGAGGAACTCCTCAAACGTCGACTATCGGATCGAATACAGTAGATGTTCTTTGGGATGGTTCAGTTGCTCCAAGCGTAAAAGTATCTTATCGTCATCAAGATAATCCTGGCTTGCCGTTGGTGGAGATAACAGAAAGTAATATTACTAAACAACAGGTTACTACGATCACAAAAGTACCTGTCGGTAATACCGTATGTCACAATAATAGTCATACAATGGATGTCGAAGCCGACTGTGAAGGAACTCCTGATTATCAATGGAAAAAAGATGGGACTACAAATGTTGGTACAAACAGTGCAAGCTATACTGCAACTGAAACAGGAAATTATACGGTGACAGTGTCCGGGGTTTGTGGTACGGCCACAACTGATCCCGTAACAGTAACAGTAAAATCCCAACCTGTAGCGACCTTGAATGGTGCTGCTACTGCTGTGACAACTCAACAAGTAACTTATACGGCTGGTACGGGAAGTAATTATAACTGGAATATAGGAGATGCAACCCGTGTTTCCGGAGGAGATGTCTCCGATAATACTGTAACTGTTTATTGGACGGAAGCCGGAACAAAAACAGTTACAGTAAACTATACTGTAGACGGATGTCCGACAAATACTTCAACAACTAATATTATAGTGTCATCTCAGGGAACACCTGTTATCAATGACATGGATTATTCTAAAACGAATGTATGTTTTAATACATCTCAAACATATTCAACAAAAACCAATATGTTTAATTATACCTGGACTGTAGCAGGAGGAACGATATCGTCAGGACAGAATACAAATGAGATAACAGTTCTTTGGGGTAGTGCGGGAGCCGGAACAATTAAAGTCGCATATAGTGAGGATGTTTTGGCTTCGCCGGTTGAATCTGCTGAAACTAACATTACTATCCATAACAAACCGTCGGTGGGTATTATCACGGCTCCTGCGGGGGTTTGTAATAATACAAATCTGAATCTGGTGACTCCGTCTGTTTCTTCAAGCCTGGGCGTTACTCAAAATTGGTATTTAAATGATGTAATTTTTACTTCAGGGAACTCAGTGGATTATTCACAAAATGGTCAACAATTGTATTATGAGGCGACAAATGCCTGTGGAACTGCCGAGTCGAATACAACCACTATAAAGGTATATCCAACACCGGTGGCCGGAACATTTTCAGATATCTCTGTTTGTTCCGGAGCTTCACATTCCATAATTATACCTGATGGAGGAGTAAATCTTAGTTATTATACATGGTCAGGAGGCTCTGCAGTTGGTATTCCGGATTATTCCGGCACCAATATGATAACGATTCCGGGATTTGTTGCACCAAACGTCCTGAGTGTGAATACAGTAACGATTGATGTCATACCATATTACTATGGAGCTGTTGGTACTCATTGTCCAGGTACGGCAACAAGTTTCACGGTAACAGTTAATCCATTGCCTGTTCCGACCATTAGTGGTACTGTGACTGCTGCAAAAGGTCAGGAAGGAGTGGTATATACTACTGAACCGGGAAAGAATAATTACGATTGGGAAGTTGTGGGTGGAACGATTACTTCCGGAGGAGATAATTTTGATGCAGTTACAGTGACTTGGGGTGACGTTTCTCCAGGGACTGTGACTGTAACTTATAAGTCAAATGGTTGTGCTGCGGAAACCCCTTGTAGTCATATGGTAAGCCTTGCTAATCAGGCTGTCCCACATATATCCGGAACGGAGGTTGTTTGTCCGGAAAATGGTAACAGTTATACTTACATAACAGAGAATAATAAGTATGATTATGTGTGGACAGTGACAGGCGGAACGGTTACTTCCGGTCAGAATTCCAATGAAGTAACTGTAACATGGGATGAATTCTCTGTTGCAGATGTGAAAGTGACTTATCGTCATGAAAATAACCCAGGGTTACCATTGGTGGAAGAGACAAAGAATATTACCAAGCAAGCAATAACAAAAATCACTACAGCACCTGTCGGTAATACTGTTTGTCATAATAATACTCATACAATGACGGTTGTTGCTACCGGAGAAGGAACATTGAATTACCAATGGAAAAAAGGAACGGTGGATGTCGGTACTAATAATGACAGTTATACTGCAACCGAGACCGGAAGCTATACGGTGACGGTAACAGGAAGCTGTAGTTCTGCGACTTCTGCAGATGCAATAGTAACGGTTAAAATCGAACCACAAGCTTCTTTAAGTGGTATTGCTACGGCAATTACAACTCAACAGGTAACTTATACCGCAGGTATGGGAAGTAACTATAATTGGAGTATTGGCGATGCAACACTTATATCAGGAGGAACTTCGTCAGATAATACAGTGACGGTTTACTGGACTGCCGCAGGAAGTAAAGGTGTAAGTGTCAATTACATGGTGGATGGTTGTCCTACCACGACAGCTACACAAACTACTGTAATTTCGGCTCAGGGGACACCGGTTATTGATGATATGGACTATTCTAAAACGAATGTATGCTTTAATACAACTCAGACTTATTCAACAAAAAGTGGAATGTTTAATTATGTCTGGACAGTGACGGGAGGAACTGTATCTTTGGGACAAAACACGAATGAAATAACGGTTCTTTGGGGAAGTGCAGGGACAGGTAGTATTAAAGTCGCATATGGAGAGGAAGCTTCTGCCTCTCCGGTGGAATCGGCCGAGATAGAGATTATCATTCATGATAAACCATCAATCGGAACTGTTTCTGCCCCGGCGGGAGTATGCGACAATACATCGTTGGATTTGACTGCTCCTGCGGTTACATCTATTCTGCCTGTATCTACTCAGGGATGGAAACTGAATAATCAGGATTTCATTTCAGGAGATATCGTGACTTATGCTCAAAATGGTCAACAGTTATATTATGAGGCGGTAAACGCCTGTGGAACAGGCACTACGAATGCCGTTGGAATTACGGTTTATCAGTTGCCTACAGTAATCGCGAATGTGACGCCACAATCGATTTGTCCGGGAGAAAGTATTGATCTGTCAACAACTGTAATAAACTCAGCAGGAAACACATTATCGTTCTATACAACAGAAACGGGAGGTACGGCATTAACAGGTTCAATTGTTTCTCCAACAGCGACAACGACTTATTATGTGGAGGCTCAAAATAGTAACAACTGTATGAGTCTGACCAGAACTCCTGTAACAGTCACTCTGAAAACGGGTACGGCGATTACAGCACAGCCCGCTGCTCCATCATCTCCTGTAGGAGTAAATAATAGTTTCTCCCTGAGTGTAACGGCGGAAGGAAATGACCTGACTTACCAATGGTACAAAAAGGGTTATGGGGAGACAACATTTAGTGCGCTTGCGGGAGCTACCTCTGCAAGTTATACTGTGAATCCTACGGCGGCAAGCGACTATGGACAGTATTATGTCGAGGTCAATGGAGATTGTGGAACTGCTCAAACGAGTAATATAGTTACGGTTTATATTTTAAGTCAGGATGCGACCTTGAAAGACCTGGCTTTCGATGGAACTACAGTTCCCGGCTTTGATCCGGCTATCACTACATATCAATGTTACTTAGATTGCGATCGGGATAAGGTGGTTTTGACTGCCGTACCCAATGATGCTAATGCGGTATTGAACCCGACTTCTCCAAGGACCGTAGGCTTATCTCCCGGAGATAATCTCTTTACGTTTACAGTAACGGCGGAAGATGGACTGACAACAAAAACATACACAATCAATCTGATCAGGGACTGCTACGTACCTCGAATCATCAAGGATTTGGAAGATGCTTCTGTTTGTATAGGAGGAAGCCATACCTGGAGCATTGAAGTAGAAGGAAAAGATCTGACCTACGAATGGTATTGCGGCAATAACCGTATCATGGGAGTTAACTCTAATACCATTACGATCAGAGATGTGAAGTTGATTGATTACGAACGTTATTATGTGATTGTACGCAGTAACTATAATGGTTTTATCTCCAGCGCTTACAGTAAACGAGTAAAACTTTGGGTTGCCGATTACCTTCCGGCTCATTTGAAGTTTGCAGAATATCCAAATCCGGCTACAGTAGGGAACACCTATCATATCAAAGTGGATGGTTATCAGGATGTAACAAAGTATGCATGGTCGTACAGTCAGGAAGGTGTTGATTTCTCCCCTGAAACCGGAAAAGAGACAGAAAATGAGACTTGGGCAACGTTTGGAAACCTTGCAGCAGGCACAGGAACTCTGAAAGTTACAATGGATCACCCCTGCGGCACAAGAGAAGTTGCTCAAACCATTACAGTTCAATACCCGACCGGGGTAGAGGATATAACAGCAACCGTCGTCAGTATTTATCCTAATCCGACCTTAGGTATCCTTAAGGTACTTAACACGACTTCAAATCAAGAGATCCGGGTTATGGACGTTACTGGCTCGTTGAAAGGCACCTTCAAGACTCAGGAGGGTGTCACAATAATTGATCTGACAGGTTATGCCAAAGGTACGTATATAGTACAATACGATGGTAAAACATATAAAGTGATCAAGAAATAATTGAGAATTGAAAATTGAGAATTGAGAATGGGCTTATGCAGGAATAAGTCATTCTCAATTCTCAATTATTTCATTACCACCGGAATTTTGTGTTTTCTGCAATATCCATTATCCGAATACACTTCAGCATAAACAATATACACTCCAGGCTGTAGTGATTTTCCGGATCCGTTATTTCCATAAAAATACAAACTGCCATCCATTCCCAGAGTTTCATTATTTGCAATCCGGTTTATCATCCGCCCCATAGAATCAAAAAGCATTATACTACAGCGGTTTCCAGGCTTGTCGAAATGATAGCGGATTTCATAAACATTATTTCCTAAATGAAATTCAGGATATACTACAGTCAGGTCGTTTCCCGTATTTGTATCGGGGTTCTTTTTATATTGAGAATTAACATACCCGGGGGTCCCGAAATTACTGGAAGTAGTCGCTGATATCCAGTTATTTGCTTCGTTGGTCTCTTTGTCGGGGTTGATCCTCTCCAATGCCACTCCTTTTTTATCTTTAATTGCCGGATCATGCATCTTCTCAGAATATATGAATTCATCGATTATTTCTCCTGTAAGGTTGTTTTGTAATACCAAATCCGCCCCTGTATTATTTAATATAGGAGTATTGCTCATTTCAATCATTAAAGCAGAACCTCTGCAGGTAAAATAACTGCATACTGCATCTACACTCCGGGATATCGCGACATAATCTCCGATTTCCAGAGCCACTGTATTTGAAGTAATCGGATATGCTTTATTCAATGAACCATCTGATTTCCTCGTTGTGAGACTCAAGTATTTCAGGTCGACTGATTTCTCCGACCGGTTATACAGTTCAATATATTCCTCACTATTAGTCGGCGCGTTGAACATAATTTCGTTGAAAACCATATCAAAAGGAGCAGGAGTTTCAACGACGACATTATCTCCGTATTTCTGATCACAAAGTTTATTTTCATCTTCCGACATTTCTCTGATCTCAATATCATCATAATAAAATAAGGTATTTCTTGTCGACGTATATTGACAAAGTAATCCGAAGTAGGCGCTTCTTAAGTTGCTTACCTGCCCATTGCCTTCTAAAGTATATTCGTTTTCATTATCAAGTTTGGAATAGAGTTCTATTCGCCCCTTTTTACTTAATAATACTTTAATTTTAAAGGAAGGTGATGAGTTATTAAGCCTGTCTTTAGCTCCGGTAATCAATGTTTTCTCAGAACTTCCATCATTTATTATTAAACAAAAATTTTTGTTGGTATGTCCTATGCGAACAAACAGACATCCAGTTTTTTCGTCTAAATCGTTGGAATTATTTGTTAAATAAACTTTGGCATAATTAGAAGAGGAGGGATTAAATCCGAATTTACCCCAAAATTCCCAAACTACATTTTCGGATAAAGAGGATGGCGTCGAAAGAATCGCTCTTCCGGTCTCTTTTGGAGCATTCAATTGTAATTGTAAATCGGAATTTACAATAAACTTGTCAACATCACCTGTCCAGTTGATTGTTCTATTTGTTAATTTTTTGTCTGAAAAATTGTCCCGTAATTGGGAAAAAGCGCAGATTGGTACAAGAAAAAGTACCACAAGGATAATTTTTTTCATAATTAAAATTTGTTTTGATTAATAATATGTATTTTTGCAGGCAATATCTAAATTGCCGTAAACTCAACCCATAATGGAACAAATTTACTGAATAAATTGGATATTTCAAAATAAAAAGAAAAATTTTTACTTAAACAGATTTTTAAAGAAAATGAAAGTAGCTATTGTTGGAGTTAGCGGAGCGGTAGGACAAGAGTTCTTACGCGTGTTGGCGGAAAGAAATTTCCCGATGGACGAGCTGGTATTATTCGGCTCAGCCCGTAGTGCAGGACGAGTTTACGAATATTGTGGTAAACAGTATACCGTGAAGGAGCTTAAGCACAACGACGACTTCAAGGGTATCGATATTGCTTTTACGTCTGCAGGTGCAGGTACCTCAAAAGAATTTGCCGGTACCATTACTAAATACGGAGCTGTGATGATCGATAACTCCAGCGCTTTCCGTATGGATAACGATGTGCCATTGGTGGTTCCGGAAGTAAATGCTGCCGATGCAAAGAATCGTCCGCGAGGTATTATTGCAAACCCGAATTGTACTACAATTCAGATGGTTGTAGCTTTGAAACCGATCGAAGATCTGTCGCATATCAAACGTATCCATGTCGCTACTTATCAGGCAGCTTCAGGCGCCGGAGCAGCTGCAATGGATGAATTGGAAGAACAATACAAGCAAATTTCCCGCGGAGAAGAACCTACCGTGGAAAAATTTGCTTATCAATTAGCATATAACCTTATTCCTCAGGTAGATGTTTTTACAGAAAACGGGTATACCAAAGAAGAAATGAAGATGTTCAACGAAACCCGTAAAATCATGCATTCGGAAGTG
Organism: Bacteroidales bacterium; assembly: GCA_031556375.1. GTDB lineage: Bacteria > Bacteroidota > Bacteroidia > Bacteroidales > Azobacteroidaceae > BNXB01. Next base: position 19,217 of record JAVBTA010000022.1, on the reverse strand, counting down.
GAAGTGAGCGCTCTATGTGTTCGTGTCCCTGCTTTGCGTGCCCATTCCGAAGCAATTTGGGTGGAAACAGAAAAACCTGTTTCTGTTGAAGATGCCCGTCAGGCCTTTGAAAAAGCCGATGGGGTAGTGGTTGTCGACAAACCGGAGAATAAAGAATATCCGATGCCTTTATTTGTCGCAACTAAGGATCCTGTATATGTAGGACGTATCCGTAAAGACATTGCGAATCCTAACGGCCTGACCTTCTGGTGTGTAGGCGATCAAATTAAAAAAGGCGCTGCTTTGAATGCCGTGCAGATCGCTGAATATCTGATTAAAGAGAAAGCGTTGTAAAGAAAGAGTTAAAGGGAGTTAGAAGGAGGAGGGGTATTAACTTCAGGTGTAAACCATTCTTCTAACTCCCTTTTTCATATCAGCTTTATCAATAGTAATATCGATAAGTTTCCGTAAGATTTCTTTATTTTTTCGAAAGCTTTGTGTAGTAGGTTCCGGGCGCTCTGACCGGAAATGTTCATAATCTGGGAAATTTCTTCGTATTCCATTTCATACAAGAAACGGAAATAGATAATTTCCCGCTGCCTGGGTGTCAGAAATTTGAGTATATTATCAATTTTTACTTTCATTTCTTTTTCCTCATCTTTATTGATTATACTCTCGTCGATGGTATAGTCGAATGTAAACGGCAACTCTGAACCGCTTTCATCCAGGGAAATATTTTTTTCTCCCTTTTTCAATTCATTTATAAAATAGTTTTTGATCGAACGAAACAAGAAAGACCGGATTGTCGATAAATTATTGATTAGTTCGGGCCTGGTATATAATTTTAGAAATAAATCCTGAATAGCATCTTCCGCCAGGACGGTATCCATTCCAAAGTTGATGCCGTAATTATATAAATTTTTATAACATTTTTTGTAAAGAAGAGAAAATGAATTTTTATCTCCATTCATGAAATTCTGCCATAAATCGCTTTCCGAATCGGAGATAGGATTAATATGTGTTGTCTTTCTAACCATTCATGAATTGATTTAAAAACAAAAATAAATAAATTTTCACAAAAGAGGGTACAAAAATGAAAATACATTGTATTACTTATATAGAGAATCTATTTAAAGGCAGGAAATGTTAAATAAATACAGTTGTTTCCATTTGGAAGATTTCATTGTTGATGAGTACTTTTTTTCATTAGCTAAAAGGGTTCATGAAAAGGAATGTGTTGAGGAGTGGCTTCGTTTTTTAGAGGAAAACCCGGATAAAAAGGCGGAAATAGAAGAAGCTTATTTATTGATCAATGGGATACACATTAGACAAAAAGAGCTTTCTGATGAAAAAATTCAGGATCAATGGCTGAGGCTGGAAAAATCTATACGTTCTCGTAAAAATCGTAAAGTATTCTACAGCTTATTAGCGGCTGCAACGGCTGCTTGCCTTGTGTTGTTTTTTTCGATGAGATTATATCAGCATAAGGAGAGCGGTTTCTCCAATAAAAATAAAAAAGACAAGCTCAGTCTACTGGATGAGCTGAGGCCGGAATCGAATGACGTTCAGGTGATTATCGGTAGAAGTGAAGCAATCATTATTGAGGAGGATGCATGTATTCAACAGAAAGAAGACGGATCGGTCATCATTAATGATGAGAAAAAAGTACAGGGAAATGCTAAAGTCGTAACAGAAGATGTTCAGGTCGTGGTTCCTAACGGAAAACGTTCGTCTTTGACTTTGATGGATGGTACCAGGGTCTGGATCAATTCAGGAACCAAGCTGATTTATCCTTCTCGTTTTTCTGATAAGGTACGGGAAATTTTCATTGACGGAGAAATTTACCTGGATGTTGCCAGAAATGAATCTTTACCATTCGTTGTGCATACCAGTGGAATGGATATCAGGGTATTGGGAACTTCTTTTAATGTAACCAGCTATAAAGAGGATGCTTTTGCAAATGTGGTACTGGTTTCCGGTAGCGTAGAGATTCTCACTGACGATAAAGCCTCCACTTCATTAAAACCCAACGATTGTTTTCACCTGGAAAACGGTCTGAAATCGGTAAAAAAAGTTGATATATATAATTATACCTGTTGGAAAGACGGGGTGATGAAATTGGAGGAAACCCCATTGAACGAGATATTTAACCGGCTTTCTCGCCATTACAATATTCGAATTGAATACGCTAAGGCCTATTCCGGTATTCGCTACAAAGGTAAATTGAGTTTGGATGGAACATTGGAGGATGTTTTGGACAATATTATCCTGACGGAGCCATTTGCATATGAGAAAAAGAATAATGAAATAATAATCAATCAATAATTAATCTAAATATATGAGAATATGACTAATTAATTTTAAATCGGCCGGAAGTGAAACGGCATGTTGTTAATCAACAAATTAGAGAAACACATTATTTTATGTAAATTAAACGTAAAAATTTATGAAAAAAAACACGAATCTTAGAATGAAGAGTTCGAAAGCCAATTTTCTAATGCGCATTATGAGACTTTATTTATTCTTTCTGATAGCCGGTATAAGCACTGCTTTTGCTGCAAATACTTATTCCCAAACGACAAGGTTATCGATCCATTTAAAAAATGTGAGTATTGAACAGCTTTTTTCTGAAATAGAAAAGAATAGTGAATACATTTTTTTCTATAAAGAGAATATTCCGGTAAAATCGAAAGTTTCTGTGGACGCCAATAATGAAACTTTGGAACAAATCCTCGGGAAAACATTGCCTTCAAATGATTTGATTTTTCAAATCAATGATCGTCAGGTAGTCGTAACAGAAAAGGTCATGGCTAATAAAGCCGGAATGCTGATGTCAGCTCAGCAAAATAATACAGTTACGGGAGTTGTTGTAGATATCAATGGAGAACCGCTTATTGGGGTTAGCGTTGTTATCAAGGGTACTTCCAAAGGAATGGCTACAGATATGAACGGACGATTTTCCATCATGGCAGAGCCAGGAGAAACTCTGGAATTTTCGTATCTGGGGTATGTAAAAGTGACTCTTGAAGTTCAGGCTTCTCAAAAAAATCTGGAAGTAGTCATGAAAGAGGATGACATGACGATAGATGAAGTTGTTGTTGTCGGATACGGAATTCAAAAGAAAGTTAATGTAATCGGTTCTGTTTCACAAATCGGCAGCGATAAACTTGAGAACAGGACAGTTCCTATGTTATCGAATGCATTGGCGGGTCAGATGACGGGAGTAACTGTGATTCAACGTTCCGGAAGACCGGGCGACAGTCCCGGAGAAATCCGTGTCCGCGGCGTGGGTTCCATAGAGGCAGATGCCGGTGCATTGGTACTGGTCGACGGAGTTCCCGGTTCGATCAATGATGTAAAACCGGAAGACGTACAAAGTATTTCCGTATTGAAAGATGCCGCATCTGCTGCTATATACGGATCCCGGTCTGCCAACGGTGTCATCCTTGTAACAACTAAAACCGGAGCGGAAGGCAAGACAAAAATAAGTTATAACGGATATGTGGGGACTACAAAGCCTACCGCATTCCCGGATATGGTTGACTCATGGGAATTTGCTACATTGTACAACGAAGCGATAGGAGCGCAAACTTATTCTCCGGATCAGATCCAAAAATACAAAGACGGATCAGACCCGGATAATTATCCAAACTCAAATTTCCTGAAAGATGTATTTTCCCGCAATGGTATCCAAACAGGACATGATATTTCTGTTGGAGGTGGTGGAAAGTCCACTCAATATTATTTAACACTCGGTTACCTGAACCAACAAGGTATTGTTGAGAAAAACGAATACGACCGTTTTGACGCCCGCTTGAACCTGATCACCGAAATATCATCCAAACTGAAATTGTCGGCCTGGGTGGCCGGCTACTCCTCTAACAGGGAAGAACCGGGAGGTATGTTATCTCAAATTATTGTCAACTCCGTTCGTTATCCATCCATTTATGCCGGAAAGCTATCCAATGGAGATTATGGACTCGGTCCGGAACAGGGGGGTACACCGGTAGCATGGCTCGACCGGCAGTCTTTCTTAGAAATACCTGAATTTAAGTTAACCAGCCGGATGCGTCTGGATTACAAACCGATCAAAGATCTGACATTGTCATTGGTAGGTGGATATAACTACAGAGGCAATACCGAAAAGAACTTTGTGGCAACAATGAAACTTAATGATACGAGAGTCTTGAGTCCGTCTTCATTGACCGAAGAGAATAAGAAATGGATTTTCAGTACAGTACAAGCTTTAGCCGACTATAACAAGCAAATTGGAAAACATGAGATAAGTGCATTGCTTGGCTACTCATTTGAATCGGAATCTTACCGTAATTTGAAAGCCTACCGGGACAACTTTCCGACGAACGACCTGCCTTACATGAATGTTGGCTCAAGCGATAATATGCAAAACTCAGGAGGTGGCTATGATTGGGCAATCCAATCTTATTTCGGACGCTTCAAATATGCTTACGATCAAAAATATCTGGGAGAGGTAACGGTTCGTTACGACGGATCTTCCCGTTTTCCTGAATCAAAAAAATATGCAACTTTCCCATCTGTAGCCTTGGGTTGGAGAATTTCCGAAGAATCATTTTTTAAAGACAACGTTTCTCTTATTCATAATTTGAAGCTAAAAGCCTCTATGGGAAAACTGGGAAATCAAAATATCGGTAACTACCCATACCAGAATACTTACTCTACAACTCCTTATGTCATTGGCGGGAGTATTACACAGGCGGGATATATCACTTCTCTGAAGGATCCCAATATTTCCTGGGAATCGACAAATACGACCGATGGAGGTATCGAAGTGGGTTTCTTTAAACCCGGTTTATTGGACTTTTCAGTGAATTATTTTTATCGTAAAACGACAGATCTTCTGACAAAACCCACAGGAAATGTTTCTACTGTGTTAGGGATGAATGTAGATTATACAAATTCCGGTTCATTGGAAAATAAAGGATGGGAATTTGAAGCATCCCACCGGAATAAAATAGGCGAGGTATCCTACAATATAGGAGGTCTTTTCAGTATTATCCAAAATAAAGTATTGGATATGGGCGTTGGAGGAGTTCTTCAAAAAAATGGCTTAGTTGGTAACGGTACTAATTTTGTCGGTTATCCTTTGCAAATGTATTACGGATACAAAACAGACGGAATGTTCCTTGATCAGGCGGATATTGATGCCTGGGTCAATCAATCGGCTGTTTTCGGAGCAAAAGTAAAACCCGGAGATCTTCGTTATGTAGATATTACCGGTGAAAACGGAGAAAAAGACGGAAAAGTAGATCCTAACTATGACCTGGTATACCTTGGCAGCCGGATTCCCAAATACACATTCAGTTTGAATATGGGAGCCGAATATAAAGGCCTGGATTTCAGCGCCCAGCTCTATGGCGTGTCGGGTGTGAAAGGAAGAATAGAATCGTATGCCGGCCATGCATTTATGGCATTAGGTAATATCCAACGCTGGCAAGCCGACGGACGTTGGAATCCGACAAATCCACAACGATATAATGATTATCCGCGCCTGGAAGTGATTCCCAATACCGGTAGTATGAACACGCAACTTGCTGATTTCTGGGTAAGGGATGCTTCTTATGTTCGCCTGAAAAACATCCAATTGGGTTATACTTTGCCTAAACAACTATTGGAAAAGATCAATATAGCTTCGATCCGTATCTATGCCAATGCTGAGAATCCATTTTGCTGGAACAAGTATCCGGAAGGTTGGGACCCGGAAATCAATACAAATGGCGAGTATTATCCTATTCTGGCCACTTATACTTTCGGTTTAAACCTTCGTTTCTAAAAGATGAATCATTTACTAACAAATAAGACAGTTATGAAATACATGCAATATAAGATAGCTGCCATTGTGATGGCAATTCTTTGTCTGGGTTCTTGTACAGATCAATTATCAACAGATCCCCTGGACCAACTTGGAGCCGGAACTATCTGGGGTTCCGAACAAAATTCCCTGATAGCTTTGTACGGTGCCTACAAAGGAAATATCCAGTACAATAGTGAAGTGTACGAGGTGGATGACTGGTGGGGTTATTATGGATTGGTATTTATGGAACTTGCCAGTGATAATGCACTGGACCGTCGTCGGACTGGATCTCCTTTTGAATCGTTTATCAATGGGACTTTGACTACAAACAATGCCTTGATTGCCAAATATTGGAAAGTATCCTATATGAGAATTACCCGTTGCAACGACTTTCTGGCTAACATCGATAAAGTTCCGACCTCAGATGCCAATCGTGAGCGATTGAGAGCAGAAGCCCGCTTCCTGCGTGCAACACAGTATTTCTATCTTAGCCAGTTTTTCTGGGATGTTCCTCTGGTTACTACTATGCTGACAACAGAAGAAGCTAACAATGTGGAAAAAACATCGAAAGCGGATATTACTACCTGGCTTGTAAAAGAATTGACTGAAGCGGCAGAGGTACTGCCCCGATACAAAGATATCAAGTCTTCGGAACGCGGTCGTGCTTGCAAACAAGCTGCTTTGGCTTTTATGGGAAGAACCTTGCTTGGTTCGCAAAAATATGCTGAGGCTGCAGCCGCTTATAAGCAAATCATTGATCTGGGTGACAATGCAATTGACCCCAACTATCAGACCATTTTCTTCGAATCAAATGAAAATAGTTCGGAAAATATTTTTGTTACAACGTTCATCAAGGATAAAGCGTCAAATCCGATGCCTTTACAAGCTTTTCCGGCTAAAGACGGAGGCTGGTGTTTCTTTTGTCCTCTAAGCGGGATTTTTGAAGCTTATCAATTTACGAATGGAGATAATTTTTCGTATACGGACTCCAAATATGATCCGACTAATCTGGAAAAAAACAGGGATCCTCGTTTGAAATATACATTGATAGCAAACGGAACAAAGTTCAGAAGTTCAATTTATAAATCGCATCCCGATTCCTCTGCCAACGGTAATACCGACTATACAAGAGTAGGATCGCAAACCACTCAAACCGGATTTTTGATGCGTAAGTTCTTTGACGAATCCAATTCATCCCAAGCATTAGCTACCATGTATGGCAACGACTTCCCGATCATCCGTTATGCTGAAGTGCTGTTAAGCTATCTGGAAGCGAAACTGGAAGCCGGGGACGCAATCGACCAAGGTCTGCTTGATGCAACGATCAACAAGGTTCGTGGACGCGCTAGTGTGAACATGCCTCCGATCAATGAACTTGACCGGGCCAAATTACGCCCGATTTTACGCAATGAAAGACGTGTAGAATTAGCAATGGAAGGTCTCCGCTACTGGGATTTACTTCGTTGGGGTACCGCTCATGAAGTATTCCAGGGTAAACTTTGGGGAGCTCCTTTCCCTGGCGCTAAGGCAGCAAATGCAAATAAAGATCCGTATAATCGTTGGGATGTTGAAATGAGCCGCAGTTTCAGAAAAGATCAGGACTACAGGTGGCCGATCCCTCAATCCGAACAAAATATCAATCCTAATCTGAGATAAATATATCTTAGGAAAAAAGAAAAAGCTCCTGTTTATGATCTCAAGATACAGATAAACAGGGGCTTTTAATTTATATGTTAAATCCCGGAATAGATTAGATAGAAATTGTTTATTACTATCTTTGCATGGTCGTATAAATGAAAATAGAATAATGGATAAACGTACTTGTATTGGATTATTAGCCATTTTGCTTGGTTTTACAGCAAATTGTTCCGCTTCCGATTTAAAACTCTGGTTTGATTCTCCCGCCAAACAATGGGAAGAAACCCTCCCTTTGGGTAATGGCCGGCTTGGAATGATGCCGGATGGAGGTGTTGAAAAAGAAACTCTGGTCTTGAACGATATTACATTGTGGTCCGGAGGTCGCCAGAATGCAGATAATCCGGATGCTGCTAAATATCTTCCGGAAATCCGGCAGTTGCTGTTTGAAGGAAAGAACGACCTGGCTCAGGAGCTTGTCTATAAGACTTTTGTTTGTAAAGGTGCCGGCTCAGGAAGAGGTCATGGATCAAATGTTCCTTATGGGAGTTTTGAAGTGTTGGGAAATCTCCGGATTGATTATCTGTATCCCTCCGGAAAGGTTAAACCGGAAAAATATAAACGCAGCCTGTCATTGAATGACGCAATGGCTGTTACTTCCTTTGTCTCCCGTGGAGTTACTTATACCCGTGAATATTTTGCTTCTTTTGGATATGATATACTCGTTATTCGTTTGCATGCGTCTAAAAAAGGCGCTTTGAACTTCAACTTGGGAATAGACAGACCGCAGGAGTATCAAACATCTGTTGAAAATGATCAGTTGCTTATGAAAGGACAACTGAATAACGGAACCGATGGTAAAGGAATGCAATACAATGCACGTGTGCAGGTAAAACTGGCAGGACAAGGTAATATCGTGGCACAAGATAGTGTGATCAATGTGACAAATGCCGGCGAAGCCTTTATTTTTATATCTTCTGCTACCAGTTATAAAGATCCTGATTTTGAAAAGAAATGCAGGGAATTGCTACAGAAAGCGATAACCTCTGATTATAAGGAAATTAAATCCAGGCATCACCGGGAATATAAATCATACTTTGACCGGATGCATTTGAACCTGAAGCATAATTCTGATAAAGATACTATCCCTACAGACAGACGTCTGGTCGCTTTTGCAAAAGATCCTGTCGATAATGGCTTGGTTGAATTATATTTCCAGTATGGTCGTTACCTCCTGATTTCCAGTACCCGTCCGGGATTGTTGCCTCCGAATTTACAAGGACTCTGGGCAAATACGATCAATACCCCCTGGAATGGTGATTATCATCTGAATATCAATGTACAGATGAATCATTGGCCGGCCGAGATTACTAACCTGGCAGAGCTTCATCAACCTTTGATCCAATTGACGGAAGGGCTGGTTGAACCGGGACAGGCAACCGCAAAAGCGTTTTACAATGCGAAGAATGGTTGGGTGGCACACATGATGACTAATGTGTGGAACTTCACAGCTCCCGGAGAACATCCTTCATGGGGAGCCACAAATACCGGAGGAACCTGGTTATGTGCTCATTTGTGGGAACATTATGATTATAATCGTGATAAGGAGTACCTGAAACGTATTTATCCGGCCCTGAAAGGTTCTGCAGAATTTTTTCTGGATATATTAGTCCCGGAACCGAGGCATGGATGGTTGGTGACAGCTCCGACAACATCTCCCGAAAATGCATTCTACATGCCTGGAACAAAGAAAGCTGTCAATATTTGTATGGGATCTACCATGGATAACCAGTTGGTTCGTGAGGTCTTTGAAAACGTGATTACATCAAGTGAAATTTTAGGAGTCGATGATACTTTAAGAAAAAAATTGCAGGAAACGGTTATAAAACTTCCCCCAAATCGTATTGGGAGTGATGGCCGGTTAATGGAGTGGCTTGAAGAGTATGAAGAAGTTGAACCCCAACACAGACACGTATCACATCTTTACGGCCTTCATCCCGGTAATCAGATTACATTGAGAGGTACCCCTGATTTGGCGGATGCGGCGCGTAAAACCCTGGAAGTCAGAGGTGATGGTGGTACAGGTTGGTCCCGTGCCTGGAAAATCAATTTCTGGGCCAGGTTAGGCGATGGTAACCATGCTTACCTATTATTACGTAACCTTTTAGCTCCATCTTTCGACAAAGGAATGAATATGAACAGAGGAGGAACATATCCGAACCTTTTTTGTTCACATGCTCCATTCCAGATAGATGGTAACTTTGGAGGATGTGCGGGTATCGCAGAAATGTTCCTTCAGAGCCATTCCGGAGTAATTGAGTTATTGCCTGCTTTACCGGATGTCATGCCAGATGGCTCTTTCGATGGTATGAGGGTACGCGGAGGAGCGGAAATCAGAGCAGAATGGACTGCGGGGAAATTGAAATCGGCAGTTATTAAAGCTACAGTCGACAATACGTTTAGATTTAGAATACCGGCAGGATCTATTCCTGAATTTAAAAAAGGAAAAACGGTTATGGCTCAATTAGTTGCAGAAGGCATTGCTGAGGTTTCCCTCAAAAAAGGAGAATCAATAAAAATTAAATTTTAATCTAAAAATAATATAGAATGAAAAAGATAATTTACTTCCCGCTTTTGGGAACAGCAGTTTGCGGTAATTTCGCAGTACATGCGGCTGATGGGAAATCAGATCAGCCGAATGTAGTTGTCATCCTGGCTGATGATATCGGCTACGGTGATTTATCCGCTTATGGGGCGCATCGGGTAAAAACTCCCAATGTAGATCGCCTGGCGTCTAATGGAGTGCGTTTTACGAATGCACATGCAGTTGCGGCAACCAGTACTCCTTCGCGTTATTCCCTGTTGACAGGGCAATATGCTTTTAGAAGGAAAGATACCGGAATTGCTCGTGGAGACGCTTTTACCATTATTAAACCGGAGCAGGAAACCTTACCTCGTATGATGCAACAAGCCGGTTATACTACCGGAGTTGTTGGAAAATGGCATTTGGGTATAGGTGATGAAAAAAGTCAGGATTGGAATGGCTTTCTGACACCCGGCCCCAAAGATTTAGGATTTGATTATTCATATATTATGGCTGCTACAGGTGATCGTGTTCCCTGTGTCTATCTGGAGAATCAACGTATTGTTAATCTGGATCCGAATGATCCGGTAGAAGTCAGCTACGAAAAACCTTTTCCCGGAGAGCCTTTGGGTAAGGATCATCCGGAAATGCTGACTGTATTGAAGCCGAGTGTTAATCATGGACACGACATGGCTATCGTGAATGGTGTAAGCCGGATTGGATATATGAGAGGAGGAAAGTCAGCCTTATGGAAAGATGAAAATATTGCTGATAGTATTACATCCAAGGCTGTTGCATTTATTGAAAAGAACAAGGAAAATCCATTTTTCCTTTATTTTGGGACGAATGATATACACGTTCCGCGTGTGCCTCATCCACGTTTCAGAGGTCAGACGGAAATGGGAGCAAGAGGTGATGCTATCGTTGAGTTTGATTGGTCGGTAGGGCAGGTTATTGCTGCTTTGGAAAAAAATGGAATATTGGAAAATACGATTATTATAGTAACCAGTGATAATGGGCCTGTAGTCGACGACGGATATCAGGACAGGGCGGTTGAATTATTAGGCGACCATAAGCCCTGGGGTCCTCTACGTGGAGGTAAATATAGTGCGTTCGATGCCGGGACACGTGTTCCATTTATTGTCCACTGGCCGGCAAAAATGAAAGCAGGAATCTCCAATGCTTTGGTATCCCAGATCGATATGTATGCTTCATTGGCTGCTCTAAACGGACAGACTTTGCCTGAAAATGCAGCTCCTGATAGCCAGAATCAATTGAAATCCTGGACAGGAAAAGATAAGAAAGGCCGTAAATATGTTATGGAACAGTCAGGAACCTTATCTGTAATAAAAGGTAACTGGAAATATATCGAACCGGCAAAAGGAGAAGCATATTGGCCGTTAACCAATACGGAAACCGGAATTAATCCGGAACCTCAGTTATATGATCTTTCTAAAGATATTGGTGAAAAAAGTAATGTAGCCGCTCAAAATCCAAAGAAAGTTGCAGAATTGTCGGCTATTATTCAGAATGTAAAGAATACTCCGAAAACGAGATAAGTTATTGTTAAAGGTAGTTTGACCTGATTAGATTAGATATTTTTAACTTAAAAAAATAAAAATAACCCAAATAAAGCTAAATGAGATTGTAGGATCAAGTATATTATCGGTAAATTTGTAAACTCTGTAATATTTAGGGATAAAATAATTTAACGTTAAAACTTATGACTTTCAAAAACTTACTTTGCTATTCTTTACTTATTTTCGTTACTATCTGGTTTGGTTCGTGCGACGATGAACATGATGACGACTTTATCAGGTTAGATAAGACTTCCCTTACAATAGATGCAAAAGGAGGGGGGGAAGTTATTACAATTGAATCCAGTGGGGTATGGGAACTACAGACCCTTCCTGTCTGGATTGTAACTAATCCTGGCCCTCATGATGGTCCGTATTCTCAGATTTATCTTTCGGTATCTGAGAACACTGAGTTTGAAAGAAGAAATGCCTCTCTTCTTTTTATATGTGGAGATGCACGTAAAACCTTTATAGTGGAGCAGTTGGGTTTAAAGGATCTCGATCCGTTTGTTAAGTTCAGTGAGAATAAACTGTCAATGAGTGTTTTCGGAGATGATGAAAAAGTGCAGTTGACCTCCAATACCAAATGGAAAGTGGCCGACTTGCCCGATTGGGTTTCAGTCACTCCTTCCGAAGGGGATAAATCAACGGAAATAACCATTAAAGTATTGGAAAATCGAGATCCGGACGGACGGCATATTAATCTTGTTTTTACCGGAGGAACAGTTGATAAGAAACTAAGTATCAGCCAAAGCGGCCGCAAAGAAATTCTCCAGGATCCTTTATTGTCTATCTCTCCGTTTAAGAAAATGGAATTTTCCGGTGTGATGAATTATGTGAAATTGAGAACAAATGCTTTGTTTATAAATCCAGGTATCAGGAATCATATATACCTGGGTAATTTGGTTTGCCCTAAAAATGAGAGCGAATCGGGAATGAATATTCCCGCATTTACCGGATACACATTCAATCCGGTAACTATTTCAACATCGGCTAATATCAGCGGTGATGTAGCAAGAACGCTGGCCGTTCCTTCGTTGGCTGAACAAGATGCATTTGCAAGGGAGATCATCGCGAAAAATCCCGCCTCAGGGTCTTTAAAAAACGGCGATGAAAAGGATTTTTATGATTACAGGTTTCTGCATGCAGTAGGAATGCTTAATTTCGGAGTAAGCCTGGATGAACTGGTATCAGGATTTTCGTATAAAGAAAAAGAAATGACTAAAAAATACGGAATGATACATTCTTTCAAACGGACATTCTTTACTCTTGACATGGATAATCCTCAGGATAAACTTATTAAAGAAGAATTGAGTCAGGCCGACAAAGCCAAAGGCGTATCATATGTAAGTACAATGAGTTATGGTCGTATAGGGTTGTTAATCACGGAATCAAATACCGATTCCCGAGATCTAAAGTCGGCAATAAACAAAGTTATAGAAGATAAATCGTTGACTACAGCCGAAACCAGCCTTATCAATGCTGCCGATATTTGCTATGTATATTTCGACAACAACAACCAGGTGCAAGTGAAAAAAGGCAGAATGGATGCGGTTTTAGCTTATAAAGACGCGATAAAAAAGGAATCGGACAATATCTATCCGGTAGGATTCTACATCAACGATTATATGGAAAATACTACTGATGAGTTTTTTATTTCATTGAAGTTTGATAAATAAAATTATTTTGTTGTTACTTCAATAATAGCATCTAATGCATTCATAGGGCCATCTAATACAAAAGTGGCTTTGTTATCTGCCTCCTGTTTCCAGTTTACTTTTGCGTGGTTGTCAACCCAAACTGCGGATTTAATTGTGACCGGAAAATCTAAGCTTAAAGATTGGTTTTCGTTTTTCAGGATATGTATATAGTATTTATTGTCTTTTTGAGTTATGCATCCCCAGCTTTGAGGTTTGATAAATCCAGCTTTTGTACCATAGACTGTGTATCCGTATTTGGAAGTCCATTTTCCCATTTCCGCTAAGCTTTTTACAAATTCAGGCTGGATTTCTCCATTAGGCATTGGGCCTACATTCAGCAGCAAATTGGCTCCGTAACCTGCCGCGCGAACCAGATAGTCGATTAATTCTTTGTCAGTCTTGTATTTATCGTCAGTGATACTGTATCCCCACGACCCGTTCATCGTTTCACAAGTTTCCAAAGGTAATTTTTCAGAGACGACTTGTCCGCTTAATCCGGCTTTATTCTCTCCGGGAAGATCGCGCTCAAATATCTGATAATCTTCTCCTGGAAAAGGAGGAAGGTGATGGTTATTTGCTATCAGACAGGATGGTTGTAATTTATGAATGAGGCTGTAGATCTCGTTGTAATGCCAGTCGACATTGGTAGATTGGTCAGTCCTGTTTTCATGAGCAGTTTGATCCCAATGCCCGTCGAACCAGATACCACCAATCGGACCGTATTCTGTCAGCAATTCCGTTAACTGGGCTTTCATAAAGTTGATGTAGGCATCCCAGTTCCCTTTTCCTGCACGGCCTGTTTCTTGCCCTGTACGTCCTGTTTTCCATTGATAATCGTCCCGCATCCAGTCAAGGGTAGAGTAATATAAAAACAGTTTTATTCCTTGTTTCTGACATTCCGCAGATAATTGCTTGATCAGGTCTTTACTATAAGGAGTATTCGTAATTTTCCAATCCGATTGTTTGGTGTCCCAGTTGCTAAAGCTGTCATGATGACGGGAAGTCAGGGTAATGTATTTCATTCCTGCGTTTTTTGCAATAGCAACCCATTGGGCAGCGTCAAAATCTTTCGGATAAAAAGCTTTACCTAATCGTTGATAATCGTAGACTTTGATATTACGGTTGTTCATAACCCATTCTCCGTTTCCAAGCATTGAAGATACTCCGAAATGGACGAACATGCCGAAACGGGCCTCTTCAAACCATTTGCGGGATTCCAGATTCTCTTTTGTAGGAGTATAACTTGTTTGAGCAAAGATAGAAGAGCTCAACGTTAAAATAATTGAAATGAAGAGTGTTTTCGTTTTCATAGATTCATGGATTTTGAAATTAAGCAACTAAGGTACGATTTTTTTTGTAATTTTGCAAACTAAAACATTAACTGAATGAAAGTCTGTATTGCAGAAAAACCGAGTGTAGCACGTGAAATAGCTGTTATTTTAGGCGCCAATACCAAAAAGAACGGGTATCTGGAAGGTAATGGATACCGTGTAACCTGGACTTTCGGACATTTGTGTACTCTTAAAGAACCTCACGACTACTATCCTCAGTGGAAACGCTGGTCGCTTCAGGATCTCCCGATGATCCCTCCTCGTTTTGGAATCAAAGTGATTCAAAACGATGGAATCGAAAAACAATTCAAGGTTATAGAAGAATTACTGGCTGATGCGGAATGTGTCATCAACTGTGGTGACGCCGGCCAGGAAGGGGAACTGATTCAGCGTTGGGTAATGCAGAAAGCCGGTTGTAATTGCCCTGTCTATCGTCTGTGGATATCCTCCCTGACAGAAGAGGCTATACGTGAAGGTTTTCAAAATTTACAACTTCAGGAAAAATTCCAACCTTTATATGAAGCCGGATTGTCGAGAGCAATTGGAGATTGGTTGCTTGGTATGAATGCAACCCGCTTGTATACAGTGAAATATGGGCAAAATAAACATGTGCTTTCAATTGGACGTGTGCAGACCCCGACTTTAGCTTTGATTGTAAACCGGCAGTTGGAAATTCAAAATTTCAAGCCGGAACCATATTGGGAATTGAAAACTTTGTACCGGAATACTGTATTTTCTGTTACTAAAGGGAAATTCACGAAACAAGAGGAAGGCGAGGCTTTTTTGGAAAAAATAAAAGATTCTTTATTCACGATAACTGATGTTGCAACAAAGAAAGGAGATGAATTTCCTCCGCGTTTGTTTGACCTGACTTCATTGCAGGTAGAGTGTAATAAAAAGTTTGCTCTCTCAGCAGACGACAGTTTGAAGATTATTCAATCGCTTTACGAAAAAAAGGTTACTACTTATCCTCGCGTAGATACTACATTTTTGAGTGATGATATGTATCCCAAGGTTCCTAATATACTTAGAGGATTGCGTGATTACCAGGCATTAACAGAATCGTTGTTGCAGGAAAAAATACCAAAAACAAAGAAAGTTTTTGATAATTCGAAAGTGACTGATCACCATGCTATTATCCCTACAGGTGTTGTCGCAAACAACCTTACGGAGATGGAGCGGAAAGTTTATGATATGGTCACCCGTCGTTTTATTGCCGCATTTTATCCGAATTGTAAAATCTCGACAACCACAGTATTGGGTGAAGCTGCCGAAATAGAATTCAAGGTAACCGGGAAACAAATCCTGGAACCCGGATGGAGAGTCGTTTTTGCGAAAGAAACAGAAGATCCCGAAGAAGATAAAAATCCGGACGAAGAAGGTGTATTACCTCTTTTTGAGAAGGGAGAGAGTGGGACTCATGAACCTGCTTTGACAGAAAAATGGACTCAACCTCCAAAATATTATACCGAAGCTACCTTGCTCCGGACGATGGAAACAGCAGGTAAACTGGTTGATAATGATGAACTTCGCGATGCCTTGAAAGAAAATGGTATCGGTCGCCCGTCTACCCGGGCTGCTATTATAGAAACCTTATTCAAACGAAATTATATCCGGAAAGAAAAGAAAAATTTGTATGCTACTGACCTGGGTGTCAATTTGATACATACAATCCAGGATGAACTCCTTAAATCTGCGGAATTAACCGGTCTCTGGGAAAAAAAATTGAGACAGATTGAAAAGGGGGAGTATGAAGCCAAAGTTTTTATTGAAGAGTTAAAGCAAATGTTACAGGAAATCGTTCATCATGTTACAATACTTCAATCCAGGCAGTGAAGAAGCTGTTCTGAATGCGTCTCCATACTATACTCTACCTGCTAATCCTGCAAAAATGCAACAGGATCTGGCTTTTCTTCCGGCATGGTATGCGAAAAAAAATGATTTTGTCCTGGTCGAAAATCGTTTGGATGATGAATTCCGGAATATAGTAAAATCTCTGTTTGATATTCCTGAAGATGTTACAAAAGAGGATCTTCTTCTAAAACAGGATTTATTGAAAGAACAGTCTGTTGATCTTTGGGGATTATCACCTCAGAGTATTCATTTGTTTGGGCAACTAAATAAAAAATATGATCTGGACTTAAAAATTCCGGTCTGGAATGATGAGTATCGTTCTTTGATCAGTCGGAATTCTGCTTCAACATGTTTATCATGTCTTCTAAATAAGATTCCCGAATTATCGCAAGATCTTCTCCCTGAGTTCTTTTCTGATATCGATTCTATTGAAAATAAATTGCAGGAGAAAAATAGTCCGATGTTGATAAAGTCTCCTTATTCTTCTTCCGGACGTGGATTACTTTGGGTTCAACACCCTCTGGACAGGTCTTCTCAGCAAATTTTACAGGGAATGTTGAAGAAGCAGGGTAGGGTATCCCTGGAAAAAGCACTCGATAAACAACTTGATTTTGCTATGTTGTTTCATTCAAATCCTTATGGAACTGTTGATTTCAGAGGATATTCGTTGTTTCAAACTGATAATAAAGGAAATTATAAAGGAAATTTTGTTTGTTCTCAGGAAAAAATAAAATCTGTCCTCTTTGAGTCTGTTGATGAAACGCTTTTTGAAAATGTAAAACAACAGTTGATCGGCTATTTTGGCCGGGAAATTGCGGGGATTTACAAAGGTTGTATCTGTGTGGATATGCTGATTTACAAAGAAAATGAAAAAAAATTCTTGTATCCTTGTGTGGAAATCAATTTCCGTCATACGATGGGCTGGCTGGCAATGGAGTTATACCGGAATCATTTTCAGGAAAATAGGTACGGATATTTTCAGATAGAATTCAATAAAAATGCGGATAAGCTATATGAAAAGCATCTGGAAATGAAAAATTTACAACCTCTGGTTACAGAAAACGGTAGATATATATCCGGTTATTTACCTCTTTGTCCGGTAAATACGGATACCAATTTCTCAGCTTTCGTCTTGACTAATCAATAAATCGTTTAGTAAGATCTCCGAAGTGATCTATACGACGGTCCCTGAAGAAAGGCCACCAACGACGCACATTTTCCGAACGCTTCATGTCTATCTCAACAATGAGGCATTCTTCCTTATCGTTAGAAGCTTCAGTTAGTAGTTCTCCCTGAGGTCCTGCGACAAAACTATTTCCCCAGAATTGAATACCATTGGTTTGTCCGGATGGATCAGCTTCATGCCCTACACGATTAACAGAAATTACCGGAAGTCCGTTTGCAACGGCATGTCCTCTCTGAGAAATTACCCAGGCATCTTTTTGGCGTGTTTTTTCTTCGATTGTATCTGTGGATTCCCAACCGATCGCAGTAGGATAAATCAATAAATCGGCTCCTTTTAATGCCATCAACCGGGCGGCTTCAGGATACCACTGGTCCCAACAAACCAGGACTCCCAATTTACCTAAAGAAGTAGATATTGGTTCAAATCCCAGGTCTCCGGGTGTGAAATAAAATTTTTCGTAATAGGCGGGATCGTCCGGAATATGCATCTTACGGTATTTCCCGGCTATAGATCCATCTTTTTCAATGACAACAGCAGTATTGTGATACAACCCCGGTGTGCGTTTTTCAAATAGAGAAAGCACTAATACAACATTCAGTTCTTTGGCTAATTTTCCGAATCTTTCTGTAGATGGCCCCGGAATAGTCTCCGCTAAATCAAAAATATCCGGATTTTCCGTCTGACAAAAATACAAAGAGTCATGTAACTCCTGTAAAACAATTAATTGAGCCCCCTTTGACGCACAATACTGTATGTTTTCTTCCAGTTTTTTAATATTATTTTCTATCTCCAGCCCATTAGACTGCTGAACTAATCCCACTTTCAATGAATTAAGTGCTACCATAATCATTCTCAATTTTGGCTAAGGCCGATTTACAATTCAATTCTCAATTCTCAATTCAAATAAACCCTTCCGGGAACTGCATTGTTACACAATGTAATGATCCGTGCTGTTTTATTAAAGCTAAACAATTGATACCTATGATTTCCCTGTCCGGGAAAGCTTTTTGTAGTTGTTTTTTTGCAATATCATCCTTTGGGGAATTATATGTTGGCATCAACACAGCTCCGTTAATAATCAAGAAGTTTGCATATGTTGCAGGTAACCTTTCTCCTTCAAAAATGACTTCGTCGGCCATTGGAAGATCAATCAGTTTATATGGCTTCTCATCTGCTGTTCTGAATTTCAGAAGCTCTTTTTCCATAAGTGATAATTCCTGAAAATGAACATCTTTTTCATCATCACAACGTACATAAGCAATTGTTTCCGGATCACAAAAACGCGCAAGTGTATCAATATGGCTGTCAGTATCGTCTCCACTCAGAAACCCATGATTAAGCCAAAGGATACGTTTAGCCCCGAATACCAATTGCAAATAATCGGAAATTTCCATTTTATTCCGGTATTCATTACGGTTTGGGGATAACAAGCATTGAGATGTGGTCAGGATCGTCCCGTGTCCGTCACTTTCTATACTTCCACCTTCCAACACACAGTGCATCATATTTTTATAGCCGACTTCCGGAGCAAAGGTCTTGCT
>JAVBTA010000023.1:0-18434 GCA_031556375.1 Bacteroidales bacterium | reverse complement strand
CTCAAATAACTCACAAAGGAAGTAATTTTATCAACTTAAAATGTGAGTGTTATGAGCAACGAATTAAAAGTGTCCTTTTACCTGAAACGGGAAGGAAAAAACGGAACGGTTGATACCAATCCGAACGAAGTTTATCCGATTGTCGGGAAAATCATCATTGGCAAAAGTATTGCCCAGTTCGGTTCAAAACTGAAAATCGAAGAAACCCTTTGGGATGTCAAGTCGGGACGGGCAAGTGGGAAGAGCCGCAAGGCTACCCTGCTTAACCGAGAGATTAATAAAATTAATCTCTCTATACACGCGCACTATAAGGAAATCCTAAAGCGGACGGGAAAAGTAACCGCTTCGGAAGTGAAGAACGCCTTTCAAGGCATGGCATCGGCACAAAAAACACTGCTGGTGTTTTTCGAGGAAATCATGCAGGAATTTCATTTGAGAATCGGCATCGACAGGTCTGCATCGACTTACCCGAAGTATAAGAACGCTTACAAGCAACTGAAACGGTTTCTTACGACAAAATATAAAGTGCAGGATATCCCGCTGAATCAGTTAGACCTGCCCTTTATCGAAGCCTTCGATTTTCATTTGCGTGTCGAACGGAAAATGACGGATGAATCGGTGGCGACGGTTATTTTTCTGCTATTTAAAGCGGTACGCTTAGCCCTGTATCGGAATTTGATAACCTACCCGCCTTTCTTAGGTTTCAAGCTCAAAAAGCCCGAATTTCAAATCCGTTCGCTGACGAAGGAAGAATTTGAACGGCTTATATCCACGCCGTTGGAATCGCAAAGCCAATGCTTTATTCGTGATTTGTTTGTTTTTGCCTCGTTCACGGGCATTTCGTACGTGGATTTGAAAAAACTTACGTGGAAAGATATTATTACCGAAGAAGACGGTAGCTTTTGGATTTCCATGTCGCGCCAAAAGACTGGCATTCCGTTTCATGTAAAACTGTTGGATATTCCCGTCAAGATACTGGAAAAATACAGGGGATTGGCACAAGAAAATCTTGTTTTTCCCGTATTGGGACAAGGCCAATGTCATTAAGTTAAGATTTAATTATCTGTATATTAGTAGATTATATTTGTTTTTGTTGATTATTATTTGTATATTTGTGTGTAAATCAAACAATTAGCATCATGCAAAAAAACGGCTGAATCTATATTAATTCGTATTAAAGACAAGATATTTTCGGAGGCTATTGTTTCCCAATATAAAGTATCCGCAAGTGATTTCACAAGAAATAGGAAACAATCTTTTCCGAGCGCATTAATTTTTATGATAAATCTTTTGACAAGAAGTTTAGCCGTTGAGATAACAGACTTTCTTTGTTTTATCCGTCAAAATATAAAAGAGAAAGAGATATCCTACTTTAGTAAAAGTGCTTTTGTCCAGTATCGTAAAAAGATAAACCCTAAAGTCTTCAAGTTTCTATCGGATAGTCTGATACAAGAGTTTTATACAGATAACGACGAATCCGTAAAGCTGTGGAATGGATTCAGGCTTTTATCGGTCGATGGTTCACAATTGACATTGCCGGATACACAAGAGTTGAGGGGAATTTACGGGAGAACAAGGAATCAAACGGACAGTGGGGTTGTTTTAGCGCGTATATCTGTCTTGTATGATGTTTTGAATAAGTTTGTAATTGATGGTAATTTATCTACCGTATCCATAGGAGAAGGCCCTTTAGCATTAAAGCATCTTGAATTTTCAAAGCCGAATGATTTAATTATTTACGACAGGCTCTATCCTTCATTTGATTTGGTTTATCAACATTTTGAGAGAAAAATTAATTTCTTAATGCGGGTCAAGGAAAACTTCAGTAACCTTACACGCGAATTTTGTAAGAGCGATTTAAGTTCAAGCATTGTGAAGATGTACCCGGGAAAGAACACTGCGTTTTCAGAAAAGCCTTATAACAAAGATGCCTTTAGAGAAGTTCGTTTGCTTAAGATAGTCTTGTCAACTGGAGAAGTGGAAATACTCATTACATCTTTGTTTGACAGCGAAGAATATCCCAATTCAATTTTCAAAGACCTCTATTTTTTAAGAT
This sequence comes from Bacteroidales bacterium, assembly GCA_031556375.1. Classification (GTDB taxonomy): domain Bacteria; phylum Bacteroidota; class Bacteroidia; order Bacteroidales; family Azobacteroidaceae; genus BNXB01. The sequence continues at coordinate 16,378 of JAVBTA010000023.1, read as the reverse complement.
GGGGGATAGAAACCTTTTATGATGAACTGAAAAACAAAGTGAAAATAGAACATTTTTCTGGCTATTCACAGCACTGTATATTGCAGGATTTCTATGCCGCATTATTTGTTTCCAACCTACAGAGCTTAATTGTTGGGGAAATCAATGATGAACAGGCTGCAAAATCTACTAACAATAAGTATCAATACAAGGTAAATACAAACTTGTCATATGGCTTTCTGAAAGAGAGAATAATTACATTGTTTTTTTCAGACAATGATATGGAAATAATTATTTCCGAACTAAAAGAGTTATTCAGAAAGCATACAATTCCTATACGACCAAATAGAAAGTTTGACAGGGATGTCGATAAATACAATAAAAGGAAAAAACCTAATTTACTGAAAAACAGGAAAAATGCAATCTAAATCCCTTAACTTAATGACATTGCCCCAACCCCCTGAAGGGAGAGCTGGGGACGTGATTCAAATAAGACACTTCGGAAAAGGAGACCGGGGAGACCGGTAATTACACAAAAAAACCTGTCTGAATTTAATAAATTCAGACAGGTAAATACTTTATTATTAAGTAAATAATGATTAAGTTGACGCGCAAGCGAGGCTAGGTAGTCTCTCTAATTTAAATGACGAACCGGCCAAATTTAAACTGTTAAATTTGAACCAATCAGACATAGAAATCCTGTTGATAGAGATTTGCATTTGAGAACGTTTCCTAAAGTTATTCGTGTTTGTAAATTGCAGTATTCGTTGCAGATATATGTAATTATTTTCAAATTATGAAAAAATCGTGCCAAAAAGCAATTTTATATCGGATTTATTCTGATTATGAATATTTTAAAGGTATACAGGCAAGAAAGTTAAGGCCGATTTAAATTTTGCGAATACAAGGAACTCTATTTTTGAGAAATTTCAATAAGAGTAAATCTATTCCATCTAACCGGAAAATCCGGACAGGAATGTTTTGGTCTTCGCAGACCAATCCGGAGCTTTGTAGTAATTGGAATATTGAGTCCTCCGGGTATTGTTGAGATAAGTCCTTAAGGGCTTTTGCAACCTCCGGCTGCAAATTTAAGGTAGTAGAAACAGGAAACAGGACTCCATTATGGAATACTGTTCCTGCTATTTCGTTTTCAAGTGGGAAAATACCGCTTATACAATTATTTTCGTCCAGTTCGAGATAATGTTGTTTATAGATTTTTTCTTCTCCCAGAAAGATATAGTGTGCAGCAAAGCGTTTCATTCAGCCAGATTTTTCACGAATTGCTCAATCAGGGCACCATCGGCAAAAACACCCAGATCATCACCGTTTTCATTAAAAATTCCAACAGCATATCTATCTTTCCAGATACATGGGATATCTCCATTGTATTTATCTTTGATGATAAATAGCTTCCCTTCTTCCGGAATTTCCGTTTGTTTTGTGAAAGCAAAGTATTTTTCACCAGTCTGCAGGAGTTTCTCCTGACCTTTTGCTTCAATCGCAAACAGTTGAACCGATTTGTCGCCTTTTTTATAATTACAGGTATAAACTCCTTCCAGAAACTCATGACCAATATAATTAGAAGTAATGTATGACTCTGAGTATTCTTGTTTATTTTCTTCCGGAAAATATTTGAATAGACCCGGATAAGTAGCATTCGGTTCTACTTTAGAAGTCAAGCCCTTCGCTATTGTACGCAAAACCTCCCCTATTTCTTCCGAGTCGTTGTTTACCTGCATCTTCAGATAAATACAACCGGCAAAACAATACAATCCTGTATTATCAGCCTGAGCCTCTCCTCCTATTTTATAATAAGTCATATCCGAAGAACGTTCGGATGAATACATTCCGAAAGCATCAATCGGAGTAGAATGACGATAAGCCTGAATTGTAATATAATCTTCTCCTTTTGTGTAGACCATCGATGTCATTTCCTGAAAATTATTTTCCAAAAATAACGGAGCAGCTCCATTTATCCTTTGAAATAAATTATCACGATTAAACACCTCTATATCAGCTGAGACATTCCAACCGTTAACCACAGGAAGATACGATTTCAACTCTGTTGGTGTTTGAGCCGAAAGTAACGAAATTAAACAAAAACAAAAGAATAAACTAAAATAATTTTTCCTCATAATAACGTCAGACTAAAAATTCATTCGGAATATTCCTTAATTGAGAAATCGCTGCGATTTTTTTCTGAACATCGAATCCTTCTGTACATGTCACAGAACAAGTGCTGCAAGAAGTGCAGACTTTATCGGATAATGCTAATTCCATCAGGGTATCTTTCGACAAAGCCGGCTGTTTATATCCGTAATTGTACATATAAGCCCGCATCATATCCGGAATAGGCAAATGCTCGACACAATCGGCGACACATTTCTCACAATTCACGCAATACAACAATTCTTCATTACAAAGCGCGGCAAGGTATTCCTGTTCTTTAGCAGACAATTTGGGATCATTAGCAGCAGTAATACATTGATCCAACTCATCGTAATTGGTAAAACCGGGAATGATAGTTGTAATATTCTCATTCTTCCATGCCCATTTCAGGCAAGCTCCGGCATCGATTTTCTTTTTCCCGTCTGCATCAGCTGTTCCTCCGGTCATTGTCTTCATTGCGACAAAACCGATTCCGGCTTTCACTCCACGGGCAATAGCCTCATCCGTTTCCTTCAATTGTTTCAGCTTAAAATTATAGCTCAACAGGATAACATCATAAATACCTGCTTCAACAGCGGCATCTATCTGAGCCGGGTTATTAGCGTGAGTGGAAAATCCTATAAATTTAACTTTACCTTCTTTTTTGAATTTCGACAAAAGAGCCACCATACGTGGATCATTGACCTCTTCAATTTCCTTCACCGCATGAGCATAGAAAATATCCACATAATCCATTTGAAGACGTCTGAGTGAGGTGTCCAAGAGATCTGAAAATTCTTTTTCAAAATTTTCGGAATACGGATAATTTGCTTTTCCTTTTGTCGCTACTATAAATGATTCACGGGGTTTACCCTTAAAGAAATTACCGACCATTTCCTCATTTTTTCCATTTTGATAACCATGAGCCGTATCAAAATGAACAATTCCGGAATTATATGCAGCTCTCAATACAGAAGGGTTATCCGCACGCATGACCCCCATGCTTAAGATCGGGAGTTCTAAACCTGTTTTTCCCAATTTTCGGGTTGGAAACTTAGGTGCATTATCGGCCTTCACTGAGGCCAAAGAATCTACAGGATTCAGGAGAAGAGCTCCAGCGCCTGCTGTTGCTGAGATTCGGAGAAAATTTCTTCTATTGACATTCATAATAATTGAGAATTGAGACCTGAGAATTGAGAATGACTTTATTCTCAATTCTCAATTAATTAAACAATTGTAATCCAACCGTATTTATCAGCTTCGTCACCATATTGGATTGCTCTTAATTTATTATATAATTTGAGGCTTACCGGACCAGCCTGACCATCTTTTGAGAAAACATATGATTTATTTTCATCCAAATCATCGATTTTCAATACAGGACTGATTACAGCAGCTGTTCCACAAGCTCCGGCTTCTTCAAAAGTTGCCAGTTCTTCTACCGGGACAGGACGGCGTTCCACTTTCATTCCCAGTTCTTCCGCCAATACAATCAAACTTTTATTTGTGATAGAAGGCAAGATAGATGACGATTCCGGTGTGATATAGGTGTTATTTTTTATTCCGAAAAAGTTGGCAGGACCACACTCATCAATATATTTTTTCTCTTTTGCATCAAGATAAAGCACTGCCGAGTAACCTTTTGAATGTGCAATACTACCGGCAACAAGACTCGCTGCGTAATTTCCTCCGACTTTGATAGTTCCTGTACCCAGAGGTGCTGCACGGTCATAACCACGGATGATAGCATACGGAGTCGGTTTGAATCCTTCCTTGAAATATGGGCCTACCGGTGTTACAAACACGATAAATAAGTATTCCGAAGCAGGCTTTACGCCCACCTGAGCACCTGTACCAATAAGTAACGGACGAATATATAATGACGCACCGCTTTCGTATGGAGGCACAAAACGCTCATTACGCTTAATCGCCTCAATAACAGCTTTTTCAAAAATTTCAACCGGTAATTCCTGCATCATAATACCATGACAGGAAGACTGCATACGCAAAGCATTCTCACGCATCCGGAAAATACGGATCTTACCGTCTTTTCCTTTAAAAGCTTTCAAACCTTCGAATGCTTCCTGCCCGTAATGTAAACAAGTTGCAGCCATGTGCATAGGAATATATTCCGAATCACTGACTTCCAATTCGCTCCATTTGCCATCACGATAATAAGATCTCACATTATAATCTGTCTTCATGTAACCGAACGATAGTTCCGACCAATTGATATTTTCCATGTAAAAGTAAATTTATTGATGGTGCAAATGTAATGATTTATATTATCTTTGCAATAAATTTTGATTAGAATGAGAGTTATAGACCTATTAAATAACAGCAATAAAACCGCTTTTTCTTTTGAAATATTGCCTCCTCTGAAAGGGAACAACTTCTCTAAAGTGTGTAGCATTATCGATAAACTACGAGAATTCGACCCCAAATATATTAATATCACGACTCACCACAGCGAAAATATTTATCAGGAAGCTGATGGAGGGTTAATGAAAAAAGTCAATATCCGTAAACGTCCCGGAACCGTAGCAATTGCAGCTGCCATTCAGTACCACTACGGTATTACGGCTGTTCCCCATATCATCTGCAAAGGATTTACCAGGATGGAAACGGAATATGCATTGCTGGACCTGAACTTTTTGAGAGTCCACGATCTTTTATTGCTCCGCGGCGACGCGAACAAATTAGATCCTGACCAAATAGCTCCGGGAGATAGTCATAATCATACAACTGATCTTCAGAAGCAGGTCAATAATTTCAATGAGGGTATTGCTTCGGATGGAAGCCGGTTTGAAAAGATGGAGACCCCGTTTTCTTACGGAGTGGCATGTTATCCGGAAAAACATGAAGAAGCACCTAACCTGGAATCCGACATCGCATTTTTAAAGCAAAAAATCGATGCAGGAGCTGAATATGCTGTTACTCAGATGTTTTTCGACAATCAAAAATACTTTGATTTTGTGTCCCGTTGCAGGGAAGAAGGCATCAATGTTCCTATTATTCCGGGCATTAAGCCTATCGTTCTGATGAATCAGTTAACTGTTTTACCCAAAATATTCAGGTCTGAGATTCCGGAAGCGTTGGAAACAGAATTAAGAAAATGTAAGACTGACGAAGAAGCTAAAATAGTCGGTGCCGAATGGAGCATACAGCAATGTAAAGAACTAATCTCCCATGGAGTCCCCAGTTTACATTTTTATACACTTATGGCAACGGACAGTGTACGTCAGATAGCAAAGGCAATATATTAACATGAAATTCAGTGATGTCATAGGGCAACAACAGTTAAAAGAACGATTAGTCCGCTCAGTACAATCGAGACAAACCCCTCATGCTCAGCTGTTTCACGGCAACGAGGGCGTAGGAGCTCTTCCTTTAGCAATTGCTTATGCCCAATATCTAAACTGTACAAACAAGCAGGATAATGACTCTTGCGGGATATGCCCTTCTTGTATTAAGTACAATAAGTACACTCATCCTGATTTGCATTTTGTTTTTCCTATAGTCAAAAAGAAAAAGAGTTCGGGAGCGAGTGAAAAAGATACGATTTGCGATGATTATATTTCAGAATGGAGAGGTTTTTTGAATAAAAATATCTATTTCAAACTTTCATCCTGGCTATCGGAAATCGGAGCGGAAAATTCTCAAGGCACTATTTACACTGTTGAAAGTGATAGTATCTTAAAAAAACTCAACCTGAAAATTTATGAGGCGGAATATAAACTCATGATCATATGGCTGCCCGAAAAAATGCAGGAAGAGTGCTCCAATAAATTATTGAAAATCATCGAGGAGCCTTACGATAAAACGATATTCTTGCTGATTTCGGAAGATCCGGACAGGGTACTGGGCACTATTCGTTCCCGGTCGCAAAGTCTGCATGTTCCTCCTATCGACGAAAGCAGCCTATCCAAAGCAATTGCAGGAAAATACGTCCTTCCTGGGGAGGAAATGGCTTCAATCGTACATCTGGCCAACGGAAGTTATCTCAAAGCAGAAGAGGTACTCGAACACAATGCAGAAGATGAAGAATTCCTGGAGTTGTTTATCACGATTATGCGTAATTGCTGGACACGAAATATTAAAAACATGAAGGTAAAAGGTGATTATTTTGCCTCTATGGGTCGAGAGTGGCAAAAGAGCTTCCTTACATATGCACAACATATGATCAGGGAGAATTTTGTCTACCGTCTTAATTCTAACGAGATTAATTATATGAACACCGCAGAATCCGGATTTTCCGTTAATTTTTCCACATACGTCAACGAACGTAATGTTATTGAGCTAATGGAAGAACTGGAATTAGCAGAAAGACATATCGAACAGAATGTCAATCCGAAGATGATATTCCTCGATTTGTCGATGAAAATTGCGGTTCTATTGAAAAAATAATAAATTTGCATTATGGAATACAGATTATATAACGGAGGATGCTGTATGAACAAAAAAGGCTGTTGCAAGAATGTAAACAAGCTAAACTCATACGATTGGCTATGCGACATCCCCGAATCCGAACTTGCCACCGATTATGTGGAAGTTCAATTTAAGAATACACGTAAAGGCTATTATCTGAATAGCACTAAAATACCTTTGGAAAAAGGAGATATTGTCGCTGTGGAATCGAGTCCTGGACATGATATTGGTACGGTAGCCATGACCGGGAAACTGGTTCTTTTGCAAATGAAAAGGAACAGGGTTCGTCCGGATGCTGAGGTTCGCCGGATATATCGCAAGGCAAAACCTAATGATCTGGAGAAATACGAAGAAGCTAAAGCACGGGAACACGACACCATGATCCGTTCACGGAAAATTGCGGAGGGACTTGGACTCCAAATGAAGATCGGAGACGTTGAGTATCAAGGAGATGGAAATAAAGCCATTTTCTACTATATTGCTGACGAACGAGTCGATTTTCGCCAACTGATCAAAGATCTGGCGGAAGCTTTCCGGGTTCGAATCGAGATGAAACAGATCGGAGCCCGTCAGGAAGCGGGTCGTATCGGTGGAATCGGACCTTGCGGGCGCGAATTATGTTGTTCGGGGTGGATGACTAATTTTATTTCGGTATCTACTGGTTCTGCGAGAATACAAGATATATCGCTGAATCCTCAGAAATTAGCCGGACAATGCGCCAAATTGAAATGTTGCCTCAACTACGAAGTTGATGCGTATGCAGAAGCTCAAAAGAAATATCCTTCGAGGGAAATTCCTTTGGAAACAAAAGACGGAGTATTCTATCATTTCAAAACAGATGTTTTCAAAAATCAGATGACCTATTCCTCGGATAAGAATTTTGCAGCCAACCTTGTAACGATTACTGCAGAACGCGCTTTTGAAGTTATCGGGTTGAATAGAAAAGGGATCAGGCCGGATCAATTACTTATTGCAGAGAACAACAATAAGCCTCAAAAAGAATATCAGGATATTTTGGGAGAGAGTGTTACCCGGTTTGATAATCCTAAGAAGAAAAAGAAAAAAGGCAACCGGGAGGGTCGAGAAGGCCAGGAGAACAAGGAACTTAAAGACGTTAAGGGACTTAATGATAGTAACAACAAAGATAGGGACAACAGACCTAACAATAAGAGACCTGATTTTCGAAAAAATAATGGAGGAAACAGAGAGAATCAACCAAGGAATGAAGGGGGAGAAAATCAGCAGCCTAAACTTGTAAAGAAAAAAGACAATGGACAGACCGAACAGTCGTAAATATTTTTTTGTCCTGTTCTTTTTGTCGGTGGTGATTTCAGCCTGTACGAATAAGAAAGAAATGTATTTTCAGTTCAAAAGCATTGAGGATGCCAAGTGGAATCAAAATACATCTTTCGATTTTGCTGTCAACATAACCGACACATTAAGTTATTACAATGTTTTTCTGGAAATCCGGAACAATGAATCTTATCCTTTCAGGAACTTGTGGTTATTCGTCAACCTAAAGACTCCTGAAGGGAATCTCAGGAAAGATACTGTCAATTGCGAATTAGCTGATGCTTATGGGAAATGGCATGGAAATGGAAGTTCTCTATATACTCTAAGTCTCCCTTTTGAACAAAACGTTCGTTTTCGTATTCCCGGTACATATCTTTATTCCATCAAACAAGGGATGAGAGAGAATGAGTTGCAAGGAATATCGGATATCGGATTACGGGTTGCTAAACAAGGAGAGTAATAATTTCTCTATTTGTTTGCGGACTTCAGGACGCGAACCATTGAATTTATTTACCATAACGGAAAAGGCATAGCGTTTTCCGTTTTTATCCACATATCCGCTATAAGAGTACACACCCTCCATACTCCCGCTTTTCATTCGGGAAATGCCTTCTAAAGAGGTGTTTTTCAGAAAATTTACGACAGTACCTTCTTTCCCGGCGCGAGGTAAAGACTGAAAGAATGCCTCTGAATATTTGCTTTTTGTTGCCATATAAACCAGCAGATCCGTCAAAAAACCGACACTCACCGCGTTAACCGGCGACAAACCAGAGCCATCATACATAAAAAGGGCATCACTATCCAATCCTTTTGATCTCCAGAATTCTTTTACTTTATTTTCCGATCCGATTTTCCTGAAGATATGTTCCGCATAGTGATTATTACTTCTGAAATTTACCACCTGAATCATTTTCTTCAAATCAGGGGAAATCGTTTGCGACAAGACTTTTTTCTCTGCCGGGTTTATCTTCTCTATTCTGGAAGAAGAAGCTTTCCCTGAGACCGGGATTCCAGCCTTTTTCAAGGTTTCCGCAAAATAGGAGGCTAAAAACAATCCGGGATCCGGAATATCTCCTTTAATCGTAAATAAAGTTCTATTCTGTGGAATTGTGCCGAAAATCCGTCTTTCCGAATCAAATGGTTGTCCGTAGATATAAGCACTATCCGTATTATTTGTAGCCGCTTTCAGATTATTTTCAAATTTCAAATCTAAAGAAGTCGGTTCCCAACCTAAAATTTCAGGAGTCGTACCGGCAGTTCCTGACTTCATGTTCAACCGATAGATATTATCAAATACACTAATACCGTATATCCCAGGAGCATAATAATTCCCCATATCAGCCCACAGCCACCAGGAAGAAACTCCTTCATAACCAAACAACCCATCCAAAGCGACAATTTTTCCATTTATTGATTTTATACCGGCCTTGCGAATATCCGCAATCCATTGGTCTAAAAAAGCCTTCGGATTATTATCAATAAATTCAGATCCAAGTGTCGGATCCCCCACTCCTTTAATGTATATGTCTCCTTTTAGTACTCCTTGCTCATTAACAGTTCCATTCGTAAACAATATTGTTTTGTAGGTATATTCAGTACCCAACAACTCCAAAGCCGCGGCTGAAGAGACTAATTTCATACAAGATGCCGGGCAAAGCGACATTTGTTCATTATATGCATGAATTGCCTTACCTGACGAAAGATCAACTACTTTAATGCCAATATTGGCATGTTTCATATTCGCCGCTTTAACAAGACTATTGATTCCGGCAGTCTGAGCCAGGGATTGTTGCAAGATAAAAAACAAAAGAATCGAAAAAAGGGATATATTTCTTTTCAAAAGAATCATCATAATCAAAAAATAAATAACACAAAATTAGGAGTTTAGTATCAAAACAGCAAAAAAAGTGAAATATTTCATGAATTTATTTGCGAATTAAATTTTATTCCCTACCTTTGCACTCGCTTTTCAAAAGCAAATAGGGAGATTCACTAGCTCAGCAGGTAGAGCACATCCCTTTTAAGGATGGGGTCCTGGGTTCGAGCCCCAGGTGGATCACTTAAGGTAACAGACAGTTTACCGACAAATCAGGAAAAAGCCTTCTAAATCCAGTGTTTAGAAGGCTTTTTCTATTTTCTGAATTCCACTTAAAAGACAGGAAAATGACATTCTAAACAGAGAAACCGATACTAAATCGGTACGGAAAATCAAAGTTTAAAAATCGTACCGATTTCCGTTATAAGTCCTTGAAATTTAACACTTTGTCTTTCGCAGACCTACACTATTACGAGTTAGTCAACGTAATTTTGTAACATTAAAAAAGTAACGGTATGCGTGATACATTTAACATTCTTTTCTACATCAAAAAAAATGAGCCGAAAAAAGACGGTTCTGTCGTAATTATGATACGGATTACCGATGATCAGGCTCATGCTTAATAGAATTGAAAAATGAAATTTAAACAGTTACTGAATATCACGGTTTCTATACCCCTTCTGGTTGGCCTGCAATGCATTTATATGAAAATCCCAATATTTGGATTTCTTGAAATTATATGATATATACTGTTTTAATTAAAATAAATTCCACTCACAAAGAAATACGCTGAACGAAAAATGCAAATATTCCAATAAATGCACTTTTTATTCAGCAATTTTAATTATATTTGCCTAATAATCTAAAATACAGTAAAATATGGAACGATTATTTGAATTATTTCATAACTTGTTGGGACAGACGAGTACAACATTCTTACGATACCTGCATGAAGAAATTGACTGGCGAAATCGTTTAATTGCAATTGTCGGAGCAAGGGGAGTAGGGAAAACAACTCTTCTTTTGCAACATATCAAATTAAATCTTAATGTCCAGACAACATTATATGTAAGCGCCGATGATATTTATTTTGCTGAAAACAAGTTGTTTGATTTGGCATCTTCATTCTATAAAAACGGAGGAAAACATTTCTTCATTGATGAAGTACATAAGTATAAAGACTGGTCTAAAGAGGTAAAAATGATGTATGACTATTTTCCCGACCTTCAGGTAATATTTACGGGCTCTTCTATTTTAGATATCTATAAAGGCAGTGATGACTTGAGCCGAAGGGCAATTTCTTATCATTTGTGTGGAATGTCTTTCCGGGAATACCTGAACATGTCTCAAGGCTTGTCTTTACCTGCTTATTCTTTAGAGGAAATTATTCAGAATAGAGTTAACCTTCAAGGTATTCAGCATCCGTTGCCGCTTTTCAAAGAATATTTAAGAAAGGGATATTATCCTTTCTTCAAAGAACCGTCCTATGAAGTACGATTACAAAATATTCTCACTCTTATTTTGGAAACGGATATTCCTATACATGCTAATTTAACAATCTCAACATCAAAAAAAATCAAACAACTACTTTACATCATATCTCAAAGTGTACCATTTAAGCCTGTATTTACAAAAATTGCTGATAAAATAGATGTGCACCGTAATCAAGTTGTTGATTTCTTCTTTTATCTTGAAAAAGTGCAAATTATTTCCCAGCTTCGTAATCAGACCAAAGGAATTCAGCTTTTAGGGAAAATTGAAAAGGTATATCTTAGTAGTCCCAACCTGATTTATGCACTTGCCGAAGATAAACCGGACATTGGGAACATGCGTGAAACCTTCTTCTTCAATCAGCTTTCGGTAAAAAACAATGTATTTTCGTCTCCCGCCTCCGATTTCTTAGTGAATGGTATCACATTTGACGTTGGAGGAAAAAGTAAAGGTCAAAAGCAAATTGAAGGAATGGATAAAGCGTTTGTGGTAAAAGATGATATAGAAATCGGATATGGGAATATAGTTCCGTTATGGATGTTCGGATTTAATTATTGACTATGAGGTATGGTCACAAAATCCGTCAAGCGTCATATTGATTGCTGCAATTATTTTTTTCATGTTTTCCTTTTTTCAGTCTGTCATGTAGATCGTTCTATATTGGGAGCTAACTTTGTCCCTTATTATTCGAGTCAAAATCTACCATCCATTCAATGCCATATTTATCTCTGAACATACCAAAATAGGAACCTCAAGGGCTGTCAGAAATAGGCATCTCAATTTGTCCGCCGGCCGAAAATATCTTTACCGATTGGTAAAGCAATGTGCATTATTTTATTTGCTTCATTTTCCGCTACTGGGAATTTAGCGCTTGCTAAGTCTTTGAAACGTATTATTCTTGAGAACTCTCCGCCAAATACTGATTTGTAAAAAGTGAATGCTTCTTCTGCATAGCGTATAAAGCGTTAGGCGCTGTAATGAGCAGCAGTTTCGATAGCCAAATAGAAGATTTAATATAGAATAAAGGTTTAAATCATAGGTGAAACAAGTCTGTCATATAAATTGTTATTGAAAAACTGTATGAGCAATTCAGTACCATACAAATTTAAGAATAAAGGATATGAACTATTTTAGAACTATAGCAACAGGAGCATTCTCAATGCTTATTCTATCGGCATTCGCCTCTTGCAATAAAGATATCCCACAGGGACAAGAGCCTGAAACTCTTCCTCCTGTGGAAACCCAAAAGCCCAATACGAACTATAAACCCGCATTTGAAGGGCAAACACGGGTGGCTGGTGTCAAAACAGCCACTCCTTACCAGGTGAGCATACTTACGGACGGACTGTCAAAACCGTGGGCGGTAACATCCCTTCCTGACGGCAGACTGGTTATCACCGAAAAAGCAGGCACACTGCGCATCGCGACCACTACCGGACAGCTTAGCAGCCCCATCACGGGATTCCCCGAAGTGGATGACAGGTCGCAGGGTGGATTGCTGGATGTAGCTTCCGCGCCGGATTTTGAGACAAGCCGGATACTTTATTTTACATTGGCTGAAAAAACGCCTCAGGGTTCACTCACTGCCGTAGGAAAAGGAACACTCTCGGCTGATGAGAAACGAATCGAAAATTTCCGGATTATCTATAGAGCCATTCCCTACTACGATAACAGCATGCATTTCGGAAGCCGTATCGTTTTCGATAAGAATGGAAATATTTTCGTATCGACCGGTGAACGCTCCGATATGGCAACCAGACCCAAAGCCCAGTTTCTTGACAACGGATATGGCAAGGTGATTCATATTACACCTGATGGGAAGCCAGTACCCGACAATCCGTTTGCCGGTACCGTAGGCGCGCTGCCCGAAATCTATTCGTATGGGCATAGGAACCCACAAGGGTTGGCCATCCATCCCGTTACCCAGGAAGTATGGTTGTCGGAAATGGGACCTCGCGGAGGTGATGAGATTAATCTGATCAAACCCGGTAGGAATTACGGGTGGCCCACTATCACTTACGGTATAGAATACAGCGGACAACCCGTAGGTGAAGGTATTACCCAGAAGGAAGGACTCGAACAGCCCGTGTATTACTGGGATCCGGTATTGTCACCCAGCGGCATGACATTCTATAGCTCAACTACTATTCCCGAATGGCAGAATAACCTGTTTATAGGCGGATTGAATAGTAAGCATATCGCCCGTATCGTATTGAGTAACAATAAAGTCATTGGTGAAGAACGATTGCTCGCGGATGAGAACCAGCGTTTTCGGGATGTAGGCGAGGGAAAAGACGGGGCGCTCTATGCTGTAACGGATGAAGGAAGACTGTACAGGATAGCTAAAAAGATGCCCTAAATTCGAGGGAATTAACTGTTCCGGTATTCTTCCTGCTTCTTTTTCGGCAGTTTACATATCACTTCATCTACCGAATGCCGGATTAATTCTTCAATCAACTTGTCGGGCACATCGCTTTCCAAAGTAACCAAATTCCACAACAGTGTCTTGAAATCGGTATGGGTTATTCCGTTGTATTTCTCACGCAGTTCAACCGACTTTTCAGGATTGCATTTAAGGTCTGCCTTGAATATACCGTCTTTGGGTTCGAGTGGGATGTAGGCAAACATCTTTCCCATTACTTTAAACACCAATACATTGTGAGTTAAAAAAGGAAGCGATTCTGAAGCCCCTTTTACAGCCAAGCAATATGTACGAAATTCTTCAATGTTCATGGTGTCGTTTGTTTGCGTTTACTATCACAGGTTTTTATCCGGGTAGATTCCATAGAGAATTTTATCCATGGCCTTACCTTTTGCTAATTCAAAATATTTGTTCCATAAAACAAAATTAACAATAAATTGACGCATGGCTTAGAAGTTGTCCAAAATAATTCATCCTGATTTTTAGGATCTACTTTATGCAATATTTGAATTTGATGCGGAATTCAGGAAAATCAGCCGGAGAATCCTTTCTGATAGGATTGTGCCCGATACAAACCTACATAATTAGAAAATCCCGCCCGAAGCGCCAGTTCGGTATTGGAGCATTCCCGGTTACTTTCATCTGCCCGGAGACGTTCATATTCTTTCAGACGGAACGAGTTGATGAAGCGGCAAAAATTCATGTCGTAAGTATCATTGATAAACGCCGAAAGGTAAGCCCTGTTCATTGCCAACGGAGTGGTTAGTTCCGTTATCCGCAGGTCGGGTTTCAGGTATAACTTATTATCTTCGATATATTCTTCTAACTTTTGCCTGAATGAATTCTGCTGTTCAGCTGGTAGCACTTCATTTTCCTTTTCCCCATCAATCGCCGGTATATAGTGATTACCATTAACAACAATTTCAAAATTACCGTTCAGTATATTGGAGGTCATCAAGGTCATTTGCCAGATCAACAGGATAACAAATATAATTAACAATGGTCGAGTCTCTTGTCCGAAGCGTTTTCCGACACCGGACAAACACATTCCCAAGGTGATAATAATTTGTATTCCGAGAATAAGAATCAAAATCAATAACCAGCGAAGCGATATACGGTATTCATCCGAAGAATAATTAACAGCTTCCTTTCGGTAACGATGAACACGCATTAAACTCGGCACAATATAGATCATTGTGAATATCATCCGCAAAAAAGTAGCATCATAAAATAAATCCGGCAGAAACATCCGTACATCGACACGGTCTATATCAGATGATAATGATAGCGCCTTTCCATGCAACCAGATTGAAACCCCAATAAATATCAATCCGGGTATCAGATAGTGCCATTTTGGGAAACGCTCATCCGGTCGAAGACGTGTCAACCGGCAAATCAGATGATAAAATAGTACCGGAACTAAAGCCGCACTCAGAAACAATAAGGGAACAGACAGCACCCTCAGAGTATTCAGATAATACAATTGGTTGGCATATAACCAGTTCACATTGACAGTGAGCAATGCCAAAATCGGTATAATCCTTACACTTAAAGGAACAGTTGTGTGCCGGAACAGGTGAATAGCCAAAAGAATAATGTAAGCAAACGCTACAAAAAAAGGCATCCACCGGAGAGCCATATAAAACAAACCGGTAATATCCATCTTGCAAATCTACGAATTTACCTGGATGTCCACAAATACAAAACCATAAAACATTCAAAATCAACACTTAATACATCTCGTAATGAAAATTTATACACTTCGTAATACTACATACGAATCGTAATATCAGATTTATACATATTGCAATCATTAATAAAAAACGAATATGCAATTTTGTTGTGTCTTAAAAATAATAAATGATGAAATTAAATCTTAAAACCGTAACTGTCCTGCTCGCAGTCGCAATGACAGCTACATTAACATCCTGCAACCAACCGCAGGACAAAGTTGAACAAACCGGAGAGAACAAGTCGGCGGAAAGCGGTATCGACAGAGTAAAAAACGAGGTGTTTTATTCCCGCGCTGTAAATGCCGCCATTTGGGGAATGCCGATGGTAAATTTCGACGCCATGCGGCAGGCTTATTTGCGCGATGCCGGGGCGCAGTACAACGATGTGATTTACTTCTCGCAGTTCGCCAACTGGAAATTCCAGACCACAACGCCCAACAACTCGACCAACTACGTGATGTTTTTCTGTAACCTGAAAGACGGTCCGGTGGTGGTAGACGTTCCTGCCGAACAGGAAGCCGCCCTTTTTGGTGCGATGGTCAGCTCATGGACAAAAGCCTTGATGGATGTGGGAAACAACGGCTATGACAAGGGAAAGGGAGCGAAATACCTCTTGCTGCCTCCCGGCCATAAAGATGCGGTTCCGGCAGGCTATGTGCCGGTGAAACTCGAGACCTATAATATGTACGCCCTACTCAGGGTAATTCCCAAGAGCAGCAGCCCGGAAGATCTGACAAAAGCCATCGCTTACTTACAGAAGTTGAAAATATATCCGCTCGGTAATCCTCAAAAGGAAATACGCTATATCGACGTATACGACAAGACCTACGAAGGTATTATATCGTTCGACGCCGACAGTTACTATACTTCTCTGGTACGGATGGTGAAAGAGGAACCCGTATTGCAGCAAGACCTCAGCATGATGGTGCTGATGCATAGCATCGGCATCGGTAAAGATGTTGAGTTCAAGCCGACGACCGAACAAAAAAACATACTGCAACGCGCCATCCGCGACGCTCACGACTACATGGTCAACGGATATGCCACCACCGGCGTCCTTTGGTGGGA
>JAVBTA010000020.1:0-12906 GCA_031556375.1 Bacteroidales bacterium | reverse complement strand
TCGGTTTGCCGCTCTGCGGCAAACCGAGACCAAACCCTATATATTGAATTCAGATTAATTTAAGTATAATTAATCTGTCAGAATCAATTTGTGACCATATAGGTTCCGCTGATTCCCGGAGCTATTGATACATTATATTGCTTTAACCAATGTTTTGAGCCGGAAATAGCTCCTCCTCCGTCTGATATGATACTATATTTTGCACCACATTTAGGGCAGGTTGCCTCCAATCCAGAATTGTCTGGAGAAATTATAACATCAGGGGCGGCTTCATTTGGGCAAGACAAATCATATGCACGTAAATCAACGATTCCATTTTTTTGGGTATTGACGACTAAAATACCTCCATAACCAAACTGGTCTCCTGCGTGCCTTACACTACCCTTCATAAATATTTTATAACCAAATGAGTTCAAACTAAAATCTTCGCCATTTAAATGTAACTTAAAATTCACAGGAGCCCAAGGAATTGTAGAATAAACCTCATCCTCGCACGAAAAGGCAATACAGGCAAATATCGCTATTAATAATAATTTTCTCATCAGGTAATAATTTGTTCTATTATGGATAATTCTTCAGATGTAAACTTACAATTTTGCAAAGTTGCAAGATTATCTTTTAATTGGGAAACGGAACTTGTTCCGATAATAACCGAAGTGACTATTTCATGGTGCAGTACCCATGCAAGAGCCATTTCTGCCAGGGTTTGTCTTCGTTTTTGAGCCAATTCATGGAGTTTTTTTACTTTCTCAATTACCTGTGGGGTTACTTCATTTAATTGTAGGAAACCATGGCTTTTTGCTGCCCGTGAGGTTTCCGGAATCCCGTTCAGGTACTTATTTGTCAACAAGCCTTGAGCTAACGGAGAGAAAGCGATAAATCCGACACCAAACTCTTTGATCAGAGGGAAGGAATTTGTTTCCGGTTTTCTCCACAACATGCTGTACTTATCCTGATAAATCAAACAGGGGACGTGTTGTTCTTTCAGCATGAGGTAGGCTTTACGAGCTTGCTCCGGTGGATATTTGGATAAACCGATATACAGGGCCTTTCCTTGTTTCACAATGTCAATTAACGTTTGCATTGTTTCTTCCAATGGAGTTTGGGAGTCGTACCTGTGACTATAGAAAATATCGAAATATTCCAGGCCTGTTCTCTTCAAACTCTGGTTGAGACTGGCCATAATATATTTGCGGGATCCTCCGTCTCCATACGGACCATTCCACATCAGGTGTCCGGCTTTAGAGGATACAATGATCTCATCCCGGTAATTTTTAAGCTCTTTAGCAAGAACCTTTCCGAAATTAGACTCCGCGCTTCCCGGAGGGGGGCCGTAATTATTTGCCAGATCAAAGTGAGTAACACCATGCTCAAATGCATGACAAATCATATCACGGGCGACAGAAAAATCATCCACATCACCGAAATTATGCCACAATCCCAAAGAAATGCGGGGAAGTTGCAAGCCGCTGTTTCCACAAAATTTGTAATCCATGATACTTATAACGTAATAAAAGCATCATTCAGTATATCAGATTCGTTAAAATAGAAAAATATTTCCATTTTCAGTGATGAATTTCCTGACGCTAGTGGAACCAGTACGATCTCTTATTCCTACAATAAGTCGACTGTACATTTCATTGAATACGATAATGGAGAGATCTCTGATGAATTTGATGGAACTGTCGATGGAAATGAAATGATTTTTGTTGATGAAGACGGAGAAACGCAAGTATTTGTCCGGAAATAATTTTAACTTTCCATATAAATTAAATGAGACTGTTATCCGACAGTCTCATTTTTATTTAGTTCAACCAAGACCTGATATTCATCTTCAAAATTTGGGGTAAAAACTCCTTTACCTACATTTTCTTTTATTTCTTCTAAATTCCAGAAACGACCTTCTGTTATCTCGAAACCATCCGGTTGAATTTTATCTTCATAGATCGTTTTGTAGCTATATACCAATTCTTTTTCAATCTCGGACTCAAATACATACCTTCGTAGAAATACAGGCTTAAAATCGGCAATTCCAAGTTCTTCCCGGGCTTCTCTTATTAATGCATCTTCAATGGATTCTCCAAAATCGATATGACCGCCTACAGAAGTATCCCATTTCCCTGGTTGTATATCTTTGTTCCCGGCCCTTTTCTGCAAATATAACTCGCCTTTATGATTGAAGATATGTAAATGAATCACCGGATGTAGTAATTTGGATCCGTTGTGACATTCGGATCTCAGTGCTTTGCCGGTCACCAGGCCAGCTTCATCCACTAAAGGAAATAGTTCATCCATAATTTTATTTTTTACAAAAGTAACACCTTATATCCAGACTTTTATATAAACAAATTATATTATCAAAACGTTTTCGAAATAAACATCTAAAAACAAAATAATTTGTAATATTTATGAAATATCGTGTTGAGAAAGATACTATGGGAGAAGTTAAAGTCCCGGTTAATGCGTATTATGGGGCACAAACCCAACGAAGTATAGATAATTTCAAGATAGCCCAGGATATTAATCGTATGCCTAAAGAAATTATCCGGGCATTTGCTTACCTGAAAAAAGCAGCTGCAATAACAAATTTTGAGGCAGGAGTCCTTCCTGTAGAAAAGAATAAGCTGATTGGCCAGGTTTGTGATGAAATACTTCAAGGTAAACTGGATCATGAATTTCCTCTTGTTGTTTGGCAAACAGGGAGTGGAACTCAAAGTAATATGAATGTAAACGAAGTAATTGCATATCGGGGGCATGTATTACATGGCGGATTATTAACCGACAAAGAAAAATTCCTTCTTCCGAATGATGATGTAAATAAATCTCAATCGTCGAATGACACTTTTCCTACAGCGATGAATATTGCTGCATACAAGATGCTTATGGAAACAACTATTCCGGGAATTGAAAAGTTAAGGAGTATTTTGTCCGAAAAGAGTAAGAAATATATGCATATTGTAAAAATAGGGCGGACCCACTTTATGGATGCTACTCCGTTGACTGTAGGACAAGAACTTAGCGGTTATGTTGCCCAATTGGATCATGGATTGAAAGCCATAAAAAATACTCTTCCTCATTTATCTGAACTGGCATTGGGAGGTACTGCCGTAGGTACCGGAATCAATACACCTCCCGGATATGCAGAAAATGTCGCCCGACAAATCGCCAGATTGACAGGACTTCCTCTTATTTCGGCTCCGAATAAATTTGAGTCGTTAGCGGCTCACGATGCTATTGTAGAAGCTCATGGAGCTTTGAAAACAGTGGCCGTCAGCTTGATGAAAATAGCAAATGACATCCGGATGTTGAGTTCGGGTCCCCGCGCCGGAATAGGAGAATTACATATTCCGGACAATGAGCCGGGATCTTCTATTATGCCGGGAAAAGTCAATCCTACCCAGTGTGAAGCTTTGACGATGATTGCAGCTCAGGTATTAGGTAATGATGTCACCATCAATATAGGAGGGGCCACCGGACATTTCGAATTAAATGTATTCAAGCCGGTAATAATCTATAACTTTCTGCATAGTGCCCGTCTGATCGGAGAGGGATGTATCAGTTTCAGTGATAAATGTATTTCCGGATTGGAGCCTGTTGAGAAAAATATCAAAAGGCATGTTGAGAATTCTTTAATGCTTGTCACAGCTTTGAATCCTAAAATAGGTTATTACAAGGCTGCTGAAATCGCTCAAAAAGCACATAAAGAAGAGAAAACTCTCAAAGATGTTGCAATAGAACTGGGCTATTTAACGGTAGAGGAGTTCGATAAATGGATAGATCCGTCTAAAATGGTTGGAGAATTAGGATAACAGTTTATCGATCGCCGCATTAACGGATTCAAACTGAAAATCTGAAACGATTTGTTGCTTCAGAACTTCAATGCGGTCATTGCATAAATTACCAATGCTTCCTTCATGTGTGTGATGAACTTTTTTATCAGGGATGAAGTTTCCTGCTTCGATATCCAGACCTACCTGTTTGTACGCATCACGGAAAGGAACTCCCTGTAAGACCAGTTCATTTACTTTTTCCACACTGAAAAGTAAATTGTATTTATCATCATCAAGGATGTTTTCATTTACTTTCACCTCCTGTATCATCATCCGGACCATCTCTAAACAATCGGAAAGTTCACCGAAGGAAGGCAGAAAAACCTCTTTAATGATTTGTAAATCACGAAAATATCCTGAAGGAAGATTATTTGTGATAAGTGTTATTTGTTGAGGTATACTTTGTATCAGGTTACATTTAGCCCTGGTTAGTTCAAATACGTCCGGATTTTTTTTATGCGGCATAATACTGGAACCGGTGGTAAATTCATCCGGAAGTTTGATGAATCCGAAGTTCTGGCTATTGAACATACAGGCGTCGAATGCCAGTTTCGAAAGAGTGGCTGCAATTCCGGCCAACGCAAAGCCGACAGTACGTTCCATTTTTCCTCGTCCCATCTGGGCATAGACCACATTATAGTTCATAGAATCAAAGCCGAGCAGATCAGTTGTCATCTGACGGTTTAGCGGAAACGATGAGCCGTAGCCTGCTGCTGAACCCAAAGGATTCCTGTTGCATATTTTATAGGCCGCCAGAAGCATTTGCAGGTCATCCGTGAGACTTTCGGCATAGGCTCCGAACCACAGCCCAAAAGACGATGGCATCGCCACCTGAAGATGGGTATAGCCTGGAAGTAAGATTTCCTTATATCTGTTACTCTGCAAAATCAGGATGTCGATCAAGTCAGATACTTTTTCTACAATCCGTTGTATCTCATTTCTGGTGAAAAGCTTTACATCCAAGAGTACCTGATCATTACGGGAACGACCGCTATGAATTTTTTTCCCTACATCCCCTAATTTGCGGGTAAGCATCAACTCAACCTGGGAATGTACATCTTCAACACCATCCTCAATGATAAACTCTTCTGATTCGGCAATTTGATATATCATACGGAGTTCTTTTAGAAGAGTATCCAGTTCACCGGATGTCAGCAAACCGATACTTTCCAACATGGTAATATGAGCCATTGATCCAAGTACGTCATACTTCGCCAGGTATAGATCCATTTCACGATCTTTGCCGACCGTAAATCTCTCTACCGCTTTATCGACTTCGATATTTTTTTGCCAGAGTTTACTCATTGTTTGTATTGTACTGCAGCTAATACATCTGCAATCTTATCCACACCTTCTTGCAGGGGTTTGGATAGCATTGGTTTTAAGAACGGATTCAAGTCTGCTTTGACCGTGATTTTCATCTTTGTATCGTTTTCTCCTGTTTGTACCAATTGTACCCACAAAGAAACTTCAACAGGCGATTCATCGGCCATAAACTTGATTGTTTTACATGGTTCACGATCGACAATAGAGAATTTTACTTTTCCCACCGGATTAACAGAGAAGCTACATGAATCCCTGTCAAAAGCAATATCCTGTATTTTATCTGCAGGAATTTTATCCTTTACTCGTTCCATATTCGACAGATCGGACAACATAGCATAGATGTCTTCTTCATTATATGGAATTGTTTTTACTTGACTAACAAATTCTGTCATAAATTATTTCGGGTTCCACTTGGACGGGTCTTTACGCCATTCCTGAAGTGTTTTAATTTCGGATTCGTCAATGTAATCGATTCTCAAGGCCTCATCAAGGATAGCATCGTAGTTACAAAGAGTAGTCAGGTTAACTTTTCCCTCTTTGAAAGTTTTTTCTGCATTTGCGAGACCATAAGTAAAGATTGCAACCATACCCAGAACATCACAACCTGCGTTACGAACAGCATCAATAGCTTTCATACTGCTTCCTCCGGTAGAGATCAGGTCTTCGATTACAACTACTTTAGATCCCGGTTTCAAGTCCCCTTCGATCAGATTTTCCAGACCATGATCTTTTGGCGTCGCACGGATGTATACAAAAGGCAGATTAAGCTCATCCGCAACCATTGCTCCCTGAGCAATCGCTCCTGTTGCAACACCTGCAATTGCGTCTACCTGATCGTACTTCTCAGCAATAATACGGGCCAGTTCCATCTTGATAAAGTTACGGACTCCCGGATAGGAAAGAGTCTTACGATTATCGCAATATATCGGGGACTTCCATCCTGAAGCCCATGTGAATGGGTTTGCCGGCTGAAGTTTAACAGCTTTAATTTTTAGTAGCTTTTCCGCTACAATTTGTTCCAGTGTTTTCATCTTTGTATCATGTTTTAACATTATCTTTTTTTAGAACTGCTACGTTGTTGTTGAGCTTTTTGTTTTGCCAGAGCTTGCTGCTGGCGTTGAGCTTCTTCTAAGCGAGCCATAAAGCCCGATTTCTTTTTAGCAGGTTTCTTTTTGTTATCTTCCAATTGTGCCAATAGCTTTTCTTCATTAACGAAATAACGGAAACCGTATGTTTGAGCCATTGTTATCAAGTTATTACAAAGGTAATAGTAACTCAAACCGGCAGGATACTGGTTGAACCAGACAAACATGAATACAGGCATTGCATACATCATCAATTTCATTCCCGGCATCTGTTGTTGACCTGTATTGGTTTGATCCATATTAATTTTAGTATAAATAATAGTAGATATGGCCATTAATAAACAGAATAAACTCAAGTGATTACCAAAATACGGCGTAACCAAAGGGATGTAAGTATCCCAGGAAATAATCGCATCATAAGTCGATAGATCCTTTGCCCATAAGAAACTTTCTCCTCTTAATTCAATAGATGTAGGGAAGAAATAGAAAAGGGCAAGCCAGAATGGCATTTGAAGTAACATAGGAAGACATCCGCTCATTGGGTTAACTCCCGCCTGTCGATATAATTCCATCGTTTTCTGTTGCCTTGTCATCGCATTTTCTTGTCCCGGGTATTTTTGGTTGATTTCTTCTACCTGAGGACGCATAACCCTCATCTTTGCAGACGATTTGTATGATTTATAAGTAAATGGAGATAACAATAGTTTGATGGTGATTGTCAGCAAAAGAATTGCAAGACCGACATTAGCGCAGATTCCATCCCAAAAATCGAATAATGGAATTACAATCCATTTATTAACGTATCTGAAAAGGCTCCATCCCAGAGGTACCAGGCGTTCCAACTGTATATTTTGTCCTTCAAAATGGGTTTTGTCATAATCTTTCAGCATCGAATAATCATTTGGCCCGAAGAAGTAATACAATCCTGTTTTTTCCGCCCCTTTCGGATCGAATGCAATACGTGTATTTGTATTGTATAACTTGAGGTACGTCTCATCTTTTAACAGCTTAGAATCCAGTTCGTTAGCCTCAAATCCGTTATCAGAAATCAAGACCGACGAGAAAAACTGGTCTTTATATGCGATCCATTTCAGTTTATTGGTGATCTTTTTAGAATCGTCTTTTGATTCTTTGAGTTCTTCCGTATCATTATCTGCCAGATATTTACAGGTTAATTTGGCATAGCGTTCTTCAAAACTGCGTCCGTTTTCCTGTCTTCTTACATATTGCATCCAGCGAAGATCCAACGCATTAGTACCTTGTGCCAGGTGTTTATCCAGGCCGTTGGAAATGATATCAAACCGTAAAATGTAATCATTAGGCGCCAGGGAATAAACAAAGTCCAGAGAACTGCCATCTATTGATTTTAATTTCATTCGGACCTGATCGGAAGATTTTTCCGGTTCAAAATACAGATTTTCGGTATTGATCACTCGATTATCGGTAGTGACCAGGGTTAAACCTAGTCTGGATTCATTTACTCCGTCAAAAAGTATTAGCGGTTTGGATTCGTAAGTCTCATAGTTTTTCAATCTTACGGAGTGAACCTGGCCTCCTTTGGTAGAGAGCTTGATTTCCAGCAATTCATTTTCAAGGGTTACGGTTTCGTCTTTGCCCTCTGCTGCTACAGAAAAAACACCGAATTCATTTTGTAATTGTACCGAACGAAGAGAGTCCGGATTTGTAGAATCTATTGAATCTAATTCAAGTGTGGTTTGTTTTTGGGCTGCGGCGGCATTGGCTTCAAACTCGGCTCGTTCTTTAGCTTGTACGGCGGCAATGGAGTCCTGATATCTCTGCTGGGCTTCAATTTGTTCTTGTGATGGGCGATTAAACCAGGAAAATCCCACAAGAATTAATATCATTAAAATAAAACCAATGATCGTATTTCTATCCATGTTTTTTATGTTGTGCGTTTTTATTTGTTTTTTGTATCTATTGCAGCTTCTATAAAGCTCATAAATAATGGGTTAGGACTTACTACAGTGCTACTGTATTCCGGATGGAACTGAACTCCCAGGAACCACTTCAATTTCGGGATTTCAACGACTTCCACCAGGCCTGTTGCCGGATTTACTCCGGTACATTTCATACCACTGGCTTCAAATTGGGATTTATATTCATTGTTAAATTCGTAGCGATGGCGATGACGTTCTTCAACCAGCTCTTTCTCATAAGCCTTGAAAGCCAGAGATCCTTTTTGTATCTTACAATCATAAGCCCCCAGACGCATGGAACCACCCATATTGGTCAGATTTTTTTGTTCCTCCATTAAGTCGATGACTTTATACGGAGCTTTATCATCCATTTCCGTAGAATTTGCTTCAGTTAATCCCAGTACGTTTCGTGCATATTCAATAACCATGCACTGCATACCCAGACAGATTCCGAAAGTAGGCTTGTTATTTTCACGGGCATACTTAATTGCTGCAAATTTTCCGTCGATACCTCTTTGACCAAATCCCGGCGCAATCAGGATACCATCCATTTGCGATAGCTGTTCTGCTACATTTTCATCATTCAATTTTTCTGAATGGATGAAATTCAGGTCTAATTTGCGATAGTGGTAGGTTGCTGCCTGTAATAAAGATTCATTGATTGATTTATATGCATCGGGTAGTTCGACATATTTTCCGACCAGACCTATTTTTACAGTTTTCTCTGCGGTATTCATTCTGTTCAGAAACTCCTTCCATTCTGTCATCTCCGGAGCAGATCCGACCTGCATGCCCATTTTGCGAAGGATAATCTCATCCATCTTTTGTTTTTCAAGTACAATCGGAACTTCAAAGATGGATTTTACGTCATACGATTGAATAACAGCATCTTCTTCAACATTACAGAACAGTGCAACTTTTTTGCAAATGCTTCTTTCCAGCTCTTCTTCGGTACGTAAAACCAGGATTTCGGGTTGAACTCCCATTTCCTGTAAAGCTTTTACCGAATGTTGAGTCGGTTTCGTTTTTACTTCCTTAGCTGCTGCGACATAAGGAACATACGTTAAGTGTACGCAAAGGCAATTCTTGCCGAGTTCCCAGCGCAATTGGCGTACGCTTTCTATATAAGGAAGGGATTCGATATCGCCAACAGTCCCACCAATTTCCGTGATTACAAAATCAAATTTGGATTTCGTACCGAGCAACATGATGTTACGTTTGATCTCATCAGTGATATGTGGTACCACCTGAACTGTTTTTCCAAGATAATCTCCGCGGCGTTCTTTATTTATTACACTTTGGTAAATACGTCCGGTGGTAATATTGTTCGCTTTTGTTGTAGGTACATTGAGGAAACGCTCATAATGTCCCAGATCCAGGTCGGCTTCATGTCCGTCTATGGTGACATAGCATTCTCCATGTTCGTAAGGATTAAGAGTTCCCGGATCAATGTTGATATATGGGTCAAATTTTTGGATGGTTACCTTATAACCTCTGGCTTGTAGTAGTTTTCCCAAAGATGCGGCAACGATTCCTTTTCCCAAAGAGGAGACCACACCTCCTGTTACAAAAATGTACTTTGTTTCTGACACGGCAATTATGAATTTTAGACTTTTTTCACTCTGGATTAAGAGGGCAAAGTTACAATTTTTTTTGATAATTGTATGTAAAAACCATATGCATTTAACTTTTTATTATATATCTTAGACTGTCAAATCTACAGAATTAAAGTGTGTTTCATTTTTTCATTTAATTATATTGCATTTATGATTAAAGATGCTTACCTTTGCATTATGATTTACCCCCCTTAGTTGAGAAATACTAAGGTTGACCCCTCAATAGTAGAGGGTTTTTTTATACCCTTAACTTATGGAAAATAGACAAAGAGTTATTATTTATGTCGATGGATTCAATTTTTATTTTGGATTGAAAGACAAAAAATGGAAAAAGTATTATTGGCTTGACTTTGTGTCTTTCTTTGACAGTTTGCTTCGACCTCACCAGGAGTTAGTAGAAGTAAAATATTTTTCAGCCAGACCAACGAATCCAGATAAGAGTGACAGACAAGATTTATTATTTTCTGCAAACAAAGTAAATTGTTTGAGCCTTTTGGTTTCTTCTATTCTATCAACGAATTTCATGTTACAAGTTATTATGTTTTGCAAACATAATGTTTTTCGTGCATAAAGTTATTTTTTTAATTGATGATTATAAAGACCCTCAATGCATTATTTTAAAGACCAATTCTTTCAACAATTCTCCTGAAGGAATAGAAGGACTGCCAAAACCCTTGCTTTTTGCATCGTAAGTCCTCAATAAAGATATTATGTTCATGGTTTTGAATGCATTGTAATTTTTCATGGCCTGCAGATAAGCTGTTACCTGAAATCCGAAGCGGAGTCCAAGGGCATTTTTTATCCCGTTTTCACTCTTATCCGGCTCATAGTGGCAGATCATCAGATTAGAGAAAAAACTGAATAAGACCGTCATGGTGACAATAAATGGATTGCTTTTGGGATTGGCCTCGAAATAATTTACGATTCTGTTTACTTTCAGAACATTACGTGTAGCAAGAGCGTCCTGTAATTCGAAATTATTATAATCTTTACTGATTCCGATGTTGCGTTCTATCAATTCAGGAGTGATCCGACGCTGATTTTCCGGCAATGAAATACAAAGCTTTTCAAGTTCACCGGTTAGTTTGCTGAGGTTTACTCCAAGATAATCGGCTAATAGTTGTGCGGATTTATTATCTATCGTGACCTGCTTCATCTGAAGGTAAGAGTTGATGAATGCAGGTACTTGATTGTCGTATAACTGTTTAGATTCGAAAACGATTCCGGTTTTGCCTATTTCCGAAGCCAGTTTTTTCCTTCCGTCCAGCTTCCCATGTTTATAATTGAGAACTAATACAGTGGATTTCAGAGGATTGGATACATAATATACTAATTCGTCAATATTCTTAAGGCTTTGAGCCTCCCGGACAACGACAAGTTGTCTTTCTGCCATCATCGGGAAACGACGGGCAGCGTTCAGGATTGTAGCAACGTCTGTATCCGAGCCGTAAAGAAGTGTCTGATTGAAATCTTTTTCAGACTCATTCAGTACATTCTCCATCAAAGCATCGGTCAACTGGTCGATAAAATAATCCTCCTCTCCCTGAAACAGGTAGACCGGTGCAAAATTTTTTTGCAGTATATTTCGTTTTATTTCATCAAATGAGAGATCTTTAGCCATAGTTTACCACTCGAAACGAAGGTGTTTAACAGTTTGTTTGTTATCGATAATATTTCTCAGCGATTTTATCCCGATCATCACATGTTCTTCGACAAAATTAGTGGTAACGATCTGATCGCTTTTATCCGTCTTAATACCTTCGGAGATCATCGGTTGATCGCTTACGAGCAACAATGCTCCTGTCGGGATATGATTAGCAAAACCAACGGTAAAAAGTGTTGCAGTTTCCATGTCTACACCCATCACCCGGATTTTACGCAAGTATTCTTTGAAATCTTCATCAAATTCCCAAACCCTGCGGTTTGTAGTGTATATAGTCCCGGTCCAATAATCCCGGCCTTTATCACGAATGGTCGTTGAGAGCGAACGAAGAAGGTTGAAAGCAGGCAATGATGGTACTTCCTGAGGAAAATAATCATTTGAGGTTCCCTCTCCACGGATTGCAGCAATAGGAAGAATATAATCTCCTAAAGAATTGTGTTTTTTGACTCCGCCACATTTTCCAAGGAAAAGTACGGCTTTGGGTTTTACCGCACTCAATAAGTCCATAACAGTCGCCGCGTTGGCGCTTCCCATGCCAAAATTTATGATTGTAATACCGTCAGCGCTGGCATTCGGCATATTGGCATCCTGGCCCACAACAGGTACATTATAATATTCGGCAAATATCTTGACGTACTTGTTGAAATTTGTCAGCAGAATATATTCAGTGAATTCTTCCAGTGGTCGTTTGGTATATCTTGGTAACCAATTATCGACGATTTCTTGTTTTGTCTTCATATTTGAGTAATTTTGGGACGGAAAAATGTTTTACAAAGTTACATAAAAAAAGGATAAGAACATTTATGTCCGGATTAAATCTTCCGTCATTTGGACTACGAATAAAAGAACAAAACGGCAAACAATATGTTTTTGACCGTTTAAAAAAACGATATACCCGTCTTACCCCGGAGGAGTATGTCCGCCAACATTTTATTAATTATTTGATTGATTATAAGAATTTTCCGGAAGCTTTACTGGCAAATGAAATACAGATTGAGCTCGGTAATGTCAAAAAACGTTGTGATACGGTATTGTATGATAAGTTTTTGAAACCTCAGATGATAATTGAATATAAATCGCCTAAAATTGCAATTTGTCAGGATACATTCGATCAAATCAGTCGCTATAATATGAAATTGCAGGTTCCATGGCTGATAATAAGTAACGGTTTACAGCACTACTGCTGTAATGTCGATTTCAATACTGGAACTTGTGTGTTTTTGAATGAAATTCCGGATTATAAAGAGATCTAACGTTTTTGTGCTATTTTATTGACTATAATAGCAATAGCACCATCTCCGGTCACGTTAGGCCAATTCGCTAAATGTCCTATAAAATAGTCGAAAAACGAGCAATCGCTTG
Source organism: Bacteroidales bacterium (assembly GCA_031556375.1). Taxonomy (GTDB): domain Bacteria; phylum Bacteroidota; class Bacteroidia; order Bacteroidales; family Azobacteroidaceae; genus BNXB01. The sequence goes on along the minus strand of JAVBTA010000020.1, from coordinate 87 downwards.
ATAAGCTATGCTTTTTTTCGACTATTTCTGTTTTGAAGATGACAAATTCCTTTTATCTCCCTTTTTTGGCATATTTTAGGCTGTAGC
>JAVBTA010000051.1:0-28124 GCA_031556375.1 Bacteroidales bacterium | reverse complement strand
AAAAAAACTATATTTGCAGGCTGAAAAAAAGACTTAGCTAATTAATGTCAAAAAATAAAATAAAAATCAAATGCAGAACAAAGGATTTGTAAAGGTTTTCGCTGTATTGCTAACATTGGTTTGTTTGTTTTATTTGTCATTTACAATGGTGACAAATCGTTATTACAAAAGAGCCGAAGTTTATGCAGGAGGTGACCCTAAGTTGGAGAGTCATTATCTTGACTCATTATCTACAGAAAAGGTTTGGCTGGGTTATACCCTGAAGAAATGCCGTTCAATGGAGTTAAATTTGGGTCTCGACCTGAAGGGAGGTATGAATGTTATCATGGAGATCAGCGTCTCAGACGTGCTGAAATCGTTATCTGGTAATAGCACCGATCCTAAATTTAACCAGGCTTTAGAGAATGCTAAAGTTCGTCAGGCAACCAGTCAAAAAGATTTTATTTCACTTTTCGCAGAAGAGTATCATAAGTTGGATCCGGGAGCTCGTTTATCGGCTGTTTTCGGAACTTTTGATATGAAAGATAAAATTAACTCACAAAGTACTGACGACCAGGTTATCACTGTTTTACGCGCAGAATTGAAGAGTGCTATCGATAACTCATTCAATGTACTTCGTACACGTATCGACCGTTTTGGTGTTGTTGCTCCAAATATCCAAAAGCTTGAAACTGACGGACGTATTTCCATCGAGCTTCCGGGTATTAAAGAGCCTGCTCGTGTAAGGACTTTGTTGCAGGGAAGTGCAAACCTTGAGTTCTGGGAAACTTATCAGGAGTCTGAATTACACCAGGCTTTATTAACTGCAAATAATATTATCCGGGATATGAATAATTCAGGCGCAGAAAATAAAGCTCCTGAGGTTCCAGCTCCGGCGGATTCTTTGGCCGCAGTTGCTACAGACTCAGTAGGAAATGCAGTTGCCGCTGCTGATACAGTGGGAAAAGCCCTTTCTGCAGAAGAAGCTCTTTTGGCAAATCTGGATAAAGATGAAAAAGCCGAAACCGACACTTCTTTAACTCAATCGCAAGATGCTTATAAAAAAGAATATCCTCTTTTTGCAATGCTTAATATGAATCCGCAACAGCCGGTGCAAGGCCCTGTTGTCGGTGTTGTTGAGAAAAGGGACATGGATAAAGTCGATCAGTATCTCGCATTAAAACAGGTAAAAGACTTATTTCCACGGGTTAAGTTCTGCTGGATGGTCAAAGCAAAAGATACTAAAGAACAATATTTCGAATTAGTTGCTCTGAAAGTAACATCCCGTGATGGAAAAGCTCCATTGGAAGGTGATGTCGTTGTAGATGCACGTGATGATTTCGGACAGCATGGTACTTCTGAAGTCAGTATGTCGATGAATGCTGAAGGAGCTAAACAATGGGCACGTCTGACAAAAGAAAATATAGGTAGAAGTATTGCGATTGTTCTTGATAATCAGGTATATTCAGCTCCTACAGTAAATTCTGAAATCACAGGAGGACGTTCTTCTATTTCAGGTAATTTTACGCCGGAAGAAGCGAAGGACTTAGCTAACGTTTTGAAATCAGGTAAGATGTCTGCTCCTGCAAGAATTGTTCAGGAAGATGTTGTAGGTCCATCTCTAGGACAAGAAGCTATTAGCAAAGGTTTTATTTCATTCCTTGTAGCGTTGCTAGCTTTGATGCTTTATCTGATCGTTGTATACGGTTTCAAACCTGGTATGATTGCTAACTGTGCATTATTACTCAACTTATTCTTCACGTTAGGTATTCTTGCTTCATTCCAGGCTGTATTGACGCTGTCGGGTATTGCCGGTTTGGTGTTGGCTCTGGCTGTAGCGGTGGATGCCAACGTATTGATCTTTGAGCGTATCAAAGAGGAATTACGTGGTGGTAAAACAATTAAGAAAGCTGTTGAAGAAGGTTATAAGAAAGCATTTTCTGCGATTATTGACTCTAACTTAACGTCTATCCTGACAGGTTTTATCCTGTTCTACTTCGGATCAGGTCCGATCAGAGGTTTTGCTACTACTTTGATTATTGGTATTTTCACCTCTTTCTTTACTGCAGTATTCTTGACTCGTTTGACTTTCGAAATGTTCATGAATAAAGGAAAGTTGTTGGATCTGACATTTACTACTAATCTAACAAAGAACTTCCTGGTTAATCCTACAATCAATTTCTTCAAGAATTTGAAGATGATATATACGGTTACTATTGTAATAACTCTTATCTGTCTTGCGTTCTTAGGATTCCGCGGATTGAATCAAGGTATTGACTTTACAGGAGGACGTAATTACATTGTTCATTTTGATCAACCGGTAAATACTGCTGAAATTCAGGATATATTGGATCCATTGTTCCCAGAACATGTTCCTACAGTAATTACTATTGGAGATAATGTACGTATTTCAACTAACTATAAAATTGCAGATAATTCAGAAGGAGTAGATGATGAAATAACTCAGAAGCTTTATGAAGGTCTAAAACCAATGTTAAAAGATGGTGTGACTTATGAGCAATTTACAGAAAACAACATTAAGAGTTCTCAGAAAGTAGGGCCAAGTGTTGCGGATGATATTAAACAAGGTGCTTTCTGGGCAGTAATTCTTGCGGTACTAGGTATCGGATTATATATTCTGATACGTTTCCGTGATTTATCTTATAGTGTTGGTACTATCGTCTCATTGATTCAGGATGCTATATTCATTTTGGGTATGTATGCTATCTTCTGGGGAATATTGCCATTCTCGTTAGAGGTCGACCAGACATTTATTGCTGCGATTCTGACGGCTCTTGGTTATTCTGTAAATGACAAGGTGGTTATCTTCGACCGTGTACGTGAATATTCTAAATTGTATCCAAAACAAGATAAATATGAAATGTTTAATCAGGCATTGAATTCTACGTTAGACCGTACATTCAATACTTGTTTCAGTACATTCGTAGTATTGATTATTATCTTCTTGTTTGCAGGAGATGCTATCCGTAGTTTCTCTTTCGCTATGATCATTGGGGTTGTAATGGGTACATTATCTTCATTGTTTGTAGCAGCTCCTGTTGCTTATGAGATTCAAGCTCATAGACAAAGAAAGCAATTGAAAGAACAGAAATAAATTCGACAGATAATTGTAAAAAGCCCCAAAATTCCAAACAGAATTTTGGGGCTTTTTGGTTCGCCCAGCATAATGATAATGATTTAAGTAATCAAACTATTTAGCACCCCTATAGTGCGAAAAAAGAATGAAAATGCACTCTGATAGTGCAAAATTTATTATCTTTGCAGAAAATGTACCGTTATGGATAAGTTATTCGAATATTCTAATAAGCTGATAAAAGAGACCGATACAACGTTTTTCCGATATATCTATGACGAGATAAATTGGAAAAGCAGGATGATCGGACTTATCGGCCCTAGAGGTGTCGGGAAAACGACGTTGGTTCTCCAGTATATCAAGCAAAATCTAAATCCTGCTGAAACGCTCTATGTGACAGCGGAAGATTTCTACTTTGTGGATAATCGGTTTGCCGATTTAGCAGATACGTTTGTGAAACGAGGTGGGAAGTATCTGTTTATAGACGAAATCCATAAATATAAGGACTGGGCAAAGGAACTAAAGCTAATCTATGATTATCATAAAGATCTGAATGTGGTTTTCACGGGTTCTTCGGTGCTTGATATCAAAAAAGGGGCTTCCGATCTAAGCCGTAGAGCCGTAATATATAATATGCAGGGCTTGTCTTTCAGAGAGTATTTGCAGTTGTTTCACAATATAGCAGCAAAAACCTATTTACTAGAAGACATATTACAGCATAAAGTAGAATTGCCTGATTTGAAGCACCCATTGCCGCTTTTCTCTGAGTATTTGAAAAAAGGATATTATCCGTTCGCGTTGGAGGAAGATTTTGAATTGCGTTTGGGGCAGATCATAAATCAAACATTAGAAAATGATATCCCGATGTATGCCGATATGAATGTGGCGACAGGAAGAAAGCTAAAGCAGTTACTCGCGATCATATCTAAAAGCGCACCATTCAAGCCCAATATGAGTAAAATAGCCGATATGCTATCTGCCAGTCGCAATAACATCTCTGACTATTGCCTGTATATTGAAGAAGCCGGTATGATTGCCCAATTACGAAATAATACAGGCGGTATTCGTGGACTAGGCAAGGTTGACAAAATATATTTGGACAACACCAATCTTATTTATAATCTTGCTGATGATACATCCAATATCGGAAATATTCGTGAGACATTCTTCTTAAACCAAATGCGGGTTAAGTATGATGTATTTGCGTCCTCTGTTGCAGATTTCTTAGTTAATGATAAAACATTTGAGGTCGGAGGAAAGAACAAGGGACAGAAACAGATTAAAGAGGTTGAAAACGGATATGTCGTAAAAGATGATATCGAAAACGGGTATCTGAATGTTGTTCCGTTGTGGCAGTTTGGGATGAGTTATTAATATGATTTCAAGCAAAAGGAGTGATATTCTGTAAGACAAAAAAAACCGATAAAATCACACAGGACGGTGATTTTATCGGTTTTTTTGATTTTATGCTGTTTCTTATTTCAGTTTCTTGACTCCTTCGATATAATAGATGGCATAGTAATCTTTACCATGGTCTTTCATCCATTTTTGTCCGGAATGGCGGCATACATGAGTAACTGTACCTTTAATTACAATAAATTCTTCAAAGATTGTGGCAAATAGAAAGTCTCATTCCTATCTACATATATAACAACAGAGTTTAGTTTTACTTCTTTTCCATTCAGGAGTACAATGTTTGTATTCGGACGGATCTGAAGTTTATTTCGTTTGTTTTTGATTTCCAGGACAGGATTTTCTTTGTCTGTTTGGTTGATAGAGAATTCGTATCCTTTGAAAACATCCGTATGCTTGGCGAAATACTCACTTGTGAGACTTGGTAATGATTGCTTTAAGCCTAATGAACTATATAGGTAATTATTGATGTCGATGTTTGTTATATGACCAGTAGGACGTTTGTTTGTAGGGTCATAAACTGCCAGGAAGACCTCTTCTCCTGTGTGTCCGCCGGTGGTAAAGCCGAAGCATGTACGGCTGTCCAGGATTTTTGCCACAATTTTGTTGAGTTTACTTCCTTTCATCCGTTCTTCATCAGAAAGAGAACTTTTGGAATAGTCTTCACATTTCAGGATTAGGCTTAATTCGTCTTCAGAGAGAGTGACTCCTGTGTTATCAAGGAAGACCTGTTTTACGTTAGAACCGTCCGTTTGTCTGAGTTTTTTAATCAGACCTTCTCCTGTACATTTATATTGCGAGATGTTCTTGAAGAGGTCATCCTTGGTAAGAGTCCCATAGTTACCACATTTGCTTGAACCTATACTGATTCCGCTGTTGCCATGATCAGGGAGGACTACAATTACGGTTTGGCCGTCTTTCTTGGCAAAATCAAGAGCTACACCACATGCTTCATCAAATGCCAGCATGTCTGTAATCATAGCGATAGGGTCGTTAGCGTGAGCTGCCCAGTCAATTTTACTGCCTTCCACCATCAGGAAGAATCCGTTTTTATTTTTGGACAATTTCTCAATGGCTTTTGTAGTCATCTCAGCCAGCGATGGTTCTTCAGAGGGGTTTCTATCCAAATCGTAGGACATATCTTTGTCTGCGAAAAGACTCCACATTTTATCTCCTTTATGATTCCTGAAACCATTGATATCATTGAGAAATACACCGTAGCCTTCATTTTTTAAGTACTTGACACCCTCTTCGTTAATTATGGATACGCCTCCTCCGATCATAACATCCAGGTTGTTGTGAACCATTTGAGGGGCGATCCAATCGTATTTTCCACGATTGTAGCTATGTGATGCGCAATCAGCCGGGGTAGCGTGAGGGAATTCACATACACAGACTAATCCTGTAGCTTTACCCTGTGTTATTTTGGCTGCTTCCAGAACGGTCATTAATGGTTGATAAGCCATTGTCGGATCCATAGGAACAATGTCATTTCCCTGATCTGCAATAGGGTAGGTGGATACCCATCCCGCACGGCTAGGAACTCCTGTCATATAACAAGAGGTGGTCGGAGCGGAATCTCCGATAGGAGCATTGGATGAGTAAGTCAGAACTGTTCCGCAGATATATGGGTCGATGTTCAGTTTTTGTTTGTCAGGAGTATTGTATCGTTGGTACCAACGAGCTGATGATACGGTTGCTAATGATGTTCCGTCGGGGATCATCAGAATTACGTTTTTGATTTTATTGTCTTGCGCAAAAACAGAGGCAACAATTAATAAAGATACAAATAATAAATTGATTTTTTTCATGGAGTGTGCAATATTAACAATAAATTTAACAACTCAAATATCTTTCGGCTTCGATAGCTGCCATACATCCGGATCCTGCGGAGGTAATTGCCTGACGGTAGACAGGATCGGCTACATCGCCTGCGGCATATACGCCAGGAATGTTTGTTTTAGGTGTTCCCGGTTTTACTTTGATATATCCTTGTTCATCAAGTTCGAGATAATCTTTGAAGATATCTGAATTCGGTTTATGTCCGATGGCCAGGAAAAATCCATCGATAGCTATATCTACTTTTTCTTCTCCGGCTTCACTCATATTTTTCACTAAATGAGCGCCTTCCACACCATTGTCTCCATATAGACCTAATGTGTTGTGTTTGAATAGAATTTCGATTTTAGGATGATTCAAAACCCTGTCTTGCATGATTTGAGAAGCCCGTAAATGGTCTTTACGCACAATCAGATACACTTTTGAAGCGAGTCCGGCAAGGTAAATAGCTTCTTCGCATGCAGTATCTCCTCCGCCAACGACTGCTACAACTTTTTTGCGATAGAAAAAACCGTCGCAAGTGGCACAGGCAGAGACTCCTTGTCCTGCATATTTGGTTTCGTCGGGAAGACCGAGATATTTCGCTGTAGCACCGGTTGCTATGATCAATGTTTCCGTTTCAATCTCTGTTTTTCCGTCAATAATGATTTTGTATGGCGATTTTGATAGATCAGAAGCTGTTGCAATGCCACTACGAACATCTGTGCCGAATCTTAAGGCCTGTTGTTTCAGTTCTTCCATCATTTCAGTTCCAGTAATGCCATTCGGATATCCCGGAAAATTTTCAATTTCAGTTGTAGTCGTCAATTGTCCTCCGGGTTGTATCCCCTCATATAATACCGGAGAAAGGTTTGAACGTGAGGCATAAATAGCAGCGGTATATCCGGCAGGTCCGGAACCGATAATTAAACAGCGTGTTTTTTCTGTACTCATATTTTTATTATTTATCTTAAGTCAATTGTTTCTACGTCAGGATATTTGCTTTTGTCGAAGGAAAAAAGTTTGTCCGGATGATTTTGTTTTGTTAAATATTTATTGATATAGATTTTATTTTCCATTTTATTTTTGTAGAAAATCTGTAAATAAACAGGCATGTAATCTGTTTTATTGATCTGTACAATAATCCGGGTCATTTCACTTTTTCCCTGGGGTAGTAATTCAATTTCATAAACACTTCTGTTTTTGATGTCTGTTTTTTCGGAATTGAATTTATAATTGCATCCTTTTTTGTAGATACTGAAAATGATAGACGGATTGATCGATTGTACATCCTCTTTTGAGGGTTCACTGATATTCACTTCCTGGGTGCTTTTCATGTAAACCCACTGAGTCTTTCCATCAAACCAGGTGTTGGCATCCGGAGTCGATAATTGAAGTTTAGTGCCTTTCAGATAAAGCTGACCGTCAAAACTTTCTTTCGTTTTTGAATTCGGATCATTGATGTTCATCGTAAAATTAACAGACATGTCTCCGGCTTGTTCATAAGCTTTAGATGCTTTATCAAGTATATCTTTAGCCTTGGAATCTTTTTGAGCAAAGGAGGATAGGCTAAAAAAAAGTATGGTCAATAAAATTGAGATTCTTTTCATTGTTTTTGTTATCAAGATGCTAAGACTCGCATGCGCAAAGTTCATTATTTTTCTTTGTGTTTTTGTGTCTTTGCTGTTAATAAATTATTTCAAAGAGTTCAATAGCTGTTCCAAATGATATTCATCCTGAATGAATACCTGACGAGCTTTGCTACCTTCTGCAGGTCCGACGACTCCGGCAGCTTCCAATTGGTCCATCAATCGTCCGGCGCGGTTGTATCCTATAGAGAACTTACGTTGAATGAGTGATGTAGAGCCTTGTTGATGTATAACGATCAGACGGGCTGCTTCATCGAATAAGGGATCGCGATCGGATAGATCCACAGCTCCGGGAACTTTATCCTCATTATCGGAACCGGTGTATTCCGGAAGTTCAAAAGCCGTAGGATATCCTTGTTGATCTCCAATGAATTTAGAGATCCGTTCGACCTCAGGAGTATCGACAAATGCGCATTGTACACGGGTTGTATCGCTTCCCTGGAAGAAAAGCAAGTCTCCGCGTCCGATGAGTTGATTCGCTCCTGGACCATCCAGGATGGTGCGGGAGTCGATCATCGAAGTTACCCGGAATGCTACACGTGCCGGGAAGTTCGCTTTGATAGTACCGGTAATAATATTGGTTGTCGGACGTTGAGTCGCGATAATCATATGGATACCTACCGCGCGGGCTTTTTGAGCGATACGTGCGATCGGCAATTCGATTTCTTTTCCGGCAGTCATGATCAGATCACCGAACTCATCAATGATAACCACGATATAAGGCATGAATTTATGGCCTTTCAGTGGGTTAAGTCGACGATTTACAAATTTTTCGTTGTATTCCTTGATATTACGTGAATTGGCTTTCATCAGAAGATCGTAACGATCATCCATTTCTTTTGTCAGCGAATTCAAGGTATAAATTACTTTTGTAAAGTCGGTGATGATAGGTTTATCTGCGTCCGGTAATTTAGCGATGTAATGCTTTTCGATTGCAGAATAGATGTTAAACTCTACCATTTTAGGATCGACCAGAACAAATTTCAGTTCGGCAGGGTGTTTTTTATACAATAAAGAAGTGATGATTGCATTTAAACCGACTGATTTTCCTTGTCCGGTAGCACCTGCAACCAACAAGTGAGGCATTTTGCATAGGTCTACGGCAAAGACCTCATTTGTAATTGTTTTTCCGAGTGCGATCGGCAAGTCAAAATTTGATTCCTGGAATTTTTTTGAGGCAATAATCGAATACATCGGTACGATTTGAGGATCTTTATTCGGTACCTCAATACCAATTGTACCTTTACCAGGCATTGGAGCAATGATACGGATGCCCAAGGCTGATAAACTCATGGCGATATCGTCTTCCAGGTTCCGGATTTTGGAGATACGCACACCATCTTCCGGAATAATTTCGTAAAGAGTAATCGTTGGCCCAACAGTTGCTTTGATATTCTTTATTTTAATTCCGTAATTTTCAAGAGTTTGCGTGATCCTGTTTTTGTTTTCGTTTTGTTCTTCTACATTATAGCTTTGTTCTCCAAGATCATATTTCTTCAGAAGGTCAATTGAAGGGAATTGATAATTGGATAAGTCCAGCTTGGGGTCATATGGGCCGAGTTCTGTCAATAGATCATTTGTTTCATCATCCTTCTCGCTAGTATCATTAGCCGGATTGTTTTCCGGTTCCTTTTGGGGAATAACAGGAGTGTATTCTTCATCCATAGGAACAACGATCTCAAAATCAGCAGGATTGTTGGCTTCGCTTGTATTGGGTTTAATGTCTTCTATTCTAACAAAGGAGCGATCATTGGAGGTTTCATCTTCAACGAGGATATTGGGCTTTTGGTCGAAGAGTGGGGTTTTTACCTCTCTATCTTCCTCATTTTCCTCATTTTCCTTAAGGTCTTTAAGACCATTAAGATTCTCTTCTTTCTTAGGAAATTTCACAGAAGGAATTTTTTCGGCATAGTTTGTTGTAAACATTTTCCTTAAAACCGGAACCGTTTGCGCGCTTACAAAAACCATGATTATTATAAAAACAATAAGGATAGCAAAGAAAGCGCCTGGATATCCCAGGTTTTCTACCAGAATATCAGAGAGGATATACCCATGCTTTCCTCCAATGTATACAGCTGTATCTTTAAAAAATCCGCCTAAGAAGAATGCCAGAGCAACAGACATCCAGATCATTCCTACAGAACAGAGAATAAAGCTTTTCAGAAGATTAAAGTATTTCACTCTCATCAGTTTTAAGCCTAGGAAAGCAAAAAACAGTAACATAAGAAAGGTTGAGATTCCAAACCAATCATTCATCAAAACATTACTCAGACAAGCTCCACGTGTACCTGTCCAGTTTTGAATGCCGGTGATTCTTCCTGCATGAAAAATAGATAACCCTTCTACTTTACTCTGATCTGCAGCACCTGTAAAAAAGAATGAGACTAAAGATAGGGTTGTGTAGATGGTAAATATCAGGATAATCAAGCCTACAATGAAATGCGTAACTTCACTGGTGAAAAATTGTTTTATTTTTGAGGGTTCACCTGTATTATGTTTTTCTTTAGCGGGTTTTTCTGCTAATTTTCTCTTTGCCATTATTTGATGTATGAATAAAACCGTACAAATTTACACAATTATTACGAATGATTCATCTGAAAACCGGATAATCTTTGTATACATTTATCAAAGTCATCGACCAGGGATCTCATAACTTCGGAAACTGAAGGTATATCATCAATTAATGAGCAAACCTGACCGATTTCAAGTTCTCCTTCTTTGAGGTTTCCTTCAAAAATTCCTTTTTTTGCCCGTCCGTGTCCAAGTATTGCACGAAGCTCATCATCAGAGGCTCCTGCATTTTCTGCGGTTTCGACTTGTTGGTAAAATTCGTTTTTAATCAGCCGGGTAGGGACTAACTTTTTCAAAGAGAGCATAGTATCACCTTCTTTTGCTTCGATACAACGAGTCTTGAAGGCATCAGAAGCCGAACTTTCGATTGTAAGAGCAAAACGGCTGCCGATTTGAATGCCGTCGGCACCCAGTGCCATTGCAGCGGCGATTCCTTCTCCGGTTGCGATTCCTCCGGCGGCAATAAATGGGAGAGAGGTGCTTTTTCTTACTTGAGGAATCAGAACCATGCTGGTTGTTTCTTCCCGTCCGTTATGTCCTCCGGCTTCGAAACCTTCTGCGACGATGGCATCGACTCCGGCTTCTTCGCATTTAACTGCGAATTTAGAACTGGAAACAACGTGTACGACGGTCATTCCGCGTTCTTTGAGCCAGGAAGTCCAGGTCTTAGGGTTTCCTGCTGATGTAAATACAATTTTGACCTGCTCTTCGGCCAACATTTGCATGATGGTATCTATTTCAGGATACAGAAGGGGTACATTCACTCCAAAAGGCTTATCTCCACAGGCTTTTTTACATTTTTGAATATGTTCACGAAAGGTTTCCGGATGCATGGAACCTGCTCCAAGAAGACCTAATCCACCTGCATTACTAACGGCCGAGGCCAGTCGCCAGCCGCTACACCAAACCATTCCTCCCTGAATGATGGGATACTTAATATTGAAGAGAGAAGTTATTTTGTTCATATAATTATTAATTTATTGAGATGCGAAGGTAGTTATTTTCCTTGTTTTCTTCAAAAAAATATTATCTTTGCGAAAACGAAAAATAACAATATTAACTAATACAAATTATTTATGTTTAAAAATCATCCGAAAGGTCTAATTGGAGCGGCCCTCTCAAACATGGGGGAACGCTTTGGGTTTTACATTATGATGGCGATTTTAACATTGTTTATCTCATCAAAATTCGGTCTGTCGGAAACAACGACAGGTTACATCTATTCTGCGTTTTATGCCTCAATATACCTGCTGGCTTTGGTTGGCGGGCTTATTGCCGATAAAACGAAAAATTATAAGGGAACAATCCTTATAGGTATTATTCTGATGGCTGTTGGATATTTGATCATTGCGATTCCGACTCCGACTCCGGTTCCTAATCTAAGCTTGTACCTGATTCTGACATGCGTAGGTCTTTTAGTAATTTCTTTTGGTAACGGATTGTTTAAAGGTAATCTTCAGGCACTGGTCGGACAGATGTATGATAATCCCAAATATGCGGATAAGAGGGATGCCGGATTTCAGATTTTTTATATGTTTATCAATATTGGTGCCATGTTTGCTCCGTTTATTGCTATAGGCGTTCGTAACTGGTGGCTGAAAGTTCATAATTTTGATTATAATGCTTCTCTTCCGGAGTTGTGTCATCAATATATTGCTCAAGGTGATTCAATGCCTGCTGGATCATTATCCCGTCTGACTGAATATGCAAATAGTGCGATAATTGACGGGACTCCGGTTACTGATCTGCTTACATTTTCAAATAGTTATTTGAATGTGTTTAATGTAGGTTTTCAATATGCTTTTGGCGCTGCCATTGTAGCAATGTTGATTTCTTTGGTTGTCTATACAATCAATAGAAAAACGTTCCCGGATCCGGCGAATAAAGTAGCAGTTCAAGGTGGAGGTTCAACAGTATCAAGAGAAGAGATCACAATGAATGCTCAGGAGATAAGACAACGTATTTATGCATTATTTGCGGTTTTTGGAGTCGTTATATTCTTCTGGCTTTCATTCCATCAGAATGGTTATTCACTTACGTATTTTGCAAGGGACTATGTTAATTTGGATGTAATAAATATTGACCTGGGTTTTACAAGCATAAAAGGTGCTGAAATCTTCCAGAGTGTGAATCCGTTTTTTGTCGTATTCCTCACTCCGTTAATTATGTGGTTGTTTGGAACGTTAAGGAAAAATGGAAAGGAACCCTCGACACCAATGAAAATTGCAATAGGTATGGGTATTGCTGCTCTTGCTTATGTATTTCTTATGGTATTTTCTTTTGCATTGCCAGCGAAAGAGTCATTGGCAACAATGAGCGCTCCTGAGTTAGAAGCGATGAAGGTTACTCCATGGGTTATGGTTGGACTATATTTTATACTTACAGTTGCCGAATTATTTATATCTCCTCTCGGTTTATCATTCGTGTCGAAAGTGGCTCCTCCTCATTTACAAGGACTTATGCAGGGATGCTGGCTTGCAGCTACGGCAGTTGGTAATTCAATTCTGTTTATAGGAGGTATACTTTATACCAGTGTTCCTATCTGGGTTTGCTGGTTAGTGTTTGTAGGTGCGACAGGTCTTTCCATGTTTGTAATGCTCAGCATGGTTAAATGGCTTGAGAGAGTCGCGAAGTAATTAAAATTTTATTATATAAATGCCGGGATATTTTTGTTCCGGCATTTTTTATACAGATTATTATGGAAACAAAGAATGTCGGTTATAGACAAAAACAGTTTGCAGTTCCGACTAAACGTTACTGTCAGACTTTGGATCTGAAAGATGATCCGGTATTGATGCAAAAATATATTGAGGCTCATTCAGAACCTCACTTTTGGAAAGAAATAGGAGAGGGAGTCAAGTCTGTAGGTATTTTGGAAATGGAGATATATAATATTGATAACCGGCTTTTTATGATTGTTGAAACTCCTGAGGATTTCGATTGGGATGAAGCTTTTGCCCGTTTGGCAAAGATGCCTCGTCAGGAAGAATGGGAGCTCTTTGTGGCTGCATTTCAGATGGTTTCGTCTGCTGCTTCGTCAACAGAGAAATGGCGGTTGATGGATCGTATTTTTCATTTGTATACAACATAAAAGTAATCTTGTTGTTATGTTATAGGTAAACAACAAACAGAATGATTATGAGTTACGAAATTTTACATGATCCGGAGGATAACCGGTTTGAAACAACGATTGATGGTTTTGTGGCGGAGTTGGCTTATCGTGTAAAAAGAAACTCCGTATATGACTTTTATCATACCGGAGTTCCTAAGGAATTGGAAGGAAGGGGAGTTGCCTCCGCCCTTGTTAAATACGGACTGGATTATGCCCGTGATAACAGTTGGAAAATCAATCCTTCATGTCCGTTCGTAGAGAAGTATATCGAGCGGCATCCTGATTATCAGGATTTAGTTGCCGCTCAGTAGTGTTTTAATTTTTGCTGATATTACCCAATCCTTCTATTTTAACATTTTTAGTAGGAGGGGTGTTTTTATAGTTGATGTTTCCGACGCCTTCAACTTTACCTTCAATACTTTTGATTGGATCACATTTGATGTTTCCGATACCTTGAACATAGGCTTTAACATCTTCTGATTCAAAATCCAGGGCGTTAATATTTCCGGCACCTTTCAATCTGAAGTCAGCTTTGGATGTTTTTCCTTTCAATATGATATTTCCAATACCTTCGACTTTTCCTTTGAAATTGTTACAGAACAGGCTATCTGCAGAGAAATGTCCGGCGCCTTCAATATCTACATAGAAGTCATTGAGTTCCATTCTATTTGGCATCCTTACATCTCCAATAGATTCTATTTCAACTCCTTTCATGTTTTGAGCACTCACTTTTATCAGAATAGGTTCACTGTTATTCAGATATATATTGTCATCTATTGAAAATTTCAGTTTATTATCATTTACAGACCATTTGATCTTGTCTATGATGTTGGATTCACCTTTGATGATAAATTTTCCGGTATCGCTTGCCTGTTCGACGATTATATCCATATCGACAAAGTTGTCATCGAGTTTTACCGATTCAAAGAATGGCAATACAAAGGTTCTGTCTGTTACAATACCATTACCTTTGATTTTGTCTTTGTGGTTAACCCAGCCGACATGCCAGCCTTTTTTACCAAATACTTTTGCATTACTATTCCAATTTACTTGGAATCCGGAAGCGATCAGTACAATAAGTGCTGCGATCCAAGCGATAATTGCTGTTATTTTAATGCTCTTAGGCATAGGGCTCAATTTTGCGAAATAAGCTACAATCCAATAGATTAATGATAATAATGGAATCCCTGCAACCAGGATAGAAGCTATCAATGCTAATGTAGGATGAGCAAATGAGATATTTCCAAACTCAATGCCTGCAATTCCGAATGGAAGAGCCATCAATCCTCCTCCGACACCGAGTAGAACCGCAAATACGACTATGAGAACTATTATCAGAGCGAAAATAAGCGGAAGTCCAACCAGGATTCCTAATCCTACCAATAAGACTTTAACCAGAGCGGCAAAGAAATCTAAAATGCCACCTAAACACCCTGAATTGTTACTTTTAGTATTGCCGGTAGTTTCTTCGGAAACGACTTTTCCTATATTTTCGATGGAAACTTCTTCTCCACGCATTTCCAGTTTTTGTTGTGCTGTTTTTGCAGGAGGAATAATAATCCATAAGATAAGGTACAGCCAGATCCCCCAACCGTATGCAGGCATAATTGCAATCAACAGGATCAATCCTGCAATCCGGACCGGGGTTTCATCCCATCCGAAGTAAGCTGCGATTCCGGAAAATACTCCACCAAGCAACTTGTTATCGATATTCCGGTGAAGGCGTTTTTTTACTCTTTTCTCTCCTGAAGTATGTTTGAACGTTTCCGGTTCTTTCTTTTCTTCAAAAGTTTTTTCTGTTGTATCATCAGAGTCGGTTCCTTCAAAATCTTCAGGTTTACCAACCTGTCGGATCACTTTTTCCACTTGTTCTATGGAAATCACTTCATATCCTGAGCGGATGTGTTCGCTGAACAGTTCTTCGATTCTGGCTTCGAAGTCAGCAATTATTTCGGTAAAACCTTCGTCTTTCCTGAAATATATTCTCAGGTTGCGGAGGTAATTATCTAATAAATTGTACGCGTCTTCGTCAATATTAAAAACTCTTCCGTTAAGATTGACTGTTAGTGTCTTTTTCATATCTGTAAGTTTTTATCTGTTTTTCAAATGATCGACTGTACTGTTGATTTCTAACCAGGCGGACTCTAATTCTTCGAGAAATTCAAGTCCTTCAGGAGTGAGAGTGTAATATTTCCTGGGAGGCCCCTGATTCGATTCTATCCATTCGTAACTGAGTAGGCCCAGGTTTTTTAAGCGTGTCAATAAGGGATATAATGTCCCTTCAACTACAATAAGATGTGCTTCTTGCAAGGTTTTGATAATGTCCGTTGCATAAGCCGGCTCTTTTTGCAGTATCAAGAAAATGCAGTATTCGAGCATTCCCTTTCGCATTTGCGATTTTACATTATCTGCTTTCATAGGTTATTAATTTTTTACTTTTTCAAAGTATATGTTATGATCACTTTGTATTTGATAATGCAAAGATATGTATAATTTTTAGTACCATGTAATGCAAAGTACTATAATTAACAATATTTAACAGCTTGTGATTTGTGTGAGGTAGAAAATGGATATTTTGAGTCTACCGTAAATTCAAAATTATATTATTTTATACCGATGTACATGGTACAGATTCCGAATGTGAATCGTTTGAAGGTAGGGGATTTAAATCCATTTTTTGCCATAACCCCTGTCATGGTTTTGCCTTGAGGGAAAGCTGCGATGGATTTCGGGAGGTAATTATAAGCGGCTTTGCTTTTTGAGATAAATTTTCCGATAGTAGGGATTACAAGTTTGGAATAAATGGCATAGGCTTGTTTCATAGGGAAACTTTCAGGAGTAGTGAGTTCCAGTATCATTAGTCTTCCTCCCGGGCGTAGTATACGCAGTATTTCCTGTAGGCCTTTATCAAGGTTTTCGAAGTTACGGACTCCAAATGCAACGATAGCAGCATCGAAGCTATTATCTGCCAGTTGGAGGTCTGTACAGTCCTGTTTCTCGAAAGATATTTTGTCTGAGAGTTTTAGATGAGCTACTTTTTTACGGCCGATTTCCATCATGCCTTCAGATATATCGATACCGAGGATATGGTCGGGCTGAAGCCTGTTGTAGGCGTCAATAGCCAAATCTCCGGTACCGGTAGCTATGTCCAGTATCTTCTTTGGATTCAGATCCCTGAGCGACAATATTCCTTTTTTACGCCAGCTGCGGTCAATACCCATGGATAGGGTGTGATTGAGCTCATCATAATGGTCTGCTATTTCGTCGAACATCTGTTCAACCTGAACGCTTTTTTTGTCGGAATTGTCGAAAGGGACGATTGATTCGGATTTGTACATAGTTGGAGAATTGAGAATTGAAAATTGAGAATTAAGAATTAAGAATGGTTTCGTGCGTAAGCCTCATTCTCAATTCTTAATTCTCAATTTTCAATTCTCAATTAAATTAAGTAATTAAGTATATTGTTTTTGATTCTTTCTTCTATACTGCTGATATCGGCTTTCTTGAAAAGTTCACCTGTGATATTTTCGTAAAGCTCGATATAACGTTCGGAAACGCTGTTGCAATAGTCTTCGGTCATTTCCGGAACTTTTTGTCCGTCTTTGCCTTGAAATCCGTTTTCCATCAGCCATTTACGGACAAATTCTTTGGAAAGTTGCTTTTGTTCTTCCCCTTTTTTGAAACGTTCTTCGTATCCTTCGGAATAGAAATAGCGCGAAGAGTCAGGAGTATGAATTTCGTCGATCAGATAGATTTTTCCATCTTTTTTACCGAATTCATATTTTGTATCAACCAGGATAAGTCCTTTTTGAGCAGCCATTTCCGTTCCTCTTCGGAATAAAGCCATGGTGTATTTTTCTAATTGCTCATATTCTTCTTTGCTTACAAGGCCTTGAGCAATGATTTCTTCTTTCGAGATATTTTCATCGTGTCCTTCGTCGGCTTTTGTTGTCGGAGTGATAAGTGGAACAGGGAATTGTTCATTTTCTTTCATTCCGTCAGGCAATGGAATACCGCATAGAGTACGGGCTCCGGCTTTATATTCTCTCCAGGCGCTTCCTGTAAGATATCCACGGATAACCATCTCAACTTTGTAAGGCTCACAACGCAAACCTACGGTAACCATAGGATCCGGAGAAGCGATTTTCCAGTTTGGGACGATATCGGCGGTTGCATCCAGGAATTTGGCTGCAATCTGGTTCAATACCTGTCCTTTGTAAGGAATACCCTGAGGAAGGATGACATCGAAAGCCGAAATTCTATCGGTAGCGATCATTACTAACAAATCATTGTTGATGGTATAAACATCGCGTACTTTTCCGTGGTAAACCTTAGTTTGGCCTGGAAAGTTGAAATCTGTTCTTGTTAAAGTATTCTTCATAAAAAATTGACGATTGACAATTATATAGATAACTTGATTAATCTTTTAATACTATTTTTTTCTTTTCTCTAAGTTCCTTAGCATCATGTTTTTCGTATGCTTCTACGATTCGTTGTACGAGTTTATGGCGTACAATATCTTTTTTGTCGAATTCTATATGGGCGATACCCGGAATATCCTTCAGGATCCGCATGGCATGAAGCAGCCCCGATGGTTGGGATGGAGGAAGGTCGATCTGGGTCACGTCACCCGTGATGATCATCTTCGCATTCATTCCCATACGGGTTAAGAACATCTTAATCTGGTGAGTTGTTGTGTTCTGGGCTTCATCAAGAATAATAACAGCCTCGCTCAGGGTACGTCCTCGCATAAAAGCGAGTGGAGCGATCTGGATCACTTTCGTTTCGATATATTCTTTTAGTTTTGCAACCGGAATCATGTCTTCCAGGGCATCGTACAATGGTTGGAGATAAGGATCGATCTTTTCTTTCATATCTCCGGGGAGGAATCCTAATTTCTCTCCGGCTTCCACTGCCGGGCGACTCAAAATGATTTTCCGTATTTCCTTGTTTTTTAAAGCTCTGACTGCCAGTGCGATTGCTGTATAGGTTTTGCCGGAACCGGCAGGTCCGATTGCAAATAGCATGTCATTTTTTTCAAAAGCATTGACCAGTTTTTGTTGATTTTCAGTCCGGGCAACAATAGGCTTACCGTTCATCCCGAAAATAATCAGATTATCCTGTTTTACAGCAGCATCGTTTTTCCCTTTTACGATTTTAGTGATAATTTCTTCATTGAGATTGTTATGTTCCTGGCAATATTGTTCCAACTCCTGAATTTTTTCTTCAAAAGCGGCTAATTCCAGTTCATCTCCAATTACTTTCATCACATTTCCCCGGGCTACTATCCTGAGTTTTGGATACAGGGATTTAATCAATTGGATATTTGAGTTGTTTATTCCAAAAAAAGTTGCAGGATCTGCGCCTTCTAAAATTATGATACGTTCTATCATTCAGGTTCTATAATATACAAAATTTAGATTAATCGTGCAAAGTTAATGAAAAATTTAAGTTGCAAGTTATAAGTTTTGGGTTTTAAGTTTATCTTTGTATGTTTAATTAAAAGGTAACGTAAAACTTATTCTATGAGCGATTTTAATTTTAGTAAGTCGGCGCAGTTATTCAGGGGTAAACCGATGGTTCGTATGCATGTGATGATCAAAGCTACAGGACCGATATGTAACCTTAATTGCGACTATTGCTACTATTTGAGTAAAGAACAATTATTATCTACAGATACAAAATGGCGTATTTCCGATGCAACATTGGAAAACTTTGTCAAGCAATATATTGAGCAGCAAAATGCCAAGGAAATCGTCTTTTCATGGCAGGGAGGGGAACCTTCGATGTTAGGATTGGATTTTTTCAAAAAAATCGTTGAGATTCAGAAAAAATATGCTCCGCCACACGTTCGTTGTGAAAATGACTTACAGACCAATGGTACGTTATTGAACGATGAATGGTGTGAATTTCTTCGTGAAAATAATTTCCTTGTCGGTTTGAGTATCGATGGTACGGAAAGGTTACATAATGCATACCGGACATATTCCAATGGGAAAGGTTCATTTTCTAAAGTGCTGGAAACAGCCAGGTTACTGAATAAACATAAAGTTCGTTTTGCAACGTTGACTGTGGTCAATGATCTAAACTCGAAGTATCCGTTGGAAGTGTATCGTTTTCTACGGGATGAGATAAAGAGTAAGCAAATGCAGTTTATCCCGATTGTGGAACCTAAGGTTTTTACCAATACAGCTCCTCAGTACTGGAATGTGAATGAACTGCCTGATGAGGATTCTCCAAGAGTCAGTCCTTCACATCCGGATTCTTTTGTTGGCCGTTGGTGCGTAGAACCGGAGACGTATGGTGATTTCCTGACCAAAATTTTTGATGAATGGTTCAAATATGACCTGGGAGGTATTGTTGTGCCGTTTTTTGATAGCGCTGTAGAACAATGGATCGGAAAACCATCTCAGTTGTGTATATTTTCTCCTATCTGTGGAAAAGGTCTGGCAATGGAGCATAATGGCGATGTTTATGCCTGCGACCATTATGTGTATCCGGAGTATAAGCTGGGTAATATCAATCAAACACCATTGGTCGAAATGGCATTATCGGAAGGTCAGGAAAAGTTCGGATACAGTAAGGATTTTACTTTACCTGTGAAATGCCGGGAGTGTAGGTATTTATTTGCCTGTTCCGGAGAATGTCCGAAAAACAGGTTGCTGAAAACAGCTCAGGGAGAGCCTGGTTTGAATTATTTGTGCAAAGGATTGTATAAATATTTTAGTCATATAGATCCGTTTATTCGTAAGATTGTACACCGGTTGGGATATGAAGTAGCCGATGATGTACCGGCACTTTAAATAATTAAAAATAAAAATCAATGGAGATTAAATTAAATAATATTACAGAGCAGGAAAAGGAATTGGAAATTACCGTTCCATGGGATATGGTTGGCGAGGAATATAATGATATTCTGAAACGCTATTCCAAATTGTCGTTCAAAGGATTCCGTCCGGGAAAAGCGCCGGTAGGAATGTTGGAATCATTTTTTAAGAATGAGATCCGGAATGATCTGGTATCTGTATCTTCAGCCCGGTTGTGTCGTACAGCCCTGAAAAAGCAGGGTTTGGTTGCCGGAACACCGATAGAGATCTCTGACGTTGAGAGTTCAAAGAACAATTTTCTGAAATTTAAGGCTTCTTTTGTGGAAATGCCTCAGTTTGATCTTCCGGATTATTGTAATTTGAGTTTAGAGTCTGAAGATGAGGAGGATAAGCTCAATGAAATTTCCGAAAAACTGTTGGATCGGACAGAAATCGCATTGCATCCGGCATTTCTTGAAAATGAGATGAAATACGTAGAGGATTGTGAAAATCCTTCGGAAGAAGAAAAAAATGCGGCGGAAGAGCGGGTTAAATTGATGCTTATTTTAAAGAAAATAGCCGAGGAAAACAATATCGAGGTTGATGGAAAAGACATTGAAGCCCGTATTCGTGATGTTGCCGAAGAAAATGAAGTTACACCGGAAGAGTTAAAAGAATTTCTGGTGAATCACAATGGTTTATCGAGATTATCAGATGCACTACTGGCTGAGATGGTATTAGCGTATATCATTGATGCACAGTCGGCAACATTGTAGATTAATTTATATCGAATTGATCCAATCATTGATCTGATTCCGGGAATATTTCTGTTTTTTCTTGCTCCTGAATTTCTTCAGGTCTTGTTTTATCTTTTCAGAATTATCGGGATTTTCATTATGTAATGCTTTGTCGAAATATTCCTTGAAAATTTCGCTTTCTTCCTGTTCATTTTCTGTACTCAGGGTTTTTCCTACCGATGCGGAAGACTTGCCTTTGAAATGATCCCACCAGACATACAATGCATTCAGGAATGTTTTGGGATCATGGTTTGCCTGCTGAAATTTCTTGAACAGATATTCTTCGCTATTATGGTAGTTTTCCCGGTTTGTCCGGAATTTTATAAACAGTTTCCGGCCAAGTTTAATCAGAAGGGAGAGAACTACTATACAGATAATCAGACATCCTGCGAATTGATACCATTTCATTCCAAAGATAAGGAATGGCGTTTTTGCTTTTGTTTCTGCCGGATGAATTGCCACTGTTGCATCCAAGCTGTCTTTTAGCGTTTTCAGAATACCCAGATCAGTGTTTTCTTTCACCTGGATACTAATTGATTGAGTTGCCCTGCTCTCTACTTTTGCAGAGTAGGGGTTCCAAAAAGAGAGATTGACACCGGGTATTGTATAATTACCGGCTTTTTCCAGGAGATAAGTTATCATTTGTACACTTTCTCCGTTGGCGTCGCCATTTCCACGTGTATCTTTCAAAATTGGTTCCTCCGGGTAAGAACTGGTCCATTTCAGAATCTCCTGTTCATTCAGATCCGGTATGAATTGAGGCAACGTGCCTTTTGCATTGATCGTTATGATACGTTTGATGACGTCGCCTGTTTTCAGATCCTTTAAATCGGGCTCCCATTTTTCATGGAGAGTAACATCTTTAGCCACAAACCAGGCACCTTTTTTCTTTAACTCAGCTGGGACATCCTTAACGACAAACGATTGAGGCGTTGTATGTAAAACTATTTTCCGGGTTTGCGAACTGCCTTCCGGGGGACTTTGCGCTGTTATTTCTAATGGGGGAACTGTAAATTCTCCGGCTTTGTATGGAAAAACAATATAATAAAACTGGATACCGGGGAGTTGTTTACCACCGACGGTGAATATACCTGGTTGGGTTTTGTCGAAAGGGACAATGAACGCGTTGGGAATCTGGAGATTTCCGAATTCTAATGGGGCTGTAAACCAAGTTTTTGTATAGACAGTGATGGTGACATGAAAAGGTTGTTGGACATAAACTGTTTTGCGGTTCAGATCCACGTTTACAGATACTTGTGATTGGGCTTTGTAGGTAAACAAAACCAAATAAAAAATGAGACTATATATTGCTGTTTTTTTCATTGTCACCAATTTTCCTTGTCTTGTACGACTTGGGGGTAATATTTTTGTTTTTGGATCTCAAAACGCCGGTGCAAAAATTCTCCGGGATCAGCATTTGTTTTTTGCATCAACACTTTGGTCTCAATCGGAACATTTTCTTCCATTTTGAAGTCTTTGGGAGGAAATTTCTGTTCTTTTGCCCGATGGATATTACTTGCAACTTCGTCAGATATCCGGTCGCCTTTAGTCGGTAATTTTTTCACTTCGGTATCAGAAGATAGCTGTTCGTCTTCTGATTCAGGTTTTCGTTCTTTCAGTTTTCCTTTTTCTGTATTTTTCAGGATATTGTCAATCGGATTGGCATGCGGTTGAAACCGTAATGAACTGATTGCCTGGTCTTTCATTAATTTGCTTACATCTATGTTTTTATCCGCTTTCTCTTTTAATTCAGGAGATTCTTCAGCTGCTTTTTGAAAAGCAGTTATCGCTTCGTCGTATAATCCAAGCTTATTCAGGGCGAGGCCATAGTTGTATTGTCCGATTGCCGAGGAATCTTCTGCAAGAAGTTCTGCTGCAGATTGATAGTCTCCGGACTTGAAATATGCCGCGGCTTTATGGGAGTTGTCCTGGAATAGTTCCGCAGCTTTGTCGTATTCTCCTTTTTTGTACCATAATTCTCCCTGATAATTTTTTGTATACCACCAATCAGGGTGTTTACTCTCTGTCCCACAGGAAGTAAAAGTGAAAAAGCATACCGATATCCAACACCATCGTACAACCCAACCTTTTCTCGACCAGAACGATGCGATCAATATTGCCGGAATCAAGAGCAACCAACCCATATCGTCCCAGTCTTTAGCGTCTTTCTTAGCATCTTTCTGGAATATCAGGTTATCACTGATTTTTTTTGCTATACCTTCTACATCCGATTTATCGAGAGTAATAGTGGTGATACTTATTTTATCGTTTTGTTTCAGATTATTCAGGACGTCGGGTGATTGCACCGAGTTTACTCCATGCACATCGGGCACAGGAGCCCCAGCCGGAGTTGAAAACAATAATATTTCCATTTTGTGGATGGAGTTATTAATAAAATCGGTAATGGCCACAGCTTCGTTATTATCAATTACGTCGGTCATCAATAAGATGGTACTCGGAGCTTCTATATTTTTTAATAAAGTGTCTGCCAAAGCCAGATTCAGAGCCATGTTTGTTCCCTGTACAGGCATTTCCCAGTTAAATAAACTGGCTGCATGATGCTTGATCAATTTATAATCTGCTGTAAATGGAAGTACTGTATGCGGAGTCCCTGCATAAGCGACCAGTCCGGTTCTGGCCCGTGGATTTGCATCCAGGAAGTCCGCAATTTTCATTTTAGCCCGTCCTAATCTGGAAGGTTGTATATCAGTCGCCATCATCGATTTTGACAAGTCGAGGGAAATAAGAACTACCGAAGGGATTTTTTCTCCGGGAATTTCCCGTTTTTTCCAGGTGGGTCCGGCGAGAGCCAGGATCATACAACTAAGGCTTGTAGCCATTAATACCAATGGCAATATGATTGCTTTCGGATTTCCTTTACTGAACATAAATGGTCTTAGTGCCGGAGCGATGATCTTTTTCCATTTTTGTTGTTCATAGTTACTGGCGATTTGTATCAGAATAATTACGGCCAACGGAATGAACAGCCACAGCGCCTTGGGCCTGAGGAAATGGAACTGATGCCAGTCGATAGAGGTAATATGATGTATAATTTCTTTCATTATTATTTTATGCTATACTGATTTACCCAATCTTCCTCTCAGGAGATTGAAAATTCCGCTTAACAGATAATAGACCAAAATGAGTCCGATTGCCAATCCTAATGGATACATATAGAGCAATACAACTGGTTTGTATGTATTTTCCTCATAAACAATAGGTTGTAATTTGTTTAATTCGGAATAAACTTCTTTCATTTCGCTTTGACTATCGGCGCGGAAGTATTTTCCACCGGTTGTTTCCGCAATTTGTGTGAGCAAAGTTTCGTCTATAGCATATCCTCCTGAGGTCGAATTACCTATTCCCAGCGTATAAATGGTTACACTATCGCGTTTTGCAGCAGCAGCGGCATCAAGCGGGGAGATATCTGTTCCTCCGTCGACTCCATCGGTCATTAGTAGCATAACGCGTTGTTTTATTGTATCTTGTCTGAATATTTTGATTCCAAAGGCAATAGCTTCTCCGATACTTGTCATCTGACCGGCCATACCGACTTCGGTTTCGTCGAGCAGCCAGTTGATCGTTTCAAGATCGGTAGTTAAAGGAGCTTGCAGGTAAGCGTGTGTAGCAAACATTTCCAATCCTATCTGGTCGCTTTTCCGTTCGGAAATAAAGTCTTTCATCAGGTATTTTACAGCTTCCCAGCGGGTCATTTGTTTTCCGTCGACTGCCCAGTCACGCTGAGCCATACTGAAAGAGATATCGGCGGCAATAAGGAAACTGCGGACAGTCCGTGTCTTTTTCTCCGGTTGGCCTACGAACTGAGGGGAAGAGCCGGCTATTAAGAGTAGTATCCAGCATACAATCAAGCAAATCCATGCGAATAACCCTTTCTGGCTGATCCATGCACTTTTTTTCGGATGTTGTCCGGAAACGTCGGCCGCCCTTTTGAAAAAGGGAGCGATGAGGGCGGATTTCCGTTTATGGAATGCCGGGAGCAGCAAGTAAACCAGTAACGGTAAAGGTAGCAATAGAAATACCCATTTATGGGCGATTTCAAAGTGCATATTGTTCGCTATTTCGGGAAATATATTCATTAATTGACAATTGAAAATGAATTTAGAATCAGTTTTTGTGTTTTTTGATCCAATGTTTTATTTTGTCTGTAAATTCTATAACTTGTTGTTCTTTTAGCTCGCTGTTGATCTCGTATATTTGATCCATGAGTTGTTCGTCACTCGATGAAAAAGAGACAGAGGGGCAGGTCTTTTTAAGATAAGACAACCATTCGGATCCTCTAAGTGATATTAATTCGCTGTATCCATGAAGGAAAACGGTGATCTTTTTGGTAATCATTCCTGCTTCATATACAAGACGGTAGTATTCTTTGTTGCTCAGGCATTTTTTTTCTTCTTGTTCCAACCAATCGAAAGCAACTCTGCGATAATGATTTTTACGGTAATTATTCCAGATAAGAAAAGCAATTACCAACAATATCAGCAGGGATATCCCGGCCAGAGCATACCATCCGGGTGCGCTTGGAGAGAACTGTACCGGCGACGGTTCAATGAATTGTTCTAATGCGGGTATCGAGTCGTTCATTATCTTAATCTTTCTCCCATTCTTTCTTTGATTTGTAATTCGACCGGAGTCGTTGTACTGATCACAGATACAGGAATTCTATAATGTCTGAATTCTTCTGTTAATGAATTCAGCCGGTGTTCATAATCGGAGGAGTATTTTTGATTCCATTTGTTTGAATCCCAGGTTATTTGCCTGTCCCCATTAGTTAGAACCAGTTTCCCTGGCGGCAGAAACTTATCCATAGGGTCTTCTATATGCATTAATATCAGATCGTTGCGAAATGCCATGCTGCGTAACAGATGCTTACTGTCGTCATTTAACGTCAGAAGATTCGTAATGATTGCTATCACATAATCGTGAGTAATCAGGGACTGGGTACGTTGAAGCATTTCGTTTATTTTAGAAAAATCCGGATTTACTTTTTTCCGTTCAGGTAGATGATTATTGTGTTTTACAATCAGTTGCAGGAAATGTTCAACAAGCGCTTTATTCCGTTTAGGAGGCAGATAATCATGTCCTTCATCATTAAAAATAATTCCGCCGAACCGATCACCCCGTTTGATAGTGTAAAATGCTGAGATAGCAGCTACATGAGCCGCAGAGACAGATTTGACATATCGTTCGGATCCGAAGAACATGCTTGAACTTTGATCCAGAAGAGCAAATGTAGGACGTTCTTTTTCTTCATTGAATATTTTTGAATAAGTTTCCGAACTACGGGCAGTTACTTTCCAATCGATATTTCGTACATCATCTCCGGGAACATACATTCGCACTTCTTCGAAGTCGAGTCCTCTTCCTCTCATTTTAGCAGCATGTTTTCCAGCAAGGATAGAATAGATGGGGTGGTTCGGGAGTATATTACCGGCCTGTACCATGTATTCGAACCGCATCAGATCATTCAGTGAGGTTGCTACTTCAACGGGATATGTTGTATTAAACAGATTCATTTAAATGACGGCTACGTTCTTTAATATATTATCGATAACGGCGTTAGCGTTTACTCTGTCGGCATTTGCTTCGTACGACAAGATCAGGCGGTGTCTTAGTACATCGTGTACAATGTACCGGGTATCGTCGGGAGTTACGCTTTTGCGGCCATCAAGCCAGGCAACGACTCTGGAGCATTTGTCCAGGGAAATTGTTCCCCGTGGACTGGCACCGTAGTTGATCCAGCGGGCCAGATCTTTGTTTATTTTATCCGGATAACGTGTTGCAGCGATGATATCCACCATATATTTTTCGGCGGCATCGCTTACTTCGATATTATTGATTTCATTTCTGGCTTCAAAAATCACTTTCTGATCGATCGGAGTTACCTTTTCTACTTGTCCCTTACTTTCATTGCGAACTAAAGACACAATTTTGGCTTCTTCGCCCGAACTCGGGTAATCGACTTCAATTTTCATGATGAAACGGTCGAGTTGAGCTTCCGGTAGGGGATATGTACCTTCCTGTTCTATAGGGTTTTGAGTAGCAAGAACCATAAATAAAGGTTCCATTTTGTACGTTTTTCCTGCGACAGAAACCTGACGTTCTTCCATTGCTTCCAACAAAGCCGATTGTACCTTCGCGGGAGCACGGTTGATCTCGTCTGCCAAGACCAGATTACTGAAAATAGGGCCGGGTTGGAATACAAATTTTTGTTCGTTCTGTGGTTGATAGATTTCTGTTCCTGTAACATCCGATGGTAGAAGGTCTGGGGTGAACTGGATGCGGTTCAGTTTACAATCCAGATTGTTTGCGAGGGCTTTTACGGCACGTGTTTTAGCTAATCCCGGAAGACCTTCCAGCAATACATTTCCATCGGTAAGCAGGGCAATGATGATTTTTGAAATCACATTGCCCTGACCGATAATACTTTGCCCCATATTTTTCCTGAGGACTAATATTTGTTCTAAATTTGTCATATCGAGTTATTATTCAAATGAGAATACTTTACCAAAATCGTTTTTCATATCTACAATGATCCAGCCTTTTCCTGGTCCTTCAATCAGTCCCTTTTTCAATTGTCCGACATGAGAGAGGCTGTCGTATGCGACTTCTCTTTCCGCATCGGTATGGTGTAAGATCAGAGAGAGATTAGGTAAAGAATTTGTTGATGTCCATTCCAGCATTTCAAAATCGCCATCCGAATTACCAAAAGCCAATACCGGTTTTTTGCCTATGATCTGGTAAATGGCTTCAGGTTTGCCTACATTATCGTCGGTGTGCCATACTTCAGGTTTGAGGGAAATATTACCGTCTTTATAGGCAGCTTTAAACATGGTTCCAATTACTTGTTCAGCAGGAATTCCGTAT
>JAVBTA010000070.1:0-8783 GCA_031556375.1 Bacteroidales bacterium | reverse complement strand
ATTAATTTAGAATTGAGACTTTAAAATTTAGACTGACTTTACGCAGGCCTACATTCTCAATTTTCATGTCTCAATTCTCAATTTTTAATTATCATTTTTATGGACAAATACCTGGTTTTTAAAACCCGTGACGAGCTTGTAAGAATCAAAATGGATCGTATTTTGTATTTTGAAGCGGAAAGAAACTATACTAAAATGGTCTTGACCAACGGTATTCAGTTTGTTTTTGCCGTCAATCTCGGCAAAATAGAGGAAATTTTGGAGAAACAGGTAAACACATACTCCACTGTCCTTGCCAGAGTCGGAAAAAGTTTTATCATCAACAAGAATCATGTTCTGCAAATTAGTCTACCCAAGACAAAACTCCTTTTTTCCACTGCAGATGGAAAAGCACGGGAACTAATTGTACCTAAGGAACCCTTGAAATTGCTGAAAGAAACTCTGGAAAATGAACTCTCCACAACTAAATCCGAATAGTAATGAAGAGTAAATCGAGTACGAAACAGGATCGTGATCATACCGATATATTTGTTACCGGTACGTCGAAGACGAAAAAAGAAGACACGGTTTATGATTTTGTTACAGTCGATACAACTTACGCCGATTTGTCGGATGCGGTAATGATCGATATGTCGGCAGATGAAAATGACGACTTTTTCTCGATCGATATCAATGTAGATACCGATTCTTTTGTCAGCCTGGATGACGATGTGATTCTCTCCGGCTTCACAGATGAAGATTTTAATGCTACCATTATTGATTTGGATAAATAATACAGAAAGATATGATTTCAATTCGTTGCCCCCATTGCCATGTAGGACTCAAAGTAGACGAAACAAAAATTCCGTCTCAGATTCAAACTTTTGGATGTCCACAATGTAAAGAACCTATCCCGGTCTCGTTAATCACCCAAAAATTACAACCGGACGATTCGGAAACGGTCATCTTAACACTTCCTACTGATTCTCAACCTGTTGGACGATTAAAAGTAATCCAAAATCCATTGACTCCGGCTCAAACAATCCATCTGAACGAAGGTATCAATATTATCGGAAGAAAATCCAGTGCAACCAATAATCCGACAGCTATCGATACCGGAGATAAGATGATGAGTCGCAATCATATTTCTATTGAAATAAAAAAAGATGCAAATGGGAAATATAAATATTTCCTTTCAGATACCAAAAGTAAAAATCGTACGTTATATAATAGTAACTACATTGAATCCGGAGAAGTCGTCGCCTTGAAAAACAAAGACGAAATACAAATAGGACAAACCCGGATGATGTTTGAAGAGTAAAATCTTGGTTAACTATTATAAAATTTCAATTTATGATCATCAGTATCCAAAGACCATTTTCGATTAACGAAATAGGAAAAAGAACCAATAACGAAGACTCTATTTATCCTAATAATGAAAATGTATCCGTCAACGACAGGTTATTTCTCGTCTGTGATGGAGTTGGTGGTGCTAATAAAGGTGAAGTTGCAAGTTCTCTCGCTTGCGAAAGTATCCAGACTTATTTCCGGACTTTTCTTGATGCGGAAAATGATATCGATGCCGGTTTTATTGAAAGAGCTATTCGTTATACAGAAACTCGTTTTGATGAGTACATCAAGGAAAATCCCGAAGCGAAAGGGATGGCTACAACCCTCTGCCTGATTTACTTATCTCCCAATGGTGTTTTTGTAACTCACGCCGGAGATAGTCGTATTTATCAGGAAAGAGAAGGTAAAGTCATTTTCAGAACGGAAGATCACTCTTTAGTCAACTCCTGGTTGAAATCCGGCATGATCAATGAAGAAGAAGCCCGTAATCATCCTCGTAAAAACGTCATATACAGAGCAATACAAGGTTCCGAGCATCCAATAGAAGTGGATGTGGTACAACTTGTAGACATCTTGCCCGGTGATAATTTCCTTATGTCTACCGACGGTGTTAATGAAGCTGTTTCTGATAATGAAATCTGCAATATCTTATCCGAAAAAGGAAGCGCTGAATCGAAATTATCCACAATCAAAGAAATATGCACAGGAAAAGCAAGGGATAACTTTTCTGCTTTTTTAGTTCCTATACAGGATGTGCAGGAAGCAAAAACATTTAAACAATTTTTCCTCTCTTTCCTTTACTCTTTCATGTAAAAGCCGTACCTTTGGAACTCATTTATCAGGATCGGAATGCATCTTAAAGAAGGATATCAACTACATAATGGGAAATACCAACTTCTTAATGTCATTGGAGAAGGTGGGTTCAGCCTGACCTACAAAGGACTGTGGAATACTGAAGTCCATGGCCCACTAGGAAAAATTCCTACGCAGGCTCCGGTTTGTATCAAAGAGTACTTCTTTAAAGATTATTGCCTTCGAAATGAAAAAACCAATTTTGTTGAGACCAATTCGACTAACGGAAAACTAATTTTCGAAAAATACAAAGAAAAAATCATCAAAGAGGCTCGTATCCTTGCCGAATTACACCATCCAAATGTAGTTAAAGTATTGGAGGTATTTAAACAGAACAATACTGTATATACCATTATGGAATTCATTTCGGGAGATTCCCTGAAAAAGGAAGTAGAACTGTCGGGAGCTTTTGATGAGGAAAATGTATTACAGATCATTTATAAAATAGGCCAGGCTTTACAATATATACATGAAAAAAACATCCTTCACCTGGATATAAAACCAAGTAATATCCTGATGGATGGCGACAATGCCAAATTGATTGACTTTGGAATCAGCAAACGCTATGACCCTCAATATCAACAAGAAACGAGCACTACAATCGTTGCTGCGTCAAAAGGTTACGCATCTATAGAGCAATATGACAGCGAAGGGATGCAAATGTTTTCCCCTTGCCCTGATGTTTATTCACTTGGCGCAACGATGTATTATCTTTTGACAGGTGAAGTGCCTACAGAATCAATTCTTCGATCGACTAAAGGACTTCAAAATCCCAGGGAATTAAATCCTGAAATTTCAGAAAATACAGAAAAAGTTATCCTCAAGGCCATGGAACTCCAGGCTGCAGACCGGTATCAATCAATTATCGAAATGATCATCGACCTGGGATATGATCCGGAGAAAGATAATGTAGAACTACCCAAACAACCGAAAGAAAATACGGATGATGATCAGACTGTATTAATTAATCCTCCTCAAAAAGGAGAAGACGATCCTTATGATGTCGATGATCAAACAGAAGTATATTCCGTAGATGAAGCTGAAGAAGAAAAAAAAAGAAAAAAAAGAAAGTTATTGACATACTTTTCTTTAATTGTGCTACTCATTACAATCGTAGCAGCATCTCTATTCTTTACCGGAAATTTTCCTCTTTCCAAAAATTCAGGATATTACAAGGAAAACGAATTAAATTACACAAAATATTACGAATCTGCAATAAAACAGCTGGAAGCTAAAAACTTCAGTCAGTCTAAAGAGGATATCAATATGGCTATAAAGTATAAGGATACAAAAGAAGCCAATGATGTTTTAAATCAAATCAAGAAGCTGATTGAACTTAGCAACGGTTTACTTTTAAACAGCAATACAGACTCTGTCGGGCAAAATCCGGGAAACAATATTCCTTATGATGTAAATACCACGAATGCCGTAACAACTCCGGAAATAATTCAGGAAAAAGATCCGGAACAGGAAATATATGAACAACATTTTAATTCAGGAAAAACTTTATTTGATAAAAAAGATTTTAAAGCTGCAAAAAAAGAATTTGAGACAGCACTTTCGCATAAGAACCATGTCGAATCAAAAGACTATATTTCCCGATGTATCAATGAGATAGAAAACACAGAGATCAATGCAAGGAAAAATCTGTATGAAGTTATGACAAAATTTGGTAACTTTACCCTCGTTATAAAAGAAGTAAAAAAGGATTCAGGCCAAGGTATCGTTAAAAGAATTGGGATGGTTGATGATAAGTGGATTGAACGTATCCCTTGCATATATCTCTCGTCCGATCTTGCCGGAGAAAATCGGGCATTTGAAAGAGAAGATGGTTTTTTCGATGTTTATTCACCAACAGGAAAACCCGTTACGATAAAGGCCGAGACCTATTAAACTATTTCAATGAAACAGTTTTATTTTCTCCTTTTTGGATTATTTCTATGCATCCCGTACATGTATAGCCAAACTTCTTCTGATCATTATCGCAGAGGTGTCCAGGCTATGGAGGAAAAAGATTATCCGATTGCCAGAACTTATTTTTCAGAAGGTCTTAAGAATTGTGACTACAGTTGCATTGAAAAATTAACCGAGATATGGGAAACTCAGCCGAGCCAACGGCGGGGAATGGGGAGGACAATTGAACGTTGCCGCGAATGCCTGATCAAATTATCCAAAGAAAAAGGTTTAAATACCACAAATGCAATGGCATTGCTTTACAGCTACTATCTAATTGAAGGGGTTGGCGGAGAAATAGATATTGAGTTTGCCGAACAATTAAAAAAAGAAGCCGCCGCAATTTTAGGTTTGAATGTTGTTGCTGAAAATGGAGAAACCAAAGTAGATACTTCAACCATACAAATAACTCCTTTACATATAGAGCCTATCCCGGCTTTAAGTTTTTCTGAAAAATATACATTATTCCTGGCATATACATTTTCTCCTACGATGCCTGTAGGCGTCAGCGCAGGTATATTCAACAAATTCGGAGTAATGTTAGGATTTAAATCCAGTATTCAGAAACGCCCTGATAGTGAATACGATTGTAATAACAGTAGTATTCTAAATATAAATACAAACTCCTATTCATACGATTTCACTCAAAAAGAGAAATGGCATAGTATGATGTTTACGGCACAAGTTTTGTTTCCCGTTATTACAAAAAAATTGCTTATTTCTGCAGGAGGAGGATACGGAAAACGGGATTTATACAATAACGCCAATCTGTATGATAAAAAGACAGGAAATCAGAAGTCAAATATTTGGTGTCACAATACCGAAGGATCATATAAGGGAGCTGTCGTTGAAGCCGGACTTCTATACAAACATAAGCATCTGACCATTTTAGGTGGGGTAAATTCCACATCATTTAAGGATCTCGATGGATATGTCGGCATTGGATATTCATTTTAGGAATTATTAGAATTGTAAAATCGACGTAGTTAAAATGAAAAAAATCTACATAGTCTATATTTTTATTCT
Organism: Bacteroidales bacterium; assembly: GCA_031556375.1. Lineage (GTDB taxonomy): Bacteria > Bacteroidota > Bacteroidia > Bacteroidales > Azobacteroidaceae > BNXB01. Next base: position 3,623 of record JAVBTA010000070.1, on the reverse strand, counting down.
TTTCTGTGCATTTTCATGTCTGGAAGATGTAAATATGCCCGAAGAGAGACAAAATGCAGATACTCCAATTCTTACGACAAAGGAAAGACCCGATACAATAACATATAATAGCGTCATTTTAAGTGCCGGCATTGAGTCTGCAAACGGATATAAGATCACAGCCCGGGGATTCATTTACGCCTTAGATAATTCATTAAAAGAAGGCAGGGATAGTATTTCCTTACCACTTGGGATGCAAGAAGGGCTTGGTGATTTTGACGTTGAACTGAAGGACTTACTTCCGGATAAACAATATTATTATGTTGCCTTTGCTACAAATAATAAAGGAACACAATACTCCAAACTACTTAATTTCAAAACATCACCGAAAACTCCGATACTTAAAACCGGTGATCCTGAAAACGTTCATGGAGGAACAGCTCTTATTCCCGGAACTATCTCTTCTATTGGAGCTGCGCCAGTGGAAGAATGTGGAATTTGTTTCAGTTTATCATCCTCACTCCCTGAATATGAAGCAGATAGTGTCATTTTATCTTCTGTAACAGGAAATAAATTTGCAGTTTTTCTTACTGAATTAGCCGGAAGTCAAACTTATTATGTCAGAGCATATGCTAAAAACAGCTATGGAGTTGGCTATGGAGAGGTAATAACATTTAAAACCCCTGACATTTGGGAAAGTGTTGCAGTTTTTGGAGGTAAAGGAAGAATTAGTTATACGACATTTACTATCGCCAATAATTTTTATGTGGCAGCAGGTGAAGATGCGAACTCTTACCTTTTAAATGACATGTGGGAATATAATCCGGGATCCAATACCTGGACTTCCAAGACAAATGTACCGAGTAACTCTCGTAAAGCTTTATCATCTTTTGTTATTGGAAATAAAGGGTATATCGGTCTGGGAATTTCCGCGTTTATGCCGAACCTCTCTGATATTTATCCATATCAACAAAATAAAAATGAATGGAATAACGATATTGCTTTTCAAGGACAAGCCAGAGCATACGCTTGTGCATTCAGTCTGAACAATAACGGATATATAGTCGGAGGACGAATTACTGAATATGAAAGAGAGTACAGGACTCTATCCGATGCCTGGAAATATGAATATACAGGAAGTACTTGGGTTTGGAAGTCAATAAAACCGTTCCCCGTCCCTATTCATGAAGGTATCAGTTTTGTATCTGGAGACAAAGCTTTTGTCGGGCTTGGTGTTTGCTCAAAAACGGGGGGTGATGAATACTACAATTCAATCCGAAGATATGACCCGGAAAGTGATTCGTGGGAAAAAGTAACTACGGTTCCGGATGATTTCAATTATAGAAACGGAGGAGTCACAGGTGTTACTGTTGTTGAAAACAGAGCCTATATAATCGATGGGAATAATAGTATTTGGGTTTTAAATCTCGAAAACTTCCAATGGAGTAAAAAATCCGAGATGCCTGTACCCACATCAGACTCTGACAATCAGTGTATGTTTTCATACAAAAATGAAAGCAAAAATGAGTATGAAATTTTTGTAGGTTTGAACCACCTGAAAACATATTTCTATAAATACAGACCATCCTGGGATAATCCTGTAAAATAATGTTATCATGGATTTACGTCAATCAATACAAAAAAACGTTGCTTTTTTAAGCAACAACCACAATATTTCATTCCCATATATTCCACTGTACGAAAGGCAATTACCCTCTACGGAAAGTCTAAAAGACATCATGGATACGATCAAGGCTATTTTATTCCCCGGATATTTCGGGAGTTCTTTAGTCAGTCTCAATTCACTGGAATATCATACCGGCGTAAATCTGGAAAAATTATATAACCAATTGGTCATACAGGTTACAAATGCTCTTCATTTTGATTCGGACGAAAAAACTTCAGGCGAAAAAACGACTGAAGAAAGGGCAAAAGACATCAGTCTTGAATTTATAGATAAACTGGCTCCCATCAAGTATTTATTATCGACAGATGTAAAAGCCATTATGGATGGAGATCCGGCGGCGAAGAGTTATGCAGAAATCATTTTTTGTTATCCGGCAATGAAAGCCCTGCTTAATCACCGGGTGGCTCATGAAATGCTTTTGTTGGAAATCCCACTCATCCCGAGGATTATTTCTGAAATTGCCCATGCGGAAACGGGTATAGACATCCACCCTCAGGCTCAGATAGGTGAATATTTCAGCATCGACCATGGAACAGGAGTTGTGATAGGACAAACCACTATCATAGGGAACCATGTACGCTTGTACCAAGGAGTTACATTAGGCGCTAAAAGTTTTGCCCTCGATGACGACGGTAATCCTGTAGATATCCCACGGCATCCGATTATTGAAGATCATGTTACTATCTATTCTAATTCATCGATACTGGGAAGAATAACTATCGGAAAAGGAACCACAGTCGGCGGTAATATCTGGTTGACTCACAGCGTAAAACCGTATTCAAAAATAGTACAAACAAAAGCCGTCGAATTATCATTCTCCGACGGCTCAGGTATTTAAGTATTATTCGTATTTACTTCTTCAGAATTTTTATAGTTTTAGATCCGTCATCTGTATTTATTTTGACAAGATAGATCCCTTTTGCCCATCCGGAGCAATTAACTGAGAACTGAGAATTGGGAACAGAGAATGATTTGAAGACAATGCGTCCTTTGATATCGGTTATGATAACATTTTCAATCCTCAATTTTCCATTCTCAATTCTTAATTCATTCACAACAGGATTTGGCCATATCCGTACATCCTCATCAGAGATCTCGTTAATACCCGTAGGATATTTCACTTCGACTTCCTGCATCACAGTACGCTTTCCACACACATGTTCCAGTTCCACGCTAAGAGTCCCTTTTCCTACGGCCAATGCAGAGAAAGTAGCTTCAGTTTCATTTGTTTTTCCTGATTCCGGCTTGAAACTTACTCCATTTCCCGAATAACTCCAGGTATATTTACTTACATCCATGTATCCCGCTAACTTTATCGGATAAGTATGACCTGTTGTAGCCGTTGACGGGCATATATCGAACGAAAGTAGTGCTGGTAACGGTTCTGCCACCCATAAGCGAACTTTCTCACTGAAGATTTTATTCTTGTCGGCTCCGGAAACCTCAACCTGGTAAGTATCATAATCATCAGAAGATGCATTTGTAATAACGAAATCAGGCTTATTGGCTCCCGCAATTTTGTTATTCCCTTTGTACCACTGATAAGTCAGATCATCACCTTTAGCTATAACCTCAAATGTAAAATCACCTCCAAGACAAACGCTTCCGCCAGAAGGTTGAGTAGTAATCTCGGTTACGGTAACCGATGCCACCTGAGTTACAGGAAATATTGCAGTAATTATCCCACTGTTAGCAGCATTAGTAACACTACTAGCTCCACTTACAGTAAAATAATTGGCAGCAACACCGCTCTCTGAATAACCGGATTTTGATCTCAAGGTAACAGTTGCGGTATATTGAACACCTAGTTTGAAAATTGCATCTGCCGGGCTCCAACTGACCGTTCCGGTATATTGATCAGTTTCCGTAATTGTAGTGACAGGTATAGCTCCCGCTACAGGAGGCGTAAGACCTTGAATGGTTGGTAAATTGATAGTAGTACCGCTAACTTGGTAGG
>JAVBTA010000064.1:0-52950 GCA_031556375.1 Bacteroidales bacterium | reverse complement strand
AAACAAAAATCCCTGAAACGTCTGTATTTCAGGGATTTTCCAATTTTGAAGTCTTTTAAAAGTGGTGCCACCAAGAATCGAACTAGGGACACACGGATTTTCAGTCCGTTGCTCTACCAACTGAGCTATGGCACCAACACTATTTCGCGTTTGCGGTTGCAAAGGTAAAAACATTTTCTGAATTTGCAATACTTATCGTTAAAAAATTTACATTTCACGGAAAAAATGTATAAATTTGCACTGTTAAAATATCAAACCATGATTGAAAAGATAAACAAACTCGCAGAAGAGTTAGATTCGTTAAAGGCCGGCACTCAGGAAGAACTGGAAAATTTGAGACTAAAATATCTCAGTAAAAAAGGAGAAATATCTTCTTTGATGAACGATTTCCGTAATGTTGCAGCCGAAGAAAAAAAAGAACTGGGAAGGTTATTGAACGAGCTTAAAGAAAAGGCTCAGGACAAAATCAATGAACTCAAAGATTGTTTTGAGAATATTGTTTCAGAAGATAACACCATCGATCTGACCCGTACTTCATATCCTTATAATGTAGGAACCCGCCACCCTCTTTCTATTATAAGGAAAGAGATATGTGATATTTTTGCCCGTTTGGGATTCAGTATTGCAGAAGGGCCTGAGATTGAAGACGACTGGCATGTTTTCTCATCGCTCAATTTCGCAGACGATCATCCGGCACGAGATATGCAGGACACATTCTTCATTATGCATGGAGCAGATATTTTATTACGCACACATACATCTTCCGTTCAAACACGGGTAATGGAAACGACACAACCTCCTATCCGGATTATTTGTCCGGGAAGAGTATACCGTAATGAAGCTATCTCTTACCGCGCGCACTGTTTCTTCCATCAGGTAGAGGCCTTATATGTGGATAAAAATGTTTCTTTTGCAGACTTGAGACAAACATTAATGTTCTTTGCTAAAGAATTGTTCGGACAAGACACTAAAATACGCCTCCGACCATCATATTTCCCATTTACAGAACCAAGTGCCGAGATGGATATCAGCTGCAACCTGTGTGGTGGAAAAGGTTGTCCTTTCTGTAAACACACTGGTTGGGTAGAAATTTTGGGATGTGGAATGGTAGACCCAAACGTACTTGAAAACTGTGGGATAGACAGTAAAGTCTATACCGGGTATGCACTTGGAATGGGTATCGAACGGATTACCAACCTGAAATACCAGGTCAAAGACTTACGACTATTCTCGGAAAATGATGTAAGATTCCTGAATCAATTTGAATCAGCATATTAACAGGTAAATATGACCAAAAAACAACGATACGAAGGAATTATCGCATGGTTTGAAAAGAACATGCCTATAGCTGAAAGCGAATTACATTATTATAATCCGTATCAGTTATTGATTGCTGTAATACTATCAGCCCAATGTACCGACAAACGGGTCAATATGACTACTCCGGCTTTGTTTGAAGCTTTTCCCGAACCGGAAACTCTTGCGGCATCCAATCCCGAAACAGTTTTCAGTTATATAAAAAGCATCTCTTACCCCAACAGTAAGGCAAAACACCTTGTTGAAATGGCCAGAGTACTGATGAAAGACTTTAATGGTATCGTTCCAAACAACATAGAAGACCTGATGAAACTTCCGGGAGTAGGACGAAAAACGGCGAATGTAGTGGTTTCTGTTGCATTTGATGTTCCTGCAATGCCGGTCGACACTCATGTATTTCGTGTTTCAAACCGCATAGGCCTAACTGACAATTCTAAAACTCCTCTCGAAACAGAGAAAGAATTAGTAAAATATATTCCCCGGGATATTCTCAGTAAAGCACACCATTGGCTTATCTTGCATGGGAGATATGTCTGCATGGCCCGTAAACCACATTGTGATAAATGTGGGATTAATGAATTTTGCAAATACTACTTATCAAACCCATTATGAAACGAGCATGTACTAATTTTTTCATCATTTTTCTGTTTCTCGCTGCGTTTATGTTTCAATCTTGTAAGCAGAAAGCAATATCTGATGCATCTATAGAAGTTGAATCACTGAGAGTTGGCGCAATGTCTTCTATGGATTTTGTTCCGATTGCCGTCGCTAAAAAGATGAATTTCTTCGAACAAAACGGAGTCGACGTTTCTATCGAAAAATTTTATTCGGCCAATGATCGGGATGCTGCTTTTCATAGTGGAAACATAGACGGTACGGTCATCGATTATACCGGAGCTATCCTTCAGATTGCAGGAGGAATTCCATTGAAACTCACATCAGCTTGCAACGCCCCTTTTGCTATCGTTTCTTCTCCCAAGAGTAACATCAAATCAGTGGAAGAGTTAAAAGGGAATACAATTGCAGTATCCAGAAATACTGTTATTGATTTCTGTATCGATATGGCCCTGTTATCAAAAGGATTATCCGAAGCTGATGTAAAAAAAACAGAAATAAATAAAATTCCATTACGACTCGAAATGATGATGAAAGGCGATGTCCAGGCAACTGCCCTACCCGATCCTTTTATTACAATTGCTACCGAAAATGGTTGTTCAGTCATCACTGATATGAGCCAACTCGGTTACCAGGTCACCGGAATTATATTTAGTCAAAAATCCATCGATTCGAAGAAAGATGCTATCAAAGCTTTTTATAAATCCTACAATCAAGCGGTTGAATACATCAAAACACATTCGATTGAAGATATTAAAGACATATTGATCAGCGAGATTGGTTTTCCGGAAAATCTGATTGAAAAAGTAAAACTTCCGGATTACACATTAGCACAATCTCCTAATTCCGAAGATATCAGAATCACCACACATTGGTTAAGATCCAAAAACCTGATTCCTGAGGATTTTACTCCTGCAATTCTGGACACACAATTTGTAGAATGATGCCTTTCGCTCAAATAAAAAATCTTCATGTATCATTCGGAGACAATAAAATCCTCGAAGATTTCAATCTGAGCATCAATCATGGCGAAATATATTCTATAATCGGACCTTCCGGATGCGGCAAATCAAGCCTCTTGAAGACTATTTGTGGGGTTATAAAACCTCAAAATGGAGAGATAACTATAAAAAGAGAGGATAATCAAATATACACGCCTCTTAATCCTCAGAAGAACAACATTGGCTATATACCTCAGCATTACGGACTTCTGGACTGGTTAAAAGTTAAGGATAATATTTCTATCGGAGAAAAAATCAACAGGACTCCAAATCCTAATCTTGATGAAATCATCAGAATATTAGGAATTGAAGACCTACTCGAACGATATCCCCAGTCATTAAGCGGGGGACAGAAACAACGTGTCGCCCTGGCTCGCGCATGGAGTCTCAATCCGGATTTATTGCTGATGGACGAACCATTTTCTGCTCTCGACACGTTCACGGCCGAAATATCAAAAAAACTATTCCTGAACCTTTGGAAACAACATAAGACCACCACCCTTTTCGTAACCCACAATGTTCAGGAAGCTGTGGAAATGGGTAAATATATCCTCATACTGTCGAATCGTCCTGCAAAAATCATGGAAATCGTACAAAATCCACTATTTGAAAAAGGCGCCAGTCGAACAGAAAACGACTTTTTTACTTTGTCCAAAGATATAAGGAAGAAATTACAAAAAATATGGGAGGGAGTCTCATGAAAAAGAAACTGATATCCTTTCTATACGGACTGGCTATTTTCCATTTGCTATGGTTTATTGCAGCCCTCATAATCAATCAGAAGGCATTGCCATCTCCGATTGATGTGTATTCCATTTTCAAAAACGTATTTTTTCAAGGGATAGGCTCACACCTTATGGCCAGTGTCGTTCGCATACTCAATGGTCTGATTATTTCATTAATAATCGGCTTACCAATCGGACTTTGGATGGCAGGATCTCATAAAGCGAACAAATTGTTAAGTCCCTTGCTTTACATGACTTACCCTATTCCAAAACTGGCTCTATTACCCATAATCTTTCTATTGATGGGCATTGGAGAACCAGCTAAAATAACAATGATTGTGCTAATCATTATTTTTCAGATCATCATATCCACACGGGATGCCGGAGTGAACATTTCTCATGAAAACTATCATGTACTATCCTCTCTTGGTGCCAATCGATGGCAAAAACTAAGATTAATCACCCTCCCTGCAATCATCCCGGATCTACTCACGGCTATCCGTATATCAATCGGGACTGCAATTTCCGTTCTCTTCTTTACTGAAACATACGGGACCACAAAAGGAATGGGATTTTATATTGTAGATGCCTGGATGAGAATATCCTATGCAGAAATGTACGCCGGAATTTTAATTCTTTCCTTCCTGGGATTCCTGTTGTTTTTGCTGCTGGATATCCTTGAGGAACAATGTTGCAAATGGAAATCATAAATTTATTAACTTTGTGAAAAATTATATTATGAAGTCTTTCTTCTTATCCAATAAATACTACTACACAACAGTCTCCCTTTTCATTATATTAGGAGGAATTTTGTTATCGACAATGCACAAAGCAGACGTAACAATCTGGGTCAACTCACATTACAATTCTTTTTTGGACTGGGTATTCCGCACAACCGATCATGGAGGAGTACTTTGGTTTAGCATACTTGTCATTGTTGCTATTGGAGTCTTTAAAGACTGGAAAACAGCATTAAAAGCCGCCATTTGCTTCATTGCGACTGCTGCTGTTGTCAATTTCTTAAAATATGTGGTTTTCCCGGGAGAATTAAGACCGACTCTTTATTTTGAAGGAAAACACAATTTAAGGCTTTTGGAAGGCATCGTTCAACTCAAAACAGAAAGTTTTCCTTCCGGACATACCGCTGCTGCATTTTCAATAGCCACTTTCCTGGCTGCTCTTCTGGATAAAAAACAATGGCATTGGCTGCTTGCCCTGGGCGCCGCATCCGTAGGATATGCCAGATTATATTTATCGCAACATTTTATTACGGACGTTTATACAGGAATGATTATCGGAATAGTAGTTACCACTTTAATCTATTATTTCTATCCTAAAAAATTCGAAAAAGCAGGATGATCTCAAAAGTAAAGCAATACATCAGAAAAAACAAAATGTTATCCGACTACGCTACTGTAATTGTAGGACTCAGTGGGGGCGCGGACTCTGTTGTATTACTCCATATTCTTCATTCTCTTCATTACAATTGTATCGCAGCGCATTGTAACTTTCATTTAAGAGGAGAAGAATCTGATCGCGATGAACAATTTTCCGGGAATTATGCTGCAAGCCTGGGGATTCCATTTCATAAAGTCGACTTCGACACCACTTCATACGCCCAGGACAAAAAAATTTCAATCGAAATGGCAGCCAGGGAACTTCGATATGAATGGTTCGAATCGTTACGGAAAAAAGAAAAAGCAAATGTCATCGCGGTTGCACACCATAAAGATGACAGCATAGAAACATTACTTCTGAATCTCATCAGAGGAACCGGGCTAAAAGGACTGACCGGTATTAAGCCTATAAACGGAAAAATTATCCGGCCTTTACTATGCCTCTCAAAAAACGAGGTAATAGAATATTCTGAAAAAAATAATTTGAATTACATCACTGATTCTACTAACCAGGAAGATAGTTTTACCAGGAATAAAATCCGGTTGCAAGTCATTCCGCTTTTGCAAACCATCAATCAATCCTTATCAGATAGCCTGTCACAAACAATAGAAAATCTGGTTGAGGCAGAAAAAATATATAATCACAGCATAAACGAGGCCGCATCAGAATGCTTCAATAAAAAAAAATTGACCATCGATATTCCTATTTTGAAATCATATCCGTCTCCCGAAGCTATTTTACACGAATTACTCAAAGACTACGGTTTTGGCAGGGATATTGTAATAAATATTTCAAAATCTATTTATAGTCAATCCGGGAAAGAATTTTTTTCGGACAAACATAGAATTATAAAGGACAGAAACACATTTATTTTGACCCCTATAGATCTAAATATGGTGAACGAAACATACTTAATAGAAAAAGATACAGAACGGCTGGAAACGCCTGTAAAAATTAAATTCTCACGTCTGGAATCTTCTGATGAAATATTGTTTTCCAGAGAAAAAGGCATCGCATACTTCGACGAAGACACCCTCTCCTTCCCTTTAACTTTAAGAAAATGGGAAAAAGGAGATCGTTTCATGCCTTTTGGAATGAATAATACAAAAAAACTGAGTAATTATTTCTCCGATCGGAAATTTAGCCTGGCAGACAAAGAAAATACATGGGTTTTATGTAGTGGTAATATTATTTGCTGGATCGTAGGCGAACGAAGCGACGAACGCTTCAAAGTCGATTATACCACCAGAAAAGTATATGTTGCGAAACTTTATTAAATAATATTTGTCGCAAATAAAAAAACTAATTACCTTTGCACTGTGTTATACTTCCGCTGACACATCAGCAACAAAAGTCCTCCTACATTTTAGTTTGTATGAAAAAGATTTATATTGCAGGTTGCGGCGGAATGCTCGGCGAAGCTTTTTGTAAACAATTCAGGAATGATTACATTTTGAAATGCACTGATATTGATGTAAATGAATCCTGGCTTTCCTATTTAGACTTTAGAAATTTTGAAGAATACAGGAAAGATGTTGAAGAGTTCAATCCCGATTACTTGTTTCATTTAGGCGGATCTACTGATTTAGAACTTTGCGAACTAAATCCAGAAGATACTCACGAGACAAATACACGTTCTGTAGGTTATGCTGTAGACATAGCTAATCAATTGAATATTCCGCTATTATACATAAGTACTGCCGGAATTTTTGACGGCAGAAAAGAATTTTATGACGATTGGGACGCCCCAAACCCGTTGGGGATTTATGCAAGGACAAAATACGCCGGAGAACAATACGTGTGCAGATATGCCGACCGTTACCTGGTATGCCGGGCAGGTTGGATGATGGGCGGCGGCCCCAAAAAAGACAAAAAGTTCATTCAAAAACTCATGAGGCAAATCAAGGAGGACCAAAAGACTTTGTATGTTGTCGATGACAAAGACGGGACTCCTACTTATACTCATGATTTCGCAAGGAATGTCAAGGTTTTATTAGAAAAAGCCGTAACATACCCGGAACTTTGGGGACTTTATAACATGGTTTGCAGTGGTCAGACCAGTAGACTAGAGGTTGCTAAAGAGTTAATTAACATTTTAGAACTAAACGGAAAAGTTTCTGTAGAACCAGTTACTTCCGACTTTTATAAAAAAACATATTTTTCAGAAAGACCTGCATCTGAACGGCTTTTAAACAAGAAGCTCTCTCAGAATGGATTGAATCTTATGAGAGATTGGCATGTTGCCCTGAAAGAGTATATAAACGAATATTATTCGGATTATTTCAAAAATATCTGATGAATTCCAAATTAAAAGTCCATTTTGTAGGTACACATGGAGCGCCAGCCAGGTACGGAGGATTTGAAACTCTGGTAGATTTTTTATCCCAATACCTCTCCGATGAAATGGATATAACAGTTTACTGTACAGGAAAAGCTTATCCAGAGAATGAAAGACTTGAGAAATATTACAATGCCTCATTAGTTTACATTCCGATAGAAGCAAATGGATTCAAAGGGATTTTTTACGATATGATTTCTCTTTACAAGGCTTTCAGGAAAGCAGATGTAGTTATATTACTCGGTCCAGCAGGATCCGGATTCCTGACATTTATGAACTCCTTTTTTAAGAAGAAACTAATAATTAATCACGGAGGATTGAATGAATGGGAAAGAGAGAAATTATCGTTGTTTCAGAAGAACTTTGCAAAGTTCAATCACAGAGTTGCAGCCCATAAAGCAAGCATCAATATTGTAGATAACGAATTATACAAGGATAGTTTGTCCGAAAATTTTGCTGCGGATTCAGTGGTAATACGATATGGAGGAGATCATGTCAAAAGAATTTTTCCGGAAGAAAGGCCGGACTTGGTATCAAAATATCCTTTTGTAAAAGAAAAATATGCAGTAAGTGTCTCCAGAGCACAGATTGACAATAATCTTCATCTTGTACTGGAAGCTTTTGAAAATTTTAATGAATATAAATTAGTCCTCGTTTCTAATTGGAATATCTCTGATTATGGAAAAAAATTATTCTCTAAGTATAAGAATAATTCGAATATGATTCTCCTGGACGCGATTTATGATAAAGAAATACTTGATTTTATCAGAGGAAATGCTTATCTTTACATTCATACACATTCCCGTTGTGGAACAGCTCCATCTCTCGTTGAAGCGATGAGCCTGGGAAAAGCCATCGTATCGTATGATGTTCCGACAAACAGGGAAACGACTCAAAATCAAGCAGACTTCTTTTCAGACAAAGAATCATTAACAAAAATATTATACGAACTTGATGAAGAAAAGATAAAACTAAATGAAAATTTAATGAAAGAAATCGCATCGAAAACTTATACATGGAACAAAATTGCTACTCAATACACAGAAATAATTCAAAAATAACAATTATTCAACCACCCCTGTTCTTTATCAGATAAAATTATATTATAAATATGAAATACAACATTTTACAACTCAAAGAAATGGCACAGGATGCTTTAACATCTCTGGCTAAAGAACTTGGTCTTAAAAAAGTAGACAAGTTAGGCAAAGACGAGTTGGTTTATCAAATTCTAGACCAGCAGGCTATTGTTGGCGCTGCTAAACAAGCCGAAAAGGAAAAGGAAAAAGAAATGGATCCCAACCGACCGGTAAGAAGAAATCAACGACAACCAAAAGCCACTGAAAAGCCAGTGCACAAGGCCAAAATGCCGGACAAGAAAGAGGAAGCTCCTGTAGAAAAAGCTGTTAAGCCTGTCCAAAAAGTACAACTGGAAGCTAAAAAAGACGAAGAAAAAGCTTCTAATGTGCAAAAGAATACAACAGAAAAAACTGTTGCAAAAAATAAAAAAGAAATAATCAAGAAAGAAAATATAACAGAAGAAAAGCCCCGGGAGATTCAAAAAACATTGTTTCAGGAAGAGGAGAAGGAGAACGTATCTCAGGAACATCCTAAAAAGAAACGTGCGAGAATCGAATCTGCAAAAGAATCTGTGCCTGTGAATATTCAGAAAACAGAGGCTCCTGCGGTAAATGAACCTAAAGAAAAAAAGAACATTATAGAAAAACCTGAGAAAAAAGAGGAAGAAGCTCAAGTTCAAAAAGAAACTACAGAAGAAGCACAACCTTCAAAATTGGTTTTCCGCCATAACCCACAGGTTAACAGCGTAATGGATCAGGTTTTGTTCAATGTAAAAAAAGATCAGCCAAAGCAACAAGCTCCTCAAAACCAACAGAATCAACAAGGGCAACAAAACAAGCAGAATCAGCCTCAAAACCAACAGGCTTCGCATAAAAATGCAAATAACAACAACGGACATAATACAAATCAGCAACAAAAAGAAAAACAATTCGAATTTGATGGTATTCTTACCGGAGTAGGGGTTCTGGAAATCATCCAGGAAGGATACGGATTCCTGCGTTCTTCAGATTACAACTATTTATCTTCCGCTGATGATATTTATGTTTCCCAATCCCAAATAAAACTATTCGGATTACGCACCGGAGATGTTGTAGAAGGACCTATCCGTCCTCCGAAAGAAGGCGAAAAGTTCTTCCCCTTAGTAAAGGTCGACCGCATCAATGGAATGAGTCCTGAAGAAGTTCGCGACCGGGTTCCATTCGACCATCTCACCCCGCTTTTCCCTGATGAAAAATTCAGATTGACCGCCAGCATGAGCCCTAAAGTCAATGATAAAATTTCAGTAAGGGTGGTAGACTTGTTCTCTCCTATCGGAAAAGGCCAACGCGGACTAATTGTCGCACAACCTAAAACAGGTAAGACCATGTTGCTCAAAGATATTGCCAATGCCATTTCATGGAACCATCCGGAAGTATACATGATCATTCTACTAATTGACGAACGTCCGGAAGAGGTCACCGACATGCAACGCAGTGTAGATGCGGAAGTTATTGCCTCCACTTTCGATGAACCGGCTGAACGTCACGTAAAAATTGCGGAAATAGTACTTAATAAAGCCAAAAGAATGGTTGAATGCGGACACGATGTCGTTATCCTGCTCGATTCGATCACCCGTCTGGCTCGCGCATACAATACCGTACAACCGGCTTCCGGAAAAGTTCTTTCCGGTGGTGTGGACGCAAATGCTTTGCAAAAGCCTAAACGCTTCTTCGGAGCTGCCCGTAATATTGAAAACGGAGGATCACTGACAATCATTGCTACGGCATTGACTGAAACCGGATCCAAAATGGATGATGTGATCTTCGAAGAGTTCAAAGGAACAGGTAATATGGAATTACAACTCGACCGCAAGCTTTCCAACAAACGTATTTATCCGGCTGTCGATATTATTGCTTCTAGCACACGCAGAGATGACCTGTTACAAGATCCGGGTATTATCAACCATATGTGGATACTTCGTAAGTATCTGTCGGACATGACCAGCATTGAAGCTATGGAATTTGTAAAAGATCGCCTTGAAAAGACGTACGACAACGAAGAGTTCCTTGCATCTATGAACGGATAATCATCGTGTTGAAATCGATTTCTAAATATTTTATAGTGACTTTATTCTTTTTAGCCTGGATATCTACCGGAATCCGGGCTGAAGAGATATATTCCCCGCACGACTCTCCTCAAGAGACATCCCTCAATTCATTATATACCGACGATTACCGGATCAATCCGGAAAACAGCGGCGATCTTTACCTGAGTATCGACAATATTAGCTTTTTCAGGAATGTTGAAACCGATGGCGACATATACGACGGATATACCCTGCCTGGATTTCGTTTGACACCCCGCCTGATCTTATATCCGAATTCATTTATCAAACTGGAGGCCGGACTTTCTCTGTTGAAGTTCTGGGGTGCGGAAAAATATCCGAACTATGCTTACCGGAGCATTTCCGAGTGGAAAGCCGACAATTACCAATACGGTTTTCATGTTCTTCCTTTTTTCAGGGCCCAAATACAGCCGGTTAAGCAATTGAATATCGTCCTGGGAAATATATATGGCGGAAATAATCATGGAATTATAGAACCCTTATACAATCCGGAACTGAATTACACCGCCGATCCTGAGACCGGAGTCCAGATTATATATCGCTCAAAAATAGCTAAAGCAGATGTTTGGACCAATTGGGAAAGTTTCATGTTTGAAAATGATACTCATCAGGAAGTTTTAACATTCGGAAGTTCTGCTACATTAAACATAACCCCGGAAAATTCATTTTTTCACATGAGTTTACCGGCACAATTTATTGGGATACATCATGGGGGAGAACTATTGGAGAAAGAGGAGGTTCTGACGACTATGTACAACGCCACCGCCGGACTAAAATTTCAGTTCAATACAAACCGATTGCTTAAAAATATTTCTCTCCAAAGCATGGGAGTATCTTACAAGTGTATTGATAATGAATCGGCATATCATTTCACTGATGGTTGGGCTCTATACACGAATCTGACAGCACAGATTTGGAACCTGAAAATCAAAGCTACGTGGTGGAGAAGTCAGGATTTTATCAATCTTTTTGGGAGCCCGGTATTTCAAAATCTATCCCTGACTTTACCCGAATTTGACAGGGTTTTTCCTAAAATAGATGTATTCAACTGGGGACTCTCATATGAGCAGCAATTCGGCAACGGCATCTATTTGGGAGCTGACCTGGACTATTATTATAATCCTGAACTCATCGGCTACGATCTTGCTTTCGAAGGGTATTCCTCCATTGCCAAAATCAGCAAATCATTCAACTATTCTTTCGGCATATATCTACGCATAAATCCGTCGATTATACTTAAGAAAAAACTTTTTTAACAAAATTCTAAACAAAAAAAAACAAGAAGTTGTTATAGTGATGAAGTTAACAAGAACATGAATGTTTAATTCTTAATGGTATAAGTTTTATGAAACGGAATTTATTATTTTCAGCACTATTTACAATGATGGTTACTTTTTTTGTATCCTGTAGCACATCCTCTTACACACTACTAAACAGCAATCAGTACCCAGGAAAAGACGTAAAAGCATACAAAACATTTAGTGTCTTACCCTATGATCAATTGAAATTACCTCCTCAAATTTCTATTTACGACGTACAAAATATTCAACGGGCAGTTGCCAATGAATTATCTATTAGAGGATATAAAGAAGATCAAAGCGGAAAAGGAGATATGCTGGTCATCACAACTTTATATGCAAAAACAGATGTAACAACAAAAGATGCTATTCCCAACTGGGCTCCGGTAAGGCCGATGGGACCAACAGCATCAATGTACAGAAGTTATTACGATGATGCTCAAATCATTGACAATGTAAGTAAAGATGGAGTTTTAGCTGTTGACCTGATTGATGCAAAAGCAAATGCCATTATCTGGGACGGTGCAGTTAGTTCTGTAATTGACAATGTAGAAAAGAATATAAAGGATCCGGTGGAGATCAATAAAGCCTGTGATAAATTATTCAGCAAATTCCCGATTCCGGCTCCTGCAGTAAAATAACATAACATAAATATATAGCAATCACCGTCATCTCGATGTTAGAAGCATCGAGATGACGTTTTTTTTATTGACAGTATTTCTTTTTGTATTTCTGCATTAAATACCTATTTTTGTACTCGAAATATCAATTATCAACAAATGAAAAAATTATTTTTACTTTTACTTATGGCTGTATGCTCATTCGGAGCTTACTCTCAACGTGGAGATCTTTTCATCGGAGCTACCGGAGGATATCTTACTAATTACAAAGATATTATGTACGGACTTAACACGGCATATCATGTAAGTGATCCTCTGGAAATCAGTTTTACAGGTTTAATGAATCCGAATATTACAGAAGAAGACGGAGAGGAAGGCTCAGCCACCTACACATCAAGCAAAATAAAAATGTATTCGGCAAATCTCGATGTACGTTTTTATATGGTACTGCAACGTAATTGGGCTACTGGTCCTTTCATCGGAGGTCAATACTCTTATCTTGACAAGAAGTATCTCAATTCCGCCACAAACGAGGAATATGATGTTAACGTCGCAGGATTCAACATCGGCTGGCATTTACGTGGCAATATCACTGATAATTTAAAAATTAACGGGGGATGGCGCTATACAAGCGCAAATCATAACGCGAGCCATCACTTGTTTTACATAGGTATCGGGTATACTTTCAATACATTTTAATTGAGAATTGAGAATTGAGAATTGAGAATGTGCTTACGCACGAAAAAATCATTCTCAATTTTCAATTCTCAATTCATTAAATTTCTTCCGAAATCTTATATCGATTTCTCTCCGGTGCGTTTCGTGTCACCAGTTCCCCAATAAATCCGGCAAGGAAAAGTTGAGTTCCTATTATCATGCAGGCCAATGCAATGTGGAAATATGGCGTATCAGTTATCAGGCGATAAGCGCTTCCGAGATGCATATAATAAAGTTTCAGAAAACCCACTACAATAACAGCGATAAAACCTATCAGGAATATCAAAGTTCCTAAAACTCCAAAAAAGTGCATCGGTTTTTTACCAAATTTTGATAAGAACCAAAGCGTAATCAAATCCAGGTAACCATTAAAGAAACGGCTGATTCCTCCGAACTTGGTTTTCCCGTATTGACGCTTCTGATGTTGTACCGCCTTCTCTCCTATCTTATAAAATCCGGCATTCTTAGCCAAATAAGGGATATAACGGTGCATATCGTTATAAACTTCTATATTTTTTACAACTTCGTTTTTATATGCTTTCAACCCGCAATTGAAGTCATGCAATTTTATCCCGGAAACGGCCCGGGCCGTAGCATTAAACAATTTTGTAGGGATAGTCTTACTTAACGGATCATAACGTTTCTTTTTCCATCCTGAAACCAGGTCGTATCCTTCAACAGTTATCATACGATAAAGCTCTGGTATCTCATCAGGACTATCCTGTAAATCGGCATCCATTGTTATCACAACATCACCTTGAGCCTTTTGAAATCCACAAAACAATGCAGGAGACTTTCCATAATTACGACGGAACCGGATTCCTTTTACTTCCTCATGCTTTTCCCTGAGAGAATTGACCACTTCCCATGAACCATCAGTACTTCCGTCATCAACAAAAACCACCTCATAACTGAAGTTCTCTTTTTTCATTACTCTGGCAATCCATTGATACAATTCAGGAAGCGATTCCGCTTCATTAAACAGGGGTATGACAACTGAAATATCCATATAGCACTATTTATTTGGATACAAATATACGATTAAATACATGTAAATATAAAAAATAATTCGTACCTTTGCATCGCATTTTTGCAAAAAAATACATAAATCATTATTTATCATGTATTTAGATTCTGAGAAAAAGAAAGAAATCTTTGCAAAGTACGGAAAGTCTAACACTGATACCGGTTCATCTGAGGGCCAGATAGCATTGTTTTCCTACCGTATTTCGCATTTGACTGAGCACCTCAAGTCAAACAGAAAAGATTATAGCACTGAAAGATCTCTTAAAATGTTAGTTGGTAAACGTCGTCGTTTACTTGACTATTTGAAAGACTGTGATATTGAAAGATATCGTGCTATCATTAAAGAACTGGGAATCAGAAAATAATCGATCAAAGGTTCTTCAAAAAATCGGGAGGTTGTGAATATTCACAATCTCCTTTTTTATATATGCCACTACAGTACTTTTCGGGAATAAGGATAAGGTTTGGAAAACAATTTATTCAAACAGCTATAAATCACTCATTTAGACATCAAAAAAAATAATTTTTCGAACAAAATTCGGCTCTACTATTGGAATATCCAAAATAAAGCAGTACTTTTGCATCGCTAAAATAAAGGAGGCGCGATAGCTCAGCTGGTTAGAGCGCATGATTCATAATCATGAGGTCCCCAGTTCAATCCTGGGTCGCGCTACACCGAAAATCAGGTAGCCACAACTAAGTAGCTACCTGAATTTTAATATCACCCAAAGCAACATATGAATAAGACTAGCCTTCCGACAGATGTCTCTATCATAACAACATACAGATGCCAGATGCGTTGTAAAATGTGTAATATCTGGCAATATCCGACAGATGTTAAGAAAGAGGTTCAGGCTAAAGAGCTGGAAATATTACCAAAACTTAAATTTGTCAATTTAACCGGAGGAGAGCCGTTTCAAAGAAAAGATCTGGAAGATATTGTTGCTGTCTGTTTTGAAAAAGCCCCCAGGGTAGTTATTTCCACATCCGGTTTTCATTCCGACAGAATTATTGCTTTGGCAAAAAAATTCCCCCGCATTGGTATTCGAATCAGCATAGAAGGCTTATCTCAAAAAAATGATGAGTTGAGAGGCCGGGAAGGCGGATTTGACAAAGGACTCAGCACTCTTCTTACGCTTCGGGAAATGGGTCTGAAAGACATTGGGTTCGGCTGCACCGTATCTAACAACAACTCTTCAGACATGCTCTCTTTATACAAATTATCAAAATCCTTAGGTATGGAATTCGCAACTGCAGCATTCCATAATTCATATTATTTTCACAAACACGATAATGTGATAACAAATAAAGACGAGGTTTGCGGTAATTTTGAAAAACTGATCGAAGGACTGCTGAAAGAGAATAACCCCAAATCATGGTTTAGGGCTTTCTTTAACTTAGGCCTAATCAATTATATTCAAAATGGAAAACGAATGCTTCCTTGTGAAGCAGGAACAACCAATTTTTTTATAGAACCATATGGAGAGGTTTATCCATGCAACGGTCTGGAAGATCATATCTGGAAAGAAAGCATGGGAAATATCCATGATTATTCCAATTTTGAAGATCTTTGGTATAGCGAACAGGCAAACAAAGTCAGAACAATGGTTCGTTCCTGTCCGAAAAATTGCTGGATGGTAGGAACCGCAGCTCCGGTGATGAATAAATACATTAGGTATCCGGCTACCTGGGTTGTTAAGAATAAACTGAAAAGCTTGATGGGAAAACCAATTTGTATGAATAAGTTCCCTTATTATCAGGTTGGACAAGATCCCAGACAAGGAGATCTTGACTTTTCCAGATGCACACCGTTTACAGATAAAACGGGCGCTCAAAAAGAAGATAATATTCCATTGATAGAAGAATAATCTTGTTAAACATGAAAATCGTCGTTGCAGGAACCAGAGGAATTCCCAAAATTCAAGGGGGAGTTGAAACTCACTGCGAACAATTATACACTCGTTTGGTAAAAATGGGATGTGATGTAACGGTTCTCAGACGTTCTTGTTATGTAAATGATCAATTAAACGAATACGAAGGCGTTAAGCTTAAAAATCTCTATGCCCCACGGAATAAGACCTTCGAAGCTATAGTTCATTCTTTTCTATCTGTTATTACAGCTAAAAAATTAAAAGCAGATATATTTCATATTCATTGTATTGGTCCTTCATTGGTCGTACCTTTCGCACGCTTACTCGGATTAAAGGTTGTTGTTACACATCATGGCCCGGATTATGACAGACAAAAATGGAGTAAAGTTGCAAAGCTTTTCCTGCGTTTGGGAGAACGGTGGAGTGCTAAATATTCCAATGAACTGATTGTAATATCTAACGTTATCAACGAAATTGTATATAATAAGTATGGGCGTACTTATACGCATCTAATATTCAACGGAGTAGTGCCCCCCGTTAAATCAACCGAAAGTAAATATATTGAGAGTTTAGGTTTACAAAAGGGCTGTTATATACTTGCCGTCGGCCGTTTTGTACCGGAAAAAGGATTTGATCTGTTGATCGATGCTTTCTCCCGGTTAAAAAGAGATGATGTACGGTTAGTTTTAGCTGGTGATGCCGATCATGCTACCAATTATTCCAATGATCTAAAGAAACTAGCGGCAAAGAATAATGTCGTTCAGACCGGATTTATCTCCGGAGAAAAACTTAATGAGGTCTTTACCCATGCTCGACTGTTTGTCCTCCCCTCTTCCCATGAAGGATTACCCATTGCTCTTCTGGAGGCCATGAGCTATAATTCAGACGTTTTAGTTAGTGATATTCCTGCAAATAAAGAAGTAAACTTGCCTGAAGAATCATTCTTTTCGTCGGGAGATAGCGATGATTTATCAAAAAAATTGAATCATAAACTGGAAAAACAACAATCTGATCCGGTTCATTATGACATGTCTCCTTATAATTGGGACAAAATAGCAAGTCAGGTATCGGAAGTATATCGTATTCTCAACAAAAAATAGAATCCCCCGCGTCTTAGGCAAATTTAATCAGCAATATCATACCCCTACATCAAGGGGTATTTATATTTACATATCCCTCTAAATAGGTATTTCCAAAAGAATCTTTTTTCAGGACCTTTGCACCGCAAAAACATAAAATTATCATATATTTATGAAAAAATATATTCTTTTACTTTTATTAATTACTAGTAATTTAACTTATTCAGAAGAAATTAAAATCCAGAAAAAATTAAACTTTTCGAATGAAAAAATTAAACTTTCAGGCAGGATTTTAGAGAAAATCAATGATAAAGAAGTTGGACTGGGCTATGCATACGTATCAATTCCTGAATATTCAATCGCAACAACAACAGATGCAAACGGGTACTTCACATTAAATAATGTTACGACCGGAAAAGTGAATCTCCGGATTCAATATGTAGGGATGGTCGAAATCAATGAGACCGTCGATGTAAAAAAAGATCTGGAACTTAAATATATCATGGTTCCTCTGAATTTCAAGTTGAAGGAAGTGGTCGTTACCGCAAAAAGTTCCAGCTCAGGACAATCGACAGCTTCAGACATATCACGCAGTGCTATAGACCATATGCAGTCGACCAGCTTAGCCGATATAATGGCGCTATTACCGGGAGGTTTATCGACCAACCAGGACTTAAATGATGCCAAACAGATCACTATACGCAACGTATTTACTCCATCATCGTCCATCGGAGTAACTAACAACGATGTTTCCAACATCAATTCATTCGGGACGTCCATCATCACAAATGAGGCTCCTGTTTCCAATAACGCAAATCTGCAAACGATGAACCCTACTGTGGCCGGAGGGACAAGCCCGTTATCCGGAGGAAGCGCCCCTGCCGGAGGATTAGATATGCGTTTATTGTCGACCGATAATGTTGAATCGGTCGAGATAATAAGGGGGATTCCGTCAGTCAGATATGGCGATGTCCTTTCGGGAGCAGTGATCATCAATACAAAAGCAGGTCAGATGCCCATGAAAGTCAATGCAAAGGTGAATCCGAGGACATACGAATTCTCGGCTGCTTCCGGCTACCGGTTGGGAGCCAGGAATGGAGACCTGAATGTCGGACTGGATTATGCAAACAATACAAACAGTATCATAACATCTTACAAGACATATCAACGGGGAAATGTAAAACTGCTCTATTCCAATCGCTTTTTCGATTGCCTGACGACAAATACATCCCTGGGGTTGCTGATGGGATTCGATCGCCTGAAAAAGAATCCGGACGACCAAAAGATACAACGTCAATCAGAAGGAAATAGCGTAGGAACCGTATTCAATACAAATGGGACCCTCCTTTTACAAAAACCTTGGATTACAAATCTCAAGTACGTAGCTTCCGCATCTTATACTTACAAGAAAAGTTTCGCATCGCAAGTGTATTCCGCGGCAAAATCAGTCTATTCTGAAACGACTACAGACGGCACCGTACTGACGAACAAGGCCGGTCTGACGCTTTCGGACAGCGACGGTAACCCAATCACCAACTTTTATCCCGCCGAATCCGGAATGTACGTTCGTGAATTGGATGATTCTTATATAGGAGCTTATAATATTGTCGGTAAGGAAGTTAATATTTTTGCCAAGTTGACGGGTAATTTATATAAAAAAATCGGGAATACAAGTCACAACATCACGATGGGGGTTGATTTCAAAACCGATGGAAATGAAGGAGACGGAAAAACATTCAGCCCGGAAAATCCGCCATACAGAAACCTCTCTGCTGTAAATGCAACATTTCGTCCACGTAGCTATAAAGATATTCCATATGTAAATCAAATAGGCGCCTTTGCCGAAGAATCGTTCAGATATACCCTCGGAGAGAGGAATCTGAAAATAACCGGAGGACTCCGATATGATTATATGTCTGTAGTAAAAGGCATCCTGACTCCGCGTATAAACGCATCATTGGATATTATTCCCCGGATATTGAGCATAAGAGGAGGCTATGGAGTCATGGCAAAGGCGCCGTCCATACTGTATTTACACCCTGAAAATGCTTATTTTGAATATATCAATCTGAATGAGTCCGGAAACAAACAAATTCCTGATAATGATAAGCTTATCATCACGACTACCAGGGTATTCGATCCTCAGAACAATGATTTGAAAATTGCCCGTAACGAGAAATCTGAAATAGGATTCGACCTGAAAATAGGGCAAGCCAAGATTTATGTCACCGGTTTTTATGAGCAATTAAAAGACGGATACTCCATGAGCCTTACTCCAAACAGCTTCAGACCGGTTACTTATAAGGAATATTCCAGATCTAATGCCAATAGTGAAATCGAATTAACACAAAGCAATCCTGTACTGGCGAAATTCTATATGCCGTCAAACGATCTGCAATCAAAGACTAAAGGTATTGAATTCGATGTCGATATGGGACGATTCGACGCTATCCGCACGTCTTTTTCTGCAAACGGGATGTGGATCCGTAATAGTAACACATCGAATAATTACATTTATTACGACGGGCAAAGCAGTAATAGCGGAGCCTCCAGAACTCATATCGGTCTGTACAACAACGAAGAAAGTAATGCTCAACGTTTCTCGACGGCCATGCGTGCAACTCACAACATTCCTGAAATCGGATTTGCTATTACGCTTACATGGCAGGCGATCTGGGATGAATCACAATGGTATGATGTGGGCGATGTTGCTTTACCTGTAAAATATATATCGAAATATGACGGAAAACTGTATGATTTCAATGCATCAATGGTCGGGACTCCGGAATTTGACAAAATTATTTCGCCGACAAGCATTATCAGCAATTCGCATTATATCAAAGAAGAATATCCTAAAGCACATACATTCAATATCAACATAAGCAAAGAATTGGGTAACTATATGCGGGTATCTTTTTTTGCAAACAATATGTTTAGGAACTATCCGACTATCAGATCGAAAAGGACTCCCAGCCAAGTATTAATAAGGGAGCAAGGCCTCTTTTTCGGTTTAGAATTATCATTGACTCTTTAATTTGTAATAGAAATATAAAAACATGAGACTTAAAACATTGTTATTCAAAATACTTATCGTTCTTTCAGGCATCTATATGATGTCTTGCAATTCATTCGATGAAGTAAAAGATGTTGAGAAAGTTGCGACAATAGCGATAGAACTGAATGTAACATCCTCTGTTCCCAACATCGTTTCTATGGATGGTTTACAGGTAAAACTAACCGACATGAAAACCGGTGCGGTTTACTCAAAAACAATTTCAGGAAATAACGTAGAGATAGACGACATTATTCCTGGTATCTATTCGATCGATGTTTGGGGAGACGCCTACGACACAAGCCACGATCTTTATATGTTGAGCGGAAACAAACTGAATTTCCCTCTCATATCATCCGGAGAAAAAGTCGACATCAATGTCGCCGGATACCGTGAATCAATCTTGTTATTCAAGGAAATATATTATGCAGGATCGAGAACCCCTCTGAATGCGAGTTATTTCCGGGATCAATTTTATGAGATATACAACAATTCTGAAGACCAAACAATATACCTCGATGGTATTTATTTTGCCAATCTGACACCAGCTGCGGCAACAACAAACCTACCACTGTGGCCGGAAAGCGATGGAGACCGGTTCGTCTATGCCGATCGGATTTGGAAATTTCCAGGAACTGGCACAGAGTATCCTTTGGGGCCGGGGGAATCTTTTATTGTATCTCAATACGCTGTAAATCATCAACTTTCGCAATTCAACCCAAATTCCCCAATCAATGCTTCGTCGTCGGAATTTGAGTTCCACATGTATCATGCAAACTTTCCCGACCAACCTGCGGTCAATATGGACCACGTGTTCTATAACGGGAGTGATGCTATCGGCACGATGACTCAATACCTGACTTCAGTCTTCGGAGGAGCTTATGTCCTGTTCAAACCTCTGAGTGGGGAACAGTATGCACCTGCGGCTACCGACTCATTAAAAGCAATGGACTTAAGCAAACCGACTTCCAAATCAGTATTTGCAAAAATACCAAGGACATATATAATAGATGCCGTAGAAGCCGGTGATAATGAGTCGAAATTATCGGCTAAGCGTATGCCTGCATCCCTGGATAAAGGAATGACTTATGTGGGCGCTACATACTGTGCTTTGGGTGTGGCACGCAAACAAACCGGAACCCATGCCAACGGAACCCCTATCCTGCAAGACACAAACGACAGTACGGAGGACTTCGATAGAAAACTGACCCCAATGTTCAGAAGATATAATTCGTTGAAACCAAGTTGGAGCCAATCAAATTGACATAAAAAATAATAAGTAATATGAAATATCTAAAATATATCATTCTGGCTTTTGCCCTGCCAGCATTACCTTACTCTCTTATAGCACAAAGAGTGGAGCCGAATACTCCGGCGGCGTATGAGGTTATGAAAAATAAAAGTCAATGGATGCAGACTTCAAATGCAGGAGGGCTGTTACTAGACACCCCCCTGGATTACACCGAGTTGAGTCTAAGTTACGACACCTACACCGGCAATTATCACCGATCGCAGGAAGGAACTAAAGGAAACGATCTGAACATATTGGTAGAAGGAGCAACCTTTATCAAGAAACTATATGTATGGGGAAAATTCGATTATACCAGATCGACTGTCAAAGATGCAAATTTTAACGCATCACTTATCGACCCTTTCAGAGGGATGCCTTACATGGTCGCAGATACCAACAGGAGCGAGTGGAGGAATCAGGTTTATGATATGACATTTAAAATGGCGACTCCCAAACGACTGGGAGAGAAAGTTTCTTTTGGCCTGGAAGGCAAATACAAAGCAATGAGTGGAGGAAAGCAACGGGATATACGGTCGGAAAACTATTTCTTTATCGCTTCAATCAAGCCTGCATTAGTGTACTCTATCAACGAAGAACATCATATAGGTGCCAATTTTGAATATTATAAAATAATGGAAGAGTCCAATAATTCGAACGAGAATATGGAAATCGATCAACAGTTTTATGAATTGTACGGTTTGGGAAATGCGACATCCAGGATCGGTTCCGGAAGAACAACCAATTACGAAGGAGATAATGTTGGCGGAGGACTGAACTATAACTATCAGGGATATGTAAACCTCTTATTATCATCCACATATAACTATAAAGCAGAAAATGTTCAAGCCTCATTTACAAAACCTAGAGACATCGGTAGCGTAAAAGATAAAATATGGAGTACCAAATTACTGTTATACAAAGACATCAGAAATCTGACTCATTATATTACAATTGATTACACAAACAGAAATATTGATGGAATAGAATCCATCACTCAATATGACAACTCCACGTCTCAGGATGGATATGTTACTTTGGCCAGATTTGTGAAGTCGGAATATAAAACTCAATCCGCATTGCTCGATTATGATTTTACAATCAATAAAGGTAATGAATATTTATGGAAATTAGGAGCCGGTATAAGATATATCAACCAGGAAGATGTTTATTTCCTCCCCCACTCTGAAAAAACATCTGAAAACATGATTTTTCAGATCAGGGCAAAAAAGAATTTTATCCTGAACAACGATAAGCTGAATAAACGAATACTCGTAGCAGCAGATTGCTCCTACAAGCACAATTTCTCAGGCAAATACGAGTACAATGGGGTACATCCTGAATATCCGGTTGTAACGCAACTGGAAGACATGGACAACAACTACCTGAATAACGAATACATCGCTGCCGGAATATCAGCGACTTATTCTCAAAAAATAAAGGAAGGGAAGCCCGCAAATCTTTTTGTAAAAGGAAAATTTAATTATACTAAGGCCAATGGAGATTTGTTCGATAACCGGAACTATCTCGCAATCAGCTTAGGTTGCAATTTTTAGAAATATGAGAAAAATATTTTTGCTCTTATCATTTTGTCTTTGCATATTTTACATGCAAGGACAAAATATTATTAAGCCATCCGTAAAGTCGAAGACAGCTTTTGCTATTATTATTGATAGTGAAAGTTACAATCATGTGAAAGCGGAAGTTGAAGCGTATAGGCAAGTCGTTGAAAAGGACGGCTTGGGGAGTTATATTATCTCCGGGTACTGGAGTTCACCTGATCAAATAAAAAAAATATTGGTTGAGCTTTACAATGATAAAAAACAACCATTGGAAGGTGTTGTTTTTATTGGAGATATCCCTATTCCAATGTTACGCGACGCTCAACATCTGACTTCCGCTTTTAAGATGAACCAGAACCGCAACTGGCAACAATCGAGTGTTCCCTCCGACAGGTTTTATGATAATTTCGGGCTAAAATTCGATTTTATCAAACAGGATTCGATCAAACCCTTATACTATTATTACTCATTACGATCCGATTCGGAACAAAGGCTCAATCCAAGTATTTATTCCGCACGGATCAAGCCACTTGAAAAAGGGAAAACCGGAAAATACGATCAATTACGCAATTACCTGAAAAAGATCGTGAATGTAAGAACAAATGAAAAAAATAATATAATAGATAATCTGACGATTGCCAGAGGACATGGTTATAATTCGGAATCACGGGTAGCCTGGTCGGGAGAACAACTTGCCCTGAGAGAGCAACTACCTGCACTTTTTAATAACGGCAGTTATGTCAGGTTTATGGATTTTGACAATTACTGGCCCATGAAACCTTATTGGCTAAATGAGGTACAACGCCCTGAATTAGACATCATGCTTTTCCATCATCATGGATCCAATGACTACCAGTATATTAACGGATACAAGGAAGCTAGCGATGTCAATACCTCAATAGATAACATTAAGAGATACCTCCGTTCTAAAATCGCACCTGCCATAAAAAAAGGAAAAGAGAAAGAGGAAACATTCAAATATTACACGGAATCGCTCGATATACCGAGGGAATGGTGCGAAGAAGCTCTCGATGAGAAACTGCTGGAACAGGATTCTATTTACAATCTGCAGTTAGATATTACAGTTGCAGATGTGCTGAAGATTACGCCTAATGCCCGGTTTGTAATGTTTGACGCCTGTTATAACGGTTCATTCTATGAAGATGAATACATAGCAGGCGCCTATTTGTTCAACGACGGGAAAACAATTGTAACACAAGGGAATACAGTGAATACCATTCAGGATAAATGGCCGGACAGGTATCTGGGACTTCTTAATTATGGATTGAGAGTCGGTCAATGGGGAAAATATACTCAATATTTAGAAACCCATATCCTGGGCGACCCTACTTATCATTTTTCATCCAACGGTTCTTTAGGATTTGATATCAACGATGTCATTACAAGACATAGGAACGACACCAAATTCTGGAAAAAAGCTCTTGCTTCCACATCTGTCGATGTTCAGTGTATTGCTTTGCGTATGCTATATGCAAACAACAATCCTGAGATTTCTTCTTTATTGAAAAGAACTTTCAAAGAATCACCATCTATGATTGTCCGACTTGAAGCCCTGGTATTATTATCGCAGTTAGACAACAACGACTTCATAGACGTTCTTGGATGGGCAACCACCGACAGTTACGAGCTGATCAGGCGTTATACTATGGATTACATTCCTAAAAACGGTTCTGAATCACTTTTGCCGTTTGTAGCCAGAGCAATCCTGAATGACAATACTTCAAAACGTATTGTTTTCAAAATTTCATCCGGATTCAGGATGTTTAATCTGGAGAAGTTGGAAGCTGAATTATTAAAACAAGCTGATTTTCAACCTCTTTACTCAAAAGACATACTCAATCAGACATTAAAAAGCCTGAAATCGAGTCTATCCAGCAGGAAAAAAGATTATGCGGTAATGGTTGACAAATCAGCGAAAGAGAAAGAACGATTACAGATAATAGCTGTCTTCCGTAACAACCCTGTCACTGATGAGATCGAGACTTTATTATCCATCTTACAAGACCCGTCGGATGTACCCAGCCTTCGTTGGGCCGTAGCCGAAGCTCTGGGATGGTACGATTACTCTTACCGCAAAACATATATTGTAGACCAACTGAACAGCATCTCCGCCGAAGAAAAAGATCCGTCCGTTCAATCTGAAATTACAAAAACTATCAATCGATTAATTGCAAAATAAAATCATGAAGAAGTATATTTTTCCACTATCATTTATCCTGAGCGTTATTGTCATTATATCGTGTAATTCATCAAAGACACAGACAAGACATTCGAATTATCAGAAATCATTAAGTCAATACGATCAGCACCTTATCGATTCTATTTTACAATTCGGTCTCGATCATGAAGCGCTTTATACCCTTGCGGGTTCATTAAAACCGATGAGTTCACTGATTTCCATCTATAGTCCGATAGCAAATACCGATTCTACAAGGAAAACAGAAGCAAATGTATTGGATGTCGATGCGAATAGGAAATATCTGGATAAATTATCCGCGGTTCAACGGGCAATGAACAAATTAGAGATTCCGGATCTTCGTTTTGTGACAGTTCCATACCAAATGGCACAAAAAGACAAGAGGATCGTGCAGTTAAGCGTGGTTCGCATAAGTGCATTAGACAGTTTATTAAAAGCAAAAGAAAGCTTTTTCGGACAATTCGGATTAGTTCCCGGAACAGATCCTGTGGTTGTTCTCAGTATGATTGAAAATGCCGACATATATGAACGTTACAGAGGCTACGGTTATTTATTCGGTTATCCGGATTATGCTGTCGATTTCTTTGTAAAGGCCAGCCTCGAGTCCAAAAAAACTAAAAAACAGCTTAAGCGTAATTTCTTTCAGATACCCGTCTATGCCGGGAATGACGGATATTTCGTTTATGCTTACCCGGCAGATCACACTCCGACCATGGAACAAGACTCTACAAAATATTACAAGGCTCTCGAAATATTGGATAATTATAAAACAATACGTCCCAAATACCTCAAAAAAGACAGTACGCTTAGCAGCTATCAACTCCTGCAAGATATCCAGTATAGATCAGGAAAATAAATATACGTTTCCTGGGATATGAATACACAGGCTAAGATGAAAGTTGGCACATTGACCGGAGTTTCCATCGTTGTGGCCAATATGGTAGGCACAGGTGCGTTCACCAGCCTTGGATTTCAACTCGAATCATTAAGTAACGTATATACCATCCTCTCTTTGTGGATTGTCGGTGGCCTCGTTGCCTTATGCGGAGCTTTCAGTTATGCTGAGATTGGAACTGATATCCGGAAATCGGGAGGAGAATATACTTTTTTGTCCGAATTATTTCATCCCCTTGCCGGTTATCTGTCAGGATGGATCTCGCTGACTGTCGGGTTTGCCGCGCCTATTGCTTTAGCAGCAATGGCTTTCGCCCAATACTTACCTTTTGATGTGAAATATCCCAAATTAATAGGGATCTTTCTGGTAATAGTCATCACTTTTATCCATTGCCAAAACTTAAACAACAGCTCTAAATTTCAGAATATAAGCACTTTAATAAAAATAGTCCTTGTTGTTATATTTATCTCAATAGGTTTTATCCTCCCAAATGATGGAGAAAATGCTATCAATATTGAAAAATCGTATTGGCTTGAAATTGGAAGTGCCGCCTTTGCCATCAATCTTGTTTATGTAAGTTATTCTTATTCCGGATGGAACGCCGCGGCTTATATTACCGACGAATTTAAAGATCCAAGGAAATCATTACCGGTAGCATTAATTGGAGGCACATTAATTGTTACAATTCTGTATACTTTGTTACAATATGTGATGCTCAAACATGCTCCTTTTGCCGAACTTGCAGGTAAGTTGAATGTAGGAACAATTAGCATAGAACATATGCTGGGTAATTCATCGGCAAAAATTTTCGGCGGAGCTATTTCGTTACTCCTTCTCTCAGGAATCAGTGCCATGATCTGGGTAGGGGCCAGGGTGACTTCGAGTATTGCCAGAGACCACGCTCTGTGGAAATATTTTAAGGCAAAAGAAAATTCAGTTCCAACAAAAGCTCTGTGGCTACAGGCGATATTAAGTTCTTTTCTTATTCTGAGTGGAACCTTTGAGCAGGTAATGATGTATTGCGGAGTTTTACTCAACATTCCTACCCTCCTGGTCGTTTTAGGAGTAATTATTAAACGATATAAACAACAAAAAGAGCTCAATCCTGTATCTGAAAATTTCAAGAGCCCCCTATTTCCTGTTCTACAAATCATTTTTATACTCATTTCCGTCTGGATGATATATTTTGCCATTAGCAATAATGTTATGGCCACAATAATCGGCATTATAAATCTTATTGTAGGATTAGTTACTTACTTTATCAGTAAGAAAATGGAAGCTCCACACTAATTCTTAAAATCCGGGACAGCCACGAGATATTTTCTTATTTTTTATATCTTTGCAATTTGTTATTCAGACTAAGAAAAACATGAAAAAACTTATCTTTATTTTTTGCTGTTGCCTCGGCATATTTACTCAAAATATATCCGCACAAAATCAATATGTGGACAAAGACACCTTTATAGTATCCCGTGACGGTACCGGAGATTTTCGCAACATCCAGGATGTAATCAATTCCATACGGGCTTTTCGTCCCAATCCGACTGTTATTCTGGTAAAAAATGGTGTATACAAAGAAAAAATCGTTTTACCTACCTATATTACAGGTATCACTTTCATTGGAGAAGACAAAGAAAAGACAATTATTACCTATGATGATCATGCCAAAATAGACAATATGGGTACATTTAAAACCTATACTTTCTATGTTCAGGGTAATGATATTACATTTGAAAATCTAACGATTGAGAATAACGCAGCTCAGCTGGGACAAGCTGTATCTGTCCATATAGAAGGAGACCGCGTCATTTTCCGCAATTGCCGCTTACTTGGCAATCAGGATACTATTTATGCCGGACGTGAAAATTGCCGACAATACTTTGTAAACTGCTACATAGAAGGAACTACAGATTTCATCTTCGGTCCGTCTATCTGCTGGTTCGAATCCTGTGATATTCACTGCAAAAGGGATTCATACATCACAGCAGCCTCAACTCCCGAAAAACAAGCTTATGGTTATATTTTCAATAATTGTAAGGTTACTCTTGCTTCGGGAGTAACAAAAATGTATCTGGGACGCCCCTGGAGACCTTATGCCATGACTTTGTTTATGAATTGTGAATTACCTCAGGGAATCCTTGCCGAAGGTTGGCATAACTGGGGAAAAGAAACAAACGAAAAAACCGCCCGATACATGGAGTACAATAACAAAGGTGCCGGATCTAAAACCGCCAAAAGAGTTTCCTGGTCGAAAATACTTTCAAAAGAAAAAGCTTCGGTTTATACTCTGGAAAATGTTATGAAAGGACTCGATGGTTGGTTGCCTGAATAGATATACACATGAAAAAACAATTTCTTTTTATCGTATTTTCCCTGACTTTCTTATTTGCAGGGAATAGTTATGCCTATACCGAAAGAGACCTTCTCGAAAAGAGGACTTCGGTCGAGGGGCTAAAATCAGTGCTTGTAATGGATCAAAAATGGGTTCCCTACCCTGCTTATACTGATCGTGCCGGATGGGATCATTTATTAGGAGTCAACAAATCCGAACTCATCAAATTAGGTGAAGAAAAATTGGATTACAAATGGCAGGTTGTAACAGCATCCGATTATATTGAATTCGAACGTAGCGGTTCCAGAGACATTATGCAGAAGCCTTTCAATGAAAACAATTCAGCCATGTCGGCATTTATTATGGCAGAATTAGCAGAAGGAAAAGGCCGTTTCATGGATCAAATCATAAATGGCGCTTTCTATTACTGTGAAATGACCTCCTGGGCTCTTTCAGCTCACCTTTCAGCACAGTTATCAAAGCGTTCATTGCCTGATTATAAGGAAGATATCATTGATTTAACAGCCGGAGAAGTCGGAGCAATGCTTTCCTGGACTTATTTCTTCCTCCATAAAGAATTCGACAAAGTAAATCCGGTCATTTCCGAACGTTTATATCATGAATTACAAAAACGGGTCATGGATACTTATATGAATATCGACCGTTTTTGGTGGATGGCATTCAATTTGAAACCGGGAGGAATGGTCAACAACTGGAATCCCTGGTGCAACTTTAATGTCTTACAATGCTTCTTCTTACTCGAAAACAATCAGGACAAACTGGCAAAAGCAGTCTACAGGACAATGATTTCCGTAGATAAATTCATCAACTACACCCATTCTGACGGAGCCTGTGAAGAAGGTCCATCTTACTGGGGACATGCTGCAGGAAAAATGTACGATTATCTTCAATTGCTAAGTGACGGTACTTCAGGAAAAGTATCTGTTTTCAACGAGCCTATAATCAGAAATATGGGAGAATATATTTCCCGTTCATATATTGGGAACGGCTGGGTAGTCAATTTTGCGGATGCTTCAGCAAAAGGCGGAGGTGATGCTCCGCTGATCTATCGTTATGGTAAAGCTGTTAACAGTGAGGAAATGATGTGTTTTGCCGCTTATTTGAACGACAACAGGAAGAAAGAGGATTTAAGATTCGGAACCGACCTGTTCCGCGGATTACAAACTCTGTACTATGGAAAAGCTCTCTCTGAAGTAAAACCGGGACATGTTACTCCCGACTACACATGGTATCCCGAGACTGAGTTCTGTTACATTAAAAATAATACCGGTTTTTTCTTTGCATCCAAGGGAGGATACAATGATGAAAGTCATAATCACAACGATGCAGGAACGTTCTCCCTATACCTCAATACTGTCCCTGTCATCATAGATGCCGGTGTAGGGACTTATACCCGCCAGACCTTCAGCAGTGAACGGTATTCCATATGGACGATGCAGAGTAACTATCATAATTTACCTATGATTAATGGAGTTTCTCAGTCTTTCGGGGCACAGTTTAAAGCAACAGATGTTGTGTTTAATCCTAAGAAATCAACTTTCGCGCTCAATATAGCCACGGCTTATCCTAAAGAAGCCGGTGTAAATGAATGGATACGTTCTTATACTTTAGGCAAAGACAAGCTGGTCATCAATGATTCTTTTAATCTGGCGGAAACAATAAAGAACAATCAGATTAATTTCCTGACATGGGGAAAAATAGACACTAAAACTCCGGGAAAGATAATTGTTGAGGTACAAGGAGAAAGAATTACGTTGTCATATGATAAGAATACTTTTACACCGGATATTCAGACTATTGTATTAGATGATCCCCGATTATCCAATGTATGGGGAAAAGAAATATACAGGGTATCGTTGAATGCAAATAAGATGATAATGTCGGGAAATTATTCCTATACAATTACAAAATAAGTAAGGTATCTAAAAATTTGAAACCGAGACTGTCACCAGCCCCGGTTCCCCTAATAAAACTCTTATAACCCTAAAAACCTTGTATGTTTATTAACTAACTCTGGTACAAAATTAATACAAAAAATTCAATGTATAGAGTAATTTTGTACCAAATACAGGAGATAAATGTATCAATTCAAGGTTAATTTGATATTTCAGGCAAAAAGACATGCAACTTTTTTTCGTTACATGTCTTTTTGTTCATAAGATAAAGCTATGAAAACCAACGGTGGAATAAGTCGAAAAAAATGCCTTATCGACTTAATTATTAAGTAACATATTTTAGGAAATACCCTTAAATATAAAGTAAAAATCAATTTTTGAATTTAGCTGCATATTCAGAAGGACTTGTTCCATACTGATCACGGAAACATTTCCTGAAATAAGCCAAATCCCGAAAACCTACCTGATATACGATCTCCGAAACAGTAAGTTTGTTTTGTTCCAATAATTGCGCGGCACGCTTGATACGAATATCACGGATAAACTCTTTAACCGTCATATTCGTCAATGCTTCCAGTTTACGATAAAGCTGCATACGACTGGCTCCTATTTCCGAGGCAAAACGTTCAATATCGAAATCCGGGTCATCAATATTCTTTTCGATGATATCCACAGCCTTTTTCAAGAATTTTTCTTCAGGAGAGACCAGAGTGACAGCACTCGGCTGCATCAGAAAATCATTCTTATACTTATCTCTTAATGTATTCCGCAAAGAAAGTAAATTATCCACTTTAATTCTCAGGATATTGATATCAAACGGTTTTGTAATATAATCATCCGCACCTATTTTCAGTGCTTCTTTTTCCGATTCTTTCGAGGTCACAGCAGTCAAAAGGATAAATGGGATATGTGACGTTCTTTCGTCCTTCTTTATTTTCTTACAAAAGACATCGCCACTCATTTCCGGCATCAATAAATCCGATATAATAATATCCGGAACATACTGTCCTGCCATGTCAAAGCCTTCTTTTCCATTTATAGCTTCAATCACTTTATATTCCGATCGGAAAATAGAAGCAGTGTACTCCCTGACATCGGTATTGTCTTCCACTATCAAAACAATGTTCTTATCTCCTTCTGCCGGAGTATTCACATCCGGATTTTCAACCACCGGGTTTTGAATATCTACATTAACCTCTGCATCAGAAAGAACCGGTAGACGTACGACAAAAGTACTACCCTTCCCCTCTACACTATCTACTTCGATATCTCCACCCATTAATTTTACAAATTCCCGGGTAATAGAAAGACCAATCCCGGATCCGGAGTAGTCTTTTGTATTCGAAGCTTGTTCAAATCGTTCGAATATCTTACTAATATTCTTTGCCGGTATCCCTTTGCCGGTATCCCGGACTGTTATACTATAGAAAGATGTTTTTCCTGATCCGTCTGATGCCGGATTATCCTCTGCATTGAAAATTACTTCGACCCAGCCTCCGGGATCCGTGAATTTAAGTGCGTTAGAAAGTAAGTTATTCAATATTTTTTGTAGTTTATCTCCATCAAACCAACCTATAAATGATTCAGTTCCAGCATTAAGGGTCAAACTCACACCCTTTTCCAATGCCATAGACTGAAATGACTCCAATATAGAACGGACAAAAAATAAAATATCCGCTTTCTCATAGTGGATCGTATGTTTTCTGGCTTCCAGTTTACGGAAATCCAGCAATTGATTAATCAACTTTAATAATTGATCTGCATTCCTTTTGACCAGTTGAAGTTTTCCTTTTGAATCGCCATCTACATTCCCTTGTTCAATTACCTGATTCAAAGGCCCTAAAATCAACGTAAGCGGAGTTCGTATTTCATGAGATATATTGGTAAAGAAACGTAGTTTCATAGCTTCAATCTCGTGCAACTTACGAGCCTTGGTTTTCTCAAATACCAGTTCATTCTTCAATCTCACACGTTTCAGGTAGAAATTTCCCAAATAAGCTAAAAAGAATATGATTACCGAGGCCATAATCAACTCAAACCACCAGGTTTTCCAGAATGGCGGCTTAATAATGATTTCAATGGTAGTTTCTTTCTCATTCCAGACTCCATTGGAATTAGATCCTTTAAGTTTGAATTTATACTTCCCTGGATCCAGGTTGGTGTAAGTTGCAAAGTTGGAGACTCCTGATTGAATCCAATCTTTGTCAAAGCCTTCCATCTTGTATTTGTATTGATTTTTTGATGAATTGGCGAATGATAAAGCTGCAAATTCTATAGAAAAAACATTTTGTTTATAATTTAATACAATTTTATCGGCTACACTTATACTTTTCTTTATGATTGAACCTATCTCCACTGGCTTATTGAATACCCTTAATTCAGTCAATACGACCGGGGGCTTAAAAAAATTCATACGGACATCCTCCGGACTGAATATATTAATCCCGTTAATACCTCCATAGATCAACTGGCGTCGTTTATTCTGAATAGCAGCGCCATAATTGAATTGATTATCCTGCAATCCATCGGAGACATCAAAATTGACAAACTCGGATGTTTTTTCGTTAAAACAAGATAACCCGTTCAACGTACTGATCCATATTTGTCCTGATTTATCCCGGAGCAGGGATTGTATTGTATTGTTACACAGGCCATCCGCTTCTGTGTAATACCTGATGGCACCTTTTTCTTTTTCATATAAAGCCAAACCATGTCCACGTGTGGCCACCCAGAATTTATTATTCGCAGCCCGGATGACATCACGTGTACGCTCATTATATCTAATAATTTTATCGGTTTCAGGATTGTACACAATTAAAACATTTCCTCCACCCATCCAAAGGTCTCCGTCTGCATCTTCTTTTATCCAGTTACAAACTGTGCCGGAAAATAATTCATCTTTATTCTGAAAAGCCCTCGTTTTTCCATTATACAATTGAACTCCTTTATTTGTCGCAACCCAGATATTTTCATGAGAATCTTTAAATAATCCCCAAACAATATCATCATTCAATGATGAAGGATTATTTTTCTGATACCTCAGAATCGATTTCACTTTATAAGTGGTTGCATCAATAATGGTAATTCCACCCTTATAAGTTCCGATGATTATTTCATTTCCATCCTGGACAAAAGCTTTGACACAATCGCCGGAAAGGCCATCCTTTGTAGTAAGATACCGAAAACGGTGAGTTTGGGTATCATAAATATTAACACCTCCACTTTCCGTACCGATTAATATATCTTTTCCATGAATAAGAAAACAATATATTTCGGCATTATTCAGGAAACGGGTATCATTTTTTGAAGCTTTCAAATGGCGGAAAGCTTGTTTATCATTATCCCTGTAATTTATTCCACCCCGGGTACCGATCCACAAATCCCCTTTTGAATCTACACAAAGGCTTAATATGGAATTTAACGAGAGACTTAAACTTTCATCTTCATCTCTCAGAAAAGTTGAATAACTCTTACTCCCTTTATCATAAGCGACAAGCCCCCCACGAGTTCCAAACCACATTATTCCCTGATGATCTTCCACTATGGCCCGGATTGTTTCCGAACGATTAAAGCGAATCCACGAGTCAAACTTTTTTACAGTCTGTGTCGCCGGATCGACCGTAAATACTCCTTCGTTATAACTTCCCAGCCACAAGATATTGTCACTATCGTAGTATAGGGCATTAATTTCATCAAAAACTCTGTCTACATCAGGTAATGGAAGGCGCCTACTTGCTTTTGTCTGCAAATCGTATACAAACAAACCGGATATGGTTCCCATCCATAGGTTTCCTTTTTTATCTATAACAATCCTGCTTACATCAGGACTTCCCGCTTCATTCCAGGCTTGAATGTTTATTTTTTGCAACTTATCATTCTCATCAAGAAACGCGACTCCTTTATTTGTCCCGACCCAAATACGATTCTGACTATCAGAAATAATGCAATTCGCTGAAAAAAGTGAATCTATAGAAATATCCGAAAAACGAAAATGAGAAAATTTTTCCATATCACGATCAAACAGGTTCAAACCACCATGTTCCGTACCAATCCAGATCCGACTCTGCCAATCTTCATAAACACAGCGTACCAACCCTCCTTTTAGAGTACCCAATCCATCTATATCACTTTTATATACCTTAAAATGATAGCCATCATAACGGTTCAATCCCAAACTGGTGCCAACCCAGATCCAACCCGCTTTTTCCTGATAAATAGTAAGAATATGATTACTGGATAATCCGTCTGCCTGAGTAATTTTATCGAATCTGGCAAAGGAAGGAACACCTGCCTGAAGCTTTACAAAAAAAGACAACAGGACAATACAAAGGCAGGTCCGTAATAAAGGATTCTTCATTCAGTACGATTTAATCAACAAACAAAGATAAGAATATTACCTCAAACTTCAATGTTTTTTTAGCCATTCTAACAACAACATACACCCCGATCCACCTACTGTACCATGGTCAAACCCTTGTAATTCACATAAAACGACATCATTACCTAAAGCTTTAAGAACTGCTGCCAAATGAGCATTTTCCTCATAACGGGCTGTCATTTCCAATTGACGATCTCCTGTAATTAACAACACCGGAGGTAAATCTTTCCGGACCTGATTCAGTGGTGCATACTGATCTATTACAGGTATTTCACGAGGCAACCCTCTTTCCTGACGAATCGTGTAGTGGGTATTGGTTTGTCCGCTTATAGGCATCAATCCTTTAATTTTATCAGCATCGACATTGTATTTAGCCAGATAAGATTTATCTAATCCTACC
This sequence comes from Bacteroidales bacterium, assembly GCA_031556375.1. Classification (GTDB taxonomy): domain Bacteria; phylum Bacteroidota; class Bacteroidia; order Bacteroidales; family Azobacteroidaceae; genus BNXB01. The sequence continues at coordinate 17,720 of JAVBTA010000064.1, read as the reverse complement.
ATTAATGTCAGATATCCTCCGGCAGAATGCCCTGAGATATAGATCAAATCAGGATCGCCTCCAAATGACGCTATATTCCTGAATATCCAGGCAATAGCTTCTGCTGCATCGTCAATATAAGCCGGATTTTTTGCCAGTGGACTCAAACGATAATTAACTGCAATAACAGCGATTCCTTTATTTTTTAACTCTGCAGGAATAGCTTTATTTCCGCCTTCAAGTCCGCCGCCATGAAACCAAACCACAGTCTTGAAATCCTTTTTATCTTTTGGGAAATATACATCGAGTTTACATCGTTCCAATTTATAAGCATCAGTTTCTGTTGAACTGACATAAGAAACATCTTTTTTCACATCATATTCCTGAGCAAAAGCTCCTGATACACAAATAAATAGAATAAAATTAACAAAAAACAAACGTATCATCCTCATTTCCATAATTTTTATTTTTTAGACTCTTAATTTTTTAATAATACAAATATAGAAAGAACCTTCGAAAAAACAGCAAAATCAGGAATAAGTAAGTATCTTGATAAATGTCTATAAATCAAAATCGTTTTTTCAATCGCAGGAATTTTACTTCAAATACATTATACGAGATTATACTTATCAGAAGGACGAAAAAGAATGACAGGATAAAAAACAATATAGATATGAAATTGAATCCGTATTGAGATTGAACTTCTTAAATACTTGTATAAGCAACGAAATTACAATCGGATGATAAAGGTATAACCCGTAAGTATATTTTCCCATCCGGGTAAAAACATTTTTCCGACCGACTTTCAGTTCATTTTGTTGAGGTACGGCAATTGTAATGAGTATTGTAAACAGGATACAAAACAATCCGGCAAATACCAATTCATCAATAGCCGGTGAAGTGTTCAGATAATGATAGAAAGTAACGGCAAAAATGACGAAAATAACAGAAATAACCCTGTAAATCAATTTTATTCCGGTAATTTTATTTTCAAATTTTTCTTTATAACGAACAAGCAAAAAAGCGGGAATAGCTCCATAAGCAAATGTATCGATATTAGTAAAAATATCAATTGTACTCCAGCCTTGTTGCACAAAAATAAACCGGGAAACTATGGCAATGATTATACATGTTGTAATCAAAAGCGGAACTCTCCTAATATTCAAAAAATAAAGAGTAATTCCCCAAATGCAGTTTGCCTGTTCGTTCTTTTTCTTCCAGGATAAGATATGTAATCAAGAACCCACTTAACGTAAAAAAGAATTTCACTCCTAAACCGGCACTATGTGAAAATGAGTCGAAAAACGGGATAGAGAGTGGAGGTAAATGACCAAGAAAAACAGCTAAAAATGAAAAAAAACGCATTGCATCAAACGTATCAAAATATCTTTTTTCCAATTTAGGTTGATTCATAAAATCTGATTATTTACTTTTTTGAAAAATAGAAAAGAAATTTCTACTTATTATTTTTTGCATTTTAAATTTATGAAGTGAGCGAATCACAAATATTTTAAAATTCGCATAAAAATTATGTCCCAAATACTGCATAGAAAAATATATCAGTAATTTAATTAAAGACTTGTCTTCTCGCACTTTATAAACATTATAATGAAATGAATCAAAACTACGCTGAATCTGCTTTTTGGAAAAACCCGGCAAATCCAATGTTGCAATTTGTCGTTCATCTTTTGTATTAACCTTCTCGGAAATTAAGTGCATTTTTTCACACATCTCATACAATTCTGTTCCAGGATATGGAAAAAAAATGGATGTAGCATGAAAAGCCGGCTGTATTTTTTGATTCATTTCAAGAGTTTCGGAAAACTCCAGAGGTGTCTCAGTCGGTATTCCAACCATATTGAACAGAGCGATTTCGATTCCTCGTTTTTTAGCTTCTTCTGATGTTTTCAGTATTATTTCATTGGAATAATCTCTCTTCAAAATATCTTTTCTTATCCGGTAATTTCCGGACTCTAATCCTATCGTTACAGAGAGGATATTTGCTTTTTTAAAATTATTTAAAACAGATTCTATATCCATTGTCGGAAATATCCTGAGATTAGTTCCGAATTTCAACTTAAATCCGGTTTCTTTTCCAAACAGGTATAGCTGCTCACAGAAATTATCCAACCATTTCAAATTAACTCCTAATGTCTCAATTTCAAGATACATTTCATCAACAGAAGGAAAGGATGAATGCAAACTTCTAATTTCGGCAATCACATTCCCGGGGCTTCTCAACCGAACATACCTACCGGATGTCACTTTCCTTAAGCGATGATTAGAACAATATGTACAATTATAAGGACAACCCCGCCCTACTAAAACTGTTAATTTCGTATTTGGCTCCAAAATCCATTCTTGCCACATTTCTCTTTCAGGAAAAGGTAATTCATCCAAATCAGGAATAAACGGACGTAAGGGATTTTTAATTATACCGGCAGATGTTCTTATCCAAAGATTCGGTATATTTTTAATTTTTTCTTTGTTCTCAAAATTCTCGATCAATTCCAAAGTCGGATACTCTCCTTCTCCAATACAGAATACATTAAATACTTTCAGATATTTTTCATTAGGATTGAGTGTAATGTGAACACCTCCGGCATATAAAAACAGATTGGGTAATAAGCTTTTAATTTCTGATGCTACATTATAAATGAAATCATACTCAGAATATACTGCCGTAAATGCCAGAATCCGAGGGTTGAACGATCGAATTTTAGCCAAAAGTAATTCGATATTTTTTTGCTTGTATCTCCTGTCTAGAACAACCAGATTGCAAGAATGCCCATGCATTTTTAATACAGAAGCAATCTGGGAAATTCCAAAATAAATACCTTCCTGCCCTAATAAAGGTTTTTCCTGCATAATGGATTTTTGGACAGAATATACAAATAATACATTCATTTTTTGTATTTTTACTAAATTCTTAATGGAGTTTGGTTACCAAAAATATTGCTCATCTCCTACAAACTTAAGTAATAATACGTAATTTATAAGCAAATCATATAAAAAATAACATTTTTTATTAAAAATAATACTATTATATATCTTCCAAATTCGAAGTATAGTAATACCCTACCAAAAACCTTATCTCGACTGTTTCTCCCTTAGTAACACCCCTATCTCAAGTCACGCTCTCCCTTATCCCCTTATTTCATTTTAAATATTCCAAATTCTTTCGTATATTTACAAAATAAACCAAAATATATATAACTATGAAAATTCGCTACAATAACCTTTACACGCACTTTATTTTGATAACTCGCGACAGGTTCCCTTCTATTTTTGCAATTCATCGTATACGTATCGAAAAATATATCACCGGTATCGTAAACCAAAACGGTTGTAAAATGTATGCAATTTATGCCAATCCGGATCATGTTCACTTTCTGGTTTCCCGTGATCCATCGATGAGTGAGTCAGCTCTAGTTGAACTAATTACGAAAGGTTCTGAGAGATTCATCAACACCAACAACTTATGCAAGGGGAGATTTTACTGGCAGACATCATGTGCTGCATTTTCTGTATCGAAAAGGGATGTAGATAAAGTTTACAAGTACATTTTAGATCAACCGGAACATCATAAAAGACAGACATCTACGGAGGAGATTGAAGCTTTTGTGAGGTTTTATAATAAACCAAGTTTGGGAGAAGGGAATAAGGGAGAGCGTGACCTGAGCTAGGGATGTTACTAAGGAACAGACTAGTGAATAAGGTTTAGGTAGAAGAAAAGAGGAGGAAAGATGAAATAATTTCAAGGAAACGGGAATGTGAAGCTACATTCCCGTTTCCTTGAAATTATTTTTTGACTGTTGGATTGACCAGGGAGTTCAGATATACTTCCAAATAAGTGTATCCTTCTTTGTTCTTATCTGTGGATTTTTTGCCGGGATAATTTGAAGATAACCATTGATCCGGAATTCCATCACGATCGTTATCAACCGATAGATCATTAGCATTGAATGAATAATTTTCCCAACCTCCGACATCTTTCTGAGAATCGATCATTCCTGGTTTGCTATTTTCTCCGGTTGTACGCATCGGAGCTAGTCCTTCTCGTGTTTCTTTAATGATACGGGCATCCGTTTGATCTCTTTTATAGCTGGCTCCTGCATGAGCCAATATTTTTTCGTAAGCCTTTTCCGGAGTATCTGTGTTTACTATTGAAATACTAAATTCTGTTTTTGAACGGATCTCATCTTTATTTTTTGTATTCGGATTCGGATGAATGCCCAACCAATTATCAGCGGTTACCTCCGGGTGCTTATCTACATAATTCCCATTTACATAAAAAGTCCCCCAAACTCCGGATGGTTGTTTATTACTTCCATCGTCTGCATTCGGTTGGAAAATCCGGTTGGTATTACCCGATGCTGCTCCAGCTTTGTAATAATTATTGACAATATTATAGCTACCACCTTCTCCGGCATATCCGCTATTCATACCCCAATTATAAATTACATTGTTACGATAATCAACCAATTCCAGATCCGGCCTGTTGGAATAACGGCTTCCGCACATGCGTGGATTACGGCTGTCATGGTGCGCAAACAAATTATGATGGAAAGATGCAGTATGACCTCCCCAGATAGCTCCATAGCCATGAATCCCTTTATTATGTACCGATTTTCTCAAACTTTCCGAAAGAATGCACCATTGCAGGGTAAAATTCTCATTATCATAAAAAGATGCACATTCATCGGTACTCCAACTCATGGAACAATGATCGATAATCACATTTTTACACCCTTTACCTGTAAATGCATCATCTACTACTTTTGTTAGATCGCCTAAACGAAAACGCATGTAACGGACAATCACATTATCTCCATCGAGACGAACGACATTATCTGCAATACAAATACCATCACCTGGAGCCGAGTGACCGGCAATAGTTGTATTGGCTGGAATATTCAATTCTGATTTTAAGCGAATGATTCCGGCTGTACGAAAAACGACAGTACGGGGCCCCGGTTGTTTCAAACACCAACGCAAAGTACCTTCTCCTGTTTTTTTATCGCCAACAATAGAATCTTCTAAAGAAGTTACAAAATACACGTTACCTCCACGCCCTCCGGAAGTATACATGCCTGCACCTTCAGCACCAGGAAAAGCCGGAGTTTTATCTTCTATGCGAAACCAGTCTATATCAACCCGTCCTCCATCATTATTTTTCACCGGACGAGTACAGAAAGTCCCTATTTTTGCTCCGATCCACTTACCTTCTTTTAATGTGAATACTGTTCCAAGATTCTTAAAATGATTACCATCCGTACTATAACTGAACTGACAAGTAGCATTATCTTCCACTTTAACCCTCAAATAAACTGTCCCTGGAGATAACAAAATCGAATCATTAACTTTCTCTTTTCCTCCCTTATCCGCTTTCAAACACTCGTTTTGGGATAATACCCAACCTGTTTTTGTGTTTTTCAACGAAAGTAATGAGTAATCCAATCCCATTACAAGCAAACCTGTGCGTTCTCCAACTATCTTACTGCTTGGACGGAAATCCATTTTCATTGTAGCGGTAAACTCACGTGCAGGAGTTTTCTGTAAAAGCAAATTAGGAACATCCCAAAGACTCTGATAGTTTTCCGGTGTTTGTACGGAATATAAACTCAAATAACCTTTTTCCGCATTGGTAAACGACCACCAGCTTTGAGGATTCGCATGCCATTGCCATTGTAATCCCAATTGATTCTCGTTAAACTCATCACTTTCAACCGGAGTTGACACAGGATAATTTTTACCGACATTTGGTTTTTTATAGACCATTACCGGTTCTCCGCAACCATCTCCGTCCTTATCTTCACCAATAACCGGCCAATCGTTCTTCCAGAACATCGGTTGTAAATGTACGACACGGCCATATGCATAAGTATCCTGAAAATGAAGGAACCAGTCCTCGTTGGTTTTAGTATCGACCCAAGCTCCCTGATGAGGCCCGTTTACTGTTGATTTTCCTTGCGCCAATACCACTTTCCGTTCATAAGGCCCAAAAATATTTTGAGAACGCAAAACAACCTGCCAGCCGGTAGCGACACCCCCAGCCGGAGCAAAAACATAGTAATAACCGTTACGTTTATAAAATTTAGGGCCTTCGATCGTTTCATCCTGATCGTGACCATCATAAATAATCTGACTTTCCCCTATCGTACTTTTTCCATCCGGAGTTAGACGTGTAACAGCCAGCATACTCTTAATTCCTGCGCGACTTCCCGCAAAGCCATGTACCAGATAGCATTGGCCATCTTCATCCCAGAAAGGACAAGAATCGATAAGTCCCATTCCTGGTTTTACCAAGACCAAAGGAGACCATACACCAGCCGGATCGTTAGTCTTTGTCATATAAATTCCTCTGTCCGGATCGCCATAATAAATATAATATTCACCGCTATAATAACGCATGGATGGAGCCCAAACACCATTTCCATGTTGAGGGACATTAAAATCAGTACTTTCCGGATACATTTTTGGAATAGCATAGTTTATAATTGTCCAGTTAACCAGGTCTTTCGAATGTAAGATCGGAAGTCCGGGAATACAATTGAATGTAGATGCGGTCATATAATAATCATCTCCTACACGACAAACATCAGGGTCTGAATAATCGGCATACAATACCGGATTCTTATACATACCATTACTCAGGTCAGAAACCCAAACCTGAGAAACATAAGAAGGCATATTCTCTTTCAATTGACGAACCAAAGGTAGAATCTTCTGCTCTTTCAATCCTTCCACAAACAGTCCGGCGACAGCATTTGCGCCCATTGCGCTAAAGTGTGTATTATCTTCTATGCCATTAGGAAAATTCCGGTTCACTCCGGGAGCAACATACATAAAGTATTTCTTTGAGGCCTCTTCTCCGGTTTCATTAAGTAAATCACGCGTTTTTTCCTGCAAATCTATAAATACAACATTCTTAGCTTTAGCAACTTCTCTAAGATAACCAGGATAAGCGCCATGAGTATCCTGTAAAACACCTTTTTCGAATTTACGTCTTTCAACAGCTGTACACAAGATAGGGATTCCTTTTTTTGCCTGTACCTCATTGATGAAACGTTCCAGATTTTTTTTGAAATCAGCAGGTGGAGTATAGCTTTTTTTCGTCTCGACTTCATCATTATGCCCGAATTGTATTACGACATAATCTCCTTTCTGAACATCATTTATCAGTTTATCCCATAATCCTTCCTCGATGAATGTACGGGTACTCCTTCCATTCCTGGCCCTGTTATCAATAACTACATTTTTACCGAAATACTCAGGAAGAAGTTGTCCCCAGCCTCTTTCCGGCCAACTATCCGGAACCATTTCACCGGTTACCGGATCTGGAGTTGAACGATATATGACTTTATTTGCCATAGTAGAATCACCTGCCATAAAAACATGGACAGGACGGTTACCTGCAGCCAGGCAGAACAAAACCAATATTAAAAATGAACAATATTTAATGATTTTCATTGGTATGTATATTCTCCAAAGAGGGATAAGAAAGTTATTTATTTAATAATATGCTTGCCATAATAAATGGGCCTGTAGCTTTCGGATCATTATCACGAATTGGTTCCGAAATATAATATTCGTAAGTTCCGCTTCGGTATGGGGTTCCTCCTAAACCGGCAACAGCACACCCATTAGTAATTGAAATTGTTCCGTCAGGATTTTCCTTGACAAAATTAAGAATATATTGTTGATATGCAATTTTTGCTTTTTCCAGAAAACGTTCATCCAGATATCCTTTTTGCGCTCCTTTTGCCCATGTATAGATGAACATCGCGGAAGCTGAAGATTCCTGATAATTACCTTCCGCACCAATTTTATCCGTCACCTGATACCACAACTTAGTCTCCGGATCCTGAAATTTCACCAAAGAAGCAGAAAGATTTTGTAAGATTTGAATAATCTCCGGTCTTTGCGGATGATTTTCAGGCAGGAAGTCCAGGACATCAACTATAGCCATCATGTACCAACCGATACTACGTGACCAAAAATTAGGGGATTGTCCCGTTTTTGGATTTGCCCACTTCTGAGTTTTGCTTTCATCCCAACCATGGTAATATAACCCGGTATTCGGATCGTAAGTATGTTTAGCTACCGTCAATATCTGGAGAGCCACTTCATCGAATAAAGCCGGTTCATTAAAAGTAGCTGCATATTGAGCCAAGAACGGAGAGGCCATGTACAATCCATCTAACCACATCTGATGAGGGTAAACCTTCTTATGCCAGAAGCCTCCATCATCTGTACGAGGTTGTAAGGACATTTGTTTACACAAAGTATCCATTGCTATTTTATATCTGTCATCCTTAGTTTGAGCATAAAGCAGGAATAAGATCTTACCGGAATTGACCCGGTCGATATTGAAATCCTGCAGTTTATAGGTTGCTATTATACCGGATTGATCGATCATTGTGTCGGCATAACTCTTCGCATAGTCGTAATAAACCTGATCCTTGTTTTTTCCCCAGACTTGCTCTATTGATTGTAATACCAGGCCATGGCAATAGTTCCATTTCGGTTTTTCGGAAAAATCAAGCATCCAGGCTTCCGGATTACGTTTCATTTCCGAATCTGCCATCCGGACATAATATGGTTTGTTTTCTTTGACCTCTAGTTTTTTTTGACCTGTACAAGAAATTGCACAGAGAGAAAAAATTCCAACAAATAACTTACTTACAATATTCTTACTCATAACGAATGTTTTTTGAATTTAATCCACTAACAGCAACCGGATTACTCAATGAATCCGGATAATGCAAACCTGTAGCATCGAAATTTTTTACATTATTCAATTTCAATGCAGAACCTTTCTGGGGTATAATCGTTACATTATTAAATTTAATACCGTCTGATTCAGATAATTCAGCACCAAATTCAGAGGTTATGATTGCATTTTCCACATTGATATTAGTAATATTCATTTCTGGCAAACCATTAAAAAACATGGCACGACGGGCATTCCTGGAAATCAGGTCTTTAACATAAATATTACGAAATGACGGCGTTTTTTCATTCACTTCCGGAATAATATTTTCAACCGGAGTCTGGTCATTGTCAGCCAACGATTCAGTGGCCGATTTTCCTCCATAATACAGGTCGAACAAGAATGACTCTGTAGAGATATCAAACATACTGATCCTTTCAATGTAGATGTTTTCAACTATACCTCCACGTCCGCGGGTACTTTTAAAGCGCAAACCGACATCTGTTCCCAAAAATTCGCAATTCCTCACACTGATATTTCTCACACCTCCGGACATTTCGCTTCCGACCACAAAACCTCCATGACCATTGAAAACCTTACAATTATCGACAATTACATTTTCTGTTGGAATCGCACGGTTGCGCCCATCTTCATCTTTACCGGATTTGATACAAATAGCATCATCTCCCACATCAAAAGTCGTATTGATGATTATCGAATTTTTACATGATTCCAGATCCAAACCATCTCCATTCTGAGCATAAGCCGGATTTCGAACAAAAATATTATCGACAATAACATTTTCGCACATCAACGGGTGAATATTCCATGCCGGTGAATTTTCGAACAAAACTCCTTCCAACAATACATTTTTACAACTGATAAAACTGATCATTACCGGACGCATAAAATCTTTTACAGCATCCCAATCTGCATCTGTCATTTCCCGACGAGGAACATTCAGATTTTTCTCACTGAGCATTTCTCCTCTTATGGATTTCTCAGAAGGGAACCAATATCTGTCGCTTTTCAGGAAACCTCCTGATGCTACGACTTTCTTCCATTGACTTTCCGTTACTTTCTCTTTTTTCAAAGGACGCCAAGCCTGTCCTGAACCATTGATAGCTCCCTGTCCTGTGATTGCAATATTTTCCAGGTTGCGACCGGAAACAGGCGATTGACAACGACGCGTTTCCAATCCTTCGAATGAAGTTTTTATCAGAGGATAAGCATCAAAATCAGGAGTAAAAAGGATTAACGCGCCCTTTTCCAGATGCAAATTAATATTGGATCTGAAAACAATAGGTCCTGTAAACCAGACTCCGAAAGGTACCCTCAGAGTTCCCCCTCCTTTTTCGGACAAAGACTTCATTGCTTTTTCAAAAGCTTCAGTGTTTAAAGCAACACCATCACCGACTCCCCCACAGTCCAAAATGGATATCTCATTGTCAGGAAATACCGGTTTATGTACTCTTGGCATCTCAAAAGGGAGATCTTTATATAAATACTCATAGGCATATGTCTCTTTCTTATTTTTCCCATTACAGGAAAGCAATAGAGACAGAGAACATAAAGAAAGTAAAAGAAGTTTATTCATGGTCATTACATCTGATTTCTATAAAACAATAATTTTTTTCGTAGCGATCCTGCCTTTTTCAAGCTCCAACCGCGCAATATACATTCCTGACGACAAGTTGATCCTTTGTTATAAGAACGACAACAGTGTTAGTCCTCTTTTCATCTGATATGTTGAGAAAAGTAAAAATTAAAGATTTTTGAGGTTGTACATTTTAGCACAACCTCAAAATTCTTTCACAGGAATAACCAATTACCTCCAACGTGGATCTCCGGTAGTTGCTTTACCCGGGAATTTGGTATCAACGATAGTGAAGTCCAATTTCAAAGGATTAGCAAACAAAGTTTGCGATGTAGCCGAATATTTGATAATATCAGGAATCGGACCAACTTCTGCTCCGGTTTCCGCATTAGTTGCAACTACATAATCACCTGTAGCATAAACGTTTTCAACTGTTGGTACTGAACCTGCACGGAAATAAGAAGCTCCGGCTCCGGTAGTACTTGGACCTACAATACTATTTTTGAATTGGATAACCGGTTTTTGTCCGTTGAAATCCATCATATAGTTAGTACCTCCTGAGACATAACAAAATGTACAGTTGTTAACCGTAACCTTCTCTGTTGTGGTAGCTTTCGAGTTTATCAACACTTTATCAGCATAAGAAACAGTAGAATTAGTCAACTCCATATTTTTCAACGTAGCGCCTGCATTATCCACATTCATTACCGCATAACCACCGATACGATTGATTACCGAATTGTTGATAACCATTTTTCCAATAACAGATCCGGAACCCTGTAGACGTGCAATACCTCTGAAGTATTGAAACTGACAGTTGTCGAAGCTGATCAGGTCTGCACTTCCAGGATTTACATTGAAAATATACTTACCTCCATAATTAGCTGTGGTTTCATTTACATCAGGAGTATAGAAGTAAATTCCCTGAAATTCAAGTTTTTTAGTAGGAGCAACTCCTGCACCCGGCAATTTAATATCGGAACTGATCGCAAACTCAGCTTTTCCTTTGAATGAATAACCAGTAATAAATTTCACGGCTTTACTGGTGAAAGTCGGGCCATTGATCTTATAAACAGTACCACCGTTCAATATGACAGTTGTATTATCTTCCAAACCTGCGATAAACGCAGTTGTAATATAATCGCTTGCTTCTTCATCACTCATATTACGTAAATCGACTTTCGGATCCGGAATATCTTGCGGAGCCAATGTTGTATAAGTCCTCTTTCCATTATATTCATTTCCTACATATGCTTTTACGCGATACGAAGTCTTGGCATTCAGTCCATTGATAATCATCTCTCCTGTAGCATATTGCGCAGGAGTAAGACCGACTGTTTTAATTACTTCATCACTGGTATTAGTTACAACCAATGATGTATAAATCTGAGATGTCACAGTCCATTTCACACGAACAGCATTATCAATAATATCATCTGATGTCGGATTAATCAATCGAGTTGGATAATCAAACGTTTTCAGACCTGTTTTGATACCAACATTAGATTCGATATTACTACCGATTCCCTTTATACCAACCTGATATTCGGTATCCCATTCCAAGTTCTCGAATATGTAAAAAGTAGTATCGACACCCGTAACTGTAGTAATAGGCGCTGTTTTGAAAGTATCCTTACTCAGGGTCAATTCATATGTTTGTGTTCCTGCATATCGCTCCCAATGTACTTCTATTGAGTTACTGCGAATGGTCGTTTCATTCACAATAGGAGAAAACAAACGTGGAGCCTGACCTAAATCGTCATCGTCATCACAACTGGTAAAACCGGCCATGCATAACAGACTGCCTAAAATAAGCGGAATAATATATTTTATTTTCATAATTCAAAAATCATTAATTGTTAGTTAATACTAATCCATAACCGTTGTTGCTCAAAACACCATTACTTTTTGAAACAACATCATAAGGAATCGGCAATAAGTAAGGAACCGGCTGTGCCAGAGTTCCATTACCTTTGTAGCCTCTCCATGAACGGGTTGTAAAGTCAGCTTCTTCCCAGGTAACTGTACCATCTGTGGCGGTCACTTTTTTGTACAAGTTCTTAGTCCAGTTTGTTGAACTATACGTTGTAACTCCTGCCGGAAGTTGAATCTCATTTGCATTGGTTTTATAACGGGGATTTATAACTGTTATCATTCCATTGACAGTATAATAATAAAATACATCTGCCAGGTTTTTATATTGTCCCACTTCCGGTTTTTCTAATTCCAGGTCATTAGCAGCTTTACCCATGTTGTTCAACGCATTTTTAGCAGCAACGACTTTTTCACCATAGTTACCCCAACGGATCAAATCGAATTTACGGATACATTCTCCTCCGAATTCCCATGCCCGTTCGTTGATAATTGCCTGACGGAAAACGTCCTGAGAAGAAAGTTTATTAATATACTCATCTACCTTTTCAGCCCTGTATGCATTTGGGAAAGCACGTGAACGAACTCTGTTCAAAGCGTCTTTCGCAGTACTTGAAGGACCATTAATTTCATTTTCAGCTTCTGCTAATATTAACAACACATCAGAATAACGCATTATAGGCCAGTTAATACCTGTTCCCTTTGATGAAGTTGGTCCAGGAGATGCAGGCAACCAAAGTCTGCACCATTTTGCAGGTACAGTACCGTTAGGTCCTAATATCGCTTGTTTAGCTTCTGTTTCATATTTAACCAAAGAGCATGTTACCGGCAAACGCAAGTCCGCATCATCAAATGAATAGTAATAAGATACCGGGAAAGTAATATAAGAATTTCCTGATCCGTAAGAACCTCCGTCAACAGTCAGACCAATACACCAACCCACATCTCCTCCGTTATTTTGAGCATAAGCGACTTCAAAAAGGACATCGTCATTTTTAGGAGCAATAAACTTACATTCGTTCATGAAAACTTGCTTAAAATCAGGGTTCAAAGGACGATCTTTCAATGAAACCAATTTTTGAGCATAATCCTTAGCCAGTTGATAATATTCATTTGAAGTTTTAGCAACTTTTGATGTGCCATTGATTGTATAAGTCACAGCCGGAAGGTCACTCAGATAATCGTCCGCTCTTTTTTGTTCTCCACTCTGAACCGTACCGTAACCGGCGCGGAACATAGCCAAACGAGCGATAGATCCGATAGCAAATTCACGGTTTACTTTTTCAATACCCGACTTGGATTCATCGGCCCACATCATTTTTTCTTCCACATTCACCAGATCCTGAATCATTTGTGAGTAGATAATATTTTTATCTGTGCGAGGGTTGTTCAATTCCATACCCGCTTTTGATGCTTTCAATGCCAAAGGCACATCTCCCCAGTAATTACACATCATCCAATACCAGTACGCTCTCAAACAATAAGCTTCCCCTAAATACTGGGCCATAGTAGCATCACCACCTTTATACAAAGGGCTGGCTTCAATACCTTCTATACATTGGTTGGCACGGTCGATTGCCAGATAACAGTTGTTCCAACAGTTTTTAACATCTGAAAATGTTTGTAATAATCCTCCTTGCAATGACCAAACATCACGGCGGGAACCATCAGGTTTATCACTTACAGTGGTAGCCTCCACATCTGTATTTTGCAGAAATACACAAGACATACGTGAAGTATAAGGATCGACAGGAAAACAGGCATAGATACTGTTAATCATTTTTTCCGCATCTGAAACATTAGAGAACACATAGTCCGCATCAAAGGAAGACGGCTGTTCCACATCCAGATAATCATCACAGGAGCTTAAGAAGGCAACTGAGAGCATTAAAAATAAATATTTATATAGTTTCATTATGATAATGTTTTAATGGTTAATTAAAAAGTTAAGTTAAGACCGAATGTACAAGAGAAGCTCTTTGGGAATGAAGAGTAGTCAACCCCTGGAGTCAGTCCTGAAGTGGAACTTTCACGAACAGAAGTACTTACTTCCGGATCGTATCCTGTATAATTAGTCCAGATAGCTACGTTATTAAGAGTCGTGAAAACACGAAGCTGACTGCAAGCAAATTTGTTTGTAAAATTCTTCGGTACGGTATAACCTAAAGTGATATTTTGTAAACGAAGGAATGAAGCATCTTCAATAGACCAGCTATGAGGGACAACTACCGCATTACCAAAGTTGTGAGGTGACCAATATCCTACACCCTTATTCATTTCATTCAATTTAGCTTGAATCGCAGCGAATTCCGCATCAGTAGCGATATCTCCGGCAACCATAGCTCTGTAAATAACCTCACCATTATCGTTCAGATAAGTATAACGGTTAGATGAGTTCATATACCCTAATACGTTAGGATAAGATGTACGGTATTGTTGGGTAGATGCAATCTTGTCTGCATTATATACTTCATTTCCATATACCCAGTTCAAGTAAACTGATGCATCAAAACCTTTGAATGTACCTCTTAATCCGAAACCACCGGTACTCTTTGGAGCAGCACGACCAATGATCTTACGGTCATTTTCATCAACGACTCCATCATCATTCAGATCCTTTAATTTCAAAGCTCCGGGACGAACTGTTACATAACCGGTAGTCGGAACTCCTTCTTTCAAAGTCCATTTGTTATCTTTTTTATTATAACCAACAAAATCATCAGCTGTATAGTAACCATCCGTTACATATCCGTACATAAGACCCAACGGTTCACCTACGATTACACGGTAGTCATCCTGACCTTTCAGGTCGGTACCGGCCCATCCTGAGTTGTATGATTGTGAAGTAATACCATTTTCCAATTTATCTACATTTCCACGGTTAAGACCGATATTGAAGTTAGCGGCCAACGTGAAGTCTTTTTTATCAATCAGAAAAGCATCCAACGTTAATTCAACCCCTTGATTGGTTGTTTGGCCTACGTTACGATATTGTTTTGTAAAACCCGGAGCTACGATATCACTTTCCAGCAACAAATCCTGGGTTGTATTTTTATAGAAATCGACAGATCCGCTTAATCTTTCCTGGAAGATACCAAAGTCAAAACCAACGTTACGGGTGACTGTCGTTTCCCATTTCAGACCTGGATTAGCCAATGCAGCGTTAGTAGGTGCATAGAAAGGATTCAAAACTTCACCAACTCCGATACTTCTGCTGGATCCGCTACTACCGGTAATCTTGTAGTCCATTTTATACAATGTATTCGCAATCCGGTTATTACCGGCTTCTCCATAACTTAAGCGAAGTTTCAGGTTCGACAACCAATCTTTAGTACTTTGCATGAAAGCCTCATCACTAATACGCCAGGCAACTGCCGCTGCAGGAAAATATCCCCAACGATTACCTGATGCAAACTTACTGGAACCGTCGGCACGGAAAGTGAAAGTCAACAAATAACGATCGGCATAACCATAATTCAAACGGCCAAAGAAAGAAGCCATTTTATCGTCAGGACTAACAAAGCTGGTTGTTGTCAGGTTATTAACACCCTCACTAAGTCCCAGGTTTGCAAAAATTTTCTCCGGAGTCATTGACTTTGAGAAATACTTAGCCTTAACATAATTGTTCTCGCTGGTTACATTTTTCAATTCCTGACCCGCAAGAATGTCAAAACGATGGTCTTTATTGATATTAAATCTATAAGTAAGAGTATTAGCCACACGCATACTTCCTCCGTTTGTTTTAGTCCAATCGACCAATGGCAAGTTTTGTCCTTCATTGCTGGATTGAGTCGTAGTTGGCCCCCAATAGTTTTTTTGTTCATTGAAAGCATATTCATAACCACCCTCCAGTTTGTAAGTCAAACCTTTCACAATATCCCAGGTAAGACCTCCCTGAAATTGGAATCTACGGTCATTTTTTCTTTTCCAATATTGTTGAGCTCTATCTGAAATAGAAAGATTAGAATTAACCCATTCTTCATATTCTTCCTCTGTCATTTTTGAAGGATCCACTGAAGTATATTCCGACAAACCTTTTACAACACTTTTGCTAATAGCCTCACTGGAACGGATTTTATAAGTTCCGCCGGAAGTTCCGGAACCATTAGTCTCGGTATCGGAAGTACGCATTAAGAAATCAAATTTTAAATTCTTAGCAATCTCGTGGTTCAATTTAAAATTTAAGGTAAAACGAGAATAATCATTATTTACCATCAAACCACCATCTTTATTATAAGTGCCGCTCAGATTGAATTTTGTTTTTTCATTTCCGCCCTGGATACTGATATTATGTTGTTGAGAAATTACATTGCTACCGAACAAATCATCCTGTCCATCAGTAACTTCCTGATATTTATATAAATCCATATCAGACCAGTAACCGAATTTATTCAGAAAAGATTCCTGGGCAGAAGTACCATCCAAAGCAGCACGTTCGTAGTTAAATAAAACATATTCGTATGCATCCAGAACATCCAGGCGTTTCGCAAGCGTTTTTGTTTGCAGGAATCCGTTGTACGAAACCTGAGTTTTACCTGCCTGCGCTGATTTTGTAGTAATGATCACAACTCCATTAGCACCCTGAGAACCGTAAATAGCTGTAGAAGAAGCATCTTTCAAAACGTCGATACTCTGAATATCCGTAGGAGATACGTCGTTGATACTCTTTGCCGGAAAACCGTCTATAATATATAACGGAGAGTTGTCGCCTGTAACAGAACCACCTCCACGTACGCGGATCAATACTTCAGCATCAGGAGAACCGTCGGTAGATGTTACCTGCACCCCTGCCAGACGACCAGTGATAGCCTGAGCTGCAGACGAAACCGGAATATCTTTAATTACTTTATCTCCAATGGAAGAAACAGAGCCTGTCAAATCTTTCTTTCTTACTGTTCCATAACCGATTACAACTACTTCATCCAACATAGAAGCATCCGACTCCAATTGAACGTCGATAACATTTCCTGTAATCTCTATTTCTTTGGTTTTCATACCGAGATATTTGACTACCAAAACATTTCCATTGGCCGGAACGTTTATTGAATACTTACCGTCGACATTGGTAGAAACGGCAACTGTGGTTCCTTTCACTAAAACAGTTGCACCGACAGCGGGTTCTCCATCTTGTTCGGTAACAATACCTGTAACAGTCTTAGATTGTGCAAACGCACCGGCACAAACAAAGATACCTACAACCACAGCCAGGATTTTTCCCAGCATGGCTGAACGAAACTTTTGTGTTTTTCTTAGATTCATACAAATTTATAATTAAATTAAATAATATTAGAAAGTATTAAAAATTAGGATGATACAAATGTAGTTTGTTTAAAATAAAGCAAGGATGATACGTTTCCCATTAATGGTGGGCATTTGTAACATCCTTGTAATATTTTCAATTAATAATGGTTTTAAGGATCAGCGTTAAAACTTGAGGGATTTTGGATTTAGGCATATAATTTACACAATCTAAACAAGAAGAACGCTTTATCCTGCACTCCTCTAAACACTCTTCTAAATGCTTTAATCTTGGCATTGAAAGATTCCGAAGCCGCA
>JAVBTA010000040.1:0-6173 GCA_031556375.1 Bacteroidales bacterium | reverse complement strand
ACACTTCACCAGCACCGGATTATCCGATTCTTCTATTTTTCTACACTTTTCCTTATCTATATCACTCAATATCGGTAAAAGCATATCTTTTTTATCCGGTTCCACATAAAAAATAAGATAGTCATTAGTAAAATAGAGTGGTTCAAATACAATTCCTTCTGTCGTTTTTTCAAAAAACATATAATCTTCTGTCGTTTTATTGTAAAACATATTCTTTCCGATATGGTGGGCAAACCAAAGACGAGCATAATAATATTGATCCGTCTGATTCTGCCAATCATAGCAATACTGTGCTTCTGGGATCTCTCCATCATTAAACATTCTGTAAAATTCATCTCTCACCCGATTTATAT
The DNA here is from genome assembly GCA_031556375.1 of Bacteroidales bacterium. Lineage (GTDB taxonomy): Bacteria > Bacteroidota > Bacteroidia > Bacteroidales > Azobacteroidaceae > BNXB01. Next base: position 5,820 of record JAVBTA010000040.1, on the reverse strand, counting down.
CCGGGAAATCCGGGTATTTATAAGTCTCAACATCGATTGTCAGTGTTTTTTTACCAAAATTCCAAGAATAAGCCATCTCCAACCTATTCTCTGTAAACAAATATACCTCATTTGAGAAAGGCTTCTGTACATAAATCTGATTATTATACCGATAGAAAGGCTGTGATGTGCATAATTGGGTATAATGATTCTCCCGAGTCCGGAATTCAGCAATGCTTCTCGGAGGGTCTATGGACATCAGATATAAATCCATCTTATTATGACCCTCCAGATAACCTATCAAAGCCCAATACAAATAAACATTTTTATCAAAACGCTCCAATCGGTGAAAACGCCCTTCTGGAACCGGTATTTTATAGCTCTTAATAAAGTTAGTATTGAGATCATAACGGTATTGAACACTCATTGGAGAAAGTATCTCGATTACATCTTCGTCTTGATTCAAACAAAAGTCATAAATATAGAGGTATTCTCCGGGACCTTCTCCTACCCTATGGATTTTATTTATATATTTTCCATTTCTATCAAAAATAAATAACGCGCATTGATTATCATCAAAGACATATATTCGATCCTGATAACATTCAATTTTTCGGACATATTTTATTAATGATTGGTCTGTTGTTTCCAGAGGAATCAACTCCGCTTTCTCAAAGAGATCATAGAATGATGTCTTAGTCTCTTTTAATGATGCATTCAAAACAGGATAATCACCTGGCTCCACTTTATTGTCTGACTTCTTGCAAGAACCGAAAGAAATAAAACACACAAACATAAAAATTAGAAACAAATGCCTTTTCATAATTTCAGATTAAATCAATAAAGAAACCCCCAAGAGAAATATCCTGAGGGTTATTAAATTTAGCATTTACAGAAATTAGTTGTAAATTCACTTCTGACACACACACCCTTTAAGTTTTTCACCCAGCACTTTCCGCCATTGTCACCTGAGCAATTTCTGGAACAAGTTACTACAATCTCAGGAAGCTCTTCGTCAGAATATACTTCGTCATCTTGTGCACGAATACTCATTCCTACAGAAAAGCTCATAGCAAATAACATCACTAAACTTAGAATTTTAGTTTTCATAATACAATAATTTTTAGTTAATAAAAAAATATCCCCCAAAAAGTTCTAATCAAAATATAATGGCAAATATATTGAAAAAACGACAAAAAAAAAGAAAAATTAAAAATATTTTTCAGTAACTTTAAATTTAAATTACAGCTTCAGAAAGAATACAGTAAAAATCAGACTGATATTTATTTTACAATTCTTCAGCTGGGTAGTGAGTCTAAAAAAACAGCCGGGGCATCGATTTTCACCTCTGCCGACTGTTCCAGAACTATTTTACACATATTATTTCGGTTGTATTGAAATCGCATATTCTCCACCCGGAGCCGCTTTCAATTTCAATTTTGTTTTACTATTCACATTTTTTTGTTCAATAACATATATTTTCATAATGAGCATCTTTAGCATCACTATAAATCATATACTCTGTACGATTATCAATAGTATGATCCAATACTTTCATCAAAGAATCGATCTCAGAAACGGCAAACAGCTTACAAAAAACACCTGAAAAGATAATAACAATCAGCAACTTCTTCATGTGAACAGTATTATTTTATCATCCTGATTTTTCGATATATCCAGAAAATGTCAAAAACAGTAAGAACAATCACAAAGCATAATGAAAATGCGATCGTAGACAACAAACTGCCGGAAGTTTCCTCAATCCCAAGAACAGCTAACTTAGGTAAATATAATCCTCGAATAATCAGGGTAAGGATAACCCCTGATATTCCGACTATAACATTTAAGAAAATAACCAGAGCCGAATATGGTTTAATCAATGTCAAACGGTCAAAACCCAACAGGATAAGATCGTTTAAGGTTCGATGATCTTTATACACCATCAGGTTAATACTCAATAACATCAATCCTATTGCCGGCAACATCACCAAAGCTCCGACAATGATCACGGCAATAATCAGTATAGTTAGGAAATAGGACAGTTTACCCTGCTCTCCTTTATTGTCATTCACCTCATAATTTGACTTACCAGCAAAAAACTCTGCAATTTTAGGGTCTGCCGGATTCTTAACCTCAACAATCAATCGGGATATCTTTTCCGACTCTTTTCCCACGTTGGCAAATCGGTTATTTGACCAATCCATAAATGCTTCCGGAACCAGAATGGTATTCAGATTATCGGAAAATCCGACAATACGCCCCTTAAAATTTTCAGAAATACCATTCCCATACAATGTTACCTGAAATACTATTTGCTGAATAATAGATTCCGAAATCTGAGGTAAGCCCTGACTTCCTGAAAAACCAAAATTATACAGGTTCAGATAATCCCGGGGAATAATAATCGGGATCAGACGTGATTCAGCATCCCATTTCCAGTCTTTATTAGACGATTGATTCAATAACCTGTCTGGAACTGACTCAAAAAACATTTCCGTCGCCATGCCCGTGCCAGCCCCCTGACCGGAAAGAGAGATCATAGCCCTCACCTGATACCTACATGGAGTAAAGTGTGAAACAGACTGAACAAAATCCTGTTGTTCGATCTCGTCTATTTCAGAGGATTTGAATACCGCGGTCCCTTTGGTAAATGCCGAAAGTACTGAAACTTTCTTATTTACAATCATAAAACCGGGCTTGAATAAGGTCGAATCGGATGAAAACAAGGGTTTTACATCTTCGCGAAAACAAAAAGCAGAAAAAATAATAACCATCCCCGCTAATGCTGCAAACGCATATCCAAGCAATTGAGGAATACTGATATTCTGTCTCAACAACTTAACTAACAAAGCTCGGCATTTAGGATTTTTGCTCATAGTTCCAGGCGTTGTTGATAATCAAACGGATAGTCATCTCCAAGCGTAGAAAGCAACATCCCCGCATTTCGTTGAGTAAGTTCTTCTTTAATAATATCCGCTACTATAATGATATTCTCCAAATCCAGATGGCTAAACGGTTCATCCATCAATATAAAGTCAAACGGCTGACATAAAGCTCTGATAATTGCCACCCGCTGCTGCTGTCCGAACGACAGCCGACCAACTTTTTCATCTATTTTTTCTTCCAATCCAAGCTTTACAAACAAATCCCGGATCTCCTGCAAAGATTTGCAATCAGTCAACCGATTTTTAATCATAACATTCTCGACAGCAGTCAATTCCGGAAACAACCTAAGACCCTGGAAGACATAACTAATTTTTGTTTTTCTTATTCCAACCCATTGTGCATCGGTTATTGAATCGATCTTCAGACGATCGAATAAAATATCCCCTGTATAATCCATTCTCTCCCCGAAAATATAACTGAGCAACGAAGATTTACCCTTTCCGGACGAAGCCCGTATCAGATAGTTTTTTCCCTGCCGGAAAGTAACCTCTTTAGACCAAATTTCCGATACAGGATTATCTGTACCGGAAATAAAGTCAGGTATTACATGACTTACCTGTATCTTATCCATAAATCACTACATTTCTGAAGCAACATTATCTGTCAGTTTCAAAAGTGTTTTTAATGAATTTTGTTTAGTATCTTTAAACTTAAGTGAGAAAATCACTTCATTTTTCTCATTAACAGAATAACTCATATCTTTTAATGGGTCCAGAATAGTCAATCCCATTCTGACCTCGTTTGGCGTATTTTCTGTCTTCAATAAGGCTTTCAGATTCTCCGGATAAGTATCCAAATCCAGATTTAAATAAAATAACGCCGGTGATTTTTTAAGATCATTTGCCAACACGCTGCTTTTCAGGTTTGGACTGTACCCTTTACCCAAAAACGTAGTAATAGCTTCTGAATCGTCTGAAATCAATACACGTTTATTCTTGCAGGCAATATTAAATCCAATACCGAAAGGAGTAGACATCACATAATAATCCCCGTTTTGTGTCAAAGCTCCTTCGGGAAACAAAGCCAGTAAACGATCAAAATCACCTTCATTCTTCAGCGTAAAACTCAATCCGGCCAATGGAATAGGAAGTGGTCCTTGCGCTAAATTATACAGACTGAATACAGCATCTCCGTCAATAATATCCAAAAGGGTCTTAACCGTAGGATCATTTAATATCTCCTGATAAACATCCATTCCAGATATATTCTGCATCTGCTCCATACTTTCGTTCATCAACTTAAGATACTCGTCCCAGTTGAAAGACATCTTAGCCAGCAAGAATGATTTTTCAGGAAAATCTTCTAACAAAGCCGCATTAAAATCTTTCTTTATAAGCGGATATTTCTTGAAGAATTCATCAACTTTCGACTGAGGAGACATGCGTCCCATAGCCTTAATCTCTCCATTTTCAAAATTAAGGTATCCATGAACATATGTATCTTTAAATTCATTTATGTAAGACGGCATTGTTATATTCATTTTGTTGAATAAACCCAAAGCTTCACCATAAGCCATCCAACATCCTATATCGTAAGAGCCTTTCTGAAATGTTGCAAAATCAGCGACATTCAGGATTTTTTTATCTGCAGGAAGATTAAAAAACGATTTATAGTCAAGAGATGATATCTCCCCAAAGAAAAACTGCAATAGATCTCCATTCCAGGCAACAGCCGATTGAGGATCAAGCAAAGTAAACTTTACACCATCTCCCAGATCTTTTACTTCCGGAAGGGGTTGATCTTTAACCTGAAACAACTCTGTCATCTTTTTCTCAAAAGTAGACTGATTGTCCATCTTGAAATTTACACAACAATAAAGATCTTCACCTGACATTACTCCATAAATGTACGCTTTATCAATATCCAGTCCTGAAGACTTAGGATTTTTCAGAAACTCATTGACAAAATTTTTAAGCACCGGATCCATATCCGTCATTTCTGCCTGAGCCTTTTGAAAAAGCTTAAAATTCGAAAGATTATCCAACCCGCCCTTTTGAATCATCTTTTGATTTTCAAAAGCGACAACAAAAAATGCATCGGATGGGATCGCATCCAACTGAGGGGATGTCTTTTCTTTACAGGATGACAACAAAAAAATACTTGCAAGAAGCAAAAAAAGAGATTTTTCAAACAATTTCATATAGTAGTTCTTTAATAGTGTCATTTTATTTGTAACTTTACAATTTTACAAAGGTATTTATATTTTATCAATTAATAAGAATCTTTATTCATATTTTAAATCTATATATCATGAAGCGAAAAATCAGAATGGGAATGGTAGGTGGAGGAAACGGCTCTTTTATCGGGGCAGTACACCGGATCGGAGCTAATCTTGACGGACAAATTGAACTGGTTTGCGGTTGTTTTAGCTCTTCATATGAGAATTCACTGGCCACTGGACGTGAATTATTCCTTCCTGATAACCGGATATATGCTTCCTACACTGAAATGATTGAAAAAGAGGCATTATTGCCCATCGGAGAACGAATGGATTTTATTTCTATTGTAACTCCTAATCATGTACATTTTGAGCCTTCTATACTGGCGATGGAAAAAGGTTTTCATGTAATGCTTGATAAACCGATGACTTTTACTCTTGAAGAAGCTCATAAACTGTACAATAAAGTAAACGAAACCGGACTTCTGTTTGGACTTACCCACACCTATACCGGATATCCGATGATTAAAGAGGCTCGCCTTCGGGTAATGAGAGGTGATTTAGGTAAAATACGCCGGAGAAGAAAACGAACTATGTAGGCTTATTCTCCTAATAAAAAAACAATCCCAACCGATTCATTATGAATTAGTTGGGATTTTTTGTATCTTTGTTTGTCCCCCGACAATACGGTTTCGAGGCCAAAAACGGGGAAATCACGCTAAAAAATACAGCATGAA
>JAVBTA010000004.1:0-130721 GCA_031556375.1 Bacteroidales bacterium | reverse complement strand
AACGAACCGGCCAAATTTAAAGTGTTAAATTTGAACAATAAGCTTGTAGAAACCCTATTTAAAGAGATTTTCATTGAGATATTTCCTAAATTATGCGTGTTTGTGATTACAATAATCGCTGCAAATGTATGTAATTATTTTGGAACTATGAAAAAATCGTGCCAAAAAATGAATAACGGAAGCCGGGATTTTCAAAAAAAACGTGTGAGAGACATTTCAGGAGCCACTAACCAGACTCGAACTGGTGACCTACGCGTTACGAATGCGTTGCTCTCTCCGGTCTCAAAAAGCTTCCTAACGTCGCTTTTCAAGACTTACCGACTGAGCTATAGTGGCTTATGAAATTTCATCATACTCGATTTGTTTGTGTGAAATTTTAATTTTTGCTGTAAATTTTTGACGAATTTAGACGGTTTCAGATGGTTACGTAGTTTTATCCGTTCTTGCGTTTTCGGTGCATAGTTTAGAAGCGAGCTAATCTCGTTTTATTCGTTGATTTTTCACACTACACAAAGAACGACCTTTGATTACAAAGATAGACATATCTTCTGGACTATACAACAATTCTCATGTAGATTATTTCTTGCAAATTATGCTATAACAATTAATATTCCTATATTTGTGCTGAAATATCAGATGTTGTTAATATGGGAACTTATACTCAGAAACAGAAGAACATTCTCGCTACATTAGGTGAGAACATACGCTTAGCCCGGTTGCGCAGGAAACTATCTATCCGTTCTATGGCAGAACGGGCAGGTATAGCTATATCAACACTGGGGAATATTGAAAACGGTTCTCCATCTGTTTCGCTAGGGCATTACCTACAAGTATTGTCGATTTTGCGGTTGGATGAAGATTTGTTGCTGATTGCCGAAAAAGACCCATTGGGACGGCAGATTCAGGATGCTCAGTTGACAACAAGGAAAAGAGCACCGAAAGCCAAGAAAACCACACCGGTTATCGAGCATGTGATAGATAAAGGAAACGCAGAAGAACCCGAATTTGAATAATTATGAGCCAGGCAAAAGAAATATTGGTGTATGCCGATTGGTATATGTACGATTCCCCTAGATTGGTCGGGATATTGTCTTTCTCCTCATTGCGGGGGAAGGCCGTCTATTCTTTTGAATACGACAAGGAATGGATAAAGTCTGGAATTGCAATTGATCCTGAACTTCCGCTTTTTTCTGGCCTGCACTATGCGGCATCCAATGATAACTTCGGAATCTTCAAGGATTCTTCTCCTGATCGTTGGGGGCAGTTATTAATGAAGCGGCGGGAGGTACTTTTGTCGAAAATAGAGAAAAGAGATCCTAAACCATTATTCGGAGTAGATTTCTTGCTTGGCGTTCATGACAGCCACCGTATGGGTGGTTTGCGCTTCAAAGAAAGTGATACCGGTGGCTTTTTGAGCAATGACAAGGATTTAGCTGCTCCACCCTGGACTTCACTCCGAGAACTGGAACATGCCGTAGAGCAATATGAGAAAAACGCAGATCAACTGGATGAAGCCTCGTTAAAATGGATTAATCAACTGATCGCTCCCGGTTCGTCGCTGGGAGGCGCCCGCCCGAAAGCTGATGTCGTGGATACAAAAAGGAAACAATGGATTGCTAAATTCCCCAGCCGGAGAGACGATTACGATGTCGGATTATGGGAAATGATCATCCATGAACTGGCTGTTATGGCAAAGATTAATGTTCCCAATGCTTCGATTAAGAAATTAGGCACACCTTATCATACCTTCTTATCCCAACGCTTTGACCGGACGGAAGATCATAAACGAATTCATTATGCCTCGGCTATGACGCTGTTACAGCATACCGACGGGGATGATGCAGGGACAGGAGCAAGTTATCTTGAATTGGTCGACTTTATCAAGTCGGAGTGCGCCGATGCCAAATCGAACTTGGAAGAATTATTCAGACGAGTGCTGTTTTCGGTTTGTGTCTCCAATACGGATGACCATCTGCGAAATCACGGCTTCATATATACTGAGACTGGCTGGACGCTATCCCCAGCTTTCGATATCAATGCTAGTGAAACCGGCACTGGCCTAAAACTCAATATTGACGAGAGCGACAATTCATTGGAAATGGATTTGGTAATGAAAACGGTGCCTCACTACTTGCTGTCGGATATACGCGCAGAAGAAATCAAGGAAGAAGTTATATCTGCGGTTTCCAAATGGAGAAAGATCGCGGCAAAATATAAGGCTGCACCCTCCGAAATCGAGAGGAAAGTAAGAGCATTTAAACCATTTTAATATGGATTATATTCCTGCCTACCATCCTGACAAAAATTACAATCAGCATCCACATCCATCTGGAAAGAATTAAAAGCAAGATATTCGAATACTTTCAAGCGATACAGTTGCCAGACGAGGTTACATTATATGATAAGTTAGTGTTGTCTCTGCGAGAAAAAGATATTATTGCCACGTTTAATTGGGATCCATTTCTGGGCTTGGCATTTCAGAGAAACCGTCACATAAAGCGTTTTCAAAACCATATTCATATAATCCTGTGAATGTTTGCTCATTTGCAGGATTTTTTGTATATTTACGTGTGAATTAAAATTAATTATTAATCATCCTGATTTAACTTTCTCAGTTAAACCGTGAGTTAAACAGCCAATTCTTTCAAACAAAAAAGCAGCCACAAATTAATGTAACTGCCTTATATTCAACGAGCCACTAACCAGACTCGAACTGGTGACCTACGCGTTACGAATGCGTTGCTCTACCGACTGAACTATAGTGGCCTGATATTATTTCATCAATTCTTTGAGGAAGTCATCCAGCTCTTTGTCAAGGTTGGTCATAAGATCTCCGTCGAGCTTTAATGTGTTGTCGTCAAGGAAAATAAGTTCTTCGGATACAATAAAATCATCATCTACCATGCTGATAGCGAAGGGCTTGAAAATGAAATCTTTATCGAACATATGTTGTTGATCTAATTGCGGCAACATATGTTTGAGTGTACTGATCAATCGTTTTTCGAAATGCTCGGGATCGTCTTCCTGCTCTTTCTCCAGGTTTATCTCATGCAGTTTATTTTCAACATCATCAAAAATAGAGAGAACCAAATTATCTCCATCCAGGTGCAGATATAAATCGCTTAAAGAATTTCCTGAAGCAGTAGCTTCAAAAGCATTCAGACTTTTTTTCAGGGCAGATTCCAGTCTGGGGATCAGTTCTTTTCTTACATTCGTCATAGAACAAGAAATTTATTGTGGTGCAATGATAGTGAAAAATATATAAACTATTCATCGTACTGCATATCCAGTATCTTATTGTTTTGTATTCTGGTGTTGAGTTTACCCAGATATTCGCTGGCTTCCTGTTTTTCTTTTTCTGTTTTTTCCACGGTGCTATAAATGCTAATTGCCTTTTGAACCCAATATACAGCCATTATGAGATTATCTTCCATTTCATATGCCGTTCCGATATTCATAGCCATTCTGGCCTTGTCCAGAGCTGTGTTTTTTTCTTTCCTGTAAAATAATTCTTCCCAGAGTATCCTGGCGTTTTCCCAATCCTTTTTTTCAAAATATCTGTCAGCCTTTAGCATCTTGGAGTTGGAAGACGTATAAATTGTACGTTCTGTCAATATCCAATCCGGAATAAAGTAGTATGCTAATCTTGTTGAAAGGATATTACTTAATTCTTTAATGATAATATTGGGTATTTCCTGAAAAATTCTGGCAGAATCTCCTTGTACAACAGAGTTTACATTGATACTGTCCTGAATATTGAAAGACGTTAACCTGGTTTTCTTATTTTTCGTATAAATGCTGGAAGTAAGTAATCCACGGCATTTGGTATATAAGAAAGTTCCATCAGGTCCAAAAATATTATTGTTGACAGTATTTACGGCGGCATGTTCCATATCGAATACCAGGCGATCAATAGAGAGTATCACATTGCATTCCGATTCGTTATATAAGGAGTCGCATTTTTCTTTGGAAAGAGGTTTAACTGCCAGCCATTCATTATCATTTCTTAATGCTTCTTGGTATAATGATGTTTTTTCGAAAAAATTGGCATCGGAAATATTCTTCGAAGTGAGTATTACTGTAGCCCAGAGAGCAGTGTCTGTTTGGATTTTTTGTTTTATATCAGCATTTTTCTGGTTTATCTTAAGTGTAACAATCTGATCTCCGGGTTGGGGTACAGCATTGTTTACAATAAGCAGACCTTCAACTTTCCCGGGAATAATCAAAATTCCGGGTTTTTGGATCTCAATAGGCACAACATATGAAGTTTTACATGAAACAAGAAAAACGAGTGCCGGTAGTAAAAATAACGGTAAAAAGCGAAAAATTTTCATATTGCTAAGTATTAATTTAGCAAATATCATAAATTTATTTTAATGCGGCAATACTTTCCTGCAAAGATTTGATCTTACTTTCCGCGTCAGCTTGTTTTTTTCGTTCAACATCGATTACCTGTGCCGGAGCTTTAGAAACAAAACTTTCGTTGCTTAATTTCTTTAATACAGAATTAAGGAAGCCTTGCTGATAAGTGAGTTCCTCCTGAAGTTTTGTCAGTTCTTCTTCTACATTTATATTGTTGCTGACCGGAACTGCATATTCAGTTGTTTTCACAAGGAAAGATACAGCGCTCAGAGCTTTTTCCGAAACCTGTTGAATCGACGTAAGATTACATAATTTTATGATTATCTCATTAAAACGGGCATCATATTCGCTTATGACCTGAAGTTCAAGAGTATCTTTATTTGGAATATTTTTTTGTGCACGAACTGTACGGATTCCTGCAACAACTTCTTTTACATCTTCAAGACCATTTAATAATTCGGAATCGTATTTGCGGATTTCCGGCATTGGAGATACCATGATACTTTCACCATCTTTGCGTTCAAAGAGGGCTTGCCATAATTCTTCAGTGATAAACGGCATGAAAGGGTGCAATAATCTCAACAACGAATCGAAGAAGTTAAGAGTTTCGTTGTATGTTTTCCGGTCTATCGGTTGTTGGTATCCCGGTTTGATCATTTCCAGATACCAGGAAGAGAATTCATCCCAGAATAGTTTATAAACGAGCATCAAAGCATCAGATAAGCGATACTTATCAAACAAGTCGCTCATTTCTTCCATTGTCTGCTGAAGTTTGGACTGAAACCAGCTACATGCAGTTTCAGAAGCTTCCGGTTGCTCTATATCTGCAACTTCCCATCCTTTTATGAGGCGGAAAGCATTCCATATTTTATTACTAAAATTACGTCCCTGTACGCAAAGCTCATTGTCGAAAGGGAGGTCGTTTCCGGCAGGAGATGTCAGCAACATTCCTAAACGTACGCCATCCGCACCGTATTCAGCGATCAGATCAAGTGGGTCAGGAGAGTTTCCGAGAGACTTAGACATCTTGCGTCCCAGTTTGTCACGAACGATACCTGTCAGGTATACATTTTTGAATGGCATTTCTCCTCTGTACTCATATCCTGCGATAATCATCCGGGCAACCCAAAAGAAGAGAATCTCAGGAGCTGTTACCAGGTCATTCGTCGGATAATAATATTGGATGTCTTTGTTTTCCGGGTGATTGATTCCGTCGAAGACCGAGATAGGCCACAACCAGCTGGAGAACCAGGTGTCGAGGCAATCTTCGTCCTGACGTAGATCAGCCAGACTCAGATTTTTATTGCCTGATTTTTCTCTGGCAAGTTCCAAGGCTTTTTCTTCTGTTTCAGCCACAACATATCCACCTTGAGGAAGGAAATAAGCAGGAATGCGATGTCCCCACCATAATTGACGAGAGATACACCAATCCTTGACGTTTTCCATCCAGTGACGGTAAGTATTTTTGAATTTAGGAGGATATAATTGGATATTGTCACTCATTACCGCTTCCAATGCCGGTTTAGCCAGATCTTCCATTTTCAGGAACCATTGCATGGACAATTTAGGTTCGATCGGAACATCTGTTCTTTCCGAGAAACCTACTTTATTGGTATAAGCCTCGACTTTTTCCATCAAACCGGCAGCTTCTAGATCTTTTTCAATCTGTTTACGGACAACAAAACGATCCATTCCTGCATATTGCAAGCCGTAGTTATTAAGAGTTCCGTCATCATTGAAAATATCCAGAGTTTCCAGATTATATTTTTCGCCCAACATGTAGTCATTAACATCGTGGGCAGGAGTTACTTTAAGACATCCGGTGCCGAATTCGATATCTACATAATCGTCCTCAATAATAGGAACTTCACGGTTTGCCAGAGGAACGATTACTTTCTTGCCTTTCAAATGTGCATTCTTAGGATCGTTCGGATTGATACAAACGGCAGTATCTCCTAAAATAGTTTCCGGACGGGTAGTAGCGACAACGGCATAACCGTTTTCGCCTACAATTTTATATCTGAGGTAATATAGTTTACCTTGTTGTTCCTTATAATTTACTTCTTCATCAGAAAGGGCGGTTTTAGCGGCTGGATCCCAGTTGACCATACGTACACCGCGATAAATCAGACCTTTATTGTAAAGATCTGTGAAGACTTTAATGACACTTTCAGAACGGGGTTCGTCCATTGTAAAGCAGGTGCGATCCCAGTCGCAGGAAGCTCCGAGTTTTTTTAATTGTTCGAGGATGATTCCTCCGTGTTTGTGAGTCCATTCCCAAGCGTGTTCGAGGAACTGCTCGCGTGTCAGGTCAGTTTTCTTAATTCCTTCGGATGCTAATTTTGCAACCACCTTGGCTTCGGTAGCAATGGACGCGTGATCCGTTCCGGGTACCCAACAGGCATTTTTGCCCATCATCCGCGCGCGACGGATGAGAATATCCTGGATGGTATTGTTAAGCATATGTCCCATGTGTAATACTCCGGTCACGTTTGGTGGCGGGATTACGATAGTGTATGGTTCACGATTATCAGGTTCGGAATGAAAAAATCTGTTTTTCAACCAGTATTGATACCATTTGCTTTCTACCTCGGACGGGTTGTATTTAGTAGCGATCTCCATTAAGAATTAAAATTAGAAAGGGTTCTATAATTAAAGTGCAAAAGTAATTATTTTTCAAATAAAAAACACCAACTTCAATTTATGCCGCGATTAATTTACTCAACGATGACACAGAAGTCCATGACAAAACCTCCGAAATAGTTTTTTTTAATTTTATAGTTGGTGACATTTGCATCTTTGAGTAATGATTTAGCCTGACGAATGGACAACAAGTTCATATAATCACCGGCAGCCCATCTTTTAGGTGTCTTTAGTATTATTTTGTCAAAGAGAGGTTTGGGAAGCCAATGAAGGAAAGGTATCTTTGTATGTACCTCTATCGGGAAAAAACGGTTAGGAGTTGTAAAATACAGTTTTTTGCAGGTTCGAAGTAATTCTTTCAGAAAGAATAGTTGGGCTTCATGGTCTCCTACATGTTCTATTACGGCATTTGACCATCCGATATCAAAAGATTTGTCTTCGAACGGGAATTTTTTTCCATCGTACAAAACCACATTCACTTCAGGATACTTTTTTGAAAAGAACTCATTTCCCATGATACCTAATGCCGTTATTTTTGATTGATAGGGGTAAAAGCGTTCAAGGAAATTATCATTATCCGAAAACTCGGAATCATTGAAACCAACATCCAATATCGTATCATTGGGCTGAGGCTTAAATGTGTCTAGAAAGTATTTGTATTTCCTGTTTCTATTGTAACAACTGATTTTATTTGAAATTGACATAAATAGACTTTTTATTTGGAACAAATATCACCTGTTTTGCTGATTTTTATTGAGCAACCGATATTATCACTATATAATGATCCCTGATCGAATGCAGCCTGTATTGTAAACTTCCATCCTTTCCATTCCGGATTGACATAACTACATTCTAATAACGTAGAAAAATCTGTTTTCTTTTCCGGAAAAGGATAAGACATCCTTCCCCATGAGTACATTCCTGTGGCTAACATACGGTAAGATAGAGCTGGTATTATATTTCCCTCCACTCCCAGATGTAAAGCGTTTATACGATTATTTTGAAAATACAATATGCCGTCTTTACTATATTCGGGTGAGGTCATTAAAGGGTTTCCTATACTTCTTCCCCAGTGTGACCATCCGCTAATATATTGAGTATGATTGTAATAATCATCGTTTCCTCCTCCGCGGGTATTGGGTCTGTCATGATTTAGAAAATGCATCGGACCGCTTTGATTTGTCGTGTTAAAGTACTCGAAAACAATTTTTTTGAGGTAACTGAATTTATTCAGTGCACATTCCATTCCCCAGATTCCGTCTCTCCAATTGGAGTATTCCATTCCGGATTTATCGTCAAAGTAATGTTGTTTATATGCCGCAATGTCAAAATCAGATGCCTTGTAGCCGATTTTTATATTATATGTCCCCTGATGATTTCCTAAAACATTGATTTGCTCTCCTACGGAGGCATCTTCTCCACCCCCTTCACCCAGGACAATCTTTATGAAATCATTGAAAGAATGAGGTAGTTCACCTAATCCCTCTTCCGAAGTCCATCCTCCCCATTGCACTGCATGCATCAGCCCGAACGTCAAGGATAAGGGAAAGTGTTGTTTGGGATCCTGTAATTGAAAAAATAATGATTTGTGATGCCACAGGATATCGATAGCATAATCTTCTCCCGGTTGCTTCGTTCTTTCTGTATAATGGCTATCGGTGGATTTTCCTACGGCAAAGTCTCCTTTGACAAGTAAAATCCCATTAGTGTAGGGTATTGCTGTAAATTCCGGAATACTAAGGTTAATTTCAGGTATGGGTCTTGCGTTTGGAGAATAACTGAAATCGCCTATACTCAGGTTTTTATACAACATAGAGTTGTAGTACTCTTTTGATCCGAAGGTAAGGCAAAGGGATTTGTATGATAAGGAAGAATAAAGTTGTTGTATGAAAAAGGACGAAGAATGTTGGGTCGCACCTTCAATGTCAACTTCAGACTGAATTTGTAAGTCCTTATTGAAATGGTGTTTCCAGACGATATCACCTCTTCCGTACATGTTATTGGAATGAAGCGGTACTGTACCATAGGTATTGTTAGCAATCCAAAAGGGAGTGATATCCTTGGACGCAAATGATGCAAATGCGTCTATCCTGTAAATCAGACTGTCTTGAGCAAATGAGTGCAAACAATAAAAAGAAATGATAAAAATAAAAAAGGTTTTCTTTATAGTAAAATCCGATAGAAACATGCTTGTATTTTATTACAAAATTACAAAGATAAGAAATCTTTATCAAAAAAAGTTCTAACTTTGTAGAATAATTTTTCTGAAATGCGAATTACAATATTGACTCCGTCCTACAATCAGGCTCAGTTTATTGAAGAAAACATACAGTCGGTGCTTAATCAGTCTTTTCCGGATGTTGAGCATATTGTAATTGATGGGGGATCTACTGATGGGACTGTGGATATTCTTAAAAAATATCCTTCTATTCTATGGGTTTCGGAGAAGGATGAAGGTCAGGCCGATGCTTTACAAAAAGGCTTGGAAATGTCTACCGGGGATATTATAGGGTGGATCAATTCGGATGATTATCTGGAAGCCGATATCTTACAATTTGTCGCAGATTTTTTTGAATCTTCGGATGCCGATTGGATTGTCGGAAATCTTTCGTTCGTTTATGATAATAAAGAAATTGTAGGAGCAAAAAGTCCGAAAATCAGTAAAAAATCACTTTTGTCGAATCCAGACATCTTACGTCAACAAGGGACTTTTTTCAAGAAACAGTTTTTGATGAATGCCGGAGGCATTGATAAAAAATATGATTTGACAATGGATTTGGATTTGTGGTTTCGTTTATTGAAAATTTCAGAGCCTATTATGGTTGATAAAAATCTGGCTTACTTTCGAATACACGAAAATCAAAAAACGACAGGAGAATGTATTGTCAATCAATTACAAGAAATACTTGAAATTTTCAGTAAGAACGATGCGACATTTTTTCACAGATTTAAAATCCGGTTTCGTAAATCTAAGATCCGATTGCAAATAAAACTAAGTAATCTCAGAAAGGGGAAATAATTTTCAATTGTAGAATAAATTTTCAAAATCAGATGAATAACGATATTTTATGTTGCCCTGCTTGTAAAACCAAACTTGATCATGATCTGCATTGTGAGGTTTGCAATATTACATTCCCGGTCGTCAAAGGTATTCCGATATTAATTAATGAACAAAATAGTATTTTTAGTTTTGATGATTTTGACGAAGAAAATGCTTATTCTTTTTTCGGGACAAAGAATAAACTTCAGGTATTGAAGAAACTGATTCCGGACACAGGCGTTAATTACGCGGCAAAAGAAAATTATGAACTATTCTCAAAAATACTTTTACAGAAAAAAACAACTCCTCGTGTTTTAATTGTAGGAGGAGGAGTTTCCGGTGAAGGTATGAGTGATTTGTTAAAAAAACAAGGTATAGAGTTTATTCATACCGATATCTCATTCACAGATCTTCCTCTGATTATTTGTGATGGGCATGACTTACCTTTTGAGGATGGTTCGATAGACGGGGTGATTATTCAGGCAGTTTTGGAACATGTACTCGACCCCTATCGTTGTGTGGACGAGATATACCGTGTATTGAAAGAAGATGGTATTGTATATGCTGAAACTCCTTTTATGCAACCTGTCCACGGTGGGGCTTATGATTTTACCAGGTTTTCGTGGCTGGGGCACCGGAGACTCTTCCGGAAATTTGAAGAAATAAAATCGGATACCTGTTGTGGCCCTGGTATGGTGCTTGCAACTTCGTGGTATTATTTTCTTCGGTCATTTACTCAGAATAAGTTGTTATTAGCCTTTATCCGGGTTTGTGCATCATTCACGTCTTTTTTCTGGAAATATTTTGACTATTACCTCAAAAAGAAACCCAATACGTTGGATGCTGCTTCGGGTAACTATTTTATAGGAAAGAAAAAAGATGGCTACTTACTTACTGATAAAGAATTGATTAGACTTTATGATTTGAAAAAATCATCTTACGGGAGAAATTTCAAATAGCTGTTAATTAATGATTTAGAGCTTTGTTCAATGGACAGTTTACTTCTTTGGGTGATGCAGGAGTCAATATATGATTCTTTATTTATCAGAAGTTCATACAGATCATCTTCATTCCAATCGTCCTTAACAACTCCCAAATTGTATTTGCTTATGAATGAGGACGTAATAGGTATAGAATTTGTAATAACCGGAGTCCCGGAAACAATGGCTTCAGGAATAGAGACCATATTCAAGTCCTGCAGTGTACTTACCAGCATAGCTACTGATTGAGAGATCAAAATACCCAATTCCTTATGAGGAACAAACCCCAGTAGTGTTACATTATTCTCCAGATTCAAACGGGCTATCTGCTCCATGATCTCCTTTTCCTGATTCCCTTTTCCGGCAATCAGCAATTTGAAATGAGGCAGATTGTATTTATTGATAAACTTGTAAAAATTATAGATACTGCTTTTTACATTTTTTCTCGGAACCAGTTGGGAAACGATAATAAACTGATTTTTTTTCTCTTTTGAACAGATAAAATTATCCAGATTAACTCCATGTTCAACAATTGTATTCGAAACATGTTTCACATACTGCCGTATAAATTTTCCGGCCTCTATAGAACGCGGAACAACCAAAGCTCTCTGAAAAAAAAGCGGGACAATCGTATAATACCAAATTTTGGCCGGTATCTTTCGATACATTTTTGGAAAAACGTTGACTTCGTGCCAGACAATAGTATTTTTAGGCGAAATTATCGCCGCAAACAATGAAGGGATAGCAAATACTTCACTGGTTATTATGAGATCAAATGATTTTTTGTTTTTAATCAGGTAGTTTATCAACCCTAATTGAAGTGGAAACATAGCTTCTTTGAATAATTTTTTGAAGAATGCTTTTTGAAAGATAACTTCAAAATCGTAAGATTCTTCTTTTGTCGGTTTGAATCCTTCTGTAGCAATCAGAGTAACTTCGTGTCCCAAGTGCTTGAACCCTAGGGCTAAATTGTAGATCATACTATCTTTTATAGTATCAACAGCAGGGATGATTCCATTTTCAGCGGTCCGTAATATGGAATTGAGAATAAGGACTTTCATAATCCCAGTATTTTTTGATATGATTTCAGATAGTTCTCAGATGTGATTGAATAGTCAAAGTTATGATATGCATATTCATAGGCGCTGGTAATCAACGCCTCAATTTTATGTGGTGATTCGATCATGATTTCCCGGATCTTTTCAGCCAGATCTTCGACATTTTCCGGTTCAAAAGAATATCCGTATTTATTTGGTTGTACGATTTCAGCCAGACCATCGACTTCGGATATCAAAACCGGAACTTTGGCTGCCATAGCTTCAATAGCAACCAGACCAAATCCCTCATAACGGGATGGTTGTACAAGCAAATCATGATTACACAGATTGTTCCGGATATATTCGAATGATTTGTTCCCTTCCAGTATCACAAACTCAGATAATCCCAATTCATCAATCAATGATTGCAAATACGATTTTGAATCTCCTTCTCCGATCAACCGGATGGTAAAATTCAAAAAATGATATTTATTTATCAGTATATCAGCAGCTTTGATCAAAAGATCCTGCCCCTTGTGTAAATGTGTTAAACGTCCAATTTGAATAATCTGAAATTTTCCGTTACCTTGTTCTAATCGTTCACGGGTCTTGAAACCCCTGATATTAATTCCGTTATAAATTAAGGTAGAATCCAATCCGCAATTTTCTTTTATTTTCTTTTGTACTGATTTTGAAATTGCAAAAAGGTGGCTGTATTTATAAAGCGACTTCTTATCCATTGTAACGCAATGAACCGTGAGGCAAAAGTTTTTTTTGAAGGGAGAAACAGGGATATATTCGATCAGGTTGTCCTGGTGAAAATGGACAATATCATTTTTAAGAAAAAGCAAAAGACACGATAACTTAACAAAGTAGAAAGGATTTTTACTTCCGGATGGTCTTCTCAGGAAATGAATATTTACCCTGGGATCGATTTTTTTTATTAATCCCTCCTCAGTTATATCGTTTACAACAATCAGGTTTATGCTGTTATTTTCACACTGGAGATTCATTAACTGAACCAGCAATGTTTCGGCACCCCCATATGACATATTCCATATAACGTGAGTAATATTCATTGTTTACAATTAACAAATGAGTCTTCATGAAGTTCTGCAATACGTTTCCAGGAGCAAAAAGTCTCGATGTATTGCCGACCGTCCAGACTTAATTTTTCCAACTTGTTTTTATCATCAATAAATGATTTGATGTAATGATAAAAGTCATTCTTATTATTACAAAAACAGACTGCATCTGTTGAGGGGAGTCCATCCAATGATGTTAGAAAAGTTTGAGATAATATGGCTGGAAGTCCGGCAGAAAGAGCTTCTAAAGCAACTAAACCAAAGGATTCCGATTTGCTGTTAGATATAAACACATCTGCCATATTATATATTTTATTTAGTTCTTCTCCCGGAGGATATTCTCCTAAATAACTGACATATTGGCTTAATTCATTGGATTTTATATATAGGTTAATCTGTTCCATATACGATGGATCTGCATTTGCACCTACAAAATAGAAAAAACAATTGTCAGATTTTAAAAAAGGAGTTAAAGTCCGGATACTTTCCAATTGGTTTTTCCTGTCACAAATGGATCCGACAGTTATAAAATTTAGTGATTTATTATTGGATCCGGATTGAATTGGACGATAGGCATCAGTATCCACTCCATGAGGAATAATAACAATATCGTTTACTTTATTATCCAGGTAGTCCTGAATGTTTTTTTTAATTTTTGAATTCAGTGCAACAATTAAATCAGCATGTTTCATGGAGTAAACTTCAAGAAAATATTTCTTAGAAATTTCCTGAGTTATAGAATTTAAGTCGTCATTCCATAGTGGAGTATGAAGCGTATAAGCGAACTTAATTCCTGTCTTTTTCTTTTTAGCGGTAGAACACAGCCAATAAGTAAAAGCCATGTTGTATTGATTGTGAAAGTGAAATACTGCTTCGGATTCTTTTTTTATAATTTTTTTTATCGTAAAGGCAAGATTGATGGAGTAATATATTCTTTTTAATTTGTGTTTTACAGACATAAAGCTACTTGGTTTCATTAACCAGGCAGGCATTTTTATTTCAGAGACCGGACAGTCAACTCCTGTTCTATTATTATTTCTAACATCAATTAAGATAACTTCATTCTTTTTTGAAAAATTATTGACCAGATTTTGAACTACAATTTCAGTTGCAGCACCTATTTGAGCGGGAATGGGAGTGAATCCGGTAGCGATTTCAAAAATTTTCATAGATGTTTCTTCTTTGATATTGACTTCTCATATATAACCAATAATTGTTTATAATATTGTTCCGGATCAAAATATTTTTCTGCGAAAATTCTGGCATTTTTTGATAATTTCAAGTACTCATCTTCCGGTAAAGATTGAGCGTATTGTATCTTTTTTGTCAATTCTTCTACGGATTTCATTTCAAACAAATATCCGGTTTCGTTATCGGGTAAGATTTCTGGTATCCCGCCTATCTTGCTGGCAATTACCGGTTTGCCTAAGATGTAAGATTCAATTATCGTCAACGGATTATTTTCATTCCACTCCGACGGGACAATGACAAAAGAAGCATTCTCAATATAATTTTGTAAATTACTTCCGGTTTGAAATCCAAGAAATTCAACATTAGGTAACTCCATCGCTTTTAATTCATCGACCAGAGGGCCGGTTCCTGCGATCTTAAAGGATGTATTCTTCAGGACGGATGCTATTTTCATGATTGTCCTTATTCCCTTCTCTTCTGTAATCCTTCCGTAATAGAAAAAATAATTTCCACAAATGTATTTCGGAGAAATTTTATACAAGTCAGGTCCAAAATTATACAGGAGGTCTTGTTTGTTTCTGTAATATTCGTGATAACCCAGGTGTGCCGTTTTTTGGAAATCAGAGACGAATATATACTGGTCAACATATTTATTCAGCTTAAAAAAGTATTCTTTTAACCAGACGTTAAATGTGAACATAGCACTATAAAGTCGATGGTTTTGATAACATTTATACCAGATGGAATTAGTGTACAGGCTAGCTTGACAGCATTTACATTTCTTCCCTTTAAGCTGGAAGTCGGAAGATGCACATAATGAAAGATAGTCATGGAACATCAATACAACCGGAATATTATGCTTTTTTAATGCAACAAATATAGATATGGAGAGGCTATTATTGAAACTATGAATATGTGCGACATCCGGTTTTTCCTGGATAATTAACTGCTCCAGCTTTTGTCGAGCTTCTTTGTTATAAAAAAATAGGATTGAGTTTTTTATTCTTTTAAAAAAATTTCCATCTCTCAGGTTGAAACTTTTCGGAAAGAATCCTTTTGTCGGACAATCCAGATTTTCCGGAAAATCCATACAGTAGTGAATGACGGAGTGCCCATGATCGGTCAATAAACGGCTTGTATTAAAATAAACCGTTTCAGACCCTCCCCTGGGGTGATGATATTTATTTATTTGAAGAACTTTCATGGTCTGAGTGTTTTTACCGGAATCTTATACGGAAAACAAAGTTAATTATATTTTTAAAATCTCATCTAAAAAATCAGTATCTTTGTCCCTTTATTTTAAAAATACGATTAAATAAATGGTTTCAATTGACGGATTGACCGTAGAGTTTGGTGGTACCACCCTTTTTTCAGATGTTTCCTTTGTAATTAACGAGAAAGACCGTATTGCCCTGATGGGTAAGAACGGAGCAGGGAAGTCTACATTATTAAAGATATTGGCAGGAGTCAGAGAGCCTTCAAAAGGGAAGGTTTCCGCTCCAAAAGATACTGTAATTGCTTATCTGCCACAGCATTTGATGACTGAAGACGGCCGGACGGTTTTTGAGGAGACTTCCCAGGCTTTTTCCCATTTATTTGAAATGGAGAAAGAAATCGAGGCTTTGAACAAGGAACTGGCAGAACGTACGGATTATGATTCTCAGAGTTATTACGACCTGATCGAACAGGTATCTTCCATCAGTGAAAAATATTATGCCATAGATGCTACAAATTACGGGGCAGATGTGGAAAAAACGTTGTTGGGATTAGGCTTCAAACGTTCAGATTTTGATCGTCAGACCAGCGATTTCAGCGGGGGATGGCGGATGCGTATCGAGTTAGCTAAGATATTGCTACGTAATCCGGATGTGATCCTGCTCGATGAGCCTACTAATCACCTGGATATCGAGTCTATTCAGTGGTTGGAAGAGTTCCTCGTGAATAACGGAAAGGCCGTTGTGGTTATCTCGCACGACCGTACTTTTATCGATAATATTACTACCCGCACGATTGAAGTGACAATGGGCCGGATCTACGATTACAAGGTTAACTATTCCAAGTATCTTGAATTAAGGAAGGAACGTCGTGAACAGCAGCAAAAAGCATACGACGATCAACAAAAAATGATTGCGGAAACGACTGAGTTTATCGAACGATTTAAAGGAACTTATTCTAAAACGTTACAGGTTCAGTCGCGGGTGAAAATGCTTGAAAAATTGGATCTTGTGGAAGTCGACGAAGAGGATACTTCCGCCTTGCGTCTGAAATTTCCACCATCGCCACGTTCCGGTAATTATCCGGTAATTGTTGAGAATGTCGGCAAGAAATATGGAGACCATGTGGTTTTCGATAATGCTAATCTAACTATAGAAAGGGGCGATAAACTGGCCTTTGTGGGAAAGAACGGAGAAGGGAAGTCGACGTTGGTCAAATGCATTATGAAGGAGCTCGAACATAGCGGAGCATTGACTTTGGGACATAATGTCCAGATCGGTTATTTTGCTCAGAATCAGGCTTCATTGCTAGATGAAGAACTGACTGTTTTCCAGACAATCGATGATGTGGCAAAGGGTGATATCCGTACGAAAATCAAGGATATTCTTGGAGCTTTTATGTTTGGAGGAGATAATTCGACTAAAAAAGTGAAAGTGCTTTCCGGCGGTGAACGTACACGATTGGCGATGATTAAATTATTGCTTGAACCGGTTAATTTACTGATACTCGATGAGCCGACCAATCACCTGGATATGAAAACCAAGGATATCCTGAAGAGTGCGTTGCAGGCTTTTGACGGAACTTTGATTGTTGTTTCACACGACCGGGATTTTCTTGACGGTCTGGCGACAAAAGTATATGAGTTCGGAAATCAGAAAGTTATAGAGCACCTCGAAGATATCTATGGATTTTTGAGGAAGAAAAAAATGGAAAATTTACGTGAATTGGAGAAAACAAAATAAAATTCTTTTTTTTACGAAAAATAATGTTATTTTTGCCTGAATAAACTAAATAATACTATAAACTAACTTATCATGAAAGACAATGAATTGTCAAGAAGGAAATTTCTCAGACAGGCATTAGCAGCTTCTGCCGTGGTTGCAATGCCAACCATCTGGACAAATGCTGCTTCCGGCAAGATGCCTCAACCGGCTAATAAATTGGCCAGTCCTAATGAGAGAGTAAATGTTGCATTCATCGGAATTGGATTTCGAGGGGCTGATATCGCTAATGATTTATATAACACTGGATTGGTTAATGTCGTGGCTCTGTGTGATGTGGATATGGGGGCTCCTCATACAAAAAAAATAATTGAGAAATTCCCTGATGTCCCACGCTTCCAGGATTTTCGTCAGATGTTCGACAAGATGGGAAATCAAATTGACGCGGTTTCCGTGGGCGTACCCGATCATACTCACTTCCCGATTACAATGCTCGCAATCCATCTGGGCAAGCACGTTTATGTAGAAAAGCCAATGGCCCGTACTTTCCAGGAAATAGAACTGCTGATGAAGGCTGAAAAGAAGAACCCTAAGTTGGCTCTTCAAATGGGTAACCAAGGACATTCGGAAGCAAATTACTTTCAGTTCAAAGCCTGGGTCGATGCGGGTATCATTAAAGACGTTACGGCAATCACAGCTCACATGAACTCTCCCCGTCGTTGGCATAACTGGGACGTAAACATGAAAGGATTCCTTCCTGCGGAACAAATTCCATCTACTCTGAATTGGGATAAATGGTTAGGAGCTGCTAATTATCATGATTACAACCATGATTATGTAAACGGTCAATGGCGTTGTTGGTATGAATATGGAATGGGTGCTTTAGGCGATTGGGGAGCACATATCCTCGATACTGCTCACCAATTTCTGGATATGGGATTGCCATATGAAGTAAATCCTATCAAGCTGGAAGGACATAATCCATACTTCTTCCCGATGTCGTCTACTATATTATTCAGATTCCCGAAAAGAGGAAAAATGCCGGCAGTCGATGTTACATGGTATGATGGAGTAAATAATATTCCTTCTGTGCCTGATGGATATGGTGTTTCCGAACTCGATCCGAATATCCCTCCTACAGGAACAGGAAAAATACAACCGGCGAAATTGAACCCAGGAAAAGAAATCTATTCTAAAGATTTGATATTCAAGGGTGGATCACATGGAAGTACATTGTCGATTATTCCGGAAGAAAAAGCAAAAGAAATGGCTTCTAAATTACCGGAAGTGCCAAAGAGTCCGTCTAATCACTTCAAAAATTTCTTATTGGCTTGTAAAGGCGAAGAAAAATGCCGTTCTCCGTTCAGCGTCGCCGGTCCGTTAAGCCAGGTATTTGCATTGGGAGTCCTTGCACAAAGAACAAACGAAAAACTTTTATTTGATAGTAAAAAGAAGATTATTACTAACAATAAGTTTGCGAATGAATTATTATCTCCTGCTCCACGTAAAGGATGGGAAGAATTCTATAAAATGGTTTGATAAGTAAAAAGAATAAAAGAAAGATAAAGATGAAGAATTTTTTATTAAGAACCCTTACAGGTGCTATTTATGTTGCACTGATCACATCTGGTATTCTGATTAATTCTTACACTTTTCTTGCACTTTTTTCTTTAGTCATAATATTATGCCTTCATGAATTTTACAGATTGATCGGGACTGTCAAAAAGGTGCCGGTCGATCCGTATTTTAATTCTCTGGGGGGGCTTCTTTTGTTTGTATCGACTTATTTATATACTACAGGCATTGCAGGAAGAGCTGTTTTTGTTCTTTATCCGGTATATCTTGTTGTGGTACTGGTGTCTGAATTATATCGGAAAAAAGAGGATCCTTTACAAAATTTGGCATATACTTTTCTCGGTCAACTCTATATCGCATTTCCACTGAGTCTGTTGAATTTGCTTGCATTTCAATCTGATAGTTCCGGGGAGATACAGTATTACCCGATGTTATTACTGGCACTTTTTGTATTTATCTGGGTTAATGACTCTGGGGCTTATCTGGTTGGCATGACAATAGGCAAACATCGTTTATTTGAACGTATTTCCCCTAAAAAGTCCTGGGAAGGATTCTTTGGAGGGCTTGTTCTTACAGCGTTGTCTTCTCTTGTTTTTTATCATTTTGAACCGGAGATCCCGTATTATCACTGGATAGGAATAGCTGTGATGGTGGTTGTATTCGGAACCTGGGGCGACTTAGTTGAATCGCTTATGAAAAGAACATTGAATGTTAAAGATTCAGGAAATGCCCTTCCTGGACACGGAGGTTTTCTGGATCGTTTCGACAGCCTTCTTCTTGCTGTCTACGGGATGTTTTTCTACGTCCTGTTGTTTATTCAAAATTAAAAGTAATCACAATCATTCTGGAAATTCCTTTGCTCAAAGCCTGATTGTATTTCATCAGATCTTTGTCTGTCAGGTCAGGACGGTTTTTTTCGAGGATGTCGGACAAACCGAAACAAAATTTTATTTCGGGACAAACTTTAACTATCGGAAGGTAAAAATCACACCCGAATCCAACTTCGAATCCATAATCCATCGGTTTTAGTAATAAAGCTTCACCTTTTTTTCTTCCTAAATCCATCGCGGCATAAAGTCCTGCGAGGAAGTATGGACGATAATTATTTAATCTTCTTGCGGCGAATTTAATGTCTACAGGTAGGGTGAGATAGTTCGAACGAACAATCGTTTTGTATGGCTCATCTATATTTTCGTCTTTAAAAAGAAAAGATTTATCTCCGAAATGAATAGATGGAGTTGCACGCAAACTCATATATTGGTTCAGGTACATATCGGCAAGGATACCGACTGTAAATCCTGGGGAGTAATTGGGAATCTGGGCATACCAGGTTTCTCCATTATCGCTAGTATGCCCAGAATTACTAATAATCATATCCTGGAAATTCATCCCTACGGAGAGTCCGAAATGGTAAAGCCGCTGATCTCCATAAGGCTGGTTCTGTACCTTCATTTTTTGCGCATGAATAGAGCCGAGACAGAGACACAGGACGATGATTATGTATATTTTTTTCTTCATGAATAAACTTTCTCAGCTATTTTAACGTAGAAATAACCCGGATATTGTAAAGTGAGTCCGAATTAAAATTTTAATGATATTAAAAAAAATAAATACACAACAAATTTGCTTTGTATTTGTTTTTTAATTAAATTACTTGTAAATTTGTCATCACATTATTAATTTAGAAAAATAAACGACATTTCTATTGATACCTGACTTTTTAGATACCGGCTATCTTCCTGAAGGAATACATGAAGCAACACTTGTTGAAGTAGTTGGAAAACTTCAGTTTAGTGATAAAAGAAAGAAGTTGATGTCGGGTTTGATGACGTTAATAGAATGCTGTATTTCTTGTAATGTAAATATTCTATATCTTGATGGAAGCTTTGTTTCTAATAAACTTAATCCGGTTGATTATGATGCGTGTTATGATGCTGATTGTGTAGATAAGAAGGATGTTTTACATCGGGCTTTAGAATCTTTTTTGCATTCGGATTCAGAAACACAAAAGCGGTATTTCAAAGGGGAAGTGTATTATGCTCATTCTTTTTCGGGCAGGGGAAATAGACAGACTGTGTTGGACTATTTTCAGGTTTGTAAGCAAGATTATTTGATGAAAAAAGGAATTCTCAAAATAGTATTAGATAAAAAATGATTAAGAATCAAAAACAATATACTCAACTTTCCAAAGAATTGAAAGAATTAACTCAAAATATTCAAGATTTGGAGATTGTTATAAGAGACGCCAGAGAGGTTGCTCCTGAATTACAATTGCAACTTTCGGATTTTCGGCGTCTGTTGTTAAAAGGAGAAAAAGAATTAGTTGAATATAAGAGACTTGTTTCTGAAGAGCTGAATGAATTGGAATTCGATTCATTGAAAGATGATGATATGAACAAGGCAATCATGAGTTTCCGTATTGCATCGAAATTGACACAAAAACAGATTGCCGAAATGATGTACATTCAAGAACAGCAAATTCAGCGATATGAACAACAAGATTATCTTTCTGCTAGCTTTGAGCGTGTATTGCAACTGTTGGAAGCTCTGGATGTTCAGATGATATTAAGAAAAAGAATAATAAAATCGGAAAGAGAGTCCGGTTTGTCTGGATTTTTATTTCCTCAGGATGAGGAATTGATAGAAAGAGTGTTATTGGAAACAAAAAAACGACATGGGTTGGTGAGATATTCAGGATTATGAAAACAGTATCGTTTTATTCATACAAAGGAGGGGTGGGGCGTACGTTGGCCTTGTCCAACATTGCTAAGAGATTGGTGGAGTTAGGAAAGTCTGTTTGTATGCTTGATTTTGACTTAGAGGCTCCTGGATTGTATTATAAGTTCAAAAAAAATATAAATACAAGCGATTCAAAAATTGGTATCGTTGATTATATTTATGAATTTTCAGAGAATAACAATCTGATTCAGAAAATTACGTCTGATTATTACTATGACTTGTCAAAATTGTCCTCAGGGAAGAAAAGTGAAGGAAAATCATTTACTCTTATTCCTGCCGGAAACATTGACAAGCAGGATTATTGGGAAAAATTATCTCGGATTAATTGGATTCAATTGTTTTATGAGCAAAATTCCAAAGGGATTCCATTTTTTCTTGATCTAAAAGAAAAGATAAAACGGGATTTAAATCCGGATTATCTGTTAATTGATACGAGGACGGGTATTACTGAAATATCAGGCATGACAATGTCTATCTTATCTGATCAGATTGTGTTTCTATCTGCTAATAATGAGGAGAATATAACAGGATGTCAACGCGTTATAAAAAGTATATTAAATCCGGAAAATAATTTATTAGGAATAGATAAAGATATTGTATTGGTATTAACCCGGATTCCATATTCGGAAGAACCACAGGAAAAAGAAAAAGAGATAAAAGCGCGCAAATATTTTTATAATCAATTTACTTTTATCAAAGAACAATTTAATAAGGATATTCAGGATCCGATTGTTATACATTCAGATAGGGATTTGGAATATAGTGAAGAACTTAAAATTGGTTATGATTTTGATGATATAAAAATAAATAAATCGTTAATTGGACAAGATTATTTGAAATTATTCAATCGAATAACAAAGGATGACTTTAGCGAAGAAGAAAGAGATTTATTCAACAATATCAAGAAAGCAGAAATGCTATATGTTGAATCTTTCAGGGAAATAGATACAAACAAAGCTATCGAATTATTAAAAGAAGCTGTTAAGTTGAATCGTAATGAAAGTAAGTATTACTTTAAATTAGGAGACCTATATTATGATGAAAAAAGGTATGTAGATGCTCTAGAGGCAGTAAATGAAGCAATTGAAATCAATGACTCACCTTGGTATCATAATTTTAAAGGCTGTACTTATGCTAAATTAGGAGAGGGTCACAAGGCATTACAAGAATTCGAAGAGTATAAATTTATTGGTGCGAACGTTTATCAGAATTACATTTTAGCCAAAAAGGAGGTTCATAGATTATCTGATAGTGATTGGTTGAAAGAGTGTAATCTGTTTATTGATTTTTTTCCACAAGAGCCGGAGGCATACAATGCGAGAGCCAATGCTTATAGGTTATTGGGCGAATTTGAATTGGCCCTAAAAGATGCCTACAAAGCAATCGAGTTTGATCCTGAAAATCCGGTATATTACGCTACTCTTTCTGAAATTCGTTTCACAGCGGGTAATATGGATGAGTTTTATGTCAATTTTGAACGAGCCTTGAAATTAGAATTATCTTCGGATGCCATTTTTGAAAAAGAGGTTGAAGATGTTTATATCAAATTATTCAAAGAAGAACGGTTTCGTGATTTATTAGAAAAATATGGATACGCAGGTTCGTTGAATAAGATAGATAAAATTTGAATTTTTCTTGTATATTTGCAGGTCAAGCAAAACTATCCCATGAAAGAAATAGAAGATAAAGTCCCGGAAAATACTGAAAGTGAGAATGTTGAGAGTGTCGACCTGCCTGGAGAAGGGCATTCGGAGTATAAGGTACCTACTCAAACAGATACAATAAGTAAACATCAATTATCAGGAATGTACCAAAACTGGTTCCTGGATTATGCATCTTATGTAATCCTGGAGCGTGCGGTACCTCATATTAACGACGGATTGAAGCCAGTACAACGTCGTATCCTGCATACTATGCGTAGGTTGGAGGACGGGCGTTACAATAAGGTTGCGAATATTGTCGGGGACACGATGAAGTTTCACCCGCACGGGGATGCCTCGATCGGAGATGCTCTGGTACAATTGGGACAAAAAGACCTGCTTGTCGATTGCCAGGGAAACTGGGGGAATATTCTTACCGGAGATGGTGCTGCAGCTCCCCGTTATATTGAAGCCAGACTTTCCAAATTTGCATTGGAGGTTGTCTTCAACCCAAAGACTACAGACTGGAAACTTTCGTACGACGGAAGAAATAAAGAGCCGATTACTTTACCTGTAAAATTCCCATTGTTATTGGCACAGGGAGTGGAGGGAATCGCGGTAGGGCTTTCGTCTAAAGTGCTTCCTCATAACTTTAATGAACTACTCGATGCTTCGATTGCCTACCTTAACGGAGAGGAATTCAGGCTTTATCCTGACTTTCAGACAGGTGGATATATCGATGTAGGCAAATATAACGATGGAGAGCGTGGTGGTTCGGTAAAAGTACGTGCAAAGATCAATAAGGTTGATAATAAAACATTGTCAGTCACGGAAATACCGTTTGGTAAGACAACAGCTACGCTTACAGAGTCTATTCTTAAAGCGAACGACCGGGGAAAAATCAAAATACGTAAGGTCGATGATATGACGGCAAAAAATGTGGAGATTCTCATTCACCTGGCCCCCGGAGTGTCGTCAGATAAGACTATCGATGCCTTATATGCGTTTACGGATTGTGAAGTCAGTATCTCTCCGAACTGCTGTATAATTGAGGATAATAAGCCTCATTTCATGAATATTTCGGATGTTCTGAAACATTGTACAGACAACACGCTGAGTTTACTTAAATTGGAACTTGAAATCCATAAAGGAGAACTGGAAGAAAGTCTTCTTTTTGCTTCTCTGGAAAAAATATTCATTGAGGAAAGAATCTATAAAGATAAAGAGTTTGAAAATGCCAAGACAATCGATGAGGCTATTGCTCATATAGATAAGCGTCTGGAGCCGTTCAAGCCGAACTTTATCCGTGAAATTAATCGTGAAGATATTGTCCGCTTACTTGAGATCAAAATGGGACGTATCCTGAAATTTAATAAGGATAAAGCCGAAGATTTGATCGCCGGTTATAAAGATCAGATAGAAAAAATCATCTATAATCTTGAACATATCGTCGAATATACGATCGATTGGTTTGCTAATCTTAAAGAAAAATACGGGAAAGAGCATCCGCGGAAAACCGAATTGAGGAACTTCGATACTATCGAGGCTGCAAAGGTGGTTGAGGCGAATGAAAAGTTATATATCAACCGTGAAGAAGGATTCATTGGTTATGGATTGAAAAAAGATGAGTATATCTGCAACTGTTCGGATATTGATGATATCATTATTTTCTTTAAAGACGGAAAATATAAAGTGGTGAAAGTTACTGAGAAAATGTTTGTAGGCAAAAATATACTGTACCTCAACGTTTTCAAACGTAATGATAACCGGACAATATACAATGTGATCTACCGGGATGGAAAACTGGCTCCTCACTATATCAAGCGGTTTGCGGTAACGGGTGTGACACGTGATAAAGAATATGATCTGACTCAGGGGACAGCCGGAAGCCGTATTGTTTATTTCTCCGCGAATCCGAACGGAGAAGCGGAAACAATCAAGGTTATCCTCAAGCCTAAACCACGTCAGAAATTGCTTGTTTTTGATAAGAATTTCAGTGAGATTGCGATTAAAGGCCGTCAGTCGATGGGAAATATCCTGACAAAGGCGGAGGTTCATAAAATATCACTGAAGCAAAAAGGTGGTTCCACACTTGGAGGACGCCAGGTATGGTTCGATCGTGATGTTTTAAGAATCAATTATGATGGTAGAGGAGAGTATCTTGGAGAATTTTTTGCGGATGATCTGATTCTGGTTGTTCATAAGAATGGCGATTTCTATACTACTAATTTTGATTCGGGTAATCATTACGAAGACAATATCCTGGTGATTGAAAAATATAATCAGAATAAGGTCTGGTCTGCTGCTTTATTTGATGCGGAACAACAGGGAAGTCCTTATTTGAAGCGTTTTACATTCGAAGGCAACGGCAAAAAACAGAATTTCATGGGCGAAAATCAGGATTCAAAATTGATTTTGCTGATGGATACCGTGTTCCCGAGAATTGAAGTTGTTTTTGGAGGCCATGATAGTTTCCGGGAGGCTCTTGTCATCGATGTGGATGAATTTATCGGAGTTAAGAGTTTCAAAGCTAAGGGAAAACGGATTACTACGTATGAAATAGAAATGATCAATGAATTGGAACCGACGCGTTTTCCGGAAGTGGAAGAGACTCCTGAAGTATCCCAGGAGATAGATATTGAACCGGAAGATGATAAAACCGACTCTGATATTCTGGATGAGATAACCGGACAGATGAAATTATTCTAAATAGATCAATATGAGAAGTTTTGTGCTGTACCTTGGATTGGTTCTTTTTCTGGCTTTTCCCTGTTTCTCCCAGGAACAGGAAAATACAGAGAAACCGGTCAATCTGGTTTATCAGTCTACTATGTTGGGGATTGGCGGTACATCTGTTTACGACTCATATCTTTCTCCGTTAAAGTATAGCGGTTCGACTTTCGGATTGTATCACGAACAGATCAAAATGACGGGAATGATGGATGGCCATATTGCCGCTCAACATTTGTTCTCTCTTGATTTCGGATATTCTACAAACGAATCGGAAACAGCATCCGACTATTCGGGATTTATCGAATATAATTACGGTTTGCATTATCGTTTTGATCCGGTTGTCCCGAAATTGCAATTATTTGCCGGGATACAAGCTGATGGGATGCTCGGTTTTATTTATAATTCCAGGAATGGCAATAATCCGGCAACGGGTAAAGCTCATCTCAATTTGAATCTTTCAGGGATTGCAACATATCAGTTTCAAATTAAATCGCAGCCGGTCAGGTTGCGTTATCAGGCGATTGTTCCGTTTGCCGGAGTGATGTTTTCACCTCATTACGGACAATCTTATTATGAGATCGGTTTAGGAGATGATGATAACCTGGTGCATTTTGCATCGTTTCACAACCAAACTTCCATGAAGAATGTTTTGTCTGTTGAGTTTCCTTTCAGTTCGGTAATGTTGCGTTTATCGTATATTAATACGATTTACGAAACGGACATAAACAGTCTTCAGACAAGAGTTCATAGTAATGCATTTTATGTCGGGTTCTCAAAAGATTTTTTCAGTGTGCCGGCAAAGAAACGTCCTAAAAATAAATATAACGGTGTCTTCGATTAAATATATTGTTGCGTTTTTCTTTACATGCGTCTTATTTGCATCATGTGTTGAAACAGAGGAGTTCGAAAATACTCCCCGGGGAAATTTTGATGCGCTCTGGAAAATTATGGATCAGCGATATTGCTTTTTTGAATATAAAAATGTGGACTGGGATTCGGTTTATATTGCATATTCGAATCGTGTTACTGCTGATATGAAAAAAGATTCCTTATTTTATCTGATGAACAATATGCTTCAGGAATTGAAAGACGGGCATGTGAATCTTTATTCTCCTTTTGATGTTGGCCGTTATTGGAAATGGTTTGAGGATTATGCTCCGAATTTTCATCCGCAATTGATAGATAAATATCTCAAAACTGATTATATGATAGCCGGAGGAGTTAAGTATAAAGTCCTGCCGGAAGATAGTATCGGTTACATGTATTACGGCGATTTTTCATCCGGTTTGGGTGAATTAAATCTCGACCATATTATTTATAGATTCTGGAATTGCGATGGAATTATCATTGATGTCCGCGATAATGGCGGAGGAATGCTGTCTAATGCAGACAAGCTTGCTTCTCGTTTTTTTGAAGAAAAGACTCTAATTGGATATATACAACATAAAACGGGTACGGGACATAACGATTTTTCCAAACCCTATGCGAAATATGTAGAATCATCGCCTCGTTTGAGATACAAAAAACCGGTGGTTGTTCTTACTAATCGAAGATGTTATAGTGCGACAAACGATTTTGTGAATTCAATGCGTTATGCCCCAAATGTTACTATTATGGGAGACCAGACAGGGGGTGGGGGAGGTCTTCCTTTTTCTTCGGAATTGCCTAATGGATGGTCGGTCAGGTTGTCTGCCTGTCCGAGTTTCGATGCCTCTATGAACCAGATAGAGTTTGGGATTCAACCGGATATTCTCCTTTCTCTGGATGAGACGCAAGCTATGAAAGAAGTCGATTCTATGATCG
The DNA here is from genome assembly GCA_031556375.1 of Bacteroidales bacterium. Lineage (GTDB taxonomy): Bacteria > Bacteroidota > Bacteroidia > Bacteroidales > Azobacteroidaceae > BNXB01. Next base: position 102,957 of record JAVBTA010000004.1, on the reverse strand, counting down.
AAGCTGCCCGTGTTTTTTTAAGAAATCAATCAAAATAAGGAAAATCCTTTGGAAAATGGAAAAAAGGTTGTACCTTTGCATCCGCTTAGCGGCTGTGGTGTAATTGGTAGCCACGCCAGACTTAGGATCTGGTGCTGAGAGGCGTGGGGGTTCGAGTCCCTTCAGCCGCACTGATAAAAATCGAAAGATTATGCAAATCTCTGAAAATCAATGGGTTTTCAGAGATTTTTTTATTCCCTGAAACATACGAAAAAGCGAAAAGTTTATGGAAATGGTAAAGTAAAGCCTCTTTTATTTATTAATTGTATTGTTGTTTCTGAAAAAAGAATTATCTTTGATACTATCAAATGATACTATCAATATGAAACCTCCTTATACGATAACGCCATTGATTTTGAATAAAATCGCTTCTATTTCTGAGAAAATAGGAGAAGTAAAGACTGCACACTTAAGTCGTCCTCCGGCAGAATTGAGAAAGAGAAATCGCATAAGAACTATTCAATCATCCTTAGAAATAGAGGGAAATACACTTACAGTAGAACAAATTACAGCAATTCTTGAAAACAAACGTGTAATTGCCCCTCAAAAAGATATATTGGAGGTAAAAAATGCTATTCAGGCCTATGAGCAAATGGATTCTTATAAACCTTACGACACGAATTCTCTTTGTAAAGCCCATAAAATATTAATGTCAGGGTTAGTGGATAATCCGGGAGAAATACGAAAATCATCAGTTGGGATTGTTAAAGGAGAAGAAGTCGCTCATATCGCTCCCCCGGCCCATCTGGTTAAAACGCTTCTGAAGAACTTGCTTGATTATATGATAAATGATGAGGATATTTTACTTTTGAAAAGTTGTGTATTCCATTACGAATTTGAATTTATTCACCCTTTTACGGATGGAAATGGAAGAATGGGACGACTTTGGCAAACTGTAATTCTCCGCAATCAGTATTCTGTATTTGAGTATCTTCCTATTGAGACATTAATTAAGAAAAAACAGAAAGATTATTATGAAGCATTGGCTAAATCAGATAATCAAGGTAACTCTACTCTGTTTGTTGAGTTTATGCTGACTATTATCAATGAATCTCTAGAAGAATTGTTATCATCACAGAATATTACTTTGACTTCGGAAAACAGAATAGAATTATTTCGTTCAATTATCCAAAATAATACGTTTTCACGTCAAGATTATCTGAGACATTTCAAAGATATTTCAACTGCGACTGCCAGTCGAGATTTAAAACAAGCTGTTGAGAATGGAATACTTATTAAGTCGGGAGATAAACGATTGACATTATATCAGTTTACTAATACAAACTAGTAGATTTGGATATGACAGATATTATTGAGAAGTGTTTAAATCAGAAATAATTTATTTATCGGACAGCCTTATGAAGCATATTATTCTTTTACTTTTTCTCTCATTCCTTTTTTCTTCAGGTAAGGGAAAAACGAAAGGAAATTCTTTAGAAGAAAAGAATGAATTGTATAATATCTCATAATGATACGTGAAAAATAATATACAGGAAAGAAGTGTGGACAAGTTAATTTTTCAAGATAGTCAAAGGTATTGCCGAAATCGTATATTTATTACCTTTGCGCCTTCAAATTGAAAAACAAAAAATTGTAATGGAAACAAAAAACGTAAAAATTGAGGTTGCAGACCCAACCGTATTAGGATTATTCGGCTTAGCAATTGTAACACTGGTTGCTTCATCTCAGAAACTAGAATTAACATCAGGCTTGTCTTTTGTCTTGCCATGGGCTATCTTTTTGGGTGGTCTTGCGCAAATTATAGCTTCAATGTTTGATTTTAAGCATAATAATTTATTTGGAGCTACAGCCTTTAGCGCTTATGGATTATTTTGGGTTGGCATGGCTATGAGTTGGTTAATCAAACTGGGATGCTTTGGTGATACGTTGGCTCAGGCAGTGGATGTGAAACAATTAGGATTTGTTTTTATAGGATATATGATACTCACAATTGTTCTGACTATATCCGGGCTTAAAATGTCGAAAGCGATGTTCTTCCTTTTACTATTAATCGTAATCTTATTTCTGGGACTGGCTTTGGATTCATTTGGATGTGGTCATGTATGGCATGATGTCGCTGCTTTTTCGGAACTTGCGATATCTATACTTACATTTTATGTACTGGCGGCGAAGTATCTGAATAGCTTTTTTGGAAAAACGATAGTACCCGTAGGAAGTCCGATGTTGAAATAAACTACTTACCATAAATAAAGAGAATAAAGTCGTAGGAATCAGAAAAAACCATGACTTTAGAACAATATGCTCCCGGACAGATTACCGGATTAGATCTTTTCCCCGGAATTATCAATATTCTTAATCAAAATGCCCAGCGATTGAATCTTTCAGACAGAGTGAAAGGTGACATTCTATGGTTATATATTTTATATAGGAAAGAAAATTTAATATATTTGCAACCTGTATAGTAATATTCTGAGTAGAACAATCACCTGCTGAGTATTCGGTAAGTGATGTTTTCCCAAAATAAATTACAGACTGGAAATAACAATATGCGCGTTATGCAGATAGATGAGTCAGTAGTTAAAGGTATAAATAAAGGCGATGAAAAAGCATTTGCCGGTTTATACGATACCTACTTTACTTATTTGTGTATGTGTGCTACTAAGTATATCTTTAACCCGGATGAAGCACAAGAGATTGTCAATGATGTGTTTCTCCAGGTTTGGTATAAGAGAGGAGTGCTTACCTTCCCGATTCATGCCTATCTCCTGAGGAGTGTCCAGAATGGATGCCTGAATTATTTGCGCTCCCGTCGTGTGCGTGATCAGGTTGTTGACGAATATAGAAAAGAACTACTGGAATATCAGGAAGAGTTTTGCCGGAACGATAATAATCCGATGCAAGTTCTTGAATTTGAGGATCTGCAACGGCAATTGGAGGCTGCTGTTAATGATTTGCCTGATAAATGTCGGGTTATTTTTGAAAAATATCTGTACTCGGGAAAATCTCCTGCAGAAATTGCCGAAGAACTTGGCATTTCCGTAAATACTGTGCGTGTACAGATTAAGAACGCATTGGATAAAATAAAACTTAAACTAGGACCTCTTGCTGGAATTTTGTTGTTTTATTTATTTAAACACTAAGTCGCTGATAGCTAGTTATATTTGAGAATATTTTCATCCTTTTTCTGAAATAAATTTAAATTTTATTAAAAAAAGTCATTTTTGTCTAAATGCTTTTCTTTCGAGAAGTGTATCTATAATAAACAAGTATAGTACATGGAAGAAAAGCTACAAGAATTTGACTACCTGCTTATTGGTTACCTTTCTAATACTCTGTCTCATGAAGAGATGGAACGGCTATCGGTTCTCCTGAAATCAGATGCTTCATATAGAGAGCGTTATGAAGAAATGGTAAAATCGCATGCTCAATCTTTCATTCCTCGATTCGAAAGGGAAAAACGAAGTAATTATTTACGGTTGTCGAAAGCCCTCGGATTTAATACCCCTCTTAAAACTTCAAAGAAATTCTTTCAGACTTTCCGGCGGGTAGCTGCTATTATAGTATTGATTATCACATCTTCGGTTGCGATATATTATATGCATAAATATATGTCTATTTCCAACCAGGATTCACAATTGGTAGAGATGGAGGTTCCGCCCGGTTCTCAAACAAAAGTAATTCTTCCGGATGGTTCCGTGGTTTTCCTTAATTCGGGTTCTATTTTGAAATATGACGTGTCTTACGCCAATCGGAAGACTCGAGAGGTTCACTTGAGTGGCGAAGGTTATTTTGAAGTAAAAAGAGATGAGGAGAGGCCGTTCATCGTACATGCCCAAGAGTTGAACGCGAAGGTTCTCGGAACTGAGTTTGATGTTCGTGCTTATCAGGAAGACCCTGAAATTGAGGTGAATCTGATGACAGGAAGCCTGAATGTATATTCTGACTCCGAAACTAATGGAAATATAGTTTTGTCCCCCAATGAACGTCTTGTCTACAATCGGAAAACCAAGAAGATGTGGAGTAGTAAAACAAATGCGTCTCTTGCTATCCGGTGGATAACCGGAAGAATCAGTTTTGTCAATATACCCCTATTGGATGTTATCAGCGAGTTTGAGAAGAAATATAATGTTAAAATTAACATTAAAACCGAAAAGATGAAAAATGAAATATTCTCAGGAAGTATCAGTACGAAGTTTTCTATAGATGAAATTCTTGATTATATCGATGTGGATAAAAAATACAAGTGGACACAAAAAAACGACACGATCAATATTACAGATAGATAAATGTTTATTAACTAACAAAATGAAAAAAACGACGAATGAGAACGCCAATTAAAAAACCGGAGGAAAATATTGCTGAATGTTTTCCGAATTTAGATTTAAATTATTTATTAATCAATCTTTTTATCTTTTAATCTTAATATTAAATGTATGAAAAACAATCAGTTTAATGGAATGATTCTTAAAAAACATCATTCAGGAGTTGGTATTATTGCCCGCTCGTTCTTCCTAACCTTATTCTTTTCGTTATTTCTCGTAGTTCCGGCACTAGCACAAGATGCAAAGATTTCCGTGCAACGAAAAGATGCTTCGCTAGGAGAGGTCTTTAAAGAGATCGAATCGAAAACAGGATATTCATTCCTTGTGCGCAACAATGATGTGAATATTAATGAAACAGTATCTATCAATGCCGAAAACAAGACCATTGAAGAGATATTAAGTATGTTGTTTGCCGGAAAGGACATCAAATATGAAGTGAATGGCAAGCGCATCTCTGTATATAAACCGGCAGCAACTGAGGCAAAAACAGGCGGTAAACGGAAAATAACCGGAAATATATTGGATGCAGATAATGAAGCGGCTATCGGAGCTTCGGTTGGAGAAGTCGGATCTACAGTGAAAACTATCACGGATATTGATGGTAATTTCTCTCTGGAAGTGAGTAATAATGCAAAAATACAGGTTAGCTATATTGGATATGTTACTCAAATCGTTGAAACAGGAAATAAAACGGAATTTGCAATTAAACTCGTGGAAGATTCCAGAATGCTGGATGAGGTAGTGGTAGTAGGTTATGGTGTGATGAAGAAAAAAGACCTTACCGGTTCTGTTACTCAAATTCGTCCCGATAATATCGCAAGTGAAAATCCTAAAACTGTTCAGGATATTTTGCGGGGAACTCCGGGTTTGAATGTTGGTTACAACCCTTCAGCTAAAGGAGGTGGTGATATGGAATTGCGTGGACAACGTTCGGTATATACCGATGGAGGACACAACAACCCATTGCTTATCCTTGACGGAATGAATTTTTACGGAGAACTTTCGGAAATCAATCCGGATGACATTGCGCAGATTGACATTCTTAAAGATGCTTCAGCTGCAGCTGTGTACGGGGCAAAGGCTGCCAGTGGGGTAATTATTATTACAACTAAAAAAGGTAATAAAGGAAAGCCGATTATTAACGTTACCACCAATTTTGGTTTGACACAATTGTCTCAATACCGGGATCGTTTCACTCCGGATGCTTACTTAAATCACCGAGAGGACTGGTATACGAAAAACACTTATGGAGTGAATCCTGAAACAGGCGCTTATGAGGCATATCAAACGAGAGATGCAAAAACAGGCAAACTAACAGTCCCAACCGGATATTATATGCGTCCAGACCAATTATCGTCAGATCTTGCTCTTGACGTTTGGCGGGCATATACCACTAACGAACCAGGAGAATCTGATCTTAGCATTTGGGCCAAACGGATGGGTTTCCAGGGAAACGCTCTCGAAAATTACCTGAATGGAAAAGTTGTTGATTGGGCCGATAAAACATTCCGTACTGGTTTTAATCAGGATTATAATGCAAGTATAGGTGGCGCCGGTGAAAATGCAAACTACTATTTTTCATTGGGATACCTGAAGAATGAAGGTACGCTGAAAAGTGATACATACGAAGCTGTACGTGCTAATATGAAAGTGGATGCCAATATAACTAAATGGTTACAGGTTGGAGCTAACATCAACTTCCAGGATCGTTCGGATGGTGAACTTGGTATCGATTACGACTATCAAATGCGAAACAGCCCTTATGCCGATTATGCCGATGCTGATGGCAATCCGGTACAATATCCTTTGAGTAAAGAATACAGTCAACGGGGATACAACTATGATTTCCAGAGACAGTACTTAGAGTTAGAAAAGGGTTATACTACTTTTAACACTATTTTGAACGCCAAAGTAACATTGCCTTATGGTATTACTTACTCATTCAATGCTTCTCCGCGTTATCAATTCTTCTATGACCGTTACTTTATGTCGGCTGAACTGCCGGGGTCGGATCCTAAAACACGCGGAGTGAACCGCGAGCAGACCAAACGTTTCGATTGGTCGCTCAATAATACGATCACTTGGGATTATACCTTCAATAAAAAGCATCATACGATCCTGACTCTTGTACAGGAAGCGGAAGAACGTCAGTCCTGGATGGACAAAATTCAGGCTCGCAATATTTTGCCTTCAGATGCCTTAGGATTCCACAATACCAAAAATGGATCCAAAGAGAGTAGCACTTACGAATCATCAGACTCTCACCAAACAGCAGACGCCCTTTTAGCTCGTTTATTCTACTCATATGATAACCGCTATATGCTTACCACTTCAATTCGTAGGGATGGATATTCCGCATTCGGTCAGTCTAATCCGTATGCTACGTTCCCATCTGCCGCAGTGGCATGGACCTTTGTTAACGAAGAATTCTTTAAGTGGAGTGATATAATGAGTCATGGTAAATTGCGTGCGTCTTATGGCGAAAATGGAAACCGTTCATTGGATAATCCTTATGTAGCGCTTTCGAACTTGTATGAAGGTGCCGGTAAGATGCAGGGTTACATCAACTCAGCAGGAGAATTGGTACAATTACGTTATTTGATGGCCGATCGTATGGCAAACCCGAACTTGCAATGGGAAAAAACCAAATCGTTGAACTTCGGACTTGATTTCGGTTTTCTGAGAGACCGTATTTCGGGAAGTATTGAATACTACAGTATGAGTACCAATGATATGATTATGAAGCAACGTTTACCGAATTTCACCGGATTCGATAATATTACAACCAATTTGGGACAGGTCGATAACCGGGGGATTGAGATTTCATTAAATACTCTTAATATCAATAATCCGAATTTTAAATGGTCTACCACATTCGGCCTTTCGTATAATAAGAATGAAATCAAACATCTATATTATCAGTACGAAGATGTTAAGGATGTTAATGGTAACGTGATTGGTACCAGAGAAATGGATGATATAACAAACGGTTGGTTCATCGGACAGCCTATTAGTACGATCTGGGCTTATCGTGTTACGGGAATCTGGCAAAAAGATGAGGTGGCGGAAGCTGCAAAATACGGTCAAAGACCGGGAGATCCCAAAGTGGCAAATAATTATACTGCAGATGATAAGGTAAATCCTGATGGTTCAACGTCTCCGGTCTATAATAATAATGATAAAGAATTCCTGGGACAAAAGGCAGCTCCTTACCAGTGGTCTATGCGGAACGAATTTGAATTGTGGAAAGACTTCTCATTTTCGTTTAATATCTATTCTTATATGGGTCACAAGAGTACAGAGACTATGTATATGAACTTTGATGATGATGGGGGACGTACGTCTTACGCGTTGCAAAATCTAGCCGCAAAGGAATACTGGAACCTTGATAATCCTACTAACAAATATGCGCGGATTGAAGCTAAAGGGCCTGTTGGCGCTGAAAGTCCAGGTATGTTATACGATCGTTCCTTTATCCGTTTGGATAATATTTCATTGGGCTATTCAATCCCACAACGCTTGACTAAAAAATGGAACATAGAACGCGTTAAAGTATATGGCACCGTTCGTAATGTTGCTACATGGGCAAAAGATTGGGAATATGGAGATCCGGAAGGTGCAGGAGATGGTAGATATTCTACCCGTGTTTGGACACTTGGATTAAATTTGACTTTTTAACCTCTTAAAAAGATATAAAAAATGAAACAGATAACTCATAAAATAAATCGTAATTGTCTTACTCTATTAATGGGTGGTACAATCTTACTTAGTAGCTGTTCGGAAGATTTCTTGAAACCCGACCCTCTGTCGTTTTACGAACCGACTACTACATTTAGTACTGAATCTGGTTTGCAAGCAGCGATGGCTATTTGCGACCGCACCCTCAAATTGTATTGGATGACAGACCACAACGAGATGCTTACTATGGGAACGGAATATCTTTTCTCAGAAATGATGGTAGCTGCCAATACAGACAAAACCCAGATGCTTTGCGATGTTTCGGGTATGCTTACTCCTACTACAGACAATAGTTCGGAACAAAATCTTGACAGATCGAACAGTATATGGTATTTCTGGAAACAAACCTACTACGGTATTATGTATGCCAATACGGTTCTTTCGTTTGTGGATCAAGTGCCTGGTATGGAAGAAAAAACTAAAAATGAGTACAAAGGGAGGGCTTATTTTCATCGTGCTTACCGGTACATGGCTTTAGTGTTCCAGTATGGAGATGTGCCATTGGTTACCAAAATTCTGGAGGTTCCCAAGCAAAATTACAAGAGTACAGAGCGTGAGGCTATTCTGAAGATGCTTAAGCAGGATCTGGAATTTGCTGTAGAATGGGTACCTGATCAAAAAAATATGAGCTTGGTAGGTATGGTAAATAAGGGTGCTTGCCGTATGTTGCTAGCCAAATGTTACTTAGCATTAGGAGAGTATGAAAAGGCCAAAGAACAAACAGACATATTGATTAATAATTCCGGATATAAACTTCTTACCGGAAATCAATTCGGAACGTTCAACGATGGTGGAGAACCGCAAACATGGCCGATTACCCGTAATATAATCTGGGACATGCACCGTGCTGAAAACAAATTACTCGCTTCAAATACAGAGTTGATCATGGGTATGCCTAACCGGGGATCAGATCAGGAATCATTTGTAAAAATGCTTACTATGCGTATCTTATATCCTTTCTTATTTGATAGCAGAATTCAAACAAAAGACGGCAAACAAGCGTTGATGAATATCAGACGGAATAGTGCTGATTATAATGCGAAGTATGACTATATGAGGGCATTTGGTCGCGGTATCGCTACCTGGCGTCCTACTTATTTTTCTACTCATACTTTGTGGGCTGTAAATGGCAAAATGGATGCAACCGATTTACGTCATAGTTCAGAGGTAGGTAACTGGGTACGTATGGAAGATTATCGGGTAAATAATAAGGCTTCATCCGAGTTTGGAAAACCTGTCACCCTTTTTGATGACAAAGGGAAGCTGTTGTGTAGCGATACAATCCGTCGTTGGTATGATGTACCTCACTACAAATTTTATCTGGACGATCCTGTGAACGAAGCAAATATAAGTGGTTCTGACGGTAATCGTGGTGCTACCAACGGAGGAAATGCCGACTGGTATCTGTACCGTTTGGCAGAAACATACCTCCTTCGTGCAGAGGCTAAATTCTACATTAATCCTAATGACCCGACTATTAAAGATGATTTGAATGTGATCAGAACCCGTGCGAAATGTACGGAATTATATACCGGAACGGTTACTATCGGTGATATTATGAACGAACGTGCCCGTGAGTTGTATTGGGAAGAATGGCGTAACGTGGAATTGAAACGTGTATCATTGTGTCTTGCCCGTAGTGGTAGACCTGATGAATGGGGTAATACTTACAATCTCGGAACTTTCGACAAACAAGAAGGTACGGATGCAAATGGCGGAAGCTATTGGTATCAACGTATTAATCATTACAGTTTGTATAATAAAGGCGTTATACAAATCAATGCTACTGGTAATGCCAGTCCTAACTATACCATGAACAAACGAAATCACTACTGGCCTATCCCTAATGCTGCGATTACAGCTAACAATATGGGAAAATTGAGTCAGAATTATGGTTACGACGGCTATGATCCTAATACTCCTAAATGGGATAATTGGGAAGATGCTGTAGCAGATGAAAGCAAAACGAACTAAATATTAGGTTATCTATTCTTTAACACTATTGGCCGGCTAATTCTAAATTCAGCCGGTTGATGGTGTTAATTTATTCAAAATTATTTAACTTTGTTTGATAAAAAATGACTTATTATGTATAAAAAAATATTTGCGTTATTGTTACTTCTTCCGTTTCAGTTATTATTTGCTCAAACTGATGCATTGAAAAACTTTCCCCAGGGATATACTCCTGAAGAAGTTGGTAAACGATTGGCATATCGTTTTATAGATGCTAAACATGCACTTCATGCCGGCAAATGGATTAGTTATCCGGAAACATTTTATTGGAATGGTTCACTTAAATTCGCGAAGATAACTAAAGACAAGGAACTGCTTAAACAGTTACAAAATAAATTTGATCGTTTAATTGATACAGAAAAAGAACTGTTACCTATCATGAACCATGTTGACCTGAATATGTTCGGAAGCCTTCCTTTGGAATTTTATCAGGTTACCAAGAATAAGCGTTACAAAGATTTGGGTGTGCCTTACGCAGATACTCAATGGCAAGTTCCTGCTGATGCAAAACCGAAAGAAAAGGAATGGGCAGATAAAGGATATACCTGGCAAACCCGCCTCTGGATTGACGATATGTATATGATCACCATTGTACAAACCCAGGCCTATAAGGTAACTAAAGACCGGAAATACATTGATCGCGCAGCTCGGGAAATGGTGATGTACCTGGATTCATTACAACGACCGAATGGCCTTTTCTATCATGCACCGGATGTCCCATATTATTGGGCGCGAGGAAATGGGTGGATGGCCGCAGGTATGGCAGAGCTGCTTAAAAGTTTACCAAAAGATAATAAAGATCGTCCTCGTATCATGGAAGGTTACCAAACGATGATGAAAAGTTTGTTAAGTTATCAAAGACCAAATGGTTTGTGGAATCAATTGATTGATGAACCGGATTATTGGGCTGAAACGTCCGGATCCGCGATGTTTACATTCGCTTTTATTATGGGAGTTAAAAACGGATGGTTAGATGCAAAAGAATATGCTCCTGCAGCTAGAAAGGCCTGGATGTCTTTAGTTTCTTATATCGATGATAAAGGTGCTGTAAAGGAAGTTTGCGTCGGAACGAATAAAAAGAACGATAAACAGTATTATTATGACCGTCCGCGTAATATCGGGGATTATCATGGGCAAGCACCTTATCTTTGGTGTACTGTCGCTCTTCTGGAAAAATAATAGGATGCAGTTTTTTTCTTAGATACATAAAAATAGAGGTTGGTATTGTCAACCTCTATTTTTTTTCGTATCTTTGCATCCCAAACAACAGAGTTTATATTTGGATCTTTATAGTAATGCTTTGATCCGTCTCATCAGACGGCCTTTTCATCTTCATAATCGACCTCAAAATCAGCTTCTTTTGTTAGTATTAACAGTCGCGAGGGTGTGTAACACAATGTCGTGACACATTTAAAATTAGATGAAATCATTTTTTATGGGCAATCTGGAAGTAAAACTTCCGGTTATTCAAGGGGGTATGGGTGTAGGAGTATCCTTGTCAGGATTAGCTTCAGCAGTAGCTAATGAAGGAGGTGTAGGAGTTATTTCATGTGCCGGATTAGGCCTGATCTACAATCAATCTCCGGGAGATTACTTGGCTAAGTGTATTTCCGGATTGAAAGAAGAAATCAAAAAAGCAAAAGAGAAAAGTAAAGGTATAATTGGAGTGAACATTATGGTTGCGTTGAGCAATTATGCTGATATGGCAAAAACAGCGATATCAGAAAAAGTGGATGTTATATTTGCCGGAGCAGGATTACCATTCGACTTGCCATCTTTTCTTACTAATGATAGTAAAACCAAACTGGTTCCTATCGTATCTTCCTCAAGGGCAGCCAAAATCATATGTGACAAATGGAAAAATAACTATGGTTATTTGCCTGATGCCATTGTTGTTGAAGGTCCTAAAGCAGGAGGGCATTTGGGATTTAAAGTAGACCAACTTGAAGATGAACATTATTCTTTGGAGCAGTTGATACCTGAAGTGGTGAATATAACCAGTTCATACAAAGCCGAAAAGGATATACCGGTGATTGCGGCAGGAGGTATTTCGTCAGGGAAAGACATCCGCCGGTTCCTTGAAATGGGAGCTTCAGGCGTACAAATGGGAACAATGTTTGTTACCACTACGGAATGTGACGCATCCGATACATTTAAAAATGTATTTGTGAATGCTAAGCGGGAAGATATAAAGATTATACAAAGTCCTGTCGGTATGCCCGGAAGAGCTATCGATGGCGAATTTATCCGGAATGTGGAAAAAGGCTTGGAGAAACCGAAAACCTGTCCGTTTCATTGTATAAAAACCTGTGATTACACAAAAAGTCCTTATTGTATTGTTCAATGTCTCTATCAGGCAGCAAGAGGTAATATGAAAAAAGGTTATGCTTTCTCTGGGATTAATGTCCATCTATCCGAAAAAATATCGAGTGTAAAAGAAGTCATAGCCAGGTTAAAGGCCGAGTTTCTTAACGCAAAACTCGAAGGCTGATCCTGAATGAATTTGTAATGCAAAAAATAATAGCATATCCCCTTTCTGTAGTTTACTATCTGTTGTTTGGAAGCACTCTGGTTATCTTTCATCTTATTCAATGGTTGAGTTTCAACCTGTTTGGTTATGATGCTCATAAAAAGAGTGTAGATGTCATGTGTTTCTTCCTGGTTGCCAATACATATGTTCTGGGGACAAGATATAAAATAAAAAACCTGGATAAACTACCTGAAGGCGTTCCTTTAATTATCGCAGCAAATCATCAGAGTTTGTACGACATTACGACTGTTGGTTGGTTCATGCGAAAAGTACATCCGAAGTTTATCAGTAAAATAGAATTGGGGAAAGGGATTCCAAGTATTTCATATAATTTGAATCATGGCGGTTCTGTTCTCATTGATAGAAAAGATCCGAAACAGTCGTTATCTGCCATAAAGGAAATGGCTCAATACATAGAGACCAATAAACGATCGACAGTTATATTTCCTGAAGGAACAAGAAGTAAGACCGGCAAACCGCGTCCTTTCGCTGAAAACGGATTGAAAATACTCTCCAAATATGCACCATCCGCTTATATGGTTCCCGTTACGATCAATAACTCGTGGAAAATGACGAAGTGGGGTTCTTTTCCTTTAGGGATAGGAAATAAATTAGAATTTATAATTCATGACCCTATTCCCGTAAAAGATATGCCTTTCCCGGAGCTTTTTGAAAAAACAGAAAGAGCTGTAGTCGAGGATATTATAGAATAATATTACATTAATAAATCACATTGTTATGCAAAATTTTTGACAGTGTGTAAATAACAACATGACATTCAAAGAATTAAATATTATCGAGCCGATATTGAAGGCTCTAAACGAAAAAGGATATACAACTCCGACTCCTATACAAGAACAAGCCATTCTTCCGGCGCTTGGGACGCGTGATATTTTAGGATTAGCCCAAACCGGAACCGGAAAAACGGCAGCATTTACAATTCCTATCATACAGCATTTGTATTTGGAAAAAATGAAAACCAAAGAGAGAGGGATCAAAGCATTGATATTAACTCCAACCCGTGAATTGGCAATTCAGATCGATGAATGCCTGAGTGATTATACCCGGTATACAGGCATACGCCATTGTGTGATTTTTGGCGGAGTAAAGCAAAGCGCGCAGGTGAATCAGTTGAGAGCAGGTGTAGACATATTAGTTGCTACTCCGGGGAGGTTGTTGGATCTGATGGCGCAAAAGATCATCAATTTAAGTGCGATTAGCCATTTTGTGCTGGATGAAGCCGACCGGATGTTGGATATGGGTTTCATTCACGATATTAAACTCTTATTACCCAAATTGCCAAAGAAAAAACAGACCCTTTTCTTTTCTGCGACTATGCCGTCATCTATAGCTACTCTTTCACGCTCAATTTTGGTTAATCCGGTAAGGATAGAAGTAACTCCAGCGTCATCAGTAGTGGATACGATAGAACAATACATCTACTTTGTGGAAAAACAAGAGAAGAAAGATCTACTTATTGACTTACTGAAGAAAGATAAGAAAAAACCGGCATTAATATTCTCCCGGACAAAACACGGAGCGGATAAAATTGCTCGGATACTTAGTAAAGCAGGAATAGGCAGTGCCGCGATTCATGGAAATAAGTCGCAGAATGCAAGACAGCGGGCTTTGTCTGATTTTAAATCACATGAGATACAGGCTCTTATTGCTACGGATATCGCTGCCAGAGGAATTGATATCGATCAATTGGAGTTGGTTATAAACTATGACCTGCCGGATGTCGCTGAAACCTATGTGCACCGTATCGGACGGACGGGAAGAGCCGGAAATGCCGGAACGGCCTTGACATTTTGCGCACAGGACGAACGGGTGATGTTGAAAGATATTCAGAAATTAACAGGAAAGGCCTTACTTGTCGCAACCAATTAAAATAAACAATATTAAACATAAAATATTTAATGGCAAAATCAAATTCATTTAACAAAAGAGAAGTAGAAAAAAACAAAGAACAAAAGAGGAAAGAAAAGCAACAACGCAAAGAAGAGCGCAAAGTTGCAGGCAGCAAATCATTTGATGATATGATTGCCTATGTGGATGAAAATGGGGTAATTACCGATACACCACCCGATCCTGCCAAAAAACAGGAAGTGGATTTGGATGATATCTCAGTTTCTACTCCCAAAAAAGAAGAAATGGAAGATGTTGTGTTGGAAGGCCGTGTGGAGTATTTTAACTCGGATAAAGGCTATGGTTTTATCAAAAATCTTTCCGGTGTGGATAAATATTTCTTCCATGTCAGTAATGCTCCGGCAAATATTGTTGAAGGAAACCTGGTTACTTTTGATTTGGAACGAGGAGAAAAAGGCATGAATGCCGTAAATATAGTTCTTAAAAAATAGGATAGTTACATATATTAATCTAAATTTGTCCAAATAATGATGTGAGATTGGGATTAACGTACTTAGCTTTACTTTGAATTATGAAAAGTTTCTCTTTATTTTTAGTGTTTAATATACTGGTACTCAATTTAGTATGTGCTCAAGACTGGGATTGGATGCTAAAAGCTACAGGTCATCACCAGATAGCTGGAAGTAGTGATATTTCAGTCGATAATAAAGGTAATTGTGTGATAGCTGGATATTACCAGAAAAGTATGATCTTGGATGGGCATTCATTATATACTGATGATGATTATTATTCAGATATGTTTCTTGGTAGAACAAATTCTGAAGGCAAGGTACTCTGGCTTAAAAGTATTGATGCCGGAGATACATACAACGACTATATTGGAGTAACACAGGATGATGATAGTAATATATATCTAACCGGATCACAGAATGGGCGCATCTTTGTTTCTAAATACGATTCTACAGGGGTACTGATCTGGAAAAATAATTTTGATAATGAGCATTATGGATATGGTAGAGATATTGCTATTGATCAATATGATAATGTATATGTCATAGGGGGAGGAGGATGGAATTTTTTCTTGGCAAAGTTGAATTATTATGGAAGACAAGAATGGACAAAAGATATCCAGGTGAACTCTTCAAATGGATTTAACCCGAATGATATTGCAGTTGATTCTAGAGGTAATTTGTATTTTGCTGCAACATTTGGTGTTGATTCGATAAAACTCGATGATATTGTAATTAAACAAAAAGGAAGTGATTTTTGGGGGAAAGTGAGTCCTGAAGGGACTTTTTTATGGGCAAAAGCTGCTAAGGGAAGAACAACTGAACGACCTCAGATTGCATTGACACCAGATGATGACATTTATATTAGTGGAGCTTTCTCAGTGTCAATGAGCATCGAAGGCACAACATTGGAAGGGTTATGTTGTTCAAATCCTAAGCCTTATATTGCAAGGTACGATTCATCAGGCAATTTAAAATGGGCAAAGACAGGAAATACAACTTATGAAGCTAAGGGAAGGCCAACAGATATTAAAGTTGATCTGGATGGGAATTTGTATTTAACGGGCGAATTTTTCACTTGTTCTGGAACTCCTGGGTCGTGTACGGAGAATGATTTTTACATTGAGAAGTATAATAATTCCGGAAATGTACTGTGGAGAAAAGAGTTTAGAAGTTCTGGTTTTGATAGTTCTCACGCAATTGATTTTGATAATAATGGGTTTGTATATAGCATAGGTAATACCACTATGTCGGATAATTTTGTTGACAAAATAGATGATACTATGGTAAATTCTATATGTGTTTTAAAACTAAATACAAATGCTCCTACTCTTAAAAGACCTGAAAGGCCTGAAATTAATAGATTACAGTATATTTGCAGAGATGTAAGTTTGTTTTCCTTGGTTGCTAAAGGTCAAAATGTAAAGTGGTATGATAACGTAGATATGCAACGTCCTATCTATTCCGGTGGAACATATGAGAAAAATTTTCAATTTACAGATACTTTATATGTCACTCAAACAATAAATTCAGTTGAAAGCTGGCCTAAAGAAGTCATTGTTTATAAGGCCGATTTGAGTTCGGAATTTATAAAATACAATAGAGATACATTGTATGTTACAAACAATGATTTTTTATCCTACAAATGGAGTTATAATGGAGATCCTATAGAGAATGCCGGCTCATATTATTGTATCCCGTTAGAAAATGGGGTCTATTCGGTTGAATTGCTTGCTGGAGATTGTTCTGTAGCTCTTAATTATGATTTTAAAAGACCGAATATGCCTAAAATAGATAGTCTGAGATATGTTTGTAATAAAGAATCTGTAGGGACCTTGGATGCAGTTGGTGAAAATGTAATTTGGTATTCTTCTGAAACTTATGCAGATACCTTGTTTGTCGGAAATCAGTATAATCCTGTTATAAATTCAGATAAAGTTTACTATGTTCGTCAGACTGTGAATGGAATAGCAAGTTTTCCGAAAAAAACAGAGATAAAATTCTCTACACTAAAAGACAGTGTCCTAAGATATGATGCGGTCTCATTATTTGTTACAGATAACAAAAAGTTCAAATATCAATGGTATTATGAGGATTCACTCATTGAAAATGAGGCTTCATATCGTCATGTTCCTCAAAAAAATGGCTTATACTCTGTTGTTATTAGTGATAGTATTTGTAGTAAAACATTATCCCGGTATTTTGTTCAGCAACCTCGAATAGATTCTAATATTTATTATGTTTGCCCTGGAGAGAATATGCCTGTTATTCATGCAGAAGGGAAAGATCTTGTGTGGACAACATTTAGTTATGAAGAAATGAAATATGATACTATTTCTTTAGGGACACCATTTATTCCGGAATTTTCTAATACAAGAGTGGTTTATCTTACTCAATCGGAAAATGGTTTTTCAAGTTATCCATTAGCAATTTCAATAGTAAAAGCAGATTTTTCTTCTTTAAAAATAGACAAATCAAGTTCCAGGCTCCAATTAACAGGTAATAATTCTCAGTATTACAATTGTAGTTGGTATTTGAATAATGATATTGTTGCTAGTTCTGAATTACCTTATATTTATAATCCTTACTTTGGACGATATAAAGTGAAGGTTTCTTTGGCTAATAAATGTGACACCACGTTTTATTTTGAGCATCAACCGGCATTTGACAGTATTTACTATGTTTGTACCAATAATAATCCTAATATATATTTGAATTCATATAATATCAGGTGGTATTCAGATAAAGAGCTTACAAAATTAATTAGTATCAGTGGTAATTTTTATCCTGTTCTGAATGGCGTGGATTCAATGTTCTATATTGCTCAAGTTAGGAATAATAGCGAAGTAGTATGGAAAGGTAAAATAGAGGTAGTATATCCTAAATTAGACAAGCTTCAAATAATTCATAAGAATAATCGTTTGGAAATAAACAGTCCAAAACCGTATTATACTTACGTGTGGCGATATCATGATTCGATATTGGATTCTGAAAATTATTATTGCGTTCCGGATAAGAAAGGAACTTATAAAGTTGATGTTGAAGCTGGAACATGCCGTACATCTTTAATATATAATAATTCAGTGACAGCTATTGAAGTTCCGGAATTTAATACAATATTCAAAATATATCCGAATCCAGTATCTGATTTTCTTGTTATAGAAACAGATAACAAGGATATTGATGTAAACTTATTTTCGATAAATGGATATTTACTTTTTTCCAAACATTATACAACGTCACCCATAAGAATAAATGTGAACTCTTTGAATAAAGGGGTTTATATATTGCGGCTTAAAACAAGTTCAGGATTGATAAATCGCAGAATAATAAAGTTATAATATTGATTATGAGATGATTAAACTCGTTTGTCTTTAATCATCAATGGAAATCTGTATTCGTTCAATTAAATCTTTTACCGTTGTTTTCAGTTCTTCCGGTTCAAGTATTGTTGCCATATCGGCAAATGACAAGTACCATCGTGCAAAATAATCCAGTGAATCGGTTTTATAAATCTGAATAATATAACCATTTTTTTCAGTTTCGTCACAAAAACCGTGTGCATATTTTCCCCGGTTTACTCTGAGCAAAGCATCGTTACCATGCAGTTTTATCCGTATTTTGTGCGAGCTATGCATACAATACAATGTGTCGATCAAAATCTGTAGAGAAGGATGTTCCTGTCCGAAACAGGTCTCCGATATTGTTAGAGACTGGATACGGCTGAGGTTGAATGTCCGGTAATCGGATCGGAGTTTACACCAGGCTAATAGGTACCAGGTGCCTGTCATAAAGAAAATACCTTGCGGCTCTACCGATCTGTCGGTAATCTGGTTATTATACGCTGCAATATATTGAATAATAATTGCTTTTTTATCTAGGATGGCCTTTAGTAGGGGTTGTAGAATATTCCTGGGTTCTTGTTTTGGCGGGTTATGGGATTCTATCAGTTGGATATGACGATCGAAATCTTCCAATATATTTCTTTCCGCTGTTCGCAACACAGCCCTTATTTTATCCATACCGCTGCGGTACAATTCGAAAGTATCGGTATTGGCCTGGTCTCCAACTAGTTTTTCGGCCATCAGAAAAGCAATAGCTTCTTCTGTTGAGAACAAAAGAGGAGGTAATTTGAAACCGGGTACTAAAGAATAACCGGAACCCGCTTCACCGCATATTGGGATTCCCGCTTCTTCAAGTACCCGTATGTCTCTGTATACTGTCCGAAGGCTGACTCCGAACCGTTCGGCAATTTGTCCGGCTGTGATCACCGAGCGCGATTGCAGGCTGACAAGGATTGCCGATATTCGTTCAAGTCTGTTCATTTATCTGATTTTATCCGGAAAGATACGTAATAAATTTTTATTTGGATTCTTCTTCCTGCATGATATTCCAGTTGATACCGAATTTATCTACAAGACAACCGAATTGTTCAGTCCATGACATTTTTGAAAGAGGACACAATATAGTCCCATTCTCGGCCAGGGCATCGAAAATAGGTTTCACTTCTTCTGCTTTAAGTTCCAAATCCATGAAAACAGTATTTCCTGCTTTTTCCGGAGCGTTTTCCGGACACATATCGCAAATAGCAATCATATTCCCATCTCCAAAACTGAGGGAGGCATACATGATTTTGTCCAGATAATCACCCCCAGAACCGGCAGGAGCTTCAACTCCGCAATCCCGGTAAGTATAAACAATTTCGGTTTTTCCTTTTAATGCAGAGGTGTAAAATGCAAGAGCTTCTTTTGCTCGCAAATCGAATGTAAAATGAGGTGTCAGTTTCATTGTTTTAATCTTTTAATGTTGATGTAAATTTGTTTGATCATTAATGATACTGCAAATTTACGGCACCTCAGTGACAACAGTATGTCAGTATGAACTTAAAATTTTATCCATTCTGGAAATAATCGTTCAAAACAGCTTTGATCTTTTTAATTGCAATTGTCATTTGAGTATTGACTGTTCGTTCTGAGATTTCAAGGATATTGGACACTTGTTTATAACTCAGTCCATCTTCCCTGATCATCTGGTAAATCATTTTGCATTTTTCCGGTAATTGGTCTACAGCATGTTGAATGACTTCAGTAAGTTCCTGTTTTAAAAGTGCACTTTCCGGATTATCCTCGTTGATATCAATCTCTACAATAAAAGAATTAATAGAATCTTCCTGTTTCCCGATTTCCTTATTCAGATACAGAAAAGCCTGATTTCGCACGGATATGTATAGATAAGAATCCCAATCTTTGATGTTTGCTAGTAAGGTTCTGTTTTGCCAGAAATTAAGGAATACGTCCGATACTGTTTCTTCAGCCAGTTCCGTTGATTTTAGA
This sequence comes from Bacteroidales bacterium, assembly GCA_031556375.1. Taxonomy (GTDB): domain Bacteria; phylum Bacteroidota; class Bacteroidia; order Bacteroidales; family Azobacteroidaceae; genus BNXB01. Next base: position 82,643 of record JAVBTA010000004.1, on the reverse strand, counting down.
TAATACATCGCGAAAGAAAAACATTTCCGAAAATAAATCCGGTATAGTCTTTCAAAAGCGCTATGACTTTCCTCTTCTGATATTTGCCTGAGTAACAAATGAATATCGCTAGTCATAATTTGTATTCTGTTTAATCTACGACAAAGATATGTATTATTTTTACTATCCTTTTACGTATTTTTTTTATTTTTTATCTCTTTAAATATATTAGATAGGAAAGAAATGGAAGATAATGAGAACAATAATGAGAATGGTATCCGGAAAGTTGAAGAGATTGTCGCTTCAACCAGAATATTGTCGAATATAGGAGGAACGGATTTACAGGAGGCTGAAGAACGGGTCTGGCGTAAACTGTCGTCTGAACTTAGTGCTTCTTCCGGGAAGACGAAAAAACGTGTTATTCTCTGGAGGTATTGGTCTGTTGCCGCTTCCATTGTATTATTTGTATTGAGTGGAACTTTGTTTTACTTTTCTCAGCAAGATTCTTCCTCATTTCCTGAAATGAGTATCGTTTGTACTGCAGGAGAGGATGGGAAGAGGCAGGTTACTCTTCCGGATGGTACTTTGGTATGGTTGAATGCCGGAACACAACTTGTTTATCCTGAGAAATTTACATCCCGGTTGCGTGAGGTGTTTATTACCGGAGAGGCATTTTTTGATGTAGTTAAAGATGCAAAAAGACCTTTTATAGTGAAATCTGATGCCGTTAATATCAAAGTAGTAGGCACTCGTTTTAATATGAAATCGTATCAAAATGAAGATGTTGTAGAAATTGTGCTGGAAAAAGGATCTGTTAGTTTCTGTCAAACGAATGAAGAGTTGGATAATTTCATCCTGCTCCATCCTGATGAACGGGCTGAAATTTCAAAAACTACAGGAAAAGTAACGATAGCAAAGATAGATGCTGGCTTCTATACTTCCTGGAGAGATGGGAAACTTCAATTTAAAGCTCAAACATTAGGAACAATCATGACTGTACTGGAAAAGGTTCACAATGTTAAAATAAAAGTAACCGATGAGAAGCTTAAACAGGAAATTTATACCGGTAAATTTGAAAATGGGGAGACTGTAGAACAGATATTGGATATCATTAAACTCAATACTCACATAAAGTATTCCTATAAAAATGGAGTGTATATTATTTCAGATAATAAATAATTGTTAACTTGTAAATAGAATGCCTATGAATAACACCTCTTAACGAATTAAAAAGATTGGGAAATGTTGCAGCATTCCCCAATCTGCGAGATCATTAACAAATACGCAGTAATCATTAATGTAAATCGTTGTGCAAAGTTATGAAAAAAAACAATGATAATGGGATTCTTATTCCCATATATTACCTGAAAAAAACCATTCGTATTGTGAAATTAACAGCTTTATTATTAATTGTGTCAATGCTCTCTGTGCATGCTAAGACGTATTCGCAAACAGCAACTCTAAGTCTCAACCTTAAAAATGTAACAATAGAGCAGGTTTTTGAGAAAATTGAAAACCAAAGTGAATTTTCTTTCTTTTATAAAAATAATGAAGTCAATGTAAAAGAGAAAGTTTCTGTTAATGCAAAAAACAAAAACATATCGGAAGTCTTGGATGAGGTGTTTGCCGGGAAAGATATTACGTATACCGTAAAAGACCGGCACATCGTTGTGTATAAACCGGATGTAAATACAACCGGTATTGAACAGGAACCGGTCACAATAAAGGGGACTGTCATAGATGCAGGACTAAAGGAACCTCTGATCGGGGTGAATGTTCGAATAAAAGGAACTTCCATAGGTTCTATTACGGATATTGGCGGGAATTATTCATTTCCGTTAACTTCTGATGTTCCTCAAAATGCAATTCTGGTATTTTCGTATGTCGGTTATATTACTCAGGAAATACCTTTGGGATCGAAAAAGGTTGTCGATGCCCAGTTGAAGGAAGATACTCAGTCGCTCAGTGAAGTGGTAGTAGTTGGTTATGGAATACAGAAGAGAGCATCTATAACCGGTTCAGTGGCTTCGTTACAATCGAAAGAAATTACGACAGTAAAAACACCGAATGTGACTAATACATTGGCGGGAAAACTTCCTGGATTGAGAGCTGTTCAGAGGAGCGGAGCTCCCGGAGATGATGCGGCTTCGATTGATATTCGTGGATTTGGTAGTGCATTGGTTATCGTGGATGGCGTAGAACGCGATTTCAGCCAGATCGATGCCAACGATATTGAATCTATCAGTATTCTGAAAGACGCTTCCGCTTCTGTATATGGATTCAAAGGAGCCAACGGTGTTATTCTGATTACAACTAAAAAAGGAGCTGTGGGTAAGCCTAAAATTAATTATACAGGTTATTTTGGATTACAAAATATTACCCGTTATCCGGAACTATATAATGGTTATGAGTATGCAACGCTGTATAATGAAGCACAACAAAATGTCGGGGTAGCTCCTCCTTACTCGGCAGACGATCTGGATCGGTTCAAGCAAGGTATTGGAACTACCGATTGGTATAACGACGTAATACGAGGCTCGATTCCTCAAACTTACCATAATATGAGTGTCTCGGGTGGAGCGGAAAGAATAAAATACTTCTTCTCTTTAGGATATACTTATCAGGAAGGTATTTATAAATCGAATGACTATGATTTTTCAAAATACAATGTGCGCTCTAATATAAGTGCCGAGATTGCTAAAGGGTTCTCTGTCGATTTACAAATAAGCGGACGCCTGGATACACGTAACAAACCTTATGAAGCAGATCCTATAACAAGAAGTATCCAGATGGCAAAACCTGTTTTCCCGATATATGCTAATAATAATGAGAGTTACTGGTCGAATCCGGGAGATAAGGGAAATCCTGTTCAGTTATCGGAGATCGATAATGTAGGTTATGACCGTCGTGATCGCCGCAATTTCACAGGAACAATGATTGTTAACTGGGAGGTGCCTTGGGTGAAAGGGTTGTCTGCAAAGGCCCTGGCTTCTTACGATTATAATAATGAATATGGTCGTAAATGGTATAAGGAATACTATGAATATGGTTATGATGCGGCAAAGGATGTATATAATGTGACAGGTAGTCATACAATTTCCGAGTTGACAACAAAGTCCACCAACTATTTTAAACCGGATGTGCAGTTATCGCTGAATTATAATAAAATAATAGGGTCACACGATATTTCCGCTTTGGCTTTATGGGAATTTTACAACGATAGAACAGATTGGGTGGAAGCCTATCGTCAATTTACAATCAGTGCGATTGATCAGATCAGGGCAGGAGATAAGACAAATATGAATAATGACGGAACTGCGGAAGTTTCTGCTCATGCAGGTCTGATAGGCCGTTTAAATTATGCTTATGCCGGTAAATACTTGGCAGAGGCGAGTTTCCGTTATGACGGTTCGTATAAATTTGCTCCGGATAAACGGTGGGGTTTCTTTCCTGCATTATCATTAGGTTGGCGTATTTCGGAAGAAGGATTCTTTAAGGATGCATTACCTATGTTTGATAATCTGAAAATAAGAGGTTCTATTGGAAAAGTGGGTGATGAGACAAGTTATAAAGTAGGTGATAAATGGTACATGTTACCTTATCAATATTTATCCGGATATACCTATCCTTCAGGGAGCTATGTTCTGGGAGATAATGGTCTTACAAATGGGGCAAAAGACAGAGGGATGCCTAATCCTAATTTGACATGGTATGAATCTATTACATCCAATATCGGATTTGAATCTTCAATCAAACAGGGATTGTTAAGTTTTGAGTTTGATTATTTTAATCGTGAACGGGAAGGGTTATTGGCTACTCGTGTGCTGACTTTACCTACTACTTTTGGACAATCCTTACCGGATGAAAATCTTAATTCAGATAAAACCCGTGGATTTGAAATTTCTGTAGGACACCGTAATAACATTGAAGGTTTTACTTACGATATCAAAGCAAACTTTTCCTCTACACGTCAATATTTTGGGTATGTAGAACGTGCTCCTTCGGCTAACATGTTTGATAACTGGAGAAATAATACGAATGACCGGTATAAGAACATCAGTTGGGGTAAAAAAGTAATCGGCCAATTCCAAAGTTTTGAAGATATATTGAATTCGCCTATTCAGGATGGAAACGGGAACAAATCGCTTCTGCCAGGTGATATGAAGTATCAAGACTGGAACAATGATGGTATTATTGATGGTAAAGATGATCAGCCGATCGGGCATGGAGATACTCCACGGATGTATTACGGGTTAAATATGTATGGATCATACAAAGGTTTTGACCTGACCGTCTTCTTCCAGGGAGCAGCCGGACATGAGGTTTTCACAGGAGGCGACTTCCTCGATCCATTTATTCAACAGGGGTTGGGTAACGGTATCACATTGTGGTTAGATCGTTGGCACCGTGAAGATCCGTCTAATCCTGGTAGCGCTTGGGTTCCTGGATATATGCCAGCCGTACGTCCGACAGGGTTCTCGGCCAACACTTCCAATAATACCTGGACCATGCAGAAAGCTTCTTACTTGCGTCTGAAAACACTGGAATTCGGTTATACAATTCCCAAAAAGATATTGTCAAGAATCGGCATAGACAACTTCCGTATGTATATTAACGCGTTTGATATGCTGACATTTACAGGGACAAAGGGTGTAATTAAATATATGGACCCGGAAAATAGTAATGGAGCGTTACGGTATTATCCGCAAATGCGATCGTTTAATTTTGGTGTTAATCTTACTTTTTAACGAACGAATATGAAGACAAATATTATAAGAATAATGATTGCCTGTCTGGCTTTAGTCGGATTAGGCGCATGTGATAATTATTTGGAAAAAGAAAATTTTGATATCATCACCCCGGAACAGGTATGGCAGGACCCAAAGCTAATCAATGCCGTATTAGTGAATCTATATGATGGATTACAGACTGAAGACTTCGACTACTGGTACCGGGATGCGTGGAGATTGATGAATCCGACTTCTTTATCCGATGAGGCTCAAGGGTCATTCCAGAAAGATCCGATGTTCGACAATGGAAATGCAAGTTATACATACGAAGATGCTTTGTTTGAACAAACATTTGCGAGCCGCTACAAATTGATCCGTAATTGTAATGACTTTATCGCTCAGCTGAAAACAGCTCAGTCATTATCTGAATCCGATAAGCTATTATTGCTGGGTGAAGTTCGTTTTCTACGCGCGATGCACTATTTTACGCTGGTAAAAAGATATGGGGGTGTACCGCTTATCGATGAATCCCAGCCATATGATCCGAATAATCTTGAAGCATTACAAGTTCCTCGTAATAAGGAAGTAGAAATATATGATTTCATTATTGATGAATGTGTGGATGCGGCTAAATATTTGCCTGTGATGCGAGGTGCATCAGACAGATACCGGGCGGAAAGCGGCGCTGCTTTGGCTTTAGCCTCACGTGCCGCACTTTATGCCGGTTCGATTGCGAAATATGGAACAGTGCGGTTGGATGGTCTTGTTGGTATTCCGGCTTCAGAAGCACCACGATTCTTTCAATCAGCTTTTAATGCATCGCAGGAAGTATTGAATTCGGGAAGATATAGTCTGTATAATAAAAAACCGGATGATAAATCTCAGAATTATTGTGACATGTTTCTCAAAGGTAATGGAAATAACGGAGAATATATTTTTCAAAAACAGTATAACGTAGCCGGAGGAAAAGGACATAGCTGGGACAAGCGAAATGCTGCGTTTTCTTTCCGCGGAGGCGGCTGGGGATGTGGTATGGCTCCTACTCTCGAGATGATCGAGGAATATGAATACACAGACGGATCTGACGGAACGCTCCACCTGACAAATACCGATGGAACTCTACTTCGGTTTGAAAGTCCTTATGACCTTTTTCAAAATAAAGATCCTCGTCTGAGCGCGTCTATTTATTTGCCGGGATCTCCGATCAAAGGTTCTATAATGGAATGGTACCGGGGAGTGATTGATAAACAGGGAACTCGTTATGTAGCTACCAGTCAGCCGGATGGAGGGAATAAAGTTGTAATTGATGGAAAAACTTATACCACAAGTGGAAAAGATGGTGGTGCTGATGCCGGAGATGCTTCCAAAACCGGATTTTATCAGAAGAAGTTCTTTGATGAAACATTAACGGATATGAATATGGGTAAATCGGAAACACCATGGCCTGTATTCCGTTTGGCTGAAATGTATTTGAATCTGGCTGAATCTGCTTTTGAGCTGGGAAAAACTTCCGAAGCACAGGCTGCTATAAATACTGTGAGAGCGAGAGCCGGTATGCCGCAAATATCGTCTGTCGATATGGCAAAAATACGTCATGAACGCAAAGTAGAACTGGCTTTTGAAACCCATCGCTTCTGGGATATGAAACGTTGGCGGATTGCTCATCTGGATGTGTCCCTGGGAGGTTTGAACGGTTTTCGCGGATCAGCCCTATATCCCTGGTATAACATATCCGATGGAAAATATACGTTCGAAAGAGGAGCCAATACTCCGAAGCAAAAGAGAGTATTTCTGGAAAAGAACTATTATACCAAGATTAATGGAGATGACATGAACTCGAATCCGAAGTTGATTCAGAATCCGGGATATACAAATTAATTGTAAGTATAAAAAATAATAAAGTACATATGAAAAAGATAAATTTATTAATAGCAATTGCCTGTACTTTCCTGATGACAAGCTGTCTGAATGAACTTGACAACTACGATGCTCCGAGCGGAGGAATCAAAGGACGTGTACTGGATGCAGAGACGAATGAACCCATTCCGTTACCCGTACAAGGATCTACAGGTGTAATTATCAATATGTTCGAGCAAAATACGGATGCCACAAAATCCATCGATTTTTATGCTAAATACGACGGCTCATTCGAGAATTCCCAAATGTTTAATGCTGAGTACAGAATTGTAGTAAACGGCCCGTTTGTTAACAAATGTGAACAGCTTGTGACCGTCAATGGACAAACTTCTCTCGATCTCAAAGCAACGCCTTATTCTCGAATCACGGCTTCTGCTACTGCCAGTGGACAAAAAGTCTCAATTTCGTATAAGGTAACCCCAACAAATTCGTCATACAAAGTAGCAGAAGTGTATGGTTACTGGAATTTTGCACCGGGAGTGGATAATGGAAGTTCTAACTATTCAGGGCGGGTCGTGGTTAATCAAACAGAAGGTGTGATCGAATTTGATTTGGCAAACAACAGCACATTTAAATCAAATCTGTACAAAATACAGTCCAATGGGAATAAAATTTATTTGCGTATCGGAGCAAAGACCGAAAATGTGATTAATTATAGCCAAACTATCTCAATTACTTTATAAAGAATAAGTTTATTCCGGAGGATGTATCAAAAATAGAGTTTTTGGTACATCCATTCCGGAATCCTTATTTGATAAAAAATAAAAAAAGATTCTCTGTTTTTTTGCCATTTCGATCAAAATTACCATCTTACAGTAGCTTTTGCTTTTTTTCTGAATAATTTATTTAAAATTATCATTACTTTATCGGCCTCATAATTAAAGGAAAATATGGATAAAAAACATTAAGTCAAATATTTAAACATGAAACGTAAAATTAATTTATTAACAACTCTCTTTTTCGTCGTATTTTTCTCCGCATTTTCACAAAATGTTCTGAAAGAGCGGGATTATAATTATGTATTAATATCTAAAGACGGCCATCAGGGATCGTTTACCTGGAAGATGAAAAAAGCCGGAGACGTCTCATTCAAAATTGAGGATGTTTCTACTCTGAAAGCATCTACGTCCGACTGGATGCCGGCAATAGTCCCGGGTACGGTACTCAATTCTTTGGTATACAATAAAGTATATCTGGAGCCGTATTTCGGAATGAATAACAAGCTAGAATCCAACCTGATTCCCGATCTCTATCATGCGGGCCGGGATTTTTATACATACTGGTTTAGAACTGAATTCGACCTGCTCAAAGATCAGCACTCAGGCAAAAAGACATGGTTACAGGTCGATGGTATCAATTACAGGGCCGAAATATGGTTGAACGGGAATATGGTTGGAAATATATCCGGAATGTTTTATTTAGATCAGATCGACATAACGGATTATGTACAATTTGATAAGAAAAACGTGTTGGCAATCAAAGTATATCCGATCGATGTTCCAGGAACGGTTAAGCCTAAAGGACAAAAATCTTTCGGAGCGAAAGACGAATTTCAAAACGGAGGTAACGGAGAGATAGGAAAGAATGTTAGCATGTTGATGACCGTAGGTTGGGATTTTACTTTCCTCGATGGCATACGTGACCGTAATACAGGAATTTGGAAAGATATTTCCATTTTTACTACAGGTAATGTTAAACTGGCTCATCCATTTGTTAAATCGAAATTTCCTAAATCCGATTATACCCGTTCGGTACAAACCGTTTCGGTTGAAGTTTCTAACCCGACTTTTTCTAATCAGACGGTAAAAGTGATCGGAGAATTCAAAGGTGAAAAAATCAGTTTTGAGAAAGAAGTTAAGTTGTTCCGTGGTGAAGTTAAAGAGGTCGTTTTTACTCCTGAAGAATTTCCGCAACTGGCAATTAACAACCCGCGTTTGTGGTGGCCTGTAAACAAAGGCAAACAAGAATTATATGATCTGAATTTCAAAGCCGTAATCAAAGGTGAAACTGTCGATGCGATAGATAGTCGTTTTGGTATCCGTGAGATTACATCGGATACATTAACTCCTTATAAATCAAGAACTTTCTATGTAAACGGTAAACCGATTTTTATCAAAGGGACCAACTGGTTGCCGGAAAATATGCTTCGTAACTCTGATGAAAGAACTTATGCGGAACTGCGTTATACAGCACAATCGGGAGTTAACCTGATTCGTTTCTGGGCAGGAGGTATTACAGAATCCGATTATTTCTATCAGTTGTGCGATGAATTGGGAATAATGGTCTGGACTGAATTCTGGATGACCGGTGATACCAAACACCCATATGATTTAGGTTTATATCTTAAAAATGTAGCGTCTACAGTAAAACGGATCCGTAACCACGCCAGTTTGGCCTATTATGTAGGTTCAAATGAATCGACCGAAATGCCTCATTGTAAAGACCTGATCATGTGTTTGGATGGAACAAGAGGTTATCAGATGCAATCCGAATGTGATGGTGTCCATGACGGAAGTCCTTATAAGACAGTGAATATTATGCGTCATTATGAGAATACAGCCTCGGATCGTGGTAGTAGAGTGGATGGTTTTAACCCTGAATACGGAGCGCCTTGTCTGCCGACAGTAGAATGTTTGCGTGAGATGATGCCGGAAAAAGACCTTTGGCCGGTCAATAAGGCAGCATGGGATTATTCCGATGGAAATGGTTTCCACCAGATGTCATCTTTGTACGTTGCTTTGACAAACGAGTATGGAGAATCAAAGAGTATAGATGAATTTGCAATGAAAGGGCAGTTTGTGGGCGCTTTCAATTATAAAAGCATCTGGGAAGTCTGGAATTATAATAAGTTGAATTATGGTGATCGTTACTGCTCGGGATTTTTGTTCTGGTATCATAATTCTCCTATTCGTCAGGTCTGCGGACGTATGTGGGACTGGTCTTTAGAGCCTACAGCCGCTTTATATGCTGCGCAAAATGCTTGCGCACCTTTGCATCCTCAATTCGATTATCTGAAAAATACAGTTTCGGTAGTTAATGATTATTACCAGTCATTTAAGAATTATAAGGTGACAGCAGAGGTTTATGATCTGAACATGAAAAAAGTATTTTCGAAGGAATCTAAAGTAGATCTTCCTGAGGATGGAGCCGCAAATGATGTTTTTAAAATTGAATTTCCTGCAATTATATCTGCAGTTCACTTTATTAAATTGCGCTTATTTGATGAAAAAGGAAAACAAGTGGGAGATAATTTCTACTGGCGTTCCACAAATAAATACGAAGGAAAAACGACTTTAACAGGGCCAACAACAGCCGGATTCCAGGATATTAATAAATTACAGAAAACAAAAGTTCAGACAAAATATAAAACCCGTATTGAAAACGGAAAACATTTCATCGATTTAAGTCTAAAAAATTCAGGTAAAACTCTGTCATTCTTTACTCAGATCCAGTGGCTGGATAAAAACGGAAGTCCTGTTCGTCCGTCTTTTTATACGGATAACTTTATCAATTTATTGCCAAATGAAGGCGCTTCAGTTTCTATAGAGACTGATATGAAGCATTTACCTTCCGGAGAATATCAGTTGGTAGTAAAAGGTTTTAATCTAAATACAGAGGTAGTTAAAATTAAATTATAAATAATATGAAAAATACGTGCTTGTTAACCCTTTTTATGCTGGTAATCGGTCTGTTTACTTGTCAGTCGGAAAAGAAGATCGAAGGTGACAAATCTTCTTTACCTGATTGGACCTTAGGCGAATTTGTCCGTCCGGCAGGCGCTAATCCTGTGATAACTCCTGATTCGACTACCCGTTTCTTTTGCCCGATGATAGGAGACTCAACCGATTGGGAGTCTAATGATACTTTTAATCCTGCCGCGACTGTTATCGACGGTAAAATAGTTGTACTCTACAGGGCTGAAGATAAATCCGGTAAAGGAATCGGAAAACGGACATCCCGTCTTGGATATGCCTCATCTACTGATGGTATCCATTTTGAAAGGAAGTCTACTCCGGTTTTTTATCCTGATAAAGACAATCAAACCGAACAGGAATGGCCCGGAGGTTGTGAAGATCCCCGTATTGCTGTCACTGAAGATGGTACTTATGTTATGATGTATACACAATGGAACCGGAAACTGGCGCGTCTGGCAGTTGCGACTTCCAAAGACCTGGTACACTGGACGAAACATGGATCGGCTTTTGCCAAAGCGCACGATGGCCGGTTTTATAATGTATTTACCAAGTCAGCTTCTATAGTTACAAAACTCGTTGATGGTAAGTTGGTCATTGCGAAGATCAATGGCAAATACTGGATGTATTGGGGAGAGCGACTGGTAAATGTTGCAACTTCAGATAATTTGATCGATTGGACTCCGATGTTAAACGAAAAGAATGAGCTAAAAGCTTTATTTACTCCGCGTAAAGGATATTTTGATAGCGATCTGACAGAGTGCGGTCCTCCGGCTGTATTGACGGATAAAGGGATTGTTCTTCTTTACAATGGAAAGAACAGAAGCGGGGCCGATAGGGATTCTTCTTATACTGCAAATGCTTATTGTGCAGGACAGGCTTTATTCGATGCAAATGATCCTGCAAAATTTATTACACGATTGGATAAGCCGTTTCTGATACCTCAGGATGATTTTGAAAAAAGTGGTCAGTATCCGGCAGGAACAGTGTTTATAGAAGGATTAACTTATTATCGGAATAAATGGTTTCTGTACTATGGTTGTGCCGATTCCAGAGTTGCTGTGGCTATATATGATCCGGAAAATCAGAAACAATAAGAAGAATCAACGATTCCGATGAAAACAAGGATACTGGTTATTGAACCTGTATCCTATTCCTAACATCAGGAAATTGGGGGTTTCAAAATTGTGGAGGCTATATCCGATATGAAGATAGGCATTACGGGAGATCTCGGTTTTAAGAGCCAGAATCTGGTAACAGGATTTGAGATCTCCTCCTCCATGTATTACATTTACGCCCAGACCTATTCCGACAGTGAAGTAAGGCATGATATATTCTCCCCGTGCCGACAGTCCTAATGCCAGTTGTTTGTAAACAAGAGGAATACAGAATTCATTGTTTTCTTCGTAAACATTGGCGCTTCCGTCATAGACACCATCCAGAGATATTCCCGCCCGGAATTTATATCCGAAGTTATACATAGGAGCAAAATTGAATCCTAAAACCGGATATGCATTAGGAGAGGGTACCTGAAACTCTCCCCCGTTAACATAAACTCCTTTTCTCCGCCAGGAACCAAACAGTACCAGGTCATAACTGATATGTTTGGGAAACTTCGGAATTGGAGCTCTAAACAATGGCTTCGAAAGACGATTACTCTCCCTGTTGAAATTATAAGCCATGCCTAATTTTAATCCTACAGTATTTAACCCTAAATTAGGGAATTTGGTATTCCCATTTGAAAAGTGGGTCAGGGCAAAACCTGCATTCAGATCGATCTTGGGCGAAACCATCCAATTCAGATAGAAGTTGGCATTGAGATAGGCGTTAACTTTAGACCCTATCATCACATTATAATAATTGTTGTACCGGTCATATGGTTTCCAGCCAGCCGAAATGCCGAAATTCCATTCGTAATTTAATGATAATTGATCGAGAATTTTGGCGATACGAGCGCCCTGGAATAGATACAAGGCAACAGGATTCCCAATTTCTTTCGGATTGCCAAAATCGTAACGAGCTAATCCAAATCCTTGATAGGCGCCACCATAAATCCGGTCTACGTAAGTGTTGGGCTGAAACTGAAATGAATATTTTAGATGTACGGCAGAAGAATTTTTAATAGGCATCCATTCCTTATTTTCACCTTGGAGGAAAATATTGGTAGGAACAATATACTCAGGGCGGACTTCCAACCCGAATTTATGGATGAAACGATCCGGAAAAGAAAGAGTATCGGCATTGTTCTCCGGTATTGGGTCGGATAAACTTTCTTGTGCAAAAGTTACGCCTGACAGGAAAAGCATTAATCCCAAAAGGAAAGTCGCTTTTCTCATCCATATATTGTTTTTCATTTGTTGGGCTGCCTTTTATAATAAGTTTTGTCAGGATCCCCTAACAGAGCCGTAAATGTACAATTATTGTTTTAATTTTTTTGTATTTGATAAAAATAACATTTGCTTTTAACTCATTTAAATAATATTTTTGATGTTTTGTCATTTCCATTGGGAGCTACATAGATCCATCTTGGATTACTCAATTTCTTGGCAAATGGAGACACCTTAAATCAGATTTGTTTATCCTCGACTTTTTAAGCTGTAAGGATCCGGATTCAGTAACTCGACAGCTTTTTTGACTTCCACATCTGTCGCATGACCTAAAACTGTACTTTCTTCATTATCCGGTTCTTCCAGGATAAGATTCTTTGTTTCACTGACGATACTCGTAAAATGAATTCTTTCGGTGTTTGATGTTTCTTTAGTTGCCATGGCTTATGTTATTTATGTTTATCTTAAAAACACCTGTACTGTATATAAAGTTTGAGAATATAGAAACTTGTTATATTGAATTGGGGAAACGTAAATTGTTGATAATAAAAAGAAAAGAGGCTGAATCCTTCTCGGAATTCAGCCCCTATATTCTTACATATTTTACAAAATATCAATTTTTTGCGGGTTCACTCAGTTTTCGCATCACTTCATCGAGATTGAATGATGCAGGTTTTTGTCTTGGAGGGAATTCTTTGAAAGAAGATAACCATTGCCCTACATAGGCTGTCGCGCCATATATAAGGAATGAATGTTCTATCATCCAACGGCCATAATCTACTGATTCAGAAGCGCGTTCGAAAGGATCTCCTAACATATCGTAGAACCGTACGCCTCTGAGCTTATCGAATTGATTCAACCAAACATCAAGTCCTTGACTATTTTGTTCCATGAACGACATTTTGAAACGCCCGTAACGTACAGCCAATACATCGCCGTCATCACTCCAATAAATAAATTCATTCCGGGGCGATTCCTTGACTTCGCCTTTCAAATAAGGAATCAGATTGTAGCCATCCAAATGTACTTTGAACGTTTTTCCTGCTGCGGCATATCCTTTTTTACATTTTTCTACGATATTGGGTTCACCCGCTGCCGCGCAAAACGTAGGAATTAAATCTTCATGGGCACACATACCGTTGACAATAGTTCCCGGTTTGATAGTTTCCGGCCAGCGAATTAATGTTGGGACACGGAAACCGCCTTCCCAATTAGTTGCTTTTTCGCCACGAAATGGAGTTGTTCCTCCGTCAGGCCAACTCATCACTTCAGCTCCATTATCGGTTGTATATACAATAATGGTATTGTCGGTAATACCCAATTCGTCCAATTTTTTCAACAAGATACCTACATTATCGTCATGTTCAGTCATTCCGTCTGCATAAATGCCAAGCCCGGTTTTTCCGTCATACTTTGGACTTAGGTGGGTAAACACGTGCATACGGGTGGAGTTGTAATAACAAAAGAAAGGTTTGCCGGATTTTGCTTGTCTATCAATAAAATCTACGGCAGCAGTGGTGAATTCCTCATCGACCGTTTCCATTCGTTTCTTTGTAAGGGGACCTGTATCCTCAACTTTTCCATCAGCGGTACTGCGAATCACACCGCGAGGGCCGAAGTTTTTTCGGTAGTTCGGATTTTTCGGGTAATCGGGATTCTCAGGTTCTTCTTCAGCATTCAAGTGATATAAATTACCGAAAAATTCATCAAAGCCATGTGCTGTCGGCAAAAATTCATCTTTGTCTCCCAAGTGGTTCTTTCCAAATTGACCTGTAGTATATCCCAGGGATTTCAGTAATTCGGCAACACTTGGATCTTCCGGGCGTAAACCAATATCGGCTCCCGGCATTCCAACTTTTGTTAATCCTGTGCGTATCGGAGATTGCCCGGTAACAAAGGCCGCCCGACCGGCAGTACAACTTTGTTGCCCGTACCAGGTCATAAATATTGCTCCCTCATTGGCTATACGGTCGATGTTTGGGGTTTGATAACCCATCATTCCACGGTTATAACAACTAGGATTAAACCAACCTATATCATCTCCCATGATGACGAGGATATTGGGTTTCCCTGTTTTAGCCTTTTGCTGGGCTTCAGCTTTCTGAGGGACAATAGCCCCAACTGCCAGTATAGCCCCAACGGCTGCAACCTGACCACATTTTTTGATTGTTTTTTTTAGATTCATAATATTATAGTGAAAATTCTGTGGATGTTATTTATTTTACCTCCTCGAAATCGCCTGGCTTCCAACTGCCGTCAAAAGCGGGAGCTTCGGGACCATAGATACGGAAATAGGTAAACCAACCTTTATCGGGTAGGGTTTGAATCCATACGTTTTCTTTACCTGCAGGCGCTTTGGGTCCGAAATACAACTCGACTGTAGCTCCTTTTTCGTCTTTCAATTCGAACATTGATCGCAGAGCCGCTTTATTTTGTTCTGTGGCGATCTCGCTGCGGGTTTCGTTGTCGTAAATGGTAATGGACCAGAACAGCTTGCCTGGAACAGGTTGAGGGACTGTCAATTTGTAAGTTTTACTTCCGTCCAGGTATTTACCGGTATTATCTTTCATACCCAACCAATACAAAGAACCTGCACCCGGAGCGCGGTTGAACATGGCTGGCGATTCGATTTGAGCCTGATAGAACCATTTTTCACGGGCATACAGGTCTACGTAGTTTTCGGTATTAAATTTGCCATCACCGGCATAACGCAATACAGCCCATTCCCATTGGCGGTCTTGCCACACGATTCGGTCTGCACTACGGTCTGCAAAGGATTGTACGCGCATGATGGCATTAGCGGTTTTAGCCGCTTTTTCCAGAATAGCTTTTGTGCGTGCATCGGGATTGAACGGCTTTCCTTTTTCAATACCCAACTCGGCTAATTCGCCGTACCAGGTGCGGTATTCAGGATTGGCCGGTTCTTCGTTGATAAATTTGGCCAAACGTTCCCAATAGCCAATATTGTCTTCCCAGCGAACAGGAGTAAAATCGCCCGGTTTATCATTCAGGTGTATCCAGTTGACTTCAGCAGCCGGTTTTCCCAAAGGATATACTTTTACGGATTTCATTAGTTTTTCGCCTGTTTCCGGATTGTTGTCTAACGGGATTGCGCGCAATAATACTAAAACCTGGTTAGTCGTAGATTTTCCTACATAATATCCATCAGGAACTTGTCCAGTGTAGTTCGGCGGCAGGATAATATGTTTACCCCCTTTTCCCTTATCGGGACCAGGCATACCAATATCCATGACCCATAATTGGTTCATATCATCTACGGCCGACATGATCGGACCTGCCGGAACCTCGATTACTATAGGGCCGTTGTTCAGGTCGAGTGGAAGTCCGGCGTAACGGGTATCCGAGTTCGGTGTGAATACAATCTGTGCAGGAGCTCCGTCCATAATAGCAAACGTTTGGTTGGGAACACAACCTGCTGTAATGTTTCCATCCCAGGTAGCCAGGATGGACACCGTAGGATAGAAAAAACGATAGGTTTGAATAGCCCGGTTCAGGTCGGCCTCATCGTATGCTTTCTGGATAGTAGCTTCGGTCGGATAACCGTTTACAAATTCATACTCGGAAGTTACATCCGTTTTTTGTGCTGTCGATTGTTTTTGTTGATTGTCGCAGGATGAAATCAACAAGGGGATTGCCAAAAGCAATAGCCCTGTTTTAACATTTTTCATAATAATTCAATATTTGAGTAAATTTCTCTATTCTGGTACCACTTTTTTTGATCCGTATCTGCGGATTTTTGGGCATAATCTAAAATTGTGTGTTAAACCCGATAAATAATTGGAATTTAGATTGTCCGATTCCTTGTGAAGCAACAGAGTATTGTGGTTCTGCAAAGATGTTGAATATTGCCTTGTCTGCTTTTATTACTTTTCCAAGACCTAACCCCAAAGGAATATTGTAGTTTCCGCTATTAAGATCGAACGACCAGATTCCGGTGCTACGAAGGTAAGTTCCTCCTCCCAATTGCCACATACCGAATAGTTGAGGAGTGAGTAAGCTTACATCAGCCCGGTCGTCATCCCCTGCAAAAGAAGTTTGCCATTGCAGTAAAGAACCGAATTGGATTACATGACTTTTGGAAAAGAAAGCCATAGCTGACAAACCGGTTTGCCATTTGCCTTGTCCAAGATTATGGCTAGCAGTGGGAGCAATTAACAGAGGTCCCACACCATAGCTGAGTCCTTCCTCGCTTGGAAGCTTGTAAATAGCAAAAACACTAAAGTCACCAAATCCGGTTGTCGGTGAACTCGCCGGTAACGATTCCGTAACAAATGGCATGGTGGCTCTGAGGAATACATGTCCCACGGGTTGTGCATAACGGAACATCAATTGATTCATTGATACATCTTCCACTCCGGAAAGAGAGGGCATCACATAGTTGTGTACATTAAATGCTTTTTTTGGAGACAGTGGATTGTTAGCCTGTTTCAGTGTTTCTGCATCTAATTCTTTTTGTTGTGCAAATAAGCTACTTAAAGAGCCGAACAATAAAAAAACAGCGATCTGAGTAATTTTTAATACTTTAGTCATCTTCATATGTTTATTACGTAAAAAATATATATATTTAGAATTAATACAATAAAACAATTATCCTATCAGGATTGTTTATTTTAATGCGATATATTTATTTGATTTGAAAGTGCCCATGATGTGTATTCCCGAGGTATTGTGTAATTTAATGCAATATTCCGGTATTATCATGTACTCATTCAGGTAAATAAATCGGTGCAATGTTTGACAAACATCTGTGGTTTCCTGGTAAATCATTGTCCCGGTTATATCGGCAACAGATATGGTTACCTCTTTCGCATCTCCAAAAAATTCAAGGGTTATGATTTGATTGGAAATTTTAGCTTTAACAAAATCCGATTTTTTGTTGATATCTTCATTTAAGTTAATTTCATAAGCGTCTGGGTTATTACTGCGGTAATTTTTAAGTTTTAGGGATGACCTCATAATTAAATGAAAAAATCTTGTAATCATAGATAGAGTCTATTTTTTGAGATTATCCATTTCTCCGATGAAAGGTATATCGTCCAGGACTTCAGCTTCCACTATCCGTTGAAAATAAACTTCCATCTGCATGAATTTGGATGCATTGAGTGTACCCACAGCTTTCTTCATTTTATTGAAGTATTTTTCGTGCAATTTGTCAATGTTTTTTATGTTATTGAGAGATTCTTTACTTAAAGTAGCCGCAGTTTCATCGTTCAAGGTAGCATAGTTATCAATATATTGAGCCAAAGTAATAAGCCTTTCTCTTACTAATTCCCTACGTTTTGCTTCATATTCGTCATAAATCGGCCAGAAAGCAGTTGCTGCTTCACCCTGCAAATTCATATAAGCCTGTGTCAGCTCTTTTTTGTCTTTTCCAAAAATTGATTGGATGATGTCCAAATCATCCGGGGTTTTAGTTTGAGCCTGCAAGGCCGTCATTAATGTTAATCCGACAATGATAAAAATAAGTTTCTTCATGTTGATAATGTTTTTTAGTTTATTTATAATTTGAAAAATTTACTTGTTTAATGTTTAACGGGAATTTGTTTCTTGTAGAGATCTATTAAAAAAAGAAGGCTGTTTTTTGATAGAAAACAGCCTTCTCTGATTGAGTAAATAGTATTGAAACTTTGAATGTGATACCAGCCAGAAGAGCTATCCCCCGGTTTTTTATTACGTTTGTAAATTTTTCCACGATTATTGCTTTCATTAGTTTTTTAATTCATACCGTATTTATTACCACAAGGATTTTCTTAATAAAGCTAAAGTTCAATACGGATTTTTTTGTAACGATAATAATGAAACAAAATTACAGAATTGTTGACATATAGGATGCTTATATCCAGTCAGCTAACAGAGTCTAATTTCTTTACTTTTGAATATTGTTTGCAAAAAAATAGACTAATTAATGCTGATTCTCAAAAAATGACACGATTTTTGCAGTGATAATTAAATTCGAGTTTATGATATATTTGCAGATCTTTAATACATTTTTTTTAATACGAGTAATATGATAAATGATAAATTAGTTAATTCTATTAAGGAGCATATTCCAAAAGGCGAGACTATTGCTGGCGTATTGATGGAGTTGCTTTCTTTGGGTAAAGAATCCACTTACAGAAGGATCCGGGGTGAAATTCCGTTTACAATGGATGAAGTAGTTCTGATTTCCAATCGTTTCGGGATTTCGATTGACGATGTCATCGCTGATTCCGGAGTTGTTACAACAAAATGGATTACACTGAATCTGAAAAAATTTTACCAACTGGAAAACTATATGCAACAGCATTCTGAAAATCTGGTTGATTTTACAAATATATTCAAAGCCATGCAATCCTGTCCTAATGCGAGCCTGCGCTGTGCATGTAATGTTATGCCACATACTTTTTTGGGGTCATATAGTAATTTATATAGATTTTGGCATTATAAATGGAATTACTTGATGAAAGGCTCGAGACCAGACTTCGTTTTTTCTGATATGGTTGTCCCGGAAGAGTTAATTGAGCTTGAAAGGGTTGTCATGAATGAAAGTCGGAAAATTCCCAGAACCTCTTGTATTATTAGTAAGGATGTCTTTAAAAATATGGTAGATGATATTTGTTTTTTTTCTTCTCAAGAGTTGATATCTACAATTGAATTGCAAAAATTGAAGTCGGAGTTGTTGGATTTAATACATGAAACAGAAGTAATGACCGAAACAGGGTGTTATCAATCAGGGGCGGAAGTCATGATTTATTTATCCAAACTCATAATAGATACCTGTTATTATCATTTGGAATGTGATGAAAAACGATATTGCTTACAACGTACATTTCATATCGATAAGCTTGGATTTACCAATGACAAGTTTTGTAAGAAACAAAAAGATTGGATCGACTTATTGAAAAGGACCTCGATGTTATTGACTCAAAACGGAGACAGGCAACGGTTCGATTTCTTTAAGGTTCAACGTGATCTGGTGAAAACCATGATGTAGGTTTTAAAGACAGTTAAGTTATTTTATCTTATTTGGTTGAACTACAGAATAAGGCGGAATGTTATGGTATAATAATTTAAAACAGAATGCTATGGAAAATTTGTCAATAAAGTTTGACGCGGATTATACCGACAAGAAAATTACTGTCAGTATGGCATATAAAGCTCCGTTGGGAGTTGTATGGGATGCTTTCACCAATTCCGCAATATTAGATAAATGGTTTGCTCCGGAGCCTTACAAAGCCGTTTCAAAATTAATGGAATTTAAGAATAATGGTCAATGGCTCTATTATATGTTGTCTCCGGAGGGAAAGAAATTTTGGTGTAAGGCAACTTTTATGAATATCCGGGAATGTAAATCGTTTGAGGCATCCGATGGCTTCTGTGATGAAAACGGAGTTGTCAATAATGATCTTCCGCATATGCACTGGCATTATGATTTTGCAGAGGACAATGGAAAGATCATCGTAATAGCAAATATTACCTTTGAGAATGAAGAAATGCTGAAGCAAACACTCGAAATGGGATTTGAAGAGGGGTATAAAATGGCGCTCGAACAATTACAAAAACTACTGGATCCGTAATGTCAATTTCTTTATGTACTTTTGCAGGCAAAATGTAGAAAAATGAAATCGCTCACAACTGTCGGATTATTAGTCTGTTCGAATATATTTATGACCTTTGCATGGTATGGTCACCTGAAGTTTAAGGAAATGCACTGGTTTAATAACTGGGGACTTCCGGCTATCATTTTGCTTAGTTGGGGAATTGCTTTGTTTGAGTATTGCTTTCAGGTTCCTGCAAATCGTATTGGATTTGATGGAAATGGAGGGCCGTTTAATCTCTGGCAACTTAAAGTGATGCAGGAGGTGATTACTTTAGTTGTATTTACCGCTTTTACGACATTAGTATTTAAAAATGAAACCTTCAAAACAAACCATTTCGTCGGTTTTGTCTTCTTGATTCTGGCTGTTTATTTTATATTCAAAAAATGATGATTGTGCCCATTTGGACACAATCATTCAATATTGTAAATTTTTATTCGTAACTCACCATCCAGTTAATACCAAATTTATCCGTTGCCATACCGAATAAGGGAGACCAGAATGTTTTTTCTAATGGCATCGTGATCGTACCACCTTCAGCAAGACCATTGAAGATCTTTCTTGTTTCAGCCTCGTCTTTTGTGCTGACAGAAAGAGCGATATTATCTCCAAATGTAGGCTTAAAACCAAGTTCTTCCATCATGTCGGCTCCGAACAATACAGTTTCCTGGCTGATGGGCAGGGAGATGTGCATAATTTTATCTTTTAATGCATCGGGAATAGGATGTTCTGAAGACGGCATGTCTTTATATCGTCCGACATACGTAAATTCTCCACCAAATACAGACTTGTAGAAGTTGAAAGCAGCTTCGCAGGTACCTTCGAAAGACAAATAGGAATTAATAACAGCCATAATTTTAATTTTAAAAAGATTTGACAATTTGTTTGATATAAAGATAATACCTTTACAAAGGTATCAATTTTTCCGAAAAAATTCATAATCGTTTTTCAATAACATAGATAAGACGATGAATGTTTTTCTTATTTCCGTAATGTGTGTTAATTATAACGTTTTATGAGGTTTTGAACGGTATTCTATCCGGATGATAACACTAGATAACACTATATAGCAAAACGGAAGTACAGTTTGTATAAATTAATCCGGTTCTTTGCAGTAACAACGAGAGTAAATAGAAAATTTACAAACCCTCTAAATGTTACTACTATGAACCGGATTAATTTATTTTCAAAAGAATGGTGCGAACTGGTTTTCGCAGGAAAGAATAAAACATATGGAGCCTACCGTATCCGTATGGAGTCTACAAAACGTCATATCAAGGCCATGCTCATTGTCTTCCTGGTCGTAGGTTTGATGATTCTTGTGAATGGTTTCTTTAATAAAGGATCTGCTCAAAATACAAACATGATTGTGAATGTAGATGGAGAACATACTTTAATAGACCTTTATCAAGAAAAAGATGATGATATTCCAGAGCCGATTGTAATCGATATTCCTCCTCTTCCGATAGTCGAATCGGTTAAATTCCTGGAATTGGTAGTCGTGGCGGACAATCAGCTAACAGAAGAAGATATGATTCTTACACAACAAGCATTAACAGAATCTCATGGTGTGATCGCAGATGTAACACATGGCGGAAATACAGATGGACCTGGATTTGTAATCAGTGATATAACAGAACCGATACTTGTAGATCCCGTTGTTACCGATAAAATTGTCGATTATGTAGATCAAATGCCTACATATCCCGGAGGAGATACCGAACTAATGGAATTCTTGCAAAAAAATCTGGTTTATCCGGTTGTCGATCAGGAAATGGGAACTCAAGGAGCTGTAAGAGTCAGATTCGTAGTTGAGAAAGACGGATCTATCGGAACTGTTGATATCCTCCGGTCTTTAAGTCCCAATTGCGATAAAGAGGCTGTCCGCGTGATCAAAAAAATGCCTAAATGGATTCCTGGCAAGCAAAATGGAGTTCCTGTCCGGGTTTATTACAACCTGCCGGTTCGATTCAAATTAATGAATTAACAAAATTAAAATACAAATAAAAAAGAAGGATGATTCTGATTATAAAGATTTTGTGAATAAAGTTGAGGATGTAATAGTTAAATCTTTAAGGAGATATAACGCATTGGACTATATGGTTCCACCGCCACCGCCGATTCTCAAATAAACGATTAAATCAGAAAGTTAGTTTGTACCCGACTCCCCGGATATTCAGGATTTGAATTTTCGGATCTTTAGATAATTTCTTGCGCAATTTGACAACGAACACATGCAAACTCCTTAAATTGAAGAAATTATCATCACCCCAGAGATCCAGTAAGACCGACTGACTATCGAGAATATGGTTTTGATTTTTGCACAAACGCTCCAGAATGGCTGTCTCACGATGAGATAAGTTTTCGACCGAGTCTTGATACGACAGTGTTTGATGCACTATATCGAGATCATATTCTCCTATTTTGTAACGAGTTACTAATTCTTCTTCCTTGGATTGGTTCCGGTTGAGCAGTGCTTTAATCCGTACCAATAGTTCATCCATCCCGAAAGGTTTTTTCAGATAATCGTTACCTCCGGTTTCAAATCCTTTGACAACATCTTCTGTTTTGGATTTTGCGGTAAGGAATAGGATAGGGGTTTTGTTATTGTTTTGCCTTATCTGTTGAGTCATACTTAACCCGTCGAGTTGAGGCATCATAATATCCGCAACAACCAGGTCCGGCTGGAATTCGTAGAATAAACGCAGACCCTCATTTCCATTGGATGCCTGTTCTACAATATATCCCTGTTTTTCCAATACGTCACGGACAATCATTTGCAGAGTAGATTCATCTTCTACTACCAGTATTTTTATGTCGTTTTCCATTGGATTAAAAATTCGGTTCCTTCTCCTTCTTTACTTTGTACATTAATCCTCCAGCCCTGTTTTTTAATAATCATTTTCACATAATATAACCCTAAACCATAGCCTTTTATGTCGTGTATATCTCCTTTGGGTACACGATAAAAACGATCGAAAATTTTAGGTAATGATACAGCAGGGATTCCTATGCCGTTGTCTTTGACGGCAATACAGATCTCATCATCTTTTTGTTTTGCCGACAAAAGTATTTTTACACTTTCGCCGGAATATTTGATAGCATTGTCTATTAAGTTGGATAATATGTTGTTGAAATGGGTCTTATCGGCAGTGATAACGATATTTTCCGGGTACAGATCGAGCTGTACATCCAGTGGTTTTGAAGTATTTAAAGAATATTGTTGTTTCAATTGTTCGAATACCTCTGATAAACGGATTTCAGAAAGGTTTAATTTCATGTTTTTTCGTTCCTCGACCGACATTGTCAGGATTTGTTCTACCAATCCGGAAAGGTGTTCCAATTGTTTTTTTGAAGCATTCAGGTAAATGACGCGCTTTTCTTTATCCTCCAGCATACCATGATTCAACAGGGCATCGGTTGCTGCATAGGCCACGGATATCGGCGTTTTTAGTTCATGGGTCATGTTATTGATAAAATCGCCCTTGATTTCATCCAGATTTTTCTGTTTTAGAATGATTCTTAATAAGTAGATGTATGAAACTATGAGGGCAATCATCATCAGGAATGAAGCCAGGATAATTCCCAACATTTGCTTCAGAAGAAAGATATTCGTGTCTTTTACCCAGAGCCGGTAAGCATACGATTGATTCAGGTCGAAAGCATAAGTATAGTTTTGGTATCCTGGATTTTTATCATTAACAATTGTATCCGGTATTCGCACCAATACTTTTTCCTGTTTGGTATCGATCATTTCCAGTACAGACTTGAAAATGAGATCCCGTTGCATTAATTCGCCTTGTAGCAGGTCGTTGTAAATATAAAATTCATCAGTCTTTAATTCTTCGATACTGACTTGTCCCCCTTTTTGAAAGATCAATTGGTCATTTGCAGATCTCATGGCGGATAAAATATCCAGTTCCAGTTTGGACGATTGTTCATGGTAATATGTCCAGACCCAATAAATCTGATACAGGAATGTACTTAAAAGTAAAACCAGTACGAATGATACTATGGATTTAAAATTGGACATATATCAGGTAGTATTACTTCTCTTTTTTCTGGGAAAATAACCAGGATAAGAAGTCCGGTTGGTTAAACGCAGGATCCCAACTACCATGGTTGCATCCTACAAATTCTATATATTCTACATCAGCCCCGTATTTTTTAAGGGCTTTGTAGGCCTTTCTGGAATTTTCGGTAGGAACAACATCGTCTTTGTCCCCATGATAGATCCTGAATTTTACTTTTCCGGCCGGAGTTTTCAGCCGTTCGGGATTGACTCCTCCACAGATTGGGATCGCAGCAGCAAAAATATCCGGAAAGCGGCAAACCAGGTCGAAAGTTCCCATTCCTCCCATGGAGAGTCCGATGATATAAATCCTGTCAGTATCTATATCTCCTGATGCGATGTATTGATCAAGAAGAGCTTTTACTGTTTGCAATATTCCCGGAGTCGGATAATCCGAAGGAAATGTGTTTAGCCCGAAACCTGTAGCCGGTCGTTTTTCAAATGCCCAGTAAAGGTCTTTCGGACATTGAGGAAATAAGACAATTGCCGGATATTTTTCCATGTTTACGGGGTTGGTAAACATCATCGAGCCGTGTGTTAACTGAGATTGGTTGTCTGAGCCTCTTTCCCCGGCTCCATGAAGAAATAGTATCAAAGGATATTTTTTCCCCTTGGTATAGCTCTCCGGCAGTAATTCTCGGTATTGAAGAGTGTCATTATTTAAAATGAATTTTTTAGCAACGTATTCCTGAGCATTCAGACTTAAAGCTGAGAGGAGAAATAAAATTGAGGATAATAGGAATTTCATATTAACTTAGTTTATTTTTATATGTAAAATTTATCAATAAAAACAAAGTTATGTTTTTTTATAATCCCAGACAACTATTTTTCATGATATTTCTTTACCTTTGGATAAAAAAAAATCACAATGAGTTTACAGCACCCTAAAACGATAGAAGAAGCCCTACAGAATATAAGAGAAGATGGCGGATATAACGATCAGAGTGTAGAGCTGCTTGTCGGTTTATTTTCGAGAATTCGTCCGGTATTTTACGGCGATTATGAAACTGCAGAAAAATCTCTTTGGCAATTAATTTGTATCCTGAAAGCAGACCCGACTTTACTGAGAAGACTGCGTTATATTTTTACCCAGGTGATTATACATTCAGAAATCCTGGAACTCTTTACTTCAAGCGGAATAGAGACAGAGCCCAGTTTTTTTGTGGAATTCTCCAGCCGTTTTAAGCATAAAATATTACCGGTTCAGAGACGAAAAGATAGTTTGTTACGGGTTGTAGATACGATTTTTTACAAAAGTACAGATATTCGTTGGATAGAAAAAGTTGATTCGAAACTGTGGATAGAGTTTTTTCTGTTAATGAAACTCAGGCTTAATTTTTCTGACCATCAAATGCTTGAAAAACTCAACCGGTCTTTACACATAATTTCCTGTAGAGTGGTTTCCCTCAGCATGAATAAAGAAGTCCGGGAATGGCTTACAGGAGAGGAAATGGCAATGTTTATCAAGCAAAACAGATACTCCCAGAATCTTATTAATTTCACGGAACACAGTCCGGTGATTGAAGAAAAATACGATATTATTAAATCTGAATTGCGCCGTTCTCTGAAAAAATGTGATGAGGCTGCGGAACGACTAAAAACGGAGAGTGTCACTGTCGGTACCAGTCTACAGCAGACTTATTTATTGAAGCAGATTCGCCAATTGATAGTCCGGATGACTATTATCCTGGAGATAGTAGACCGTGGAGAGGCTGTCGATATAATGTTTATGGTTCAGTCATTTCAGGACGTAGTCAGGAATGAAAACACCAAGAATAGCCTTATCGGACTTATCAGGTCGGATATAAAAGTCCTTGCTTATCGTATTACAGACCATCAGCATGATACGGGGGAACATTACATTACGACTACCAGGAAAGAATATTTTACAATGTTCAGATCAGCTATGGGAGGGGGCGTTTTTGCTGCATTAATGGCTGTGATCAAAGGTTTCTTGCATAAAATAGCGATGGCGCCTTTTTGGCAAGGGTTCTTCTATAGCCTTAACTATTCTGCCGGGTTCGTTGGTATTCACCTCACCGGTTCTACATTAGCTACCAAACAACCGGCAATGACGGCTTCAGCTATTGCAAGCGCGATGGATAGTCACAAAGAAAAAAACTCTATGTCGCGACTGGCTATCTTATTATCGAAAGTATGGAGAAGTCAGACAGCTTCTTTTGTGGGAAACCTCGGGATTACGTTTCCTGTGGCCTTACTTATTTCGCTGCTATATTATCTTATTTTTGGTGCTAATATTGTTGAAGGAGTACATGCCCAGGAGCTCCTGGATTGGCAAAATCCACTTAAATCCAATTGTTTAATCTATGCTTGTAACACAGGAGTCTTCCTGTATTTATCGGGGCTCGTTACCGGTTTTTTTGATAACCGGGTCATACATGGGAAGATACCTCAGCGTATAGAGGATCACCCTTTTCTCAATCGGTTTTTCAAAAAAGAAAATATCCATAAGTTTGCTTCGTATGTGGGTAAAAACCTGGGGCCGGTCGCCGGTAATATTTTCCTTGGATTTTGTCTGGGAATGGCCGCATTTTTCGGATATATTTTCGGAGTAGACTTCGATATCCGGCATATCACTATTTCTACCGGACAATTTGCAATTGGTCTGCAAGGCTTAGGATATCATGTCGGTACTTTAGACCTGATAATGACTATTACAGGGATTTTGTTTATTGGTTTCTTTAATTTTTTAATCAGCTTTTTTCTGGCGTTTATTACGGCTTCCATTTCCAGGGGAGTAAAATTTGCTCAATATAAGAATTTATTAACTTATCTGCGCCGTTTGTTGTTTCGCTATCCTTTGGATTTCGTTTATCCGCCGAAGATTGAAAGAAAACCGGAGGATCTGTTGATGAAACGTACTCAAAATTAAGAATGGCATGTCAATCCGACATACCATTCTTGTTTATATCAGCCCAATGCTGATATCTATCATTCTCAGGTTTTATTGATCCCAGCCCGGATTTTGTGTTAGATTCGGATTAAGCACTCTCTCATTAATTGGCAATGGAGAAAGATAATCCCGATTGATTTTGAATTGGTATCCATTTGCTAAAGCGCTCTTATTTTTAAAAGGATCGATATAACCATCCGGATTGGTGTCATAATCGCGGCTGGACAGTGCTGTACGTATGGTTGTCGGTAGGTTGGGATCATTGGTCCATTGTGCTTTCTTGGCTCCAAGAGGTCGTTTGCCTACTATTAACTCGTCGGCAGCGGCCCAACGGAAAATATCATTCAGGCGTAATCCCTCACAACAAAGTTCTACTTTTCGTTCACGTCTTACTTCATTAATGATTGGGCTTAGATTAGGAAATTCCCAATTCGGATCCTTGGTAATACTTCCTAAATTCAATAATCCGTTATTCATACCTACCCGTTTTCTCAATAAGTTAATAGATTTGTCAATATCATCCTGAGTTATTGTTCCTAATTCGGCTTTGGCTTCGGCATAGGTCAACAATGCTTCTGCATAACGAAAATAGATCAATCCCGTCAGACATTGAGAAGAATTATACTGGGAAAAGCTGGGATTATGTCCCTTATATAATTGATAACCGTTTACACTTCGTATTTCATTGTCTCCGTCAAAACCAGGATAATCGAAGTAAGTTCCATTATCCCACATCAGTTGGTTACTGTTATTACAAATAGTTTGAGCCAAGCGGGGATCCCGGTTTTTTACAACATCGGCCAGCGTGGCATCACCCTGATATAACGAACTGGCTGAAATAGGTTTTCCGTCGCTGCATAAATAGGAATCAATCATTGATTTACTAACTCCGCGTCCGGAGCCCATTCTGGTGTAACGGCCCCAAACGTGATATTGTCCTTGGGCTACATCATATTTCTTCCAGAAGATTACCTCTTTACTGGAAGCGTAATCTTCCTTATTGAACAGGTTTGTATATCCATTTTCAATACCTGCATTATCCAATCCGCAGGTTTTAAGATCCATCAGGTCTTTTGCTGCATCTGCCGCTTTTTGTAAATACTTACTTCCGTCAGAACCGTTAATGCCAAAGGCCGTACCTGCATGATATTTTTCCCAGGTACCTTCATAAAGAGCGACACGGGCCTGGTAAATTAAAGCGACTTCTTTGGTGATCCGGCCTGTCCAACTTCCTCTTGCAGGTAGATAAGATATTGCAATATCCAGGTCATTCAGAATAGAATCTACTACTATGTTACGAGGATCGCGGGCTTTGTATAAAGCTTCGGAATCCATACTCAAAACAGAGGAATACCAGGGTATATCACCAAATATTCTGACTTTGTCAAAATAGAACATAGCACGGAAAAACCGGGCTTCGGCAACGTATTGTTTTATGTCTGATATCGGCAGATCTGCCTTCGTATAATTATCCATAAAATAATTCACATCCCTGAGCGCCGACCAGTTCCCGGAAGACCATCCCCCTCCGGATGGAGGAACAACACGTTCTCCGTTAATCGTTGTATTGTATGCGTTGGTCATCTGGATATCAGTTCCATTATCACCATCGCTTCCATAATTCCCAATCGTACCATAGCCGGTATATCCTGGCCAAAAGACGTTATAAAAATTATTCGCATACATTTTCATGTCATTTGCGGATTTCCAGAAATTTTTATCGCTGATATTAGATTCGGGATTTCGTTCCAGGAAATTGTCATCACAAGCTGTTAGTAAAACAATTACTGCAATGAGTAAATAATATATCTTTTTCATACTTTCAAATCTGTTTAATATTAATAAAATATCACACTATACCTATTTTAGAATGTAATACTAATGCCTCCGGACCAGGTACGTTGTAACGGATAAATTTTAGGGTCGTTACCAAATTCAGGGTCCAATACTTTAACCAGATTGGTGAATGTTGCAAGATTTTCTACGCTGGCATAGATTCTTACTTTATCAAAATTGATTTTTTCCATCCACTTTTTCGGTAAAGTATAGCCCATTTGTAGATTTTTGATACGTAAGTATGATGCATCCTGTAGGTAACGGGTTTGTGCTCTGGTATTTTTATTGTTTTGGGAATTCATGTAATATTTCGGAAAATAACCTCCAGGATTTTCAGGACTCCAGCGATCCTTGTGTACCGTAAATGGTGACGATTGCCACATATCTCCATTAATTCCCCAAAAATAATTTGAGTCAAACCAGAGATCCCTTTTTCCGACACCCTGGAAAAAAATGGAAAAGTCAATCCCTTTATAGTTGGCATCTAAAGTTAAACCATATTGGTATCGGGGAGTTGAGTTTCCAATAACACTGATATCTCCCGGGTCATAAATTGTACCTTTGCCTGTATTGATGACATCATCATCATTTAAGTTTTTATACAGAACATCTCCAAGTCCCCAGGTGTTGGCATTGATTTGTTTTTGTTGCTTATTTGCCAGGTCTGCCTGTTCCTGATTTTGAATCAGTCCCACAGTCGTATATCCCCATATTTCTCCCATTTTTCGTCCTGAGTACCATTGATTGTATACTCCGGTCGGATTATCGTAATAAACGCATTCTCCTTGATAATCGCTTAATACTGCTCTGACTCCATAGCCAAACTCACCTATCCTGTCTCTCCAACCCAATGTCAGTTCGAATCCTTTGGTTTCGATTTCTCCGCTATTGATTTGGGGTGCGGTAGCTCCCAAAACAGCGGGTAGTCCTTCTGTAGGGGATACTGCGAAATCAGAGGCTCTACGCATATAAACATCAAAACTGGCAGTAAGCCGGTTCTTCAGGAATTCCATATCGACTCCTAAGCCATAGCTTGTTGTTGTAATCCAGGTCAGGTCGTAATTGACAATGCCGGGATATGATACATAAGCTTCACGTCCTCCACTATAGATCCAATTGGTTGATGTAGGTCTCACTGTTGCAAGAGAAGGGTAGAAGGGGTATCTGTTTATATCCGTACCGGTACCACCCTGGTCGCCCAGAGCTCCGTAAGAGGCTCTTAATTTGAAAGTATTGACATAGTCCTCAATTGGTTTCCAAAAACTTTCTTTGGAGGTTACCCAGGCTGCAGAAACTCCGGGATAAAACTTGTACCGGACATCTTCCATGTATTTGGAAGTTCCGTCGTATCTGCAATTCAGCTCCAATAGATACTTTTCTTTGTATCCGTAATTAATTCTTCCGAATACTCCTCTGACGGCTAACTGACTCAGCGCATCAGTAGTAGAAGGAGTTGTTCCGTAAGTTAAGGCCAGAGAAGGAATGTCGTCCGTATATAGGTAGCTGTTATTTCCTGAAAAATATACATAGTCGAAAACTTCTTGGGTATAACCGGCCATTCCTTTCAGGTAATGGTCTCCGATATTTGTTTCATAAGAGGTGAATGCATTGATAGTCTGGTGCTCGTTTCTGTAATTGTAACGGGAAAAACTGTTCGGAGTAGAGCCGGATATCGGGCTGGTTTTTCCGCTGGGTAAAGTCGAATAAACAGTTGCAACATGGGACTGGTAATTTTCAAATAATCCTTCAAAAGTATAGTTTAGCGTAATATCCCAGCCTTTGAGAGGGGTTGCTATCATTTCACCTGTCAACTGAGCCCTGTCTGTGACATATTTAACACGTCCGCCGTTTAGGTGTAAGAGAACATCGCTTGTTTCCGAATAATTTCCATCAGGGTTTACCAAGGGTACGGTTGCCCATTTACGTGCGATTTGATGCATATAATTACCACCGGTACGGTTTGAGTAGGTGTTTGGAGTGTTATCTATAGCACGGGAGTAATTACCCCTGAAGTTGAATGACAACCATTTTGTTAATGTTGAAGACAGGTTGGTACGCACATTGAAACGTTGGTATTTATCGTTACCATAGTTATACATACCGTTTTTATCAAGATATCCCAATCCGATGTAGTAGGTGTTACTTTCAGAACCTCCTGAAACTCCGATATTATGCTTTTGTTCAAAGGAATAATCTTTGAAATAAATATCGAACCAATCGTTGTTCCCGTTTCCACGGTCCCATGAGTACCAACCATCGGCCCCTGGAGTCGGATTTGCAATTGTTTGAGTTGTTATCTTTCCAGACTGGTAATCTTTAATTCTTTGAATAGTTTCATCATTGAATATATTTGATAATCCGGCATTGGCTGAAGCTTCATTATAAAAATTTGCAAATTCCAGGGAGTTCATCATCGTCGGTTGATTAATAACCTGGGCAAATCCGAAGTTATTGTTATAGGTGATTTTAGGAGCGGCACCTTTTTTCCCTTTTTTTGTAGTGATAATGATTACCCCGTAAGGAGCGCTGGAGCCATAGATTGCTGCAGAAGCCGCGTCTTTTAGTACTGAAATTGATTCTACATCGTCGGGGTTAATGTCTCTGAGTACCATTCCGTTTTGTTGTACTCCGTCCAGAACAATTAATGGGGAAGCGGATGTTCCTAGTCCTGTATATCCACGGATATTAATAGACTGGTTTGCTCCCGGAGATCCTCCTGAGGAAGATGCGATATTCAGGTTGGCAATAGTTCCCTGTAAGGCCTGGGTCATTGTTACGACAGGACGATTCTCCAGTACGTCTCCCCGGATCTGATCAACAGCTCCGGTAAGGTTTGCTTTGGAAACTCTCGCATAACCAACGACAACGACTTCGTCCAGCATCTGGGTATCTTCTTTCATAATGACATCAATAGTCGTTTTGTTATTGACTTTAATTTCCTGAGTAACGTAACCAAGGTAGTTGATTACAAGTGTCGCGTTTGCATCCGCAGAAATAGAATACTTTCCATCGTTGCCGGTAGCTGTCCCGGCTGCGGTACCTTTTACGGTAATTGAAACTCCAATTAAGGGTTCTCCGGCATCATCTTTTACTGTACCGGTTATATCCAGTTGGGTTTGCTGAGTGTTTTTAATCTCATTTGTCTGATTGATAAGTAGTTCATGTGGTTTTTGAATATCGGTTGCGAATGCAGAACCGGTTCCTATTATCAAAAAAAGTATAAAAGATTTTGTAATACGTATTAGAGAGACAATATCAGAGTGTTTGTCTTTTGAGTTTATTGTTTTTTTCATAACTTTGTTAAGTTTAATTTACACTAAATAATAAAAGTAGATGGTGTGTTAATTAACACTGACCGGATAATACTCCTAATATTGTCCGGTTCTTCTTTGTAGTCTTACATATAACTTTTTCTATTCATAGGCAATTGAGTCTAAATTATACATTCAAATATTCTTTCTGGTTGTATTTCGTAACAAAAACACTCTGCACCTGTAGTCGTTAATCTACAGATGCAGAGTGTTTTTAATTTAATGAAAAATATCTATATTATTCGCGCGCGGAAAATTTGAAAGAGGGGCTGTCAGTCTCTCTCTCTCTCTCTCTCTAATATATTATGGTTAAAACCCAAAATTAACATGTTAAAAATTTTAAAAACAAGATTTGTGATGTGTTTAATCTTATGAGCGAAAGTTTATCAAGCAAAAGATTGGTCTGACCAATCAATATTTTCCCCTTTCTTTTTTAGTCCTTTTTGCTTGAAATTGAAAGCCTTAAATGGCTACGGTGCTAAAAATAACTCAACAAATGTTTATGTTTGTTAATTATTAAGAACGCAAAAATATGCAATTATTCTTAAAGAATCAAATTTTTGCAATGTTTTTTTAAGGTAATCAGTTTTCGGGATAAGGTTTATAACCGGCTCTGTATACTTCTTCTTATAGGAGATGATTATTGTATCGGGAAAATAACGAATATCATTGTATCCCATACTGCATGGGAAACAAGCAATGGCAATAAATTTTTTGGTTTAATATACCAGTACATCAGCCCCCAGAATGTTCCACATACGCATGCTGCCATTACCAGGATGAAGTTGAATGACCATATATGAACGAGGCTGTATATTAGCGTCGTGACAAAGAATCCCTTGAAATTGCCGAATCGTTCCATCCAATTACGTTGGATATATCCTTGCCAGAATATAACTTCTGCCGGTCCGATCCAGAATAGGAGTAGCAGAGCAATCAGATTATAATTGTTTCCATCCCTTAGGGAATATATGGAGTTGATTTGTCCGGAAGCGAAATCGAATAAAAGTGTTGCTGCAAAATTTCCGAGATAAAAGACTCCCCACAACAGGCAAGCGGAAACCAAACCTATTATTATAGATTTGAAATCCAATTTGAATTGGGATGCCCAATCTTTACCCAGGGTAAAACTCATTAACATCAATATCCCTGCGGATACACTCATTGCGGCCCAGAAATTGAGGTAAATTGAAGTCCATGGTGAAAACATTACAAACCATAGGATACCAGCAACCAATATAGCAATAATTTGTTTTTTCAAAACAAGGAAGATATGATGATAGAGATTATCATTGACAGGCTATACATTAATTGCAGTTGAGCTGTTTTTACATCGAGGTCAGCTATGTTTTCCGGATTTTCCGGATTTGCATTATTCATAGTTTTGATGTTTTTTAATGCAACCGGAAGTGTGATAAAGACAGCGAGGGTAATCCATGAAATAATTCCTGAAACAACTAATACAATAGAAGACAAATAGGCCATTCCCAACAGGGTTTTGTAGAGAACTATAGATTTATTGATGCCCAGATTCATTGCCAATGTTTTGATATTGGCTCGTTTATCCGATAGTATATCGCGTGTATTGTTAGCATGAAGTATATCGACTGTAATGAATGTGATAGGGAAACAGATTATTGCCGCTTCCCAGGAAATCGTTAAAGTCATTGTGTAGAAAGTCCCGAGTGAAATAACCGGTCCGTAGACAATAAAAATAAGAAGATCCCCGAGTGCTTTGGATTTGAACTGGAAATAAAATCCGGCTCCGATCATTCCTATTGCTCCAATAATAAGCAAAGGAAGTCCCGTTTGCGAGTATAGATACAAGCCAAGTATTGTTCCTACAATTAAAAAACTGAGGCCGTAGTACAGAATAGTTTTGGGTTTGAAAACTTTGTTGACCAGCATACCGGCTCCGAAGGTATCTTCCCGGTCTACTCCATTCTTATAATCGAAATAATCACTAATCAGATTGCCGCCGGAATGGAATATTATTGCGCCTAATATCGCCAGTACACCTAAGTGCCAGTTGATATGCATGAATTGAGAGCGAGAGATATAAAACACGTATACAAAAGCAAGCAGTGCCGGCATTGAGGAGGCCGGAAAAGACCAGGGGCGCGCAGCGAAGATCCAGTCTTTTAAAGATGTGTTTTTCATAAATTTGGGATTTATAGAAATTTAAAGGGATTTAAACGAGTTAAAGATTAGGAGTTAAAACCTTATTTTTCTCAGCCACCTTAGTAGCCACCATAGATTAGCGTAGAATCTCCCTTATTCCCTTATTTACGAATAATAAGGGAATAAGGGAGATTGTTAGATATGCAACAATTGCTACTAAGGTGGCTGAGAAAAATAAGGTTTTAACTCCTAATCTTTAGCTCGTTTAATTATAACAAAGCCTTCAGTTTATCTTCCAATACGCTTTTTTGAGCAGCTCCTACGTGTTTGTCCACTACTTCCCCATTTTTGAAATAAAGAATTGTAGGAATATTACGTATGCCATATTGTCCGGTAATTTCGTCATTTTCGTCTACATTAACTTTACCGATAATAGCTTTACCTTCATATTCTGCTGCTAATTCTTCGATGATAGGAGTGATCATTCTACATGGTCCGCACCATTCAGCCCAAAAGTCCACCATCACAGGCTTATCGCCGCTTACTAATCCTTCAAAATTAGCATCTGTAATTTCCATTGCCATAATGTTTGTATATTTTATATTGTTAAAAAATTAATTACACCTGAAAGGTATTGAATTGTCTTCCAAATACCGTACCAGCTTTCTGCTTACAGAGAATTTTTCTCCTTCAGCAAATAGGGAAACATACATTTGTTGTCTGTCATTGTCCTCTATCTTAAAATATAACGATGTGTTACCCGGATGGTTCTTAATTAAAGAAGATAATTCAGCGATAGAATCTTCCTGAATGTCCATCAATTTTAATGAGATAGTAACTTTTTCGATAAGAGAATCTTTTACTTCACTTAGTGGGCTCATGGATTTTATCTTCAGATCCGTTATATTTTCGTTATACTGCCTTGCCTGGAATGAGCCTTTAATCAGAAGGAATGTATTTGGGCGACAATATTTGCTGAATTCAAAATAATCATTTCCAAATAATGGGATTTCCGCATTTCCGGTATAGTCTTCCAGTTTGAATATCCCGAAAGGTTTCCCCATTTTGGTTGTCCCTTCCCGGAATGCAGTTACAATTCCTGCCATAGTGACATCTTTTCCTTTGAGGGCATCTTTGTCTTCTGCCAGTTCCTTCATTGACAGGTTACAAACGTGATTCAAAACGATATAATATTCATCAAGAGGGTGGGAGGATAAGTAAATGCCAACCAGTTCCCGTTCTTTATTCAGCCGTTCCAGATCGCTCCATTTTTCACATTTGGGGATTTCCGGTTTTGCTATTTCAACCTCATTTCCCATGCCTCCAAACAGAGAATTAGCGCTTGTTTGTTTGTCCATCTGATATTTATTTCCATATCGGATAAGGCTTTCGATAAAGGGTTCGCCTTTACTGTTGAGGGCAAAGTATTGTTCTCTTGTAGCTTCTGTAAAGTTATCGAAAGCTCCGGCGAGACAAAGAGCTTCTATATTTTTTTTGTTACAGGCTGTTAAGTTGATTCTTTCAACAAAATCAAAAATTCCATTGAACGGACCGTTTGTTTCCCGTTCCCTGATAATATTTTCGACAGCTCCGGCTCCAACGCCTTTTACTCCACCCATTCCGAAGAGGATATCACCGTTTTTGTTTACCGTGAAGTTCAGTTCGGATTCGTTGACATCCGGACCTTTGACTCCGATTCCCATACTGCGGCATTCGTCCATGAATTTAGTGATTTCACC
The DNA here is from genome assembly GCA_031556375.1 of Bacteroidales bacterium. Lineage (GTDB taxonomy): Bacteria > Bacteroidota > Bacteroidia > Bacteroidales > Azobacteroidaceae > BNXB01. The sequence goes on along the minus strand of JAVBTA010000004.1, from coordinate 46,407 downwards.
GATGTCGTCCTTATTCCGCGTTAAGTTGGCAGCCATGAATTCCGCAGGGTAGTGGGCTTTCAGGTAAGCTGTTTGGTAAGAGACCCAGGAATAGCATGTTGCATGCGATTTGTTGAATGCATATTTAGCAAATTCAGCCCAGTCTCCCCATATTTTTTCCAGTTTGGCTTTGGGACCGAAACCTTTTTTCTCAGCACCTTCGAGGAATTTTATCTTCAGGGCTTCCATTTTGTCAACGAGTTTCTTACCCATTGCCTTACGGAGCTCATCCGATTGTCCACGGGTGAAGCCGGCAAGGTCGCGGCTCAAAAGCATCACCTGTTCCTGATATACTGTGATTCCGTAGGTATCTTTCAGACGGTCTTCCATTTCCGGAAAATCGTAAGTAATTTCTTTCCGGCCATGTTTACGGTCGACAAAATCGGGAATATATGCCATTGGTCCCGGCCGGTAGAGAGCATTCATCGCGATCAGGTCTTCGAACTGGGTCGGTTTTAATTCACGAAGGTATTTTTGCATCCCGGCCGATTCAAACTGGAATGTTCCGACGGTCTGGCCTTTACTATATAATTCGTATGTTTTTTCGTCGTCGATAGGTATCTGAGAAATATCGATGTCAATACCTTTCGATTTTTTTATGTTAGAAAGCGCTTCTTTGATGATAGACAGGGTTTTCAGTCCCAGGAAGTCCATCTTAATCAGTCCGATAGATTCGATTACCGAACCTTCATATTGTGTGACTAAAATATCTTCATCGCTACCTTTTTCCTTTGCGGTACTAAGAGGTACATAATTTGTCAGATCGTCAGCTCCGATGATTACACCACAGGCGTGCACCCCTGTTTGCCGTACTGTACCTTCCAACATTTCAGCATATTTCAGGGTCTCAGCCATATTAATATCCGGAGAATCTTTGGCTTCCTGCAGTTCTGGGACGTATTGAATACAGTTTTTTATATTGATCTTCGGCATTTTACCGGTTGCTTTGTCTTCCGGTAAGCGATCCGGGATCAATTTGGTCAGGTAGTCAGCCATCGACAAGGGTAATCCCTGTACCCGGGCAACGTCTTTGATAGACGATTTTGTCGCCATTGTTCCGTAAGTAACAATATGTGCTACTTTTTCTTTTCCGTATTTTTCTTTAACCCAACGAAGTACATCTGCACGTCCGTCATCATCGAAGTCGATATCAATATCGGGCATGGAGATACGGTCGGGGTTAAGGAAACGTTCGAACAGCAAGTCGTATCTGAGGGGGTCGATGTCTGTAATGCCGAGACAATAGGCCACGGCAGATCCTGCTGCAGATCCACGTCCTGGGCCCACCGCTACGCCCATATCCCGGGCTGCTTGTATAAAGTCTTGAACGATAAGGAAATATCCGGGGAATCCCATCGTTTTCATTGTCTCCAGTTCGAACTCAATACGTTCGAGTACATCTTCCTGGATAGGGTCTCCGTAACGCAGAACGGCCTTTTTGAGAGTCAGATCTCTCAGGTAGTCGGCTTCCAGTTTGATCCGGATCACTTTATCATATCCACCGAGTTTGTCAAAACGTCCGGAGTCTTCTTTGTTAAATTCCTCACGGAGAAGCTCTTCTGGATATTTTCCCATGTAACTATCTTCTGTTCCAAATTCTTCAGGGATTGGAAATTGAGGCATCAGAGGGTCGGAGTCGATATCATATATTTCAACTTTATCGACAATTTCAATTGTGTTGGAAAGCACTTCCGGGATGTCGGAAAAAATGGCATTCATTTCTTCCTGTGTTTTGAACCATTCCTGTTTGGTATAGTGCATCCGGTTAGGATCATTCAGGTCTTTGCCTGTACTCAGGCAAATCAGACGGTCGTGTCCTTCGGCATGATCTTCTTCAACAAAGTGGACGTCGTTGGTTGCAATGATTTTTGTATTGGTTTTCTTTGCAAGTTCCAGGATAACGGTATTAACCTCCGCCTGTTTTTCGTAGGTAGTCCTGTCTCCTCCCGGTTTATCTGTTTTCAGACGTTGTACTTCAAGGTAAAAATCATCACCAAAGATGTCCTTGAACCACATGATTGCATCCTCAGCGGCTTGTATGTCACCTTTCATTATCTTTTGAGGAATTTCTCCCCCCAGACAGGCAGAGGAAACAATCAGTCCTTCACTGTGCTCTTTCAGACTATCTTTGTCGATCCGCGGACGATAATAGTAGCCGTCTACCCAAGATGTAGAGACTAACTTACACAGGTTTTGATATCCTGTTTTGTTTTTTGCCAACAAAACAAGGTGCCATCCGCTACCGTCTTCTTTTTCCGATTTAAGAAATCTGGTACGGCGGGCACAATAGGCTTCTACACCCAAAATGAATTTGAACTGATCTTCTTTTTCCTTCCCCTTATTTTTCTTTGCGACATAGTCATAAAACTCTTTTGCACCGAACATATTTCCATGGTCGGTAAGAGCCATTCCTTTCATTCCGTTTTTGATAGCCTTATCGACTAATCCAGGAACGGTCGACATTCCGTCCAACATAGAATAGTGGGAGTGGACATGAAGGTGGACAAACGGGGGTATATTGTTTTGTATATCTGACATTCGACTTTTTTTTCAAAATTGGTTTGTAAAGTTATAAAAAATGATCTGGTAAAAAAACAGTTGAGGATGTAAAAAGTTATCAACACCCTGTATAATCCTTTCGGAAAATTAGTTTGTCAGAACTCCGGCAGGGATTGTAACCCGATGAAAATTTTTCAAAAATCCTTGCATATTTCAAAAATCTCCGTATATTTGCGGTGTATTATAATATTAGTACACTAAAATATAAACAAAGATGATTACAATATCTGATTTAAAATTTACGTACAGCAGGCGCAAACGCTTGTTTGACAATTTGAATTTGAATCTTTTCAATGGCCATATATATGGATTGTTAGGAAAGAATGGAACCGGAAAAAGTACCTTGTTGCATCTTTTGTCCGGGTTGTTATTTCCCCAATCAGGAACTATTGTCTCTGCCGGATTTGTTCCTGGAAATAGAGAAGTTGCTTTTCTCCAGGATTTTTTTCTGGTTCCGGAAGAGTTCTTTGTCCCGGATGTTACTCCGGTAAGGTATGCCGACTTATATGCCTCATTCTATCCCCATTTTGATAATGATCAGTATAATCGGTATTTGAGGGAATTTGAGGTTGCATCAGGAGATTCTCTGTTAACAATGTCTATGGGGCAACGAAAAAAGGCATTTATCGCTTTTGCCTTGGCTTGTAATACACGTATTTTACTGATGGACGAGCCGACTAATGGTTTGGATATTCCTTCAAAAACTCAATTCCGGAAAATAATCGCTTCTATTGCAACGGATGAACGTTGTATTGTTATTTCGACACATCAGGTGCGTGATCTTGAAAATCTGATAGATACAGTGGTAATGCTTGAAGATCATCGTATTGTTTTTAACAAATCAATAGATGATGTGGCGATGGAATATCGCTTTGTATCGTATACCGATTCGGATAAACCGAACCAAATACTTTATGACGAACCTGGAGTGGTTGGAGGAAAAGCAATAGTTTCAAATGAAAATGAGATCCCTTCCAAGGTAGATATGGAGATTTTATTTAATGCGGTTACTTCGACTCGCAAGGAAGTAAGTTCAGTATTCACGACTAAAAAATGATTATTATGGATACAAATTTTAATATGCCCCGGTTGGGGAAATTGATCTCCAATGAGTATTATGTCAACAATAAAAAAATATTGCTCGGATTGGGGATGATGTTAGGAATAGCTTTAGCCTATTTCGGAATCGCAGCTGTTTCAAGAGTTCATGCGGGTACTAATTTTACGTCAACATTATTCTTTCTGCTGATTCTAATATTTCAGGGAATTATGATAAATACCTGTTTCTCGGAGTTCTCTTCTAAACCAAAGACACAGACATTCCTTTTAATTCCGGCATCAAAATTGGAAAAATTCGTGGCGAAGTTCAGTTACTGTATGGTTATTTTTCCGTTGATATTCTTACTATATCATTTTTTAGTTGTGGAAATGAGCTTTATTTATAATGGTTGGGCCACAAAGGTATTTCATTTAACGGATGTTTCCGGTAGGGATGGTGCCAGCTTGGAAAGGATATACAGGATGGAGTCTGTTACAACAATGGTTACGGTCTGGTTTTTTGCTGCATCTGCCTTTTTATGTGGAGCTCAGTATTTTAAGAAACGATCTCATACCAAAACAGTTCTGATCGTATTGGCTTTTATTATTTTATGTGTTGTCATAATCAGGCCTTTTTACTTGCTTGCATCAGGTCATATGCCCACAATGAGTGTCCCATTCCTGTATATTGGAGAGTTTATTGATGGAAAAATCTATAGTAGTTCATTTATTGATGTATATCATTACGCAATACATTGGTTAGGTCTTTTTGTCAGCCTTTATCTTATTGTAGTTTCCTGGGTTAAGTTTAACGAAAAAACAGTTTGATTATGCAATTCAGTGATTCACAAGCAATATACCTTCAGATAGCCGGATTTGTCGAGGACAAGATCCTGCGAGAAGAATGGCTGGCCGATGAACGTATCCCGTCGGTGCGTGATTTGGCCGTATCTTTGGAAGTAAACCCGAATACCGCAATGCGTACATACGACCACCTGCAACAACAAGGGATTATTTATAATCAACGAGGTATCGGTTATTTTGTGTCTAAGGATGGGTTGGAGCTGGTTCTGGAGATCAGAAGATCTCAGTTCCTGAAAGAAAATCTGCCTGAATTCTTTAAAAATATAACACTTCTGGGCTTCTCCATGGAAGAGATAACGAATTTGTATCAACAAAACACCCAACAGAATAAGAAATGAAAACGATGAAATTGTCAACTAAATTAATGATAGGTCTGGTAGTGATTCTCTTTGGATTATTGCTTACTCAGGCGATTGTTTCCAGTCGTGACATAGAGAAAAAGAAAGAGAAACAAGAGTATCAGGAATTTCCAGTCATCAAAGGACTGACAAAGAAGGAGAGTAAATGAAAAAGAATATTATTCAAACGAAAGATCTGAACTATAGTTATGGGAAGACACCGATTCTACACGATCTGAATCTTTCTGTGCCATATCATTCAATATATGGATTTCTCGGTTCGAATGGGGCCGGGAAATCTACAACGATCAAGGTTTTGTTAGGATTGTTGAATGCCGGAGAGGATACAACATTTTTATTTGAAAAAGAGTTTTCTTCCCACAAAAACGAGATCCTGTCTCAAACCGGAAATGCGATTGAAGCGCCTTCATTTTATGGACACCTCACAGCATGGGAAAACCTGAGATACCTGAATCTCTTGCTGAATGTCGGTAAATCAAGAATGGAACAGGTACTTAAAAGCGTAGGACTCTGGAACGACAGGAATAAACGGGTTAAAAATTTCTCAATGGGGATGAAACAACGATTGTATATTGCTACGGCTTTACTTAATAATCCGAAGTTATTGATTCTGGACGAACCGATCAACGGACTGGATCCGAATGGAATTTACGAAATGAGAGAAATTTTCAAATATTTACATGATAACGAAGGAGTTACAATCTTTCTGTCGAGCCATATATTAGGTGAAATAGAGAAATTGTGTTCGCATGTCGGGATTATAGAGAAGGGCCGGTTGATTTCCCAGGGAACGATTACCGACCTTCTCGGACCGGCAACGAAGAAAGTATCTGTTTACATGAATAATCTTGATACAGGAATAAAGTTGTTACTCGATAATGGATACGAAGCTCAACGAAACAGAGATGACATTGTCGATGTACTGATCAATGATACCCGTCATTTCAGTTGTTTGCTCAATTTATTATTGGGAAATAATCTGGAACCCAATATTATAGATATAGGAACAACTTCTCTGGAAGATATTTATTTCCAACTAACCCAACAAAAAAAATAATTATGACTGCTATATATAAAGTATTTGCCGGGGAAGTATTTAAATTGAAAAGAACTTCTGTCTGTTGGATCGTTTTTTTATTTCCAATATTGGTAACAGCACTCTTTGTTCTTGTTTATGTTCATAAAGCGGGTAAGTTAACTGTCGAGGATACTTCCGGGATGACTTTGTGGTTTCTCTATGCCCAGAATTTCTTTCAGTTTTTTGTGTTCTTTTTCCCGATGTTAGCTGCTTTGACTGCATTCTCATTAGTGAATGTGGAAGATAAAAATAACGGATGGAAGTTAATGTATACGCAACCTGTAAACAAACATTATTTTTACTTTTCAAAAGTAATACTCTTGTATCTCATGTTACTCATATCTATTGGATTGGGTTATGTTTTGCTATTAGTTTCAGGTTGGAGTTTATCTCAAATGTATCCACAGTTGAATTTTAGTGATATTGGGGAGGCTGCAAAATTCCTGGCGTCAATCTTTTTTAAGCATTTTACCGCGATAGCTTCTATAGCAACAATTCACTTTCTCCTGGCATTATGCTGGAACAACTTTGTCCTTTGCGTCGGAAGCGCTTGCTTTCTGACAATTCTGGGGATGATTACAATGAAATGGAAGTATGCTTATTTATTCCCATATACCAATTCTTCGTTTATTTTTAACGATCTTGCCAATAGTGATATAACCTGGTTCCCCAAATATGTGTGGATCGATGTATTGTGGGTTGTCGGAGTTATTATTGCCGGATATTTTGTGGTAAAATATAAACAAACCAAATAATGTCCTCCTGTACATAAATAGGAAATTTTCCAAAATCAGACCAGGATTTACATTAAAAATTGTAACTTTGTCTTCTTAATTAGAAACAATCTAAATAAGAAGTTCTAAAATTCGTTTCTTAAAATATTGAGATAATGGTGAAAATATCGACTACAGTATTCCCAGGCCTTAAAATGTCGGAATTGATCATTGATCATCCGAACATGATTACAGTGCTTGAGCGTATGGAAATTGCTTTTGGTTTCGGAGACCAACGGGTTCAGGAAATAGCAGAGCGTTACGGAATAAATATTCATGCTTTTATCGCGTTACTTCAATCTTTTGAGGGAAGTCTCAAACATGATACTTCTTTGGAAAAAGAAGCTATCCCTGATTTATTACGTTTTCTCAAATTGTCTCACAGGCATTTTAAGGAAGTACAGATTCCTTCTGTAAAGAAGTTGATTGTGCTTTTTTCGGAAAGTATTCCGTCTAAACACGGAAAGCTGATCGTCTCATTTTTTGATGAATATATAAGGGAAGTGGAGGAACATTTTCATTACGAAGATGATGATATATTTCCCTATATCGCGGATATCCTTACAGATCCTCATCCGGCTAAATTCAGGATGTCGGAGTTTGAGAAGAATCACACGGATATCGAACAAAAATTACTAGACCTGAAGAATATTCTGATAAAATATATTCCGGAGGAAATTACTTCGCATTACAGGATTGACGTTTTGAGAGAACTATTTGAATTAGAGGAAGATCTTACTCTCCATTCATTTATCGAAGATCACTTGTTGGTGCCTTCTGTTAAGAAAATGGAGTGTGATATTCAAAGTCAAAACTAAGCGGTATGTTTAAGAAAATTGTTATTGTAGAGAAGTCAAAAATAATCCGGGAAGGACTTGCTGCTATGTTGTATAACCATGAATTATGTTCCAAAGTGGTTTGTTTGGAGGATTTTGGCGAATGGAATATGTTGATAAAGAATACGGTGCCGAACCTGATAATAATCAGCCCGGAAGCAATGTATGAAGGAAAAGACAAGATCCGCTATAAATATAAATTGAGTGAAGATATTCTTTTTGTGGGACTTATCTACCGGTATTATAATTATAAGGAGGTAACGGAACTTTTTAATGACGTAATTTTCATTACGGATTCAGAAGATGTTATTGTCAATAAACTCAAAAATCTCTCATCGCATACAAATGAGAATTCATCCTCTTCCAATGAAAAATTAACGGATCGGGAAAAAGATGTATTAAAGCTGTTGTTGCGTGGGCTGGCAAATAAGGAAGTCGCCGATCAACTATCTATCAGTCCTCATACAGTTGTCTCCCACCGAAAGAACATTATTGAAAAAACGGGAATAAAATCATTGTCAGGATTAGCTGTATATGCGATATTGAATAATATTGCTGATATGGAGGATCTTAAACAATAGGAGTTATTTATGAAAGCTCTTAAGATATTGTTGGCCGATGATGATTTAGTCTTATGTGAAAACATTGTCGAATATTTTAGATTGATGAATTATAAATTTGATGTTGTCTGTGTCAACGATGGAATAATGGCTATTGAGAGTTTTAAGTCTTTGGTATTATTGGATTTTTTATGCCGGGAAAGAATGGATATGAGGTGTTAAGAAATAGGAAGATCAGATCCAGTTATTCCGGTTATGTTTCTTACATGTATAAATTAGACCTAAATGACAAGCTGCAGAATAGCCCTAATTACTTATTTTCGAACAGTACCTTACTTTCAGGATAAATTTTAATACAATCTTGGATAAATTGGCGATAATTTTTAGATAAAGTATCTATAGGAAAAAATGCGTCTAGTATTTGGTTTTCTTTTGACATAAGTAACAAGCATGGAGTTGGGATATATTTTAGCTCTCTTCTAATCAAATCTTTTTCATCAAAATAGATATACTCATAATATTCATTACGACTTTGATATTCTTCCGGGTTTATCATGGAGCCAACCGCTTTAACGATTTGAAAATTAAATAATTGGTCAATTTTTTTGCTTATATAAAATCCTGCATCAACACAACTTCCACAATCGTAAAAATTAAAAAGGAAAAGTACATATCCATATCTATTCTCATCTTTAGCCATTAATGAATCAATACTATGGATAAACTTCCATTTTATTCTTTCAATGTCTTTATCCTTTTTATTTTCAGTAACATAACGATTTTCACTCTGAATGTTTTTTTTGTCTGCAGAGCATGCTGTTATAAATATACAGAGGATCAAAGCTAAATAGGAATATCTTTTCACAATTTTTTTGTTTTTATTTTTTCAATCGTACTATTTTGATGATTAAAAACAAAGAGATAATCAGGAGAAAGACAAAAAGAATCGTATATTTTATTTGGTAAAGCCCAGATATTTGCTAATTCCATTATGGGATCCAGTCTTACTTTCAAAATGACATTTACTTCATACATTTCTCCTAATCGAGAGCATAGAAGATATAGATAGTTGTCTTTGAGATATGAATCCTCAATATAAATGTAATATGAATTAGGTTTTTCACCCTGAGTTTTAATATAATCTAAATTTGACTTAACAATAGGAACCATGGATAAATCATATGATTCTACTTTTTTTAGAGTTTTGATGTTATATTTTTCAATGAACGGAAGATTATCAGACACCGCGTACATGAAGTTCTCCTTTAGAAATATGTTCCTTTCATTTTTCATTATGGTTCTCCTTTGTGTCTCAAAAATTGCAGGATTCCCGAAAGTTTTGTACATCACATCATCAGAGGTATTTTTAGGTATAATGATAAATAAGGAACTATCTGTTACTGAGGAGAAATAAAAATCATTATTTTTAATGAAGAAATTGCCAACATTAACTCTTGGCAATTTGTAAGAATTAACAAATCGACCATTATAAAAACTCTTAACACTCCTAGAACCACCATCCAATACATATGTTGTATCAGAATCAATGTAAAATGCGCATGGATATGTTAATTCTTTTGGGCCATTACCCGGCTCTCCGATAGTGTGAAACTTTTCAAATTCTTCGTTAAAAACTGCAATATCCCGCCGATTAATGTCTAAGGCATATATGTCGTTTTTATAAAACGACATATATTTTATATCAGAGAAAAGAGATGAATCCGGATATTCTTCTTTAAAAGAGAATATCTGAAGTTGTTTTGGACTTTTGTCTAACTTCTCTTTCTTACAAGAGAATAAAACAAATAAAATACCAACGCAAAGTATTATTCTCCTTAACATGATGTCTTATTTCCATCACATTTTACCCATCCCTTACCAGACCAAAAGTCAGATCCCCTTTCGCAATGAGAACCAGTGCAACTAACCTCCCCGGTTTCAATAAATCCAGTCCAGTCCCAACATTTATGTGTCACAGTACATGATGTGACTCCACTTCCTTCGCCATTTTCACTTTGTGCCAAAGCCTCAACTCCAGTAATCTTTAAATCAACAGATTTATTTTCGTGAGAGTTCATCTTTACATTTAATCCAATAATTACAGTAAACATTGTTGTCGCAATTCCTGTTAAAAGTTTAGTTTTCATTTTATTCCTGTTATTTAATAATTAATGTTTTGCAAAGATAATAAATGCTTTTTGATTTTCTTTCTTTGAATTGTAACTCAATTGTAACTCAATAATGTAGGATTTTTTCTTGGACGGTATATTTCAAATGATGACTAATCGTTTCCGAGTATTAGCAATCAAGACTTTTGAGGCATTCTTCATTTCTCGGTTTTAGTTTGCCCTGATCACCAGATCTGATGCCATTAGAAACACTTTTATATCAACACCCAATTCTGTAATGGTGCTCTATAAAACAAAAAGCTGTTGAAAGATTTTGTACCCTCGATAATTTTTATATTATTTATTGAGTATCCCATTTTAAAGAATTGTAGATCTCAATAGCCGCATGTTTTGAAGCGCCAGGTTTTCCTAATGAATTAATAACTTCATCATATCCCTGAAGCATAGAGTTCCGGTAGTCTTTATCGTTCAGTAGTTTGCCTAATTCATTTTTTATAGCTTGAGCAGAAAAAGAAGCTGCAAAAAGCTCCTGAACGATAGTCCGGTCGGCAATCAGATTGACCAGAGATATGTATTTCGTAGTAAAAAAGTTTTTAAATACAAAACTTACGATATGCTTTATAGGTGTTTCATAGCAAACTGTCTGAGGAACACGGAATAATGCGGTTTCCAGAGTCGCAGTGCCGGATGTGACCAAGGCGGCCGATGCTTGTTGCAGCAACCGGTAAGTTTGTCCGAATACTATCCGGGGTTGGTAGTTTCCGGTATAGTTTCTGTAATAATCTTTGTCTATTCCCGGAGCCCCGGCAATGATCGTCTGATAACCGGTAAAAGCTGAGGCAGCCTCTAACATTGCGGGAAGGTTATCTTTAATTTCCTGCTTCCTGCTACCGGCCAAAAGAGCAATGATAGGTTTATTTTCCAGATCATTGTGTTCTATAAATGATTCCGTAGTTTCTGAGGCATGATCCCGTTCCGCCACGGCATCGACAGTCGGATTACCTACATAGGTAACTTCGTAATTATTTTTCTTGTAAAAATCTACCTCAAAAGGTAAGATACACAACATTTTATCTATGTATTTCCGGATACTTTTAATCCGGTATTTTTTCCATGCCCATATTTTAGGAGAAATGTAGTAATGAACAGGTATCGAGAGCTGTTCTTTTACGAACTTAGCTATTTTAAGATTAAATCCCGGATAATCGATAAGTATCACGACATCCGGTTGATAGCTACGGATATCCTCTTTGCCGATCCTCAAATTTTTGAAGATAGTCCGAAGGTTTAACAATACAGGGATGAAACCCATGAAAGCCATTTCTCTGTAATGCTTTACTAACGTACCTCCAACAGCAGACATAAGATCCCCTCCGAAGAAACGAAAATCCGCTTCGGCATCGGTTGCTTTCAGGGCTTTCATCAGATTTGATGCATGTAAGTCTCCGGAGGCTTCACCGGCAATTATGTAGTACTTCATTTACAAGTTCCCAATGTTTTAATTTTTCTATCGTCTCGTGAGAGGTCATGTCGATCTTAGTTGGAACGACAGAGACATAACCGTTAGCCAGGGCCCACTCATCGGATTCTGTGTTGTTAGGTTCGAAGTTGTCGAAATCTCCGGTTAACCAGTATTGCGTTTCCCCTTTTTCTTCAGTGGTATAGAATTCTTTTATCCATTGTCCTTCAGTTTGAGTACAAATTTTTATTCCGTTGATGTTTTTAACATTCGGAACATTAACATTCAGGCAAACTCCTTGAGGTAGACCTTCCATAAGTATTTTTTTACTGATCAAGGCTGCATAATGAGTTGTGTTACTGAAATCGGCATCCGGATGGTGATCTGTTAATGAAAAGCCGATAGAAGGGATGCCAAATATACAACCTTCAATGGCAGCACCCATTGTTCCTGAATATAGAACACAAATAGAAGCGTTAGAGCCATGATTTATACCGGTGACTACCAAATCCGGCTTCCTTTCTAATATTTCGTTAATCCCGAGTTTTACACAATCGACCGGAGTCCCTGTACAACTATAGATCTTTAACCCTGGTTTGTCTTCCAATGGCTTAATTTGCAGAGGTTTAATGGATGTGATTGCACTCGACATTCCCGAACGGGGCCCATCAGGAGCTACCACAACGACGTCCCCTAAAGGCATTATAGCTTTAGTCAATTCATTAATTCCTTTTGCATCAAAACCATCATCATTGCTGATCAATATCAATGGCCTTTTTTCTTTTCCGTTTAGCATAGTTTGTATTTCCCTCAATTTTCCACAAAGATACAACTTTTCCCGCAAAAGTTATTAACAATAATCCCCACTTATCAACAACAACAACACAGTTTAACCAAAATAAACAAATTCATTTCCCAATAAACATTACTTTTGCATCCAAATTTGAAATACAATGGGTAAAATAATTGCTTTGGCAAATCAAAAAGGAGGGGTTGGAAAGACAACTACCACTATCAATCTGGCTGCGTCATTGGCTGCGTTGGATAAAAAAGTACTTGTTGTCGATGCCGATCCTCAGGCTAATGCCTCATCCGGATTGGGGGTCAATATACGAGAAGTACAAAATTCAATATACGAATGTATTGTCAATAAAGTTGAGGCAGATACGGCAACAGTTAAAACCGCAGTGGATAATCTATTTATTATTCCTTCTCATATAGACCTGGTCGGTGCTGAAATAGAAATGCTTAACTTCGAAAACAGGGAAAAAGTTTTGAAAGAAGCGTTGACTCCGGTAAAAGATAAATATGATTATATTCTGATCGATTGTTCGCCGTCATTAGGTTTGATTACTGTAAATGCTCTGACAGCGGCTGATTCGGTTATCATTCCTGTTCAGTGTGAATATTTTGCTTTGGAAGGTATTAGTAAATTGCTGAATACCATAAAGATAATAAAATCAAAACTGAATCCTTCTTTGGAAATCGAAGGTTTCCTTCTGACTATGTACGATTCCCGATTGCGCTTGGCTAACCAGATCTACGAAGAGGTTAAGAAACATTTCCGGGAACTGGTATTTGAAACGGTGATCCAGCGGAACATCAAACTGAGTGAAGCCCCTAGTTACGGACAGCCGGTGCTACTATACGATGCGGATTCTAAAGGATCGATCAATCATATGCAACTGGCAGAAGAATTAATCCGGAAAAATAAATAAGAAAAGATATATGTCAAAACAAAATAAATCACCATTAGGACGAGGTTTGGATGCGCTGATAACGATGGAAGACCTGAATACAAACGGAACTTCTTCTATCAATGAAGTGGAATTGTCTAAGATAACCCCGAATCCGGATCAGCCCCGGACCGTTTTTGATCAGGAAGCACTTGAAGAACTCGCGGCTTCTATCAAAGCTTTGGGATTGGTTCAGCCGATTACCTTGAGGGAAGTGGCTCCCGAACAATATCAGATTATTTCAGGGGAAAGACGATACCGGGCATCTCTGCTCGCCGGATTGGCGACTGTTCCTGCTTATGTAAAAAAGGCCAGTGATGAGAATGTGATGGAAATGGCTCTGATTGAGAATATCCAGAGAGAAGATCTGAACTCAATAGAAATTGCTTTGGCTTTTCAAAACTTGATCGATACATATCGGTTGACTCAGGATAAATTGAGTGAACGTATTGGTAAAAAACGTGCTACGATCGCCAATTTCCTTCGATTGTTGAAGCTTCCTGCCGAAATTCAAATGGGACTCAAAGATAAAAAGGTCGATATGGGACATGCCAAAGCGTTGTTAGGACTTGAAGACCCGGCAACCCAACTGATGGTTTATGAACAAATCATACAATATGGTTTCTCTGTGCGACGTACGGAAGAGATTATCCGCGATCTTAACAGCGACGCACCTGCAAAAGAAACAAAGAAAGAAAAATCAAAAACTCCTGCGGAGTACAAACTTCTAAAAGAACACCTATCTAAATTCTTCGATACTAAAGTACAGTTTTCCTGTGATGAAAAAGGAAAGGGAAAGATTACGATTCCTTTTGAAACGGATAAAGATTTGGAAAGAATTATCCAAAAATTCGATGCATTAAAAAAATAATAACTAATTTAGCAGGTTTAATTAGTTGTCATTTCTATTGAAGACCGTTATAACAATCATATCATTCATTATTCTCTTGCTACCCTTTCAAACCAGGGCGCAAGAGAATAATTATATTTCGAAAGATGATAGTCTTCTGATAATCAATGCGAATGATTCGAGTGATTCGACAAATATAAAATTTATCGCAAGTAAAATCGATACATCTTCGATAAAACTTAAGCCTAAATTTAAACCTGATCCGACAAAAGCAATCATATATTCAGCGATTTGTCCGGGATTGGGACAAATTTATAATCGAAAATACTGGAAATTGCCGCTTGTTTATGGCGGATTTCTGGGCTGTATATACGCTATGACATGGAATGGTAATCAGTATAGCGAATATAAGCATGCTTACAGCGATTTTACAGATACGGATCCGACAACAAACTCATGGATTCGTTTTAAAGGTAGTAAGAGTGCCGATATTTCGACATGGACCTCGTCTGATAAAGCGAACTTTACAAACACGCTGCAACGGGGAAAGGATTTTTATCGTCGCTACAGGGATTTGAGCTACTTCATTACCGCTGGAGTTTATGCCTTAACAATAATAGACGCTTATGTAGATGCTCAGTTGTTTGACTTTGATATCAGCCAGGATCTGGGTATGAGGGTGGAACCGGTTTTGTTTGATAAATCGGCTTATAATTCCCGCTCTGTAGGGCTACAATGTAGCTTTAAGTTTTAATACCGGTTAAACAAGGATGCTTGTCATCCTAAAAATATAAGTTTATGAAGAAAATAGTATTATTGATTATCTCTATTGTGGTGAATAGCGCCATTTATGCGCAAGTCACCCTTTGGGAGGAGCTCAAACGAGTTTCTGTTCAGGACTCGGCCTACGCGGAATCGGATACTGTTGGCATAATTAAAGGTGATACATTCATCCCTGAGAGCCTGGATATGAATGTTGATAGTTTATTGTCAATTTGGAACAACAGTTATTTTACTAATAAGCATCAGGATCATGTGGATAAAGGTAATCCTGTAACCAGCGATTCTATCTACGCGGAACGCCTGGCCAAACTTCCACGGATGATACCCATGACGTTCAATGAAACAGTACGTTCCTGTATAGATCTTTATGCCGACCGGAGACGTAATCTGGTGGAATATGTCCTGGGCTGGTCTGATTTTTACTTTCCAATGTTCGAGGAAATCCTGGATCGTTACCAGCTACCCCTGGAACTGAAGTATCTGGCCGTCGTAGAGTCGGCGTTAAATCCTTCAGCATACTCCCGTATGGGTGCTTCCGGAATCTGGCAATTCATGCTTCCGACAGGTAAAATCTACGGTTTGGAAATTAATAGTCTGGTCGATGAACGACGGGATCCGCTCAAAGCAACAGAAGCTGCCTGCCGTTATTTTAGGGATATGTATGCTATTTATGGCGACTGGCATTTAGTGATCGCCTCCTATAATTGCGGTCCGGGTAATGTAAATAAAGCGATTAACCGGGCAAAGGGAGAAAAGGATTTCTGGAAAATTTATCCCTATCTTCCATCTGAAACGCGAATGTATGTGCCTCTATTCATCGCGGTTAACTATGTAATGTCTTATTACCACGAACATAATCTCTATCCTAAAGAAATCAACCTTCCTCTTTCTACCGATACTGTGATGATTAATAAGGAAATCCACTTCGATCAGATCGCAGAGGTAATGCAAATGGAAAAAGAACAACTTCGTGCTTTGAATCCTCAATATCGCAGGGATATAATTCCGGGACATTCAAAACCTTATGCTTTGCAATTACCGGCGGCATATGCTTATGGCTTTGTTCAATTGGAAGATTCCATTGCACAATATCGTGCAAATGAGTTGTTTGCAAGTAAGACAAAGAACAGAGTTTCTAATCAGGAAAAAATAAAACACAAAGTTAAGTCAGGAGAAACAATGTTGGCAATCGCTAATCAGTATGGTGTGACTTCAACCCAGATCAAACGTTGGAATGGAATGAAGTCAAACAGGGTGTCGTCCGGACGTGTACTTACGATTTATGTGGATAATGGAGGCTACGCATTGAATAATTCACCGGCATCCAAAGCCACACCGGAAACGAAGTCATCTCAGAATAAGACGACGGCAAAAACATCGAGAGAATCAATCAATAAATCTCTTGGAAGCACTTATTCAACGTATAAGGTGAGGTCAGGAGATTCTTTTTATACAATAGCAAAAAAATATTCGGGAGTCAGCGCTCAGGATATAATGGAGTTTAATAATGTTTCTAGCTCATCTTTAAGAGTGGGACAGACTCTGAAGATTCCGAAGGGTGTTTAATCTGTATTGACAGTTCATGAACAACGAAAAAGAGACCAAACACAAGCAGAATGAGGAGGCGATGATTCAAAAAGAATTTGAAAAGCTCCTCGACAGTTATAAAAATTCGAAGCATAGGCAAAAGCTTGAAATAATAAATAAAGCATTCAATTTTGCCAACCAGGCCCATAAGGGAGTGGAGCGCCAATCGGGGGAACCGTATATAACTCACCCCTTAGCTGTAGCTATGATTGTTTGTGACGAAATGGGACTCGGTTCCACTTCTATCAGTGCCGCTTTGCTGCATGATGTCGTAGAAGATACAGATTATACCGTAGAAGATCTTAAGAATATTTTTGGTGAAAAAATAGCCGAAATTGTAGATGGCTTGACAAAAATAGCCGGGGGGATTTTTGCGGAAGCAGCTTCGCAACAAGCGGAGAATATGCGGAAATTACTTCTCACAATGGCAAGCGATATTCGTGTGATATTGATTAAAATAGCGGACCGTCTTCATAATATGCGTACATTGGGATCGCTCCTACCTGCCAAACAATATAAAATTGCAGGGGAGACTATGTTCCTTTACGCTCCATTAGCACATCGTTTAGGATTATTTTCAATTAAATCCGAGCTTGAAGATTTGAGTTTTAAGTATGAGCATCCGGATGAATACAAGCAAATCAGCCATAAATTAAAATTGACAGAAGCTGATAGAGAAAAAGTCTATGGACGTTTTGAGGTTCCGATTCGTCCTAAACTTGATGCTTTGGGAATAAAGTACGACATGAAGAGCCGGGTAAAGACAGTCTTTTCCATTTGGAATAAGATGAAAACTAAAAATGTGGACTTTGAAGATATCTATGATATTTTTGCTGTTCGTGTGGTTTTCAAGTCCGAACCGGATATGGATGAAAAGAAGATTTGCTGGGAAATTTTTGCTGCGATAACGGATGTTTATAAAATTCGTCCCGATCGTATCCGCGACTGGGTAAGTCATCCGAAAGCCAATGGATATCAGGCCTTACACCTTACTGTAATGGGGCCGAACGGACAATGGATAGAAGTGCAGATACGCAGTTCGCGGATGGATGAAATTGCAGAAAGAGGTCTCGCCGCACACTGGAAATATAAAGAACATATCGAGGAAGAATCGGCGCTGGATAAATGGATAGGTACAATTCAGGAGCTTCTTGAAAATCCGAATCCGGATGCGATGGACTTCCTAGATACAGTGAAAATGAACCTCTTTACCTCTGAGATATTTGTATTTACACCTAAAGGAGAAATCAGGACGTTACCTCAAAATGCTACAGCATTGGATTTTGCATATGATTTACACTCTAATATAGGGAATCATTGTATCGGAGCAAAGGTGAATCACCGCTTAGTACCATTAAGTCAGAGGCTGTCCAGCGGGGATCAGGTGGAAATCCTTACATCAAAGTCCAGGGCGCCGATGAAAGACTGGCTTTCCTTTGTAACTACCGCTAAAGCCCGTACTAAGATCGAAGTCTCTTTACGTAAGCAACGCCGGGAACAGGTTAAAAAAGGAGAAGAGATATTGATAGAGATGTTACACAAAGCAGGTATTGAACCTCATCCTTCGGTATTAGATCGTTTTGCAGCTTATTATGATTTTCCCAGAAAAGACGATATGTATTATGCGATAGCAGAAAACCAGGTCATCTTACCGGAAAATCCCCGGAAAATATTGAAAGAAAAATCTGAAAATGTCTTTTTCAAGTATGCCAAACAGATGATGAATGTTGTGGTACCCAAACAGAATGAGGAAGAGTTTTTGGAGGAAAATAAGCAGATAGATATTAAAAAAATAGACCGGAAGAAAACCTATATTCTCGAGGAGGAATCATATAAAGAAAAATTTACGGTTGCAGATTGTTGTAAACCAATTCCCGGGGATGAAGTATTTGGTTTTATCAATGACGACGGCCGGCTGATCATTCATAAACGGGCTTGTGAAATAGGAACGAAACTGAAAGCCAATTTCGGTGACCGTATTCTCTCCTGTGAGTGGGCCGGACATAAGACATTCTCATTCCCTTCCACTATAGAAATGAGAGGTTTGGATAGGGTCGGGATCCTTAATGAAATCACGAAGGCTATTTCGACCGATTTTGAAGTAAATATCCATAAGCTGGAGATTGAATCGAAAGCCGGAATGTTTTACGGAAGATTTGAGATCTCAGTACATGATGTGGATGATATAAATCAATTGTGTCATCTGATACAGAAGATCAAAGGGGTTAAGAATGTGAATAGGGTAGAGTGAATAACCTATTCCCATATAATAATGTTATGGAGTTTCGTAACGTTCCGTGAGATACCATTTCCCATTTTTCTTTCCAAATGTGTAGGAATAAGTGATTTCCGATTCTACCCAACCACTGATAAATACAGCCAGGGTGTCATTTTTTTTATCCCAATAGGCAATAGAGTTATCTCCGGCAAGTCTTTCAAATGGCGTTACTTGCTCTCTCATAATATACTTCCAATTGTCTTTATTCATAAGTGTTTTTTTAAACATCCATCCGGAGTTTCTATATAATTAGAATCGTTTTCCGGACAGGGGCCTTCAATAAACATTAACCAATCACCAACAGGAAAATTGACTCTGGAAAGTTGAAATTTTTTATCAGTACAAAATTTGTAAATGAAGTCATCCAGGTTTTCATTTTCCCCGATGATTGCATCATCTGTCCTCCATCTGTCAATAGGAATAATGTATGTAGCAAGAGATGCATGGGAATATGGATAAGCTTTGATTGCTAAGACAACACTATCACCCTGAATACCAAAATCTAGCTTCTTAAATCCAGACTCATTAACTAAAGGGTAATTAATTGCACCTTTCTCATCCGGGAACAGTGAATCGAAATATAACTTTATTCTTAAGTTGATCAGTCCCAATTTGTCTAAAGACATATTCAGATCATAGCTGTTCAGGATCTTTTTGTTTTTCAGATCACAAGTCACAATTGAGGATGAAGGATCCCAATTGTTTCCACCACCGACTCCTTCTATCACAAAATATTGAACGATAGAGAGAATATCACTATCATTTTTCAGTATTTCAAATGAACTCCTTACAGTTCCACTCATTGAAAGACTTTCTTTCCACATCGGATCGTCAATACCTTCCTCATCTATAGTTTTCTGGTATGATTCAGCAAATGATTTAGCCTCATCTTTGGACGAGCTTACATATGAGTCAAATTTACTACGGAACAATTCATTCATCTCATTTTGAAAAGATTCGTCTTCCAGACCTTTTAATTCAGGATAAATAGATTCATCAATAGTAAAATGAATATCTTTCAGTTGTGTAGCAGGGACTTTAACCGTATCTATAGAGAATCTTTCGACCGACAGATCTGCAGGCTGATTGGTTTCCGGTTGAGACGTTTGTTCTTTTTTACAACCGATCAGTAAAATGATGATGAGAATAAGAGTGAGGTGTTTCATCTCGTTTTCGGTTTATTATAAAGGAATATAAAATTTTAGTGAAACTCCGATGCGTCCTTTTTCATCCAGTTTGTCCGTCAAAAAAGTTTCCCCAGATGTATTTATGTAATCTTTGTTGAGTGGAGATGTAATATGATGTTTGTAGTAAATAGAAAAATCACAATACTTACCACCAATGCCAAGTTGAGCTATTCCTGAGATATTAGTTTTATTAATAAATTTATCATTATCTACTTCAACACTTTCCATATCATCATTTGTGAAACAATATTTGGCGCTTAGGTTACAATTAAAGCTGGCTCCAAAAGATACAAAGAACTTAGTGTTAGAATTCCCGAATAGATTAAATTTTAGCAATAATGGAAAATTCAATTGTTGCATTTTAAAAGTAGGATCTGACACCCAGATAAGGTCAGAAGATTGATCAGAAGCAAAATTAAGATCCCAATCGGTCAGATACGAGTATTGTACTCCGATAGAAGCGTTGAATAAATCTGTATGCCGACCAAAGTTAAGGTTTAAAAGTGGGCTGATTACATCACTTTCCATTACTTCATATTCTATACCGAGTCCTAACTTGACTCTACCATCCCACCATGAAGAATATCCCATCTGTCGTTGCCTAAGATCAGAGGCATATTGTTTTTGTTGTTTCTTTATATACGAGATCTTGTTGTTAATGTATTCACGTGCACTTTTCCCTTGAGCATATGAAAGTGCATTATCAAAATCAGACAAAGTAGATTTCGTTGTAAATGAATCACTCAGAAGTTTACCATACATGTCAGAAACCTCTCCATAGAAACGACTATTAGGGTAACTCTTGACAAAGTTACCTGTATTTATCAGGTTGGGTTCTTTTTTTAAGTTATTATAATCTTGTTGTTCTTTAGCTGCCTGATAGGTATCAAACGTTTGATCATCTAATTTTACTCCCAAAGCAATTGCTTTATCCAGATTTTCGACTACCTGATCGATATTGCCTGATTCTGAGGCTTCCTGGGCTAATAAAGTATAAACCTTTGCATTGGCCTCATCCTGGTGTTGCTTGTATAAATTCTTACTATTATTGAGGTAGATATAGAAATCCTGGATATTAGTACTACCTGAAATCGCATTCCAGAGTTGATTATCTTTGATTTTACCTAATTCCTGTTCCGCCTGGGAAATATATAATTTCAATTTTGAACTATTTAAATATTCGTTATATGCATCTTCCGTTCCTGATTGCATTGTTTTTCTCCACAGATCCTCTTCATCCATTGTTTTTATATTCTTATCCGCATCTTTAGCGTGTATTCCTTTTGGAAAATTCGCCAAATAATTCTGATAGGAATTTTTAGTATTTATCCTCGTTACTTCTCTCCAAAGATTATCATCTCTTTCCCGATTGTTAATCTGTTCTATTTGCTCGTCACATTCCTGAATTTTCTTTGCAGCAGAATAATCTGATTTGTTGTACGATAAAACTTTTTGATACAGTGATTTGCAGGATTTGTAATCGTTTACTGTCTGAGCACGTTTGTATGAATTATCAGCAGCAGTCCATAATTCAATGCATTGCTTTGCATGTAGTACCTTTTTCTGAACAGCACTATATTCCATGGAAGACTCTTTTACCCCTTTGTTTTTCATCAAGGCTAATGTCGCTGCATAATTATCAATTGCATCCGAATATTTCCCTGCAGTGTAACACTGATTTCCTTTTCTTAAATAATCCTCTTGGGAATATGCTGTTGTAACACAAATGATTGTCAGAAATAATAGTAACAGATATTTTTTCATGTTCAAATAATAAGTTTTAATATGTATTTTTACTTATGATGAGTTATTAAGCTGTTAATTAGGTTGTTTTAACCATTTTTCTTTTAGTTCCAACAGGGCTTTATTTGTCGGGCGGAGATCTAATAGTTTGAATAACAATTCCTTAGATTCATTCTTGAATATCCCCTTATCTGCTTTCAATAATGTATTAATTGTTTCTATTCCCAATTTTACATCTTCATCAATAGCTTTTTCCACATCATCCATGCGGGAATTGTATTTAAATTTAACTGTCAGTGACATGAGCCTCGGTTTAAAGTCAAGATAAGCCTGGGTATAGGTATCTTTTGCTTCAGTGTATTTCTTCTCGTCTTTTAGAAGATCCGCTTGTTTTATTGCTGAATTAAAAGATATTATGCCGTTTTTTGTCTGTAGAAAAACGACAGTAGCAAGGATGATAGCAGCAGTGATTCCCATGAATTTAAGTCCAGTTATGAGATTCCCTCTTTTACTTGCTTCATGTTTTTTAAGGTAATCATTCTTTTGACTTTGAGCCCAGTCTTTTACACAATACCCTTCCTTAGCCAATTGTTCCAAAGCATCACTAATACCTTTCAGCTCTTTTTCCGCCTGCTTTGTATAGTATCCGGATCGTTTAAATATAAGGAGGAAACGCCCTTGTTGCAATTTGTTTTTCAGAGATTTTGTATAATCATTTTGCAGCTTAATGACTTCGCTTTCTTTCTGTTTCCGTATTCTGTTTTCTATATCCGTTTTCTGTGATTCGGAAATATTTTCGATCCAATCATCAACATCGTAAGTATAATTGGTATTTCGCACCCGTCTTTTAACTTCGATAAGTAGATTTACTGTATATGAGCTGACTCCAAATCGGCCTACATACACAAGGCATTCTTTATATTTTTCATTGATCTGGTCAGTGTTGAGGGTGTCGAGATATTCCATTGTTTCTTTGATATCCCTATTGTTCGGGATTTCGCGAAATTTTGCAGGAATAAATTTCAAGTCTATAATTTTATGGATTTCAGAAGGCGATAATAATTCTATCGAAGTTATCTTTTTTGATACAAATACATACTGAAATTCATTCTGAAGTCCTTCTGGGCAATATTTAGCACCATTCCGAAATATATCAAATTTAATAAGCTCGCCAATATTCCATGGTCGCGTAATACTTCTCAGTCTGTCATCCGGAATTATTCCGCTTCTATTTGTATCTAAAACGACAAAATCCTCATTGCCAATACATAATAATTCAGTCCTCCGGTTTCCTTCTTCACAAAGTACAATATGTTGTAATGCGGGGAAGTCGGATATGGAAGATTCTATTTTTTTACTATTCGCTGATAATTTGGTTCCTTTCAGAACTTCCCGGACAAAATAACTGAAATTAGCTTCCTGAGTTTCTTTGTCAGAATCCGTTATTTCCTTGTATTTTATAAAAATAGTAGCATCGTCACTTTTTGTAGTTTGCAGTTCTGGTAAATGAAATGTATTTCTCTTTTGGTCATACACACAAACATTCTTGATTGCTAATCGCCGGATTTCGTTTACCAGATTACTATTCCAAACCTTTTCGTTCATGGTTATTTAATTCTTATTTTAGCCTTATTTTTCATCATCCAGATGCCATTATTTAGCTCCAGTTCCCCTGGAGTAATATGTTCGATTTCCATGTCATCTTCAATAGAACCTTCGATGCATTCGCAAAGAGGAAAGATCCTGTAGTCCCACGCCATGACGTGTTCATGATAATTTCCGTTGACCTTACAAAGTTCAAATGTGGCTGTCTTTTCTCCGGTTTGTGTCAACACAAAACATTTCCCGGTGTTCTCTAGTGTAATTTTATCAGCAAGAAATCCGTTGTAATGTTCGTTGTAATTGCCATAATACTTTTGGGGAGAAAATGTAAGGGTAGATAATTTTTGATTAGATATTTGGTCTGTACTTTTTTCTTTCAGGACGGTAGTATATATATCTTTATCACAAGAGTTCTCCAGTTTATCCAATCTAACGATTACCTCATCCAGTATTTTATTTGTGTCTTTGTAGTTGTTTTTTATATCACTTTTCATGTCCAGCAATAGATTTTCCGAATCGTTTTTCTCCAGTATCTTTTTCTGTCTGATATATAAGAAAACAATCGCCGCAATAATCAGGATGTCGATTATGATTTGCATTGTTCCTAGCGCACTCCATCCCGAGTCTCTGGTAATATCCCCGGCTTCCTGAGCGAACAGGTTTGTGTAAGCCGGAAGGAATATTAAAAATATGAGGTATTTTCTCATTATGATTTTATTGATTTTTTAAGTAGTTAAATTTTTCTTTTTAAAATCTGAATTGATTTATCTTTTAATTATCTCTTTTGCAACATCTCTGGATAATTGAAAAATAGCATCTTTAAGAGTCAGGAAGAACAAGGTTTCTTTCGAATCTTCAATGAGCACGGAGGCCTCTTTCTTGTGCTGTGCCTGATACCAGTTGCAAGATTCTTTGTAGCTCTGTTCTGCAGATTTCATTATCTGTCGGATATTTATGGTGTCTGTTTCTGAGAAATTGAATGTTCTGACCAATGAAGATTTTATTTCTTTTGTATTAAACAATAGAGTTATAAAATTTTCAAAATTATCAAGAACATCTTTCATCAACTCTGTATTCAGAACAGTCACGTCTCCATGTTTGTATTCGTTTTTTGAATCCGTTTTTGTTCCTGATACGGAAATTTCCTCACAGTTTTCATTATTTTTATCAAAAACGACCTGACTATAAGAGGTGCAATATCTCAGGACTCCTCCTTCTGCTGTTAATTCTTTAGGTCGGTCAACAAACTTCACGCTGACACTGTTACTCTCTTGTCCCATAAATGCACAGAACAAAGAGCGGGTGAGGTTTGTAATTGTCGAATTATCTGTAGAAATCAGTTTGATATACTCGCTTCCTTTTCCTGTAAAGGTTATAGCAGAAGGAACACTGATGTTTTTCTTTTTTAAGACATTGCATATGTAATAAATAATTGATGAATAATGGATCAGAAGAAGAGTTCTTAGTCCGATATTTGATCTGATAATATCAGAGAAACCGAATGCGTCATCATATTTAAAGAAGAAGCTGACTAAATCGTGAGAGTTTTTCGTAAATTTATAATAATCCAGATAGCGATTATAAGTCATCTCTTCAATCCGGGGTTTTCTTTTTTCAATTTCGTCTTTACCTAAAAGCATAAATCCATTTTCCTTGTGATGCAAACCTAACACACCATCACCCCAAATATCGTTCCCAGCGAACAATGCAGACATCCGGAACCCTCTTTTCATTTCATTTGCATAATAAAAAATATCTGTGGTACCGCCTCCAATATCAATATTCAAAGTGTTCTGAGTACTTTGAATTGTCTGATTCTTTACCAAGGCATAATATGGAACGACATCCTCATATTCCTCTTTTAGACATCCGTTTTCCGAAAACTCTTTGATTACATTAAAATCTTCTAAAATCCTTTTCACTGAGTCAATCCATGCATCTTTAAATATTTTTTTCGGATCATCCATCATATTATTTGGGAAAAAGCAAACCAGTTTAATCGTAGATGGATTTCCTTCGTTCAATACCATTTTATTTCTGATAGCCAGTATGGTCTGATCACAAAAAGCCTTGATTCGTTTTTTAGCGACATCATTTGTGACATCATTCTGGCAAGCCCACTTTAAATCCGTTTCGTAATTATAGCAATCATTCAGGGCAAATTTTTCACCTTCAATCAAATATCCAATATTAATCTGTGAAAATAAATTCTGCCCAGAAACTACTTTAAATCCTCGTTTTTCTAGCGTTGCGGTTTTGATAGGATATGTTGCGTCTACGGGTACAAATTCTCGATAAAACCATTGAAAGTCACCTGTTTTGTCAGGTTTCGTATGTAATGTTACGACTTGTCGCTCTTTCGCTTCTTCAGAAATCCGGAAAGAATTTATGGTTTGACCATCATCATTGGTGTATGCAATATGCGTATTTGAAGTCCCGAAGTCAATCCCAAAGATAAAATCTTTACCCCCGAATCCTTTTTTTTCAAATTCCGGAATAATTAAAACGCTATGAGAAACTTCACTTCCGGAATTGTTTATAATAAAATTAGCCACAATCAGATCGAAAGGTTTGTTAAGTGAGTAATAGTATGAATGGTTTTTATTATATTCAGTCCGTTCAACCCGTTTTGTTTCGGTATCTTCTCCCATAGCTAATTTATCAATGTCATAAAATGACAAACAGATATCTTTCACCTGATTTGCCGGCTTTACATATAATTGAACATCATATATACAGTTTCCGCCCTCACTGTCTAACTTATAGAATGGAGAAACAGCCATCCCAAATCCGGCTTCCTCACCTGCCAGGTTTATAATCGGGTAAGATGTGTCTTTTTTATATTCTCGCTTGAAAGGGAGTGTCCCTCCCGAAATAGGAATGTTGAGAGTGACAGAAACCGAGTTTTCCCGTTCATCATATTTTGTTTCCAGCATTTTTTTTAATTGGTCACGACTATAAAAAATAAAGAAGTCTTTCTTTACGGGTAATAAATAATATTTACCATTAAGAGTTATAGAAAAAAAATGCTTGGAATCAATTTCATAGCCAATTTCCACAAGAATTTCTTCCAGAAAATCACCAATAGTAACAAAAGGATAATTCAGTTCGGAATCACTCGCAGTTCCTGGTGCGGGTAGCATTCTCTTTGGTAGAGGTGTGTTTTTGGGATCTATAACTATTGTTTTGGAATCCCAGGGTTGTCCGGCTTTCAGGTAATTATATCCATGTGTTCCTTTACAGAGGGCCAGTGGAGCTCCGAAGTCTCCGTAGCCGGGAATTTGCTTATACCGATCACTACAGTCCTTTAAGATAAATTCACTTCCGTTTATGGTTACCGGAGCATTGTCATAAAACAATGGCATTCCGTCATAAATAACTGGGACAACGTCCTGATATTGAATGGTTGCATAATACTTATCGAAATGGGGTCTTTCTTCATCCCTTATTTTTACCCCATTTTCGGTATAACCATCATAATATTCCTCGAGGTTATCTTTCAAAAAAGTTCTGAACGGAGGATTGCTATTTAGCACTTTCTCAATATAGTTTTCTTTCAGAAACTGATACCGGTAACGCCACAAGTATCTTTTAAATTCTTCTCCCCTGCCATCAATCATGCGGTAATACCTCGAATTTGAAGCGAATAACCGATTTCCTTCATTGTCGGTGAAGAGATTTGTAATTTCATTCTCAGCAATCTCCCTTTTCAGGTTAGGAGATGTGAATACCATTGTAAACGGAGATGTTCCTCCCAGAATGATTTCCTCTTTTCTGTCATTTTTGACGTATTTATATTTGAATATGAATATTTTCGTTAGTGCAGAAAATGGCGTTTTAGGCCCATTTTCCACGGAGGTTTGTCCAAAAGCGATATTAAGAGATTGTGCTAGTAATTGATGCTCTTGTTTTTTACTTTGAAGAAGTTTTGGAATCTCGGTATTGATATTCCATTCAATAATCTCCAAATCTCTTGATTTCCCTTTTTCATACAAAAACTGTAATAAATCCAAACAATCGGAAACCAATTCCTTATAGCTATCGGAGATATTACCGGATTTTTCTATATTGGCAATGTTAAATGCTGTATTAAACAAGTAGAGTCGGGCTAAAGGAGTCGGGATAGAAGTGCCTATTTTTCCACTTGCATTTTCATCTTTAATCCTTCCTGAGATGACCCCATCGCTATAACCGTCATTTACACTGATCCAACCTAGTTTATCTGAGTTGTCTCCCTGGTTACTTTCATAAATTCTAAATATATAACTCATATTATTATCTTTTCAGGATTAGTTACTTACGATTATTTTCGGCCACTTCGTTGCAAGCGATCGAAGATGCCAGAATAAACTTGGTCTGACTGTCCCATGCTTTGTTTTTTGTTTTGGAAGTATAAGTGTCCATCGAACCTCCGATCTGATTTTTTCCAAAAAGCAGACTGTTGTTATATATCTTTTGGTTTTTAATTAATTCGGATTCCACTAGCAGATCATTAATAGAGTTCTCTAATTGATAGGGTTTGAATATCATTGACTTATTGTTTGCCATCTCGTTTAACCAGGACTCATAACTATACTGTTTACTGCTATTACTATTATACAGGAGAAATTCATCAAGAGTTTTGATAAATTCGTTGAATTCTACGTTCGCCCCTTTGAATAAATCCTTATCAAGATTAGAACCTTTAAATCCATTTGTTTTGATAAATGTTTTATAATATTTCCAAAAGTAGGTAAAGCTGTTCAACCTGTAGAGGAAATCATTATTTACTCCACCAAAAAGGCTTAAGTCAAATATGTCTCCACGACAATCCGGAACCGAGTATTCAAAATATTTACCATCAGTTTCACCTGCAGAGATAAAGTCAATGACACTCATTGCTGATATCATATCTATAAGATGGGCATCATTGGACTGTTCTTTTCCTCCATCATTATTATTAATTGCATTCCCAAACCGGGTAGTTCCCACATAGTATAACCGGTCTACCTTTGAATTAATTTCCTTGTTATAATATTGAAGAGCTGCTTTCGTTTTTGAAATAAAAACACTGCTATCAATAGCGCTCTTGTCTCCTCCATTTTCTAATTTAAAATAGGGTAGTACAATACATCCTCCTATTCGGGCTTCCTGAAGTTGCTTGTTTTTATTGTTCTTATCCCTGCATTTCATAATAATCTGTGGAATACCTGTGGAGCCGGTTCCCCCAAAAATAGAGCCAACAATATACACCTTATCTCCTTCATTAAAGCTGCCGATAAACTTATCTTTAATTGCCGGATCCTCCATAATTTCATTGAATATAGCACTACCCACATTCGGATTTCCTTTAAATCCGACTTTAATATTCAGGTTTAATTCTGTGGAAATCCTATTGGATGGCGAGTTGTCATATAATAAAGAAAGAAAATCTTTTGTTTTCGGAGGTAAATCATCGAATCCTATTTTTTGTCCGAATGTCGTTTGTTCATTAGACAAAGTGATACAAAAATTGTTAGATCTATTACCATCTGATTCTCCATTTTTCTTTTTAGAAGCATCATCTATAGTTTGAATTTTTGTAGAAAAAAATGTATTTTTTTCATTGTGAGAAGAACCTATTTTCGAATAAACCGCATGATGAATTTTTTGATATCGGCTAATTATTTCTTTTGCTCTGGTTAAATCGGCATTGTCGGCATCATAATCAATGATAATCGGGACAATTGTATCAGCGACCTCAACTCCCGTAGCCAAAAGCATCGTCAATGAGCGTAGTACCCGCGCTCCTGTTCCTCCTATAAAAAAAACAAATGTTTTTGCCATAATTTACTTATTTTTGGAAATCCGTTGTCTGTTTGTTTTTGTTGAAAAAGGTAGATGCATTCCTTTTGTATTTATCCTCAATAGAAATGATAGCAAAAAATAGAATAAACAACATAACAAGGAGCATTCCGCAGCATACATCCACATATCTGGAGTTCCCGAATTCAAAATATCCCGATATTGACTTGCTTCTGTGAAATATTCGTTTGCAGCAGCAAAATTTACAATCTCTTTTTTTGCAAACAGGAACGTGATCGCAAAAGTTGATATAGCAGATAAAATCATAAAAAACATCCAGTTCCCGATCTTAAGTTGAATACCTTTCGCCATCTTAGAGAAAATTCTAAAATAAAAAAGGCAATATAGAAATGCGATAGCGAGGGCAAATAAGGTTCCGTACAAATACCCATTTTGCCCCTCATACCATAAATTGTGAGGTAGGTCCCATTGATCTCCGGTTGCCCATCCGGAGGCACTAACCAAATAAAATAACCAATTCATCGTTTTATTTTTTTATATTTAGTTTTATATTTAAAATGTCAGGGAGTTTTTCAGTTTCCATCCCTAAAAGAATACCTTCAATCAGATAATCCAGAGAAAAAGTTTTATTATCATTGGCTAATATGTCATCATCTTTTTCCAATGAGTATGTTTTATACCAGGAGTCCTGTTCTGAACCTATTCTCAGTGTGATAGCTTGCGGTAGATTCAGCAAAAAGTTCTTGTCTATGAGTAACCTGAAAATAAATTCTTTCGTTTTGGAATCTGTTTCTTCAACATCATCTAGAAAATTTGTACAGTCAATTTCTTTTTTTGTTGAAGTATCTATCGTTGTCAATCGTAAATTATTTTTAATAAATTCTATTTTTTGCATATAGGAAGGTAAATTTCCTAAATTCACATTGATCCCGATTTCCGCATCATGTGTTGCTACAGATTTATATTCGATTGCTTTTCCTACGTTGTTCGGAGTATATTCAGACCCTTTTATTGCTTTAATTTTATATGTGTCGACCGTTTTATAATTTTGTCCCACAAACATCATATCATCTGGTCTAAAATCCGGTTCTTTCCGTGCATTTTCCATTACAATGTTCAGTTGTTGCTGATTCCCGAATGCAAATATAAAATATGGTCTGTTAGATACGGAGATCTCTTTATGCGCATTTTTATAATCGTAATATATTCCTTTAAAGGGACATTCAAACCGATAAACCAATACTGATAGGTTTTTCTTTCTGGCCTGCTGAAATGTCTCGCGGATCTCTTGACGTAATTCGGCACGGTGAACATAGTTATATTCCCTGTTATTGGCAATGTCTTTATTGCTTCCGCTCATAATGGCATCCGTAATCAGGAATGAAACTTCATTTTCTTCCGTATCATTAATGATTCTTGAAAAGATGTCGGCTAATGGAGACTCTTTACCCACGGCAATGTCTCCATTAGAGATTTCACTTCTAAATTGTTTAGGATCTTTCTTTAAGATATCGTTTCCCACGAGGAGAGTCTGAATTGCTGCACTTTCTCCTCCTAAATTGTAGAGCCCTATTATAGGTTCTGCGAATTTCAGGTTACCTCCTTTAGGAAAATACCCTTTCATACTGACAGAATTTTCCAGATAGATATTCAGAGTGTCAAGTCTTGTGACTTTACGTACAAGATCTGTAACACTTCCATTTATATCTGGATAGTGTTCCCAGATGTATTGGATTAATTCTTCCTTTGTGGATACATCTTGGGTTAAGGTAACTCCGTTGTCTACAGCAGTATCGAGGATTTTCAACAGACTCTTCCATTGAGCTTCTTTTACGTCATTATTCTTTACTGCCCTGTTAAGAGCCTTGTCGAAATCCTCTTGATAATGATTTGAACAACCAGCAAAGAAAAAAAGAATCAATAATATACCAGAAAAAAAACGAGTATTGTATTTAATCATATTTATTGAAATTTCATTCTGAGAATATTCAGAATTCTCATAGATATAAAATCAACGAAACTCCGAAGTGTATTGAATTGTGCCCGGAGTTTCATTTCCAACTTTTAATTTATCCTCGATGTACGATTGCGTCATTCAAAGCATTCACAACCCTGTCAATGAATGACTCATCCCGACTTTCCAGTGCATCAAAAGCTCCAGAGGCACTTTCTATATGTACTTTGTATGTGCTTTTTTGTAATATCCACCATAAAATACCAAGAGCAATCACAATAAAAGCATATTCTTTTATTATCGCAAGCGATAATAATCCAATGACTATTAAAATAATAGGGCCCTTTCTGTTTGGACTTATTTTGTAAGAACTTACTGATGTTACCCCGGCTAATGCATGAGTTTTGCCAAATACTACAAAACGCGCATTTGTGACTTTTACGCCTCCTTCGTCTAAAAATACAGTTTCTGTTGCCATAATTTTATAGTTTTATATATAGTTGATTTTTAAATTCTTATTAGCATGTAGAGGGGAATGGCAAATAGAGAAAGCCTATCCGAACTCTTAGAGTTTGGATAGGCTATGTAGTTATAAATTAAAAAAAAATGCTTACTTAACGCGCGCGTACAAGAGAGTCTCTCTCTCTCTCTCTAATTTAAAGAATGAACCAACCAAATTTAAAGTGTTAAATTTGATCGATAAACTTGTAGGAACCCTATTAAAAGAGACTTTCATTGAGATATTTCTAAATTATGCACATCTGTGATTACAATAATCGTTACAAATATATATAATTATTTTTAAATTATGAAAAGAAGGTGCAAAAAAAATAACATTCATACATTTACGTTTCTTGTATTTGCCATTTAAAATGACTAATTTTGTGTTCCATTGACTTATTATCCGGTCAAGCTAGTTAAATTAGTCTTAAATTTTCGTTAATTGTAACCTAATTTTTATCAAAATGAGAAGAAAAATTTTCGCATGCACATTTGTTTGTATGCCTATACAGGCCAAGTTTTTTTAATTTATTTCCGGCATTTGCTTCTCCATTTCATCAAACTCATTCCTGAGTGCAACTAATTCATCCCGTACATTCTTAAGTCTGAAAATGATTTCTTCATTTTGGACAACGTCTTCTTTATTTTCTTTCAGTTTTTGTTTTGCTCCGGCAAGGGTAAGTCCCTTCTCCTTAACTAAATGATATACAAGGCGTACGGCTTCGATATCTTCTTTGCGATATTGGCGTGTACCCTTTGCCGTTTTCGCAGGATTAATTGATGGGAATTCCTTCTCCCAGTAACGCAACAATGACTCATTGACGTCAAACATTTGCGCTACCTCACTAATCGAATAAAATATTTTTTCTTGCCTAAACTTCTTCATCTTTAATATTCCTTTAACTCCCTCCTCAGTCCATGACCTGTCCATGGTTCTCCGCCATTTCAATCATCCGGGTATATTCTTCCGGAGTAAGATCCATGAAGTAATATTTTGCAGGGTTGTCATATTCCCCTCTTACAATTACTTCATAATGTAAGTGCGGTCCTGTTGATTTTCCGGTATTGCCTACATATGCAATTACTTCACCTCGGGTTACTTTTTGTCCGTTTCGTACATTGATCCGGTCACAATGGCCATAAAGCGTTTTGTATCCGTATCCATGATTGATAACGACGCAATTACCATATTCCGAATATCTTTCGGCTTTTTCCACGACACCATCTCCTGTCGCATAAATTTCCGTACCTGTTTTTGCACTGAAGTC
Organism: Bacteroidales bacterium; assembly: GCA_031556375.1. Lineage (GTDB taxonomy): Bacteria > Bacteroidota > Bacteroidia > Bacteroidales > Azobacteroidaceae > BNXB01. The sequence continues at coordinate 13,440 of JAVBTA010000004.1, read as the reverse complement.
CATGCCGGAGTGAAAACGGGGAGTTCGATATATAGGGTCGATACGCATCCCATACCCGGAAGCCATTTTCTTGAGGTCTTTATTTGCTACCGGTTGTATAGCCGGAATACATTTCAGACGATCTTCCTGGGTTGTGATCATGTTGGCGATTTCATCGAAGGAATTAGACTGGATATATAATTGCTTGGAGATCATATCCATTTTCTGGGTGACAGAAATTACCAAATCAGAGTTTGGCATATTCATCAGGTGCTCGTAACGGTTAGTCCCGCCATATCCCGGTTTCCTGATCGATTCAGGAATAGGATCTGCTTGAAAAATTGCCCGGTAAAGTTGATTGTCGCGTTGTTGCAAGTCATCCAATACTTTCTGAGTCTCATTCTGCTTCTGGGAAAGAATTTTATATTGAGTTTTTAATAATTTATTATCTTTTTTCAATTGCTGTTCACGTGGAGAGTCGAAAGCATACATTGCAAAAGCAAATAAGCCGACACCGATAATCACACCAATGAACAAATGTCTGAAAACTGATGCTATGCGCTTTTTCCAGGAAGGGAAAACACGCTCGAAACTTAATGTTTGTGGATTGTACCGGTAAAAAATATTACGCATTAATTAAAAATCAGTAATTTATTATGGCAAAAGTAATTTATTTGCTGTACTTTTGCAAGTTAATTTCCAAGAAAAGGAGTTAAAGGGAGTTGCAGAGAATTAAAAAAGGGGTTGCAAAAGTTAAAACGTGCGGAGGTTTTAACTGCCATGATTTGGGCTCTTTTAGGCTCCATTTAACCTCAAATTCCTTTAAAAAACAAACAATAATAGAACAAAAATAACATGACAGCTAAAGAACTTCGTCAATCATTTAAGGATTTTTTTGAATCAAAAGGCCATAAAATAGTTCCTTCCGCACCGATGGTGATCAAGGACGACCCTACATTGATGTTTACCAATGCGGGAATGAATCAATTTAAAGACGTAATTCTAGGGAATGCCCCTGTAAAATATCCGCGTGTTGCCGATTCTCAGAAATGTTTACGCGTAAGCGGAAAACACAATGATTTGGAAGAAGTTGGACATGATACTTATCATCATACCATGTTTGAAATGCTTGGAAACTGGTCGTTCGGCGATTATTTCAAAAAAGAAGCTATCGATTGGGCATGGGAATATCTGACCGGGGTGTTGAAGATCAGTCCGGATAAATTATATGTAACTGTCTTTGAAGGTAGTCCTGCCGAAAAATTATCCCGTGACGATGAAGCTGCCGGATATTGGGAACATTATCTGCCAAAGAACCGTATCATCAACGGAAATAAGAAAGATAATTTCTGGGAAATGGGGGATACGGGACCTTGTGGCCCTTGTTCAGAGATTCACGTAGATAACCGTCCTGACTCAGAAAAGGCTAAAATCGATGGCGCTACATTGGTTAATAAAGACCATCCGCAAGTGATTGAAATATGGAACCTTGTGTTCATGCAATATAACAGAAAAGCAGATAGTTCACTTGATTCACTTCCTGCAAAGGTGATCGATACCGGAATGGGCTTTGAGCGTTTGTGCATGACCATCCAGGGAAAAACATCGAATTACGATACCGATGTCTTCCAACCGATTATCAGGTCGATTGGAGAAATAACCGGAAACACGTACGGACAAGACGAAAAGAAAGATATTGCGATGCGTGTGATTGCCGACCATATCCGCACAATTTCATTTTCTATTACAGATGGACAATTGCCTTCGAATGCAAAAGCCGGTTATGTGATTCGTCGTATTCTTCGTCGTGCGGTACGTTACGGATATACATTCCTCGAGCAGAAAAAGGCATTTATGTACCGCTTGCTCCCGGCTCTTATTGATACAATGGGAGATGCTTATCCTGAACTACAGGCTCAACAAACCCTGATTGAAAAAGTAATAAAAGAAGAAGAAGATTCTTTCCTTCGTACTTTGGAGACGGGAATCAAGTTGTTGGATAAAGCCATGGATGAAGTTCGTAGCAAAGGATCGAAAATCATTGACGGGACGAATGCGTTTACTTTGTATGACACATATGGATTCCCTCTTGACCTGACAGAATTGATCCTGCGTGAAAATCAAATGGAGGTTGATAAAGCCGGTTTTGATACGGAAATGCAAAAACAAAAAGAACGTGCCCGTAATGCGGCATCAGTTGAGACCGGCGACTGGGTAGTTCTGAAAGAAGGTGACCCTGAATTCGTAGGATACGATATGATTGAAGCGGATTCACAAATCCTGCGTTATCGTCAGGTGAAACAAAAAAATAGTGAATTCTATCAGATAGTATTCGATCGTACGCCTTTTTATGCGGAAATGGGAGGCCAGGTCGGCGATTGTGGCGTGTTTATTGATGAAGAAGGACATAGTATCGAGATCTTTGATACTAAACGTGAAAATAATCTGGCGGTTCATTTATCTAAAAAACTTCCTGCGGATGTGACCGCTGTTTTCAAAACAAAAATTAATGAAGAAAAACGTCGTGCAACCGAATGTAATCATACCGCAACTCACTTATTGCACGAGGCTTTACGTGAAGTCCTGGGAACCCATGTGGAACAGAAAGGTTCGTATGTTTCTCCGGATTCGTTGAGATTCGACTTTTCTCATTTCCAGAAAGTGACCGATGAGGAGATACGTGAAATAGAAAAACTAGTGACAGCTAAGATCCGTGAAAATATATCACTGGATGAAAAACGTCATGTGCCGATTGAAGAAGCGAAAACCATGGGAGCAATGGCTCTTTTCGGTGAAAAATATGGAGATGATGTCAGGGTAGTTCGTTTTGGTAGTTCGTTGGAACTTTGTGGGGGTACCCATATTTCAGCAACAGGTTGTATCGGTACGTTCCGGATTGTAGGAGAAAGCTCTATTGCTGCGGGAGTACGTCGTATTGAGGCTATTACGGCAGAAAACTGTGAGAATTTTTTCTACCTGCAACAGGACATGATTCGTGAGACCCGTTCATTATTCAATAATGCTCCGGATGTTGTTCAGGCCATCCGTAAATTTATTGAAGAGAATGTTGAATTGAAAAAACAAATGGAAGAAATCATGAAAGAAAAGATCATGATTCTGAAAAAATCCATTATAGAAAATAAGAAGGAAATAAATGGAGTTACTGTGCTTGTTTGCAAAGGATTTTTCCCTGCGGAGGCCATTAAAGATATTGCTTTCCAATTGAGAGGAGAATTCCCTTCAAAGATGTATTTTGCTGCGGCAACTGAATCAGAAGGGAAACCAATGCTGACACTTATGATCAGTGATGATCTGGTTGCACAGGGCTTGAATGCGTCTCAGATTGTTCGTGATGCTGCTAAAAAAATTCAGGGTGGCGGTGGCGGACAACCTCATTTTGCAACGGCAGGAGGAAAAGATGTCGGCGGACTGGCAGTGGCACTGGATGAAATACTCGGAAAAATATAACATAAAAGTTTAAATGTGGTCGTGGACTAGCGTCCACGGCTGCTAAGACGTTGCCGCTCTGCGGCAAGCTAAAGCCGAATTTTATTCTTCCAACTCACGTTATTTTAAGCCTGAATAATTTTTGAAAACATCTCTGATGACCAAACTTGCAATGGTAAGACCAAACGTAGCAGTTACATGCATGACAGTACCATTAGCATTACCCTCCGTCTGATTTGAAAGTAATTCGTCACTGAAAACGCAGGTGAACTTCTTTGTCTGCATTCTTTCTTTTCGCAGTTTTCTCCTCAAAGCAGCCGCAAGAGGACAACCGTATACTTTCCAAAATTCTGCGGTTTTGATCCTGGATGGATCTAGTTTTAAAGCAGCTCCCATAGACGAGAAAAAAGTCGCCGTCGTATTTGTCGCTGTCTGAATAAGATGAGCCTTGCAACTCAAACTATCGATAGCATCAATTATATAATCATAGCTCCCTAAATTAAAAGAAGATGATGTGCTTTCATCATACCGCATATCCAGAGCCAATACATTTGCATCCGGATTGATTTCCAGCAACCGTTTTTTCATCGTTTCTGTTTTCGACAGACCGATCGTTTGAGTTGTTGCATGTAGTTGGCGGTTGATATTTGAGGCACAAATTGTGTCTGAATCAACAATAGTTATATTTAGTATTCCGGATCTGATAAGCGATTCTATACACCAACTGCCGACTCCTCCTACACCAAAAACAATCACTCTGATCCGGGACAAATGTTCCATACATTCTTGCCCCAGAAGTAATTCCGTTCGCTGAAATATCAAATTTTCCATAAAATTATCAAATGTCTTACAAAATTAAATAAACCTGTTGAATTATCAAAAAAATTGTATCTTTGTAGCTTGTAGAAAAAGAATTTACTAAAAAAAATATAGTGTTAACAATTAAATTAATCGCATGAAAACATTAAAACTCTTTTGCCCATTGCTTGTCATTGCAATGATGTGTTCTTGTCAACCGGCAGACAAAACGCCTAAAGTAGAAAAAAAAGACATTGGAATCCAGCTTTATTCTGTAAGAGATAGTATCAAGAAAGATTTTTCAGGATTTGCAGAATCGATTAAAGTCCTGGGTGAGATGGGATATACTACTACTGAAGCGGCTAATTATGGAGATGGTAAATTTTATGGACAAACTCCTGAAGAATATAAAGCAGCGATTGAAGGAGCCGGATTGCAAGTGCTTTCTTCCCATACAGGAAAAGCTTTGGAATCAACTAATCCTGATTCAATTAAATGGGACGATGTATGGGCATGGTGGGATCAGTGTATTACTGCTCACAAAGCTGCAGGAATGAAATATATTGTAACTCCTTCAATGCCAACTCCAGAAACCTTGGAAGGTTTGAAAGTTTATTGCGATTATTACAATCAAATAGGTGAAAAATGTAAAGCTCAAGGTATGAAGTTTGGTTATCACAACCATGCTTTTGAACTCGAAAAAGTATACGAATTTAAAGTTGAAGGAGAAGAAAACCATAAAAAAGTGAAGATGTACGACTACATGGTGGAAAACACCAATCCTGACTTGGTCTTCTTCGAAATGGATGTATATTGGGTAGTTAGAGGTGGACAATCACCTGTTGAATATTTCGAAAAATATCCGAATCGCTTTGAATTATTGCACATCAAAGATCATAAAGAACTTGGCCAAAGTGGAATGGTTGGTTTTGATGCGATCTTCAATAACATTGAAAAATCAGGAGCAAAACATATTATCGTAGAAGTTGAAAGATATAATTTTTCTCCGTTTGAGAGTGTAAAGCGTAGTTTAGACTATTTATTGGCTTGTCCATTAGTTAAGAAAAGCTACGATACAGCTGACGCTAAATAATATAACAACAGTCGCAAACACATACTTACTCAAAAAAGACTTTAAGGGATGTAAGTGCCTTAAAGTCTTTTTTTGAAGATAAGTCGCTTAATTTATGGCAATAATCCAGACCTAACCTCCTCAGCCTTAGCTTTCCCCTGTAGTTCTTCAACGAGAGCCAAAGCAAATTCGATAACATATCCGGGACCTCTTCCTGTGATTACAGTACCTGCTTTTTCTACAGGGTTGGTGGTAACTTCCGCTCCGGTCAGTTGAGGTTCAAAGCTTGGATAACAAGTCGCTTTTTTTCCGCTTAAGATACCTAATCCTCCTAATACCAAAGGCGCAGCACAGATTGCAGCAACATTTTTGCCTGCTTCAAAATAAAATAATAAAAGATTTTTTAATCCTTCATGAGCATTCAGATTACTTGCTCCCGGCATTCCTCCGGGTAACACAAGCATCGATCCGTTTGAAAAGTCTGCATCCTCAAAAGTTATATCTGCCATTACCGGAATATCATGAGCTCCGGTAACCAGCTTGTCACTTGAGATCGATACAGTATTTACGTTTAAATCTCCGCGACGAAGAATATCTATCGTCGCGACAGCTTCGGTTTCCTCGAAACCATTGGCTAGAAAAACAAAGACTTTTTTCATGATGATGAATTTAGAGGGAGTTAAAGGGAGTTCCCATTACTTCAAATTATATCGATACGTAATCGTCCCTGATTGATTATTACTACCTGCAATAGAATTGAATTTAGCTTTCTTAGCTGCTTCCAGAGCAGATCTTCTCATAGTGTCATTATCAATATTAGTTCCTCGTCCGATTTCGGCCAGGATTACATTTCCTTTTGGGTCGACAGTAATATTGATAACAATACGCCCTTCTTCCTGAACGGAATAACTGGGTCGGGGCAGACCTCCCGAACCTAATGATCGTCCGTTAAGAGCAAATTCTCCATAACCGCCTACGCCAGTATAAGCTCCGGTATCGGAGTTCCCTTGGGGGCTACCTTGGTTTCCGCTTCCGGATGTTCCTGTACCCTGACTGGATTGATTGGATGTCCCAACTCCGAAAGCTCCTGAGACCTGGCTATTGATCGCATCACGTTTACGTTGTTCTTCCGCAGCCTTTTTCCGGGCTTCGGTAATACGTCTTTGTTCTGCATCTGCAGCTTCACGTTTTTTTCGTTCCTGCTCTTTTTTTGCAGCGTCGATTGCAACGGTTTCTTCGTTATTTTGAGTTATTACAGGAGGAGCCTCTGCCGGTTGATGTTGAGGCTGTTGAACCGGAGGTGCAGTCTCTTCCTGCGGAATAACCTCCCTGTTTTCTCCCTGATATCTGGGTTCAAAAGTTCCGGAAGCCAAATCGACATTCCCGAAGTTGACCAGTACCCCTTCTTCTCCCATTTTAGCCTCAGTTCTTAACACTATAAAATAAAGTAGAAGCAGAATTAACAGGCAAAAAATGGTTGAACCTGTGAAACCGTATATTTTTTCTTTTGAATATTTCATTTCGGACGTGTAACCAGTATCATTTTGAAATTATTCTGATTGGCAATATCCAATACTCTCACGACTTCCTTATAAGGAATAGTTTCATCTGCATAAAGTGCAACGTACATTTCAGGATCCTTATTGAAACAACCCTGCAAAAAAGGAGTGATTTCATCAAAAGAAACCTGGTGTTCTTTTTCCTTTCCGAAGGCAACATAATAATTCAGATCCTGATCGATTGTGACCCGTGTAAGGGGCTTGGCCGATGTCTGCTGGCGACTTTGTGGAAGTACCACTTTGATTGCATTAGGCACCACAACAGTAGATGTTATCATAAAGAATATGAGCAAAAGGAAGATCATATCCGTCATGGATGCCATACTGAATTCAGCCGATATTTTCTTTTTTCTTTTAAGAGCCATGGTTTGTTATTTTGTCGGTTCGTTCAACAAATCCATGAATTCCATTGAGCGGGATTCCATCTTATTAACCACTCCATTTACTTCTGCAACCAGGTAGTTGTATGCAAATAAGGCGATGATACCCACAATTAGACCGGCAACAGTAGTTACGAGAGCTTCATAAATACCTCCGGATAGAAGAGCGATGTCTACATTGGCTCCGGCATTCGCCATATCGAAGAAGGCGCGAACCATACCGGTAACCGTACCCAAGAAGCCTAGCATCGGGGCACCTCCGGCAGTTGTAGCTACCCAGGTGAATCCTTTTTCCAGTTTGGCAATCTCAATTTGTCCGACATTTTCGACGGCAACAAGGATGTCATTCATCGGCCGCCCCAAACGGGAAATCCCTTTTTCAATCATGCGGGCATAAGGAGTATTGGTATTTCTGCATAAATTGATTGCAGAATCGATTTTTCCTTCATGAATATAATCTTTGATCCTATTCATAAAAGTGGTATCTTCTTTTCCGGCTTTCCGGATAACCAGGGACCTTTCTATGAAAACAGCTATCGCAACAAAAAGCAAAAGGAAAATAGGGATCATGATCCATCCGCCTTTCATGGCGAGTTCCAAAATATTCATTTTCACTTCTTGTACTTCGGGGGATGTGAGGTCGGGTACGTTCTGAACTACCTGCGTTGCTCCGTCTTGAATAGAAAGTAATAAGCTCATAATTGCATTATAAATTATTAAATGTGATCGATTCTATAAATATTTAACTAATTTTGTTCTGGAATAGTATACTATTCAAGCACAAAAGTAATAGAATTGTGTTAATTATCACAGTATGTTGAGTAAAGATTTCTTAACAAAGCAGGTTCCGGTGTTGAAGCCCGAAGATTCCGGGAGTTTTTCACTGTCGCAAATGGAGGATTATAAACTGAAACATCTTCCTGTAGTCGGTGATGGAAAGTATCTTTTTTTGGCCGCGGAAAAAGATGTTTTTCTGATGGAAAATATAGATAATCCGATTGAAAATACAAGTATTTATGCTCCGATGGTAAATGAAAAGGCTCCTATTTTGGAAGTTTTACGGGTGATGAGCAAAGAAAATCTGACTGTATTGCCTGTTGTAGAAGATGGTATATACTTGGGAGCTATTACGTTACCTGTTTTGGTAGATAAACTGGCAGAGGTAACACAAGCTGCTTCTCATGGGGCATCGATCGCTATCGAAATGAATTCTCAGGATTATGATCTGTCACAATTAGCCCATTTGATAGAATCGAATAATGCTAAAGTTCTGTCTCTGATGTCTTATCCTGTCGTTGAAACTTCAAAATTAGTAGTTTTGATCCGGATTGATCTGGAAGATGCTTCTCCGGTATTGAGAAGTCTTGAACGGTTTAATTACAGGGTTCTTTATTACGTACAAAAAGAGGGACTTGCCGATGATATTATGCGTCGTAGACTGGATGAATTGATGTATTATCTTGAAATGTAACCGGAATGATGAAAACTGGAGTTTTTGGAAGTATTTATCAATCGGATAATCTGGAAATTATTAAAGATTTCTTCGATCATCTGAATCAATTTACTTCGGAGATTTATATTGAAAATAGCTTTTATACATATCTTACAGATCAGTTTGGATATTGTCCTGCATATAAGGAATTGTTGGATGAGAAAACGGATTTTTCACTCGATCTGGCATTAAGTATAGGTGGTGATGGTACTTTTTTGAGGACAGCTGCGGCTATCGGAAGGAGAAATATCCCAATTCTGGGAATTAATGCCGGTCGCCTGGGTTTTTTGGCAGATGCCAACAGAGATGAAATTGGAGAAACATTGTCGGAAGTTTTTTCGGGACGATACCGGGTTGAGAACAGGAGTTTGTTGCAGTTGGATATGGACAGCTTTGTTATCGGTACTGAAAATTTTGCCTTGAATGAGATTGCGATTCTGAAGCGGGATACTTCTTCAATGATCACGATTCATACCTTTATTAACGGAGAGTTCCTGAATACTTATCTGGCCGATGGATTATTAATTGCAACCCCTACCGGATCGACGGCTTATTCCATGAGTGTGGATGGTCCGATAATTGTCCCTCAGGCTCATAACCTGGTCTTATCGCCGGTGGCGCCCCATTCGTTGAATGTCAGGCCGTTAGTGATTCCGGAAGATTCTAATATAAATTTAAAAGTAGAAGCCCGGAGTAATAATTTTTTGATAGCCCTCGATGGACGTTCGGTAGTCATGCCCTCAGGTTCGGAGTTGAGCATATCCAAAGCAGATTTTACGATAGGGGTGATCAAGCGATTGAATCAGACTTTTTATCAGACCTTAAGGCAAAAACTGCTTTGGGGAAATGATTATCGGGAAACTTTTACCTGAGCATATAACTAATGCCCCCACTGAGCCAGAACCCCGGTTGAGGTACATTTCCAATATCATAATAAGAGATATCAAAAAGATTGTTCGCGCTGAGGTAGACCTTAAAATCTTTCAATTTCCAATTGATCTTTAAATCTACAACAGAATAGGCCGGATATTCTTCTTCCGAAGATTTTTTATAGTCGACATACTTTGTATAGCTACCCATCCGGTCTTGCCAACGGAATGACCAATCGGCTGATATATTTTTATATATAGAATGGTTTAATTGAGCCGTGAATTTGTGCTTTAGATAATCCAATGCATAATTAGAAACCAGATTTCCTGATTCATGTGATTGATCTATAAATAAATATCCTAAATCTAAATGGGAATTCTGTAGAACCGGAAGCAATTTATCTAATCTAAGAGAAAGACCGGTTTCCAATCCGTATTTATTTAAAGTAGATAAATTTTGAGCTTGATATACAGTTTCTTCCGGAGTTTTGACCCAGTCGATAACATCTTTTCCGTACATGTAAAAACCGGTTAAATAGAAAGAAAAGGCCGGATTATAGAATTTCCCTCCGATTTCATATCCGGATGATTTTTCCGATGTTAGATTGGGATTCCCTATTTGGGATGGATCTTTGTAATACAGGTCTGTAAATGTTGGCATCCGCATGGCATTATTCCAGGAAGCATAAAATTTAAAGTTAGAATAATAGTAAGAAATGTTGAGGTTGGGGTAAAAATTGAAATCTTCATTGAGCGCTGTATTATAATTTGCCAGGACTCCTAAATCGATAGTTAAATTTTTAAGTAAAAAAGTGTGTTCGAGAAAATAACTGATATTGCTGCGATTGTCGGAATTAGTATAATCTCCGTCTACCTCATTTAATGGTTTACCTAAAACATTACTTAAAATACCTTCATTTCTGAATTCTCCTCCGAAATTAGATATTCCCGCTTTCCATTTGTATTGGAGATTCAGATTGAATCCGAGAACATCGCTTTGGTGATGATTTGCTCCTGTATACCATGAAGGAATATTGGGAGTGCCATCCCTGAAAAGTTGGAAAGTATCCCAATGACGATTCCAGTATAATTGCGGGATAAATTTTAATTTGTTACCTGTCTCTCCCTTGATTGCAGCAAATAGAGATTGAGTATTGTCATATTGATCGGGATAAGCGCCCGAATAGAATGTGCCGGCTCCGTATTTTTTGTCATTGAATCCTAATTGAATATCTATATCCGATCGATCGGCTTCGATATGGCTCTGAAAAAGCGAATTGAAGATTTTGTAATCAGTATTGTACATATATCCGTCAGAAGCACTGTATCCGGCTGATAATTGATTGAAAGAATGACCGGAATTGAGGGAGCCATTGGCTTCAACTCCCCAGAGCTTGTGCATGCCGCTTTCAAGATTGATATACGCTTTTGATTCGGACTGTTTTTTTGTAATAATATTGATTCCTCCGGAAAATGCGCTGGCTCCATAGAGTAGGGAAGAGGGCCCCTGGATGATTTCAATACGTTCTATGTCTGATAAGTTTACCGGAATATCGAAGCTGTAGTGTCCGGTTTGAGGATTGGTGAGATTAGCACCGTTGAGAAGGATGGCTATCTGGTCGAAAGTGCCGCCACGCACTGAAATGTCCGATTGTACTCCATTGCCGCCGCGTTGCCGGACATCCACACCTGCGACGGTTTTTAATAGATCCTGAATACTCTGGGCCGGTTGTCGCGCAATCTCGTCTTTAGTAATAACGGTGACGAATTTAGCAGCCTGTTTCAATGTTAATTCCGCTTTTGCCGCAGTCACCGTGACCTCCCCCAGTTCATGTCCGGGAATTGAATCGGAAGATAAAACTCTTTCAGAACTTTGATTTGTTGTTGTCACAGACTGAGCTGAAAAGATGGTACAAGTGCTCAGTACCCCGATACTTACAGCTTTGTGCATACTGTTGAAAACGCTGTAGGCTTTCCTTGTGAAACGCCTGAACCGGTACTTACTTCCGGTTTTTGGAAACAGTTTTTGTTTCATAAATAAAAATTTAATAGTTAATAATAAAAAATGACGAGTAAATTATGCCCGTCATTTCTAAAAATATTTGATTATTTATTTCTCTAATTTGAAAGACTGTGATCCGATCCGGTTGCCATCGGCAAAAATATCAACCCTGTAAGTCCCCGGAGAAAGGAATTCTTCAATTTTCCAATACATCGATACCGGAAGTTCATCACCGGTATATTCAATCATTTTTTTTATAGAATAATTGATTTCTTTGTTTTCGTACAGGAATACATCCCTCCGGTTTTTCACCAGTACATCATCATCCGGTTTTTGTATCCGGATATATATTGTTTTTTCCCCGGGAGGAGCTGTAATGTTTTTATTGATAGTAAAGTTGATCGCAATCTGATCCATCTTGCTGATCTTATTGATAGGTTTATTTTTATTGGTAATACCGGTTACGGAAACATTCCCGGCATCTAATTTTGACGCCAGGTTCACGGTGGCGGACAACTCTTCGTTCTTTTTCGAAAGCTGGGTTGCCGTTTGAGAAGCTTCCCTGTATCTTGCCGTAACTTCCTTGTTTTCATCCGTTAATTTCTGATTTAACCGGTTAAGGGAGTCTATTTGTTGTACATATCCTCTCATGATCTTTCTCAGGGTTTCCAGCTCTCTCTTTAATTCATTGATTCGGGCAACGTTAGTCGACTTCACAGTACGTAACTCTTCCTGCAAACGTTGAACTTTCATTTGTTCTGTTTCCAGCTTTACCAATAATGAATCGTTATTGATAGTTATTTTATAACCTTCATAATCAAGGGACAACTGATTGTATTCATCTTCCAGCTCCTGTTTGTCCAACTCCGATTGTTCGACAAAGAGGCTCATCTGCTTTTTTTGCTGTAAAATAAAGTATACACCAACGCCGATGATCAACACTAATATGGCAATGATTACAATCCAAAGAGTTTGTTTGCTCTTCATAATAATCTATTTTTCTATCTGAATTATAATACAAAAGTAACGCTTCTACTTCGATACTGCAAAAGTTGCACCAAAATTATAGTTTTTTCACAATAAATTCAGGAAAAAATTCAAAACTGATCAAAAAATGACATGCCGGAAAAATTTCGACATGCCATCTTATTGAGTTTATATGATTGAGATATTTATAACTCTAGCCCAACCGTTGTTCGGCGGAGTTTCTAACTCCGAAACTCTTATTTCTTGATCACTTTGTAAGTCTTGCCATTGTATTGTACCATGTACGTTCCTTTGGCATAACCCGTCAGGTCAATCGTTGTCGTTCCTTCCTGAGCCTTGAAAGCGCCTTTCAATGAACCGGTAACATCCATCACTCTGATTACCTGATTAGACTGCGTGTTAGAAACCTTAACAATTCCGGAGGTCGGGTTAGGATAAACAGTAACTACTGTCGCTGTTACATCTTCTACGCCTGTCGGGTATTGAACTTCGATCGTTTGGGTCAGGTCTCTTGTGCCGCATGGGTGAGCCATGGTGACTTTCAGGACTCCTGTACCTGCTGACAATGTTCCAAACGTTGCCCAGGTCTCGTTCTCTCTTTCATTGCCTACTTCAGGGGAGAAACTTACGCCTTCCTGGCTGTATGACCAGGAATACTTCGTTACATCCGAATAACCATCCACCTTGACATGGTAAGTCTTGCCTACAATCGCAGGGTTGGGATACTCTGCTAATTTCAGGTGAGTCGGCAAATAATCCGCTACCCAAAGTCTGACGCGATTACTATAGGCGCTCGAGTGGAAGCCACTGTGGTTACTTCTTACTACAACATAATAACGTTCGTAATCAGTCTGT
>JAVBTA010000041.1:0-5816 GCA_031556375.1 Bacteroidales bacterium | reverse complement strand
CAAACCTTATATCGAACTTTCGTTAAATTATTTATACCGTTTCCGGTATTCCTTCGGGGTAATCTCCATTTCCTGGCGAAAAGCTTTTGAGAAATGGAAGGGATCGTAATATCCTAAACGAAACGCAATTTCTTTAATTTTCAAATTGGTAAATTGAAGATAAGAACAGGCCCGTTGAATTTTCAACTGATTATAATACTCTATCGGAGAATAAGATGTTCGTTCTGAAAACAGGTTGCTAAAGTGAGAACCTGAATAACCTACATTTTTTGCAATATCATCCAGACTTATTTTATTCTCCAGATTATCTTTCATAAACAAAATGCTCGTTTGTATAATATCGCCTTCCTTTACTTTTTTGATTTCACGATATTGATTGAGATATTTCAGGGAAGCAAGAAAATGCATCAGACAAAAACTGACATATTCCAGATTTTCAGGACTATAACCCATTTCCAGGTTTTGATACATTTCTTCAAATAACGAAAATCGATCACCATACCGGCTGCTATCAGAATCTTCAATATCTATAATTCTACCAATAATGGAATTAAACATGTAAATATTATCTCCACAAAAATGCATCCAATAAATACTCCATGGATCTGAATTATCTGCCCCATAAGCATGAAGTTCATTCGGAGGTAAAATAAATGCCTGGTTTTTAGACAAATACACCTTTTCGTCATTATAGATAATCCATCCCTTGCCCTCCTCGCAATAAATCAGAATGTTTTCCGGAGTACCTTTTTCCCTTTCCCGGAAATGATACTTTGCCCGGGGATAATACCCTATATGAGTAATATACAATTGTCTGGATATCGGATTCTCAGCCTGGAAATTCCGAACATTATAAGGAGTGATAATCGCTTTTTCCCCTTTAAATCCTTCTGCGATTTTTTCCGTTGTCATAAAACAAGTAATTACATGTTTTCAGGAATATTCTACATGTTAACAAATCAACCATTGATATTCAATGTGTTAATTCTGCAAATTTAATAAAATATTACATGATTTTAATATTTAGGTGCATTTTTTTTATAAAAGTATCGCGTACTTTTGTTCCCGTAAAAATGCCACTTGATTAACACATGAAAGAAAAAACAACTAACAAAACTTCGTACCTGCTCCTGATCTCCCTTGTTTCTGCAATGGGAGGGCTCCTTTTCGGATATGACTGGGTCGTTATCGGCGGAGCAAAACCATTTTATGAAGTCTTTTTCAACATTACAGACTCTCCATCCATGCAAGGATGGGTTATGGGTAGCGCTATCCTCGGTTGTTTACTGGGAGTTACTGTTTCCGGCAGCTTATCCGATCGTTACGGTCGTAAACCCCTGATGATCGTAGCTGCTCTCATTTTTATACTGGCAGCTATTGGCACCGGGATTGTCAATACTATCGAATGGTTCATTATCTACAGGATCTTAGGAGGTATCGGAATCGGAATAGCATCGAATCTGTCTCCAATGTATATTGCGGAAGTATCCCCTTCAAACGTACGTGGACGATTTGTGTCCATCAATCAACTAACCATCGTGATAGGAATCCTCTCTGCCCAGATTGTCAACTGGTTAATTGCCGAGCCTATTAATCCGGGAGAAGATATTCTTGCTTCATGGAATGGTCAGATGGCCTGGCGATGGATGTTCTGGGCAGGAGGCGTTCCCGCTGTATTCTTTTTCCTGATGATCTTTTTCGTACCGGAAACTCCACGTTGGCTTGCTTCCCGGAATAAATATGAAAAAGCAAGTGCCATACTAACCCGTATTGGTGGATCAGACTATGCAAGACAGGAACTGGGAGTAATGAAAGCCTCTGAAGCGGAACAAAAGGAAAAACTCAGGTTCAAACAGCTTTTCCAAGGAAAAATGTCCAAGATATTATTGATCGGAATTGTTATTGCCATGTTCCAACAGTGGTGCGGAATTAATGTTATCTTCAATTATGCTCAGGAAATATTCTCCGGAGCAGGTTATGGAGTCTCCGATATTCTGTTCAACATCGTAATCACAGGAGTCACTAACCTGATATTCACTTTCGTTGGAATGTACACCGTCGATAAACTGGGACGAAGAGCATTACTCCTTTTCGGAGCAGCAGGACTGGCTATTATCTACGCGATTATGGGAACCTGTTACTACTTCCAGATCACAGGAATATTCGTTTTAATACTGGTGGTTATGGCAATTGCCTGCTATGCAATGACTTTAGCTCCTATCACATGGGTCGTTATATCTGAAATATTCCCGACAAAAGTAAGAGGAATGGCGATGGGCGTTGCTACTTTCTCTTTATGGACAGCCTGTTTTATCTTAACCTATTCATTTCCTTTATTAAATAAAGGATTAGGTTCATACGGCACATTCTGGTTATATGGAATTATTTGTGTATTAGGATTTTTATTTATCATAAAACAACTACCCGAAACCAAGGGAAAATCACTGGAAGAAATAGAAAAGGATTTGATGAAATAAATCATGGAAAAAATTACAGAATATTTGATTCGGCCCACAACAACCGAACGGGGAATTGTTCGCGCCTGGGAAGAAGAAATCATGCTGCCAACTTATCAGATCGGAGAGGAAGAAAAGAACCCTCTATTCCTGGAAAAACGAGTTTATCAGGGAAGCAGCGGAACGGTATATCCATATCCGGTTGTCGAAAAAATTTCAGACGAAAAAGCTGATAAGCCTTATCGTGCCTTGTTTCTTGAAAACGAATATATCAAGATCATGATACTTCCTGAATTGGGAGGCCGTGTTCAAATGGCTTATGATAAAATTAAAAAACGTCATTTTGTTTATTATAACCAGGTGATTAAACCGGCATTAGTCGGGCTAACCGGTCCCTGGATTTCAGGAGGTATTGAGTTCAACTGGCCTCAACACCACCGGCCCAGCACATTTTTACCGACAGAATATTCTATAGAAGAAAATCCGGACGGAAGTAAAACCGTTTGGTGCAATGAAGTGGAACGAATGTTCCGTACCAAAGGTATGCAAGGCTTTACATTGCATCCGGGAAAAGCCTATCTGGAGATCAAAGTGAAAGTTTACAACCGTACTCCTCTGCCACAAACGTTCTTGTGGTGGGCAAATCCGGCGGTTGTAGTACATGACGACTATCATTCGGTATTTCCACCCGATGTACATGCGGTATTCGATCATGGAAAACGTGATGTATCGGACTTCCCTATTGCCAGAGGAGTATATTACAAACAGGATTACTCCGCAGGTGTCGATATTTCATTGTACAAAAATATCCCTGTTCCGACTTCTTACATGGCTATAAAATCAAAATTTGATTTTGTCGGAGGATATGAGAAAAATACACAGGGAGGATTATTACACGTAGCTAATCATCATGTTTCGCCGGGAAAAAAACAATGGACCTGGGGATATGGAGACTTCGGTAAAGCCTGGGACAGGAATCTGACCGATGAAGACGGACCATATATCGAACTGATGACGGGTGTTTATACCGATAATCAACCTGATTTCTCATGGTTACAACCCTACGAAGAAAAATCCTGGGCACAGTATTTTATGCCTTATTCCGAAGTCGGATATGTAAAAAATGCAAATAAAGAAGCGATAGTCAATATCGATGTGAAAGACGGACAAACGTCTATCATTCTATATACAACATCGATTTATAAAAATTTACGGGTAAAGCTTTATTGTAAACCCGAATCTTGCGGAAGTGTGCAAAAAGGTTTGTTAGATAAGGTTATCAATTGCTCTCCGGAAGAACCGTTTAAAATAACGGTCCCATCCGGAGATGCACTTCCTGAAGAGCTCGCATTCGAATTATACACAGAAAATGGAAAATTATTACTGAATTATCAGGCTGACAAACAAACGGATAAAACGACTCCAAACCCGGCAGAAGCAGCGAAACAACCGGAAGATATCGACTCCATAGAACAATTGTTTCTGACAGGATTACACCTGGAACAATACCGCCACGCGACATACAATCCTACAGATTATTACCTGGAAGCATTACGGCGCGAACCGGGGGATGTCAGATGCAACAACGCAATGGGACTTTTACTGATACGTAAGGGACAATTTGCAAAAGCTGAACCATACTTGAGAAATGCGATTAAAACTCTTACGGAACGGAATCCTAATCCTTACGACGGAGAAGCTTATTACAACCTGGGATGGTGCCTGAAAATGCAGGGTAAAAACGAAGAGGCTTATGATGCTCTGTTTAAGGCAACCTGGAATGCGGCATGGCAGGACGCAGGGTATTTGGCTTTGGCTCAGATCGATAGCATGGGTGCACGGTGCGTCGAAAACAGTACACGGTGGAGCCAGGCATTGGAGTGCGTAGAAAAAAGTTTGATCAGAAACTGGCATAATCATAAGGCAAGACAATTGAAAGCTTCTATTCTTAGAAAAATGGGACGAAATGATGAAGCATTAAAATGGATAGAAGATTCTCTTGCTATCGATCGTTTCAATATGGGATGCCGCTTTGAAAAATACCTGGTCACAAAAGAAAAAGCAGTGATGGATGAAATACACGATCTGATGAAAGGACGTGCACATTCTTACATCGAATATTCACTGGACTTCGCGGCTGCAGGATTGTATGAAGAGGCTGAAGAATTCTTAAATGAATATATTTCAACACACGGTTCACAGGGCACCATATACCCCATTGTTTACTACGCTCTTGGTTATTTTGCTTCCCAAAAAGGGAATCCTGAACTGGCTAAAAGCTATTATCAACAAGCATCTCGGCAATCTCCGGACAAATGTTTTCCAAACAGGATCGAAGAGGTAAATATCCTACAAGATGCCATGCAGATGAATCCTACAGATGCTAAAGCTCCTTACTATCTGGGTAATTTCTGGTATGCTTCCCGGCAATATCCCGAGGCCCTCGACTGTTGGATAAAATCCGCTTCATTGGATGATCAATTCCCTACCGTTTGGAGGAACCTGGCTCTGGCTTATTATAACAAACTGAATAACAGAGACAAAGCACGTACTGCTCTGGAAAAAGCATTTGAACTGGATTCTTCTGATGCCAGAATATTCATGGAACTGGATCAACTACACAAAAAAACAGGATGTCCATACCAGGAACGGCTGGAGCTGCTGGAAAAATATCAGGGATTGGTAGAGCAACGGGATGATTTGTACATTGAAAAAGTCACTCTCTACAATTCACTGGGGAAATACGAAAAAGCAAAAGACCTGTTGGCTACAAGACATTTTCATCCATGGGAAGGTGGAGAAGGAAAAGCTACCGGACAATATACGTTCAGCCTTGTCGAACTGGCAAAAAAAGAGATCGAACAATCCAATTTCGCAAAAGCACTGAGTCTTTTAGCTGAAACAGAATTTTATCCTCATAATCTGGGAGAAGGAAAACTGGCTAATGCAGAGGAAAATGACATCAATTATTATAAAGGCATCGCTTATCGTGGACTAAAAAATGAAGAAAATGCCCGCCATTGGTTTGAAAAAGCGACAAAAGGATCTTCCGAACCTCAACAGGCATTCTTCTATAATGATCAACAACCCGATAAAATATTCTACCAGGGATTAGCCTGGAAGGCTTTAGAGAATGACAATAATGCCGAAAAATGCTTCGACAAGTTAATTAAACATGGTGAAAAACATTTATCCGACAACTGTAAAATAGACTATTTTGCTGTCTCCCTACCCGATCTGGCTATCTGGGAAGATGATCTGAATAAACGGAATCAGATCCATTGCCACTTTGTGATAGGACTGGGATACCTCGGACTCGGAGATCCCGAAAAAGCAAAACAATCGTTTGATATCGTTCTG
>JAVBTA010000018.1:0-42355 GCA_031556375.1 Bacteroidales bacterium | reverse complement strand
CATTACGGTTTGGGGATAACAAGCATTGAGATGTGGTCAGGATCGTCCCGTGTCCGTCACTTTCTATACTTCCACCTTCCAACACACAGTGCATCATATTTTTATAGCCGACTTCCGGAGCAAAGGTCTTGCTTTTGAATATCTCACGGGTAATCTGGTTATCGTGGTTGGCTGCAAATTTCATTCCCCATCCATTGAATGTGAAGTCATAAATGTATGGATTCCCATTTACTTTCACAGAGATAGCTCCATGATCACGCGCCCAGGTATCGTTAGTCGGTAATTCCCGAAAGGTTACGTTATCCTGATCTAAATTTCCTAAAGCTTTGATAACTTCTTGTTTATCAACGCATACTATCAATAGTTTTTCCTGCTTGATAATTTCTTTGGCAATGGAAACATAGCAATCTGTTACTTCATCCAGGATATCTTTCCAATCGGTACAAGAATGGGGCCAAGTCAATTGTACCCCACTCTGAGAATCCCATTCAGCAGGGAACTCTATTTGTAATTGATTCATGTTCATCCTACAAAGGTAGTGATTTATTTTATTCTGAATATTATTCCTCCTTTCTTGTAGGCATCCATACTGATTTTAGAATTTCACAAACAAGCCGGCATTGTCGATCGAAGTTTTGCCATTCTCTTAGTTCATTCTTCTTAAAATCCGAACCGGATTCTTGTGCAAACATTAATGTTACCGAGAGAATTTTCAACAGGCAACAAAAAAAACTTTTTTCATACAATTAAAAATTAGTTTGTAAATAAATATCGTTAATTAGTCTGAATCAAGAGTCAATACAGAATGCTAAAATAGCTACCACTCATAACATGATTCGATAAATTAACTGATCCGATTACTCTCTTAAATTCGCTAAAAAAGACACTCCTTGATTTGAAACCCGATTTATCTGCATAATATTCGACTATGCGTCCCGGCTTTTTTCATCAATTCCACTGGATATAGTATACTATAGGTATTGATAAATGCGTAGAAATTCGTTTCGAATTCGCGGTTCAGTGTTTGCGAGATGTACGAACGGTTGATGTGAAATTCTATCGCATAAATTAGAGAACTTTGAACGGCAGATTACGGAAAGGATATGAACTCGTTAATTTCAAAACCAAAGCAAAGAGAATGGAAGGTTTCCGCTTACTCTTGGTTAAAATAACCCTTTCAAAAAGAACCCGAGTTTGCAACCAAAGTATTATTTTTGCAGCATAATTGAATGATAATGAGAGATATTCCTAAATATAACTTTTTTAAAACAAAATATGGCAGCGAACTACTGATAGACGTTGTCGAATTGAAATATGTAAAGAAATACCTTCCCGATAAGCCCCTACATGCCTTGACTTATTACGATATTACCCTAATCACAGAGGGAGAAGGTTTTTTTAGAATTGATGATACAAACTATCATGTGAAAGCAACAAATATTTTATTTTCATTGCCCTATCAACTTAGAGAATGGGATACCCAAAATATAGCCAATGGCTATGCATTGATTTTTGAAGAAGAATTTCTTCTTTCCTTTTTCAACGACCCTCATTTTCTTGATAACATTTCTTATTTCAGGAAGAATAGAAATAATAATAGGTTTATGTTATCTTCGGAAGAATTTGACCAAATCAATACTTTGATTTTGCAAATTAAGCATGAGATTGATAAATATACAGTGAAAAACAAGCATATCCTAAGAGCGTTACTATATCAAGCATTAATATACCTTGACAGGGCGTTTACCGAGCAGAACAACATGCCCTGTAATAGGGATAATCATACCCATGTCGACAGATTTTTAAAGTTTGTACATTCAGATTTCCATAAAAATCACACTGTCCAATATTATGCTGGAAAGTTACACCTTACGCCAAATTATCTGAATGAGCTTGTCAAAAGAGGTACAGGCTTTTCCGCTAAGCAGGTTATCCAAAACAAACTCGTAACCGAATCGAAAAAGTACCTGCTGTATTCAGATCTGACAATCGTAGAAATATCAGAACGTCTATATTTTGAAACGTCTTCCTATTTCATTCGTTTTTTTCATAAACACACAGGATACACCCCTTTGCAATTCAGGAAAGACAAAAAACCATGAAAAGTGTTATTTCTCCCTTTGTCTGAATTATATGTATATGTTTTCCTTTGCATAGATTTGCATCAACTAATTTTGAAAGCAGATGATTATGAAAGATTCAACAAAAACGATAGGAGGAATTATCGACAAAGCAGGTGTTTTAATGATCGGTTCGGTGGACGAAAAAGGTTTTCCGAATATGAAAGCCATGCTTCCGACACGAAAAAGAGTAGGGATAAAGGAGGTTTATTTCCATACCAACACTTCATCTATGCGTGTGAAACAGTATCTTGCTAATCCGAAAGCCAGTATTTATTTTTTTGACAAGCGTTTTTTTCGCGGTGTTATGCTGAAAGGAACGATAGAAGTTTTGACAGATTCCAAATCAAAAGAAGAACTCTGGAGAGAAGGCGATGAGATGTATTATCCCAAAGGAGTAACTGACCCAGATTATTGTGTATTGAAATTTACGGCGCAGAACGGAAGATATTACTGTAATTTCAAATCCGAAGATTTCTTAATAGATTAATAGACCGCAAAGATGAAGCGAGGGAGAAGTTCCTCAATATGTACGAGTACAACAAGCAGAAAGAAACCGAAATATCCGTGACGGAATCCCGGTTGGAGTAACTCAAACAGGATTATGAGCCGTACAAGACACAGGAAGATATGGATTTATTTTTCGGCGTATTCCCCAAGGTAAGCGAACATTTGCGGATAGTGCAGCTATGTAAGGGCATAGGATTAACGGTAGAAGTCATTAAGAAGTTATTTAACGGCGAAACTATATCCATTAAGGGCAAACTCCATTCGCCCGAATACAACCAAGATTTTAATGTACAGGATGGTAAACTGAAACTATTTAATGTGCAGGGCAACCCCGAAAAGTTCCGACTATCGCTCAACTGTCAGAATATCATCGACTGGTTTAAACAGAAATATCAGGAACTGAAGCAAGTGACAAGACCGCATATTAAGCCCGCGACAAAGCCGGAAATAGGTAAAAATAAAGGTCTTAAGAGGTAATTGGAGGGCTGTCAGTCAAATATATGCAGTTATCATAAATTTAGCCTATTTTTATGGCATAGTCAAAGAAAATGCGTAATTTAGCGGAAAAAATAGAAATATAGAATAATCATAAAGCAATGGCAAAAAACAAGTTAGTAACTCCATTTGTAAAATGGGTTGGCGGCAAACGTCAACTTATGGATTCTATTATGGAGGCGATGCCTAAAAATATAAGAAATTACACTTACGTTGAGCCATTCATCGGCGGCGGGGCTGTGCTCTTTCATATTCAACCTAAAAACGCCATTATTAATGATTTCAATTCAGAATTGATAAATGTATATAATGTAGTCAAGGAGAACTTAGACGAACTCATTATAGATCTAAAAAAGCATAAAAACGAATCGGAATATTTTTACCACATCCGCAGCTTAGATCGCTCTGAAGATTTTGCGAAAATAGGAAAGATACAGAGGGCATCAAGGTTGATATATTTGAACAAAACTTGTTACAATGGGTTATATCGCGTAAATAATGCAGGGGAATTTAATTCTCCATTTGGTAGATATAAGAATCCTAATATCGTTAATGAGCCTGCCTTGAGGGCGGTTTCTTCATATCTTAACTCTAATAATGTACGGATTTTCTCCGGGGATTATGACGATGTGCTTAAAAACCTCGACAAGAACTCGTTCGTTTATTTAGATCCACCATATCATCCGATATCTGAGAGTTCTAACTTTACAGGATATATTCAAGGTGGGTGGAATATTTTTGATCAAACTAGATTGCGGGAAGCATGTGATGAACTCACAAAAAGAGGTGTAAAGTTTTTGTTGTCAAACTCCGCATCAGATTTTATTAAAGATCAATATAGAAATTACAACATTATCACAGTTAGGGCGACCCGATCAATTAATGTTGATGCTGAAAAACGGGGAGAAGTCGATGAACTTTTAATACGAAACTATGAGTAAATCGAAGAATGACATAGCATGGGAACAGATTTTTGAAAAACACCGAATTTTAGATAAAATCGCATCTAAAGGTAGTGCATCAATATCCTCTGTAGATATAAACAAATACAGAGAAGCCCGCTTAATGACAAAATTTGATCATCGTTCTCAACTTCCAAAATTGTTCACTGATAATAACCTGTCCATACTGCCAACTTCTAGAGGTACTTACGAAATAGGAACCTTTGAAACATTCTGCGACTTCAATAATGAGGACGTAGAAGTTGCTCCTATTGATTTTCCAACATTCCTTGAAAGCATTGACTATAAGGATATAACAAGCGAGGCAACCGCAATAAACTGTGCTTTTGTATCGAAAATACTACATGATTTCACTAATGAGGATAGCTTATTGCCAACTGTTAGTGGACGTATGAGTTCCTCATTATTCGATTTCAAGATTAATTCAGGCAACGGTCTGTTCAAGGTAAAGGTTGGAAATTCCCAGATCGAAATAGATGGGGGATATGAAGGAGACAACTCTTTGAGTCTTATTGAAGCTAAGAATTATATATCTGATGATTTTCTAATTCGTCAGCTATACTATCCATATCGTTTATGGAATAAGAAGATTACCAAGCAGGTACGTCCAATATTCTTAACGTACACAAACGGGATATTCCATCTTAGGGAATACGAATTTGTTGATTCGGAACTATATAACTCTATTCGATTGATTCAGCATAAGAAGTATGCTGTACAAGAGGGAGCGATTAACCTTGAGGCTATTCAGAATATATTGGATAGCATAAAGACAGTTAAGGAGCCGAAATTACCATTCCCGCAAGCAGATAGTTTTGAGCGTATAATTAATCTATGTGAACTATTAAAGCAGAGAGAATTTCTTAGTAAAGACGAGATTACCCAAAATTATGACTTTGATTCACGCCAAACAGATTACTATTCCAACGCCGCCAAATATTTAGGACTGATTGAAAATGCGCAGGAAGGCAACCAAATAGGATGTGTTTTAACAAAACTAGGATTTCAAATCTTTAGCCTCCCCATCATTGAGCGGCAATTAGAATTCGTTAAACTTATACTGTCTCATTGCGCATTTAAGGACACCTTGAAACTATATTTTAACAAAGGAGATACTCCCTCAAAAGAAGAAGTTGTTGAAATAATGAAGAGTTCGAAACTGTATAACATTGATTCAGAGCAAACATATAGACGTAGAGCTTCTACTATTCTCTCATGGACGAACTGGGTACTTGAACTTATTGAAGAATAAATTAAATAATTTAAAATATGGCTTGTACAAAACAACATCGCTATGATCCACAGTATAACAACTTGCCAGTCGATCAAGGAGGTGCCGGTAGGCATCGTTGTGCTGGATGTGCTTACGAAAAGGGATACAATGATGGTCTTCTTCGTAAAGAACAATTAGATCTGGATTTAGATTCATTGCCTGACAGTCAGGCAGGAACGGTTAGGCATAAAAGTCCTCATGCAGCTTACGCCGCTGGGTATTTTGATGGAGTTGAAGATTCTTTAAAATAAATTATTAGCTTTGTCTTTGCATTTGATTTATCTTGTTAATAACCTAAATTGAAGCGATTAAACTGAATTCAAAATGATAGAAGCATCAGGAATAACTAAAAGTTTTGGGAATTTACAGGTTCTTAAAGGAATTGACCTTTCGATTAAGAGGGGCGAAATTGTGTCTATTGTTGGTCCCAGTGGGGCAGGAAAGACCACTTTATTGCAAATCCTTGGCACTCTTGATAGGCCGGATAACGGAGAAATTTTTTACGAAAAAACCAATATCAATAGGATGAAAGAGAAGGATATTGCCAATTTTCGTAACAAAAATATCGGTTTTGTTTTTCAGTTTCATCAATTACTTCCGGAATTTACAGCCATGGAAAATGTGATGATTCCCTTGCTTATAGGGAGAGCGAAAGCTTCAGAAGCGGAAAAACGCTCCAAGGAAATTCTTGATTTTATGGGTTTGAAAGATCGTTTGGACCATAAGCCGTCCGAACTCTCAGGAGGAGAAAAACAACGTGTTGCCGTGGCCCGTGCCCTTGCAAATAAACCGGATGTGATTTTTGCAGATGAGCCCTCAGGAAGCTTGGATACACATAATAAAGAAGAGTTGCATCAATTATTTTTCGACCTGAGAAAAGAATTGAACCAGACCTTTGTGATTGTTACTCACGATGAACATTTGGCTTCCATAACGGATCGGACGATACATATGTTAGATGGACGTGTTGAGTTATGACTTTCCGAACAACAATAAACAATAGATTAATAATTATCGCAGTAACAAATGAGATTTTCTAATTTTTGCCAAAGGCTTTTAGTATATATAAAAATATACTTACTTCTATTAGTCGTGTTTTTAATCTTTCGTTTTCTTTTCTTATTCTCATACGGTAATTTGAGTGATATTTTTTTAAATTACAAATATGATCTGCAAAAGGCTTTTTGGCAAGGTTTCCGTTGCGATACGGTGGTGCTGTGTTACATGTTAATTCCGTTATTTGCATTGAATTTATTGAGTTTTGCATGCTTTAATCATAAATGGATAAGTAAATACGATCGTTTCTTGTATGTCTTTACCTGTATATATTCAACTTTACTGTTTGTTGTCATCTACTGGATAAACATTATTGATTATTTTTACTACCGCAATTTTCAAAGTCATTTCGACAGTCGGTTGTTTGGAATTGTAGAAGATGGTACAAAAAATGTGATGTCATCAGTTTGGTCCGATTATCCGACCATTACAGTTTTTCTTGTTTTTCTTGTTTTCTTATATGTCTGGATAAAAATAATAAGATGGGTGTTGGTTTCGAGAAAAACACAAAATAAAATAACCCAACCGTTAGTACAAATTGGTATCGTTATTCTGTCGCTGGGTTTATTGTTTTTAGGCGCTCGTGGTTCTGTAACAATTTTTCCATTCAACAAAAATGATTTGCAATTTTCTGTAAACTTATTTGTGAATGATGTAGCACCAAATGGGGTGTTCTGTCTCAAAAGAACATTGGTTGACAGGGCAAAAAATGGTGCAAATATCAATACCAAGGTACTTTTACAAGATTATGGATATTCATCGCTTGAGGATGCTAAAAAAGATTGGGAAACAGCTAATCTAGATGATACGACTACGTTATTTGCTCAAAAAACGACGCTTATTGATTCATTTCTGGAAAATAACCCTCCAAATGTTGTATTGATTATTATGGAAGGCTGGAGCAGTGATTTCTTTCGCTTTCACTCTGCCGATTTGAACTTACTGGGACATTTGGAAACTCAACTGCCCGGATTGATTCATTATCCATATTGTTTTCCGGTAAACTTAGGAACTATTGCAGCATTGGAAACTTTTATCACTAACAATATTGGAGAAAGCCTGTCGGCATCGCAATACTCATTAGACACTCTCGAAACTTCGACTGCTATTGCTTTTCAGAAAGCAGGCTATGAAGCTTCATTTTATACAAGTGGTTATACCGGATGGCGAAATTTAGGCAGTTATTGTAGGACACAAGGATTTGACAATGTGTGTGGTGCTGAATATATTCAAACTATTTATCCAAAGGCGGAAACTCAAGATTGGGGTGTATTTGACGAGTACTTGTTTCCTTCTATCAAGCGGAAGTTGCAAGAAAAAACTTCTAAACCGCAATTCTTACTGTGCCTGACTATTACTAACCACTCGCCACATAAAACGCCAACTACTTATCATCCATATCCACTCCAGATACCCGATAGTTTGGAAAACCGCATGAGTGTATCGGAAGATCAAACGCTGGATATATTTGAAACATTTCAGTATGCGAATGATTGTTTGGGGAAATTTATCGATAGCATTCGTCATTCTCCGTTGGGAAAAAATACAATTATTGTTGCGACAGGAGATCATGCAATGACCAGTTCTCTTACCTATAGTGATAGCGAATTGTTATACCATTATTCTACTCCGCTTGTTTTTTATATTCCCGATGAATATAGGAAAGAAAAAATAATAGATACCGGTCGTCTTGTTTCGCACGCAGATGTGTTGCCTACAGTATATAATATTGCCCTATCCGATTATTCTTATCCTGCAACAGGCAATAATGTTTTTGATTCTACTACAATAGATGATTCTTTTGTCGTAACAAAGAGTAGTTGGGTAATAGGAAATGCCGGATGTGTTAACTTAGAGTCAGATCAGACATATTCATGGTTGACTTCCGGCAGTTATTTGTTAGAGCCGAATGCAACCAATACCGTAGAGATAGAACAGATGAAACGAAAAGCCAAGGCTTGGCTTTTCGGTATGAAATGGCAAATATATTCCGAACTTGATGAATAATCATAGATAGTTAGACGGATACGTTGAGTTGTGATTCTCCGAATGACAACGGTAATAAATCTTTTATACTTTCGATAATATAAATTTTGTCATTTCCGTATAACAAAATGCGGATCGGGTTTTTGTAGCGGTTCTCAGCCTCGAGAATAACCTGGCGACAGCTACCGCAGGGTGTAATCGGTTGAGCAGTGAAACTCTCATTGGTGTAGGCTGCTATGGCCATCATAATTGGTATTTCATTGGGATAACGTGAATTGGCATAAAATAAAGTAGTCCTTTCAGCACAGAGTCCGGATGGAAAAGCCGCGTTTTCCTGATTATTTCCAGATATTATCTCGTTATTATCTAGTAAGATAGCAGAGCCTACCTGAAAATTGGAATAGATAGCATAAGCTCTCCGGCAGGCTTCTTTTGCAATATCAATGAGTTTTTTTTCGGTCTCATTTAACTCTTCATAACCACAAACGACTATCTTTGCACTTAAATTGATCTGTTCCATAGGTCTTTTTATTATACTTACAAATATAATAATTCTTTGGTATGAAAACGTATTTCCCTGTAGTTTTAACATTATTCATATTGTCACTAATCCCGGATAATTTATATTCTCAAAAGAAAATAACGTCCTATGTTAATTATATTGAAAATTATGGAGATCTGGCGATAACTCATATGGATAAGTATAAAATTCCGGCAAGTATTACTCTCGCTCAGGGAATTTTGGAGTCTGGAGCCGGATTAAGTGAACTCGCAAGAAAATCGAATAATCATTTTGGGATAAAATGCCATAAGGATTGGAAGGGAGAAACCGTAAGGGCAAATGATGATAGACCGAACGAGTGTTTCCGGAAATATAAAAAAGTTGAGGATTCATACGATGATCATTCTCAATTTTTACTTAAAAATAGATATTCGCGCCTGTTCCAGTTGGATATAAAAGATTATAAAGCCTGGGCCCGCGGATTACAAGAGTGTGGATACGCTACAGACAGAGGATATGCGAATAAATTGATCAATCTGATAGAGGTTTATGAATTGTACAGATATGATTCAAAAAAATCCGGAAGCTTCAGTTCAAAAGACAATAAAAAGGACTCCGGTAAGATTGAAAGGCCCCGTAAAAATCGGCAGATATTCAAGTCTTCCGGATTACTCTATGTTGAAGCCGGAGTGGATGATAGTTTTGACGCTATTGCATACGATCTGGGATTTAAAGTAAAAGATCTCATAAAATATAATGAGGTTCCGGAGGATTTCCCTTTATATAAAGATGATGTTGTTTATTTGGAAAAGAAAAAGAAAAAAGCCGATAAACCACATTATGAGCATATTGTAAGAGTTGGAGAGTCTATGCACGGCATTTCTCAGATATATGGTATCCAACTTTCCCGTTTATATAAAATGAATAAAAAAGATTCGGATTATGTCCCTGAAGAAGGAGATGTTCTTCGCTTAAGGTAATTATGATCTACTGTATTTAAAAAGAAAAAGGGAATTCTCACGAACTCCCTAATCCAATCTTTGTTAACCTTAAATCTAATACTATTATGAAAAAACCACAGTACAAAGGTACAGGATTCCAATATGATGTACAAGTTTTTTTTCGTAATAAGAGTTAATAAAAAGGCTTTTTAAGTATAAAAAACTTAAAAAGGTGTGTTGTCCATCAATTTGAAGAGTTCTTCCACTGTATTTGCCCTTAACATGGCGATTTTTTTCGGTTTGAAATCAGGAATTCCTTTAAATAAAGGAGTGACTGCAATATGTCTGCGGGAATGAATAACGCCACGTCGTTCGTCCAAACGATCTACACTTTGTAAAACCTGTTGTTTGAGGATGTTAATGTACCATTGAAAACATTCTTTCGGCAATAATTCTCCGGTATTCAGATAATACTTTACCTCCCGGAATATCCAGGGAGCGCCTATGCTGGCCCGGCCGATCATTACCGCGTCTACTCCGTAACGGTCGAAAGCGGTTTTACAACCTTCGGGGCTAGTAATATCTCCATTCCCGATAATAGGAATCTGCATTCTCGGATTGTTTTTCACTTCTCCGATTAATGTCCAGTCAGCATCACCGGTATACATTTGGGCACGCGTACGCCCATGTATCGTAAGAGCGGCTATCCCGCAGTCTTGTAATTTTTCCGCAAGATCGACAATTATTTTAGAATCGTTATCCCAGCCGAGACGGGTTTTGACTGTAACAGGAATTTTTACTGCCTTTACAACTTCCCGCGTAATCTCAAGTAATAATTCCGGATTTTTTAACATTCCGGAACCAGCCCCTTTGTTGGCGACTTTTTTTACAGGACATCCGAAATTAAGATCCAGTACATCCGGATTTGCAGATTCACATATTTTCGCAGCTTCTACCATCGAATCTACATCCCGGCCATAAATCTGTATGACGACAGGTCTTTCTTCGTCAGAAACCTCTAATTTGGCTTTAGTCTTGTTCACATGACGTATCAGCGCATCGCTCGATACAAACTCGGTATAAACCATATCTGCTCCGAATTGCTTGCAGAGCAATCGGAAAGCAATATCAGTTACATCTTCCATCGGGGCGAGGAAGACAGGATATTTATCAAATGTAAGATTTCCTATTTTCACACTGCAAAATTAATTATTTTATTTTTGACCGTAATGGCCGTAAACATTAATAACAAAAACAGTGATAATTTCATTATTTATTTCATATACAAGACGATGTTTTTGCGC
Source organism: Bacteroidales bacterium (assembly GCA_031556375.1). Classification (GTDB taxonomy): domain Bacteria; phylum Bacteroidota; class Bacteroidia; order Bacteroidales; family Azobacteroidaceae; genus BNXB01. The sequence continues at coordinate 31,206 of JAVBTA010000018.1, read as the reverse complement.
AATATGCCTTGACCATTTACCTGTGAGGTTTTCTTTCAACTTTTCAGGATGGCCAATTCCTGTTTCCGGATGATTTTCCAATTCTGAAAGTAAGGTTTTGAGTTTTTTCAGTGTTTGTATTTCCCCTGCTTTTTTCAGACGAAGTATATCCTCTAAAGCAGAAACTGAAAGTTCTATTTTATATTTCATAAATCTCCGAAAATTTCATCTTTTAATTCCGGTGTTAAAGGTATTGATTGCCCATCTTTGATTTGCTTGCTTGCTTCCAGTATACGAGCAATATTGCGTGGGTCAGAAAAATAAGGATCTCCACTCGGACTAGGATTTTTAATAAGTCCTGCATTTATTTTCTCCGCTTGGGAAAGTAAAATCGTTTCCATATAATGCTTCACACTTGTTCCTAATGCGGCAGCTTGCACTGCTAAACTACGAATGGCATCTGCCGGAAGATCAACCGCTTTTCTTTGTTTTAAATTTATAGTTGCCATATTATCTTGGATATTTGATACAAAGATAGTCATTATATGCATTATATGCAAGATATGCATATTTTTTAGAAAATTTTGTATGAAAAAAGAGCTGTCTAAATTAAGACAGCTCCTCTATGTCAAGTAAATAATGGGTTTAGTTTATATAACCCCTTGCGCCATCATTGCTCTGGCAACTTTCATAAAACCAGCTACATTGGCTCCTTTCACGTAATTGATATATCCATTGGCTTGTTTTCCATAGATACAGCATTGTTCGTGAATATTTTTCATGATTTGTTTCAGTTTTTCATCTACTTCTTCTGCGGTCCAGTTCAGGTGCATTGCATTCTGAGTCATTTCCAGACCGGAAGTTGCAACTCCTCCGGCATTTACAGCTTTTCCGGGACCAAACATGATATTTTTTGAAATAAACAAATCGACAGCCTCCGCGGTACATCCCATATTAGAAATTTCAGCTACACAGGAGACATTATTGGCGATCAGCATTCTTGCATCTTCTTCATTCAATTCGTTCTGGATAGCACAAGGAAGTGCAATATCCACTTTTTGTTGCCATGGGCGTTTACCCGGGAAGAATTCGGCTCCGTATTTTTCTGCATATGGAGCAACGATATCTTCTCCTGAATTACGTAATTCGAGCATATATTCGATTTTTTCTCCTGAAACACCATTCGGATCGTAAATGTAACCGTCAGGACCGGAGATTGTAACTACTTTAGCTCCCATTTCAGTCGCTTTCAAAGCTGCTCCCCAGGCTACATTCCCAAATCCGGAAATCGCTACCGTTTTACCCTTGATATCCATTCCCTGGGCTTTCAGCATCTGATCCACGAAATATAAGCCGCCAAAACCTGTAGCTTCCGGACGAATTAAAGATCCCCCGTAATCCAAACCTTTACCCGTAAATGTTCCTGTATTTTCTAAGGCTAACTTTTTGTACATGCCGTACATATAGCCTACTTCACGGGCTCCAACGCCTATATCTCCGGCAGGGACATCTGTGTCCGGACCGATATGTTTCCATAATTCAAGTATGAAAGCCTGACAGAATCTCATGATTTCTGCATTAGACTTGCCTTTAGGACTGAAGTCTGATCCGCCTTTTCCTCCACCCATCGGCAGAGTAGTCAAAGCATTTTTGAAAGTTTGTTCGAAACCTAAGAATTTCAGAGAAGAAAGTCCTACGGAAGCGTGGAAACGAATGCCTCCTTTATATGGGCCAATTGCATTATTAAATTGCACGCGGTAACCTAAGTTTACCTGCACATTACCGTTATCGTCTACCCAAGCTACTTTGAATGTGAAAATACGGTCGGGTTCGACCAACCGTTCGATAATTCCCGCTTTTTCAAATTCGGGATGTTGGTTATATACATCTTCAATAGAGTGCAGTACCTCTTTCACTGCCTGCAGATATTCAAGTTCTCCCGGGTGTTTGGCTTCTAATGCCTGTAAGATACTTTCTGTTTTCATGGATCCAAATTTTTTATATTGTTAATTTTGACTTTCGAATTGTAAAAATATTTTTTACTTTTGCGACGATACAAACGTAAGAAATTAACTTGAGAAAAACAATAATATCCGACCTGAATTTTTGTCATTTTATCAGTATATTTGGGTCTGATAGATTTTTGATTTGTCAAAATGATTCGTTTTGTTATTTTCAACTTTCAAATTGATAGAAAATGCTGCAAAAGATAGATATGAAGCAATTGGTATTTAAAGATACCTCGTTTGCTAATTTGATGAACAAAAGAATATTGAATATTTTGTTGATTGCAACCAAGTATGATGCTTTTATGCTGGAAGACGACGGACGGATCGATGAGCAGATATTCAATGAGTATACTTCTCTTAGTTTGCGTTATCCACCACGGTTTACACAAGTGAGTACCGAGAAAGAAGCAATGGTAACCCTTAGTCAGAGCCATCTTCATTTTGACATGGTGATTTGTATGCCGAATATGGATGATTCCGATACATTCGGTGTGGCCAACCGGATCAAGGAGCTATATCCGGATATACCGATTATTGTGTTAACTCCTTTCTCCCGTGAAGTTTCCAAACGGGTATCGCAGGAAGACCTGAGTGCAATAGATTATGTTTTCAGCTGGTTGGGAAATGCCGAATTATTACTGGCGATTATCAAATTGATAGAAGACAAGATGAATGTGAAGGATGATGTGGCTTCGGTCGGAGTACAAACCATTTTATTGGTGGAAGACTCCATCCGGTTCTATTCATCGGCATTACCTCATTTGTATAAGTTTGTACTGCAACAATCGAAAGAGTTCTCTCAGGAAGCTCTGAATGCCCATCAACGGACTCTTCGCATGAGAGGACGTCCGAAAATTCTTTTGGCGAGAACTTATGAGGAGGCGGAAACTCTTTATAAGAAATACCAGAACAATATGTTAGGTATCGTCTGTGATATGAGTTTTAATAAGGGAGGAGCAAAAGATAAGATTGCAGGATATAAATTTGCAAAGACAGTGCGGGAGAATGATAAATACGTCCCGATTATTTTTGAGTCATCCGAACATTCTAATATTACCTACGCAGAAGAGTTGCGCTGTAGTTTTATTGATAAAAACTCGAAGACTTATCCTCAGGATCTGCGCCGGGAAATTACGGATAATTTTGGTTTCGGGGATTTTATTATCCTTAATCCGGAGACCAGGGCCGAGATTATGCGTATTACATCATTGAAGGATTTACAAAGGAAGATATTTTCTATCCCTGATGATTCCCTGGTTTATCATCTTTCCCGGAATCACTTTTCCCGGTTTTTTTATTCCAGGGCAATGTTTCCGGTTGCGGAATTTCTGAAAGGGATCGATGTGACTGATTATAATGATATGGATCATGCGCGTCAGTTGATTTTTGATGCGATTGTGAGTTATCGCCGGATGAAGAACTCCGGTATTGTCGCTATTTTCCTGAAAGACAGGTTTGACGAATATTCTAATTTTGCCCGTATAGGGGAAGATTCCCTCGGAGGCAAGGGCCGTGGATTGGCTTTTATGGGACAAATGGTCAAGCGTCACTCGGTTGAAATAGATAACACATTTAAGAATGTATTGATTAAGATACCTAAAACGGTGGTGTTGTGTACGGATATTTTCGATGAGTTTATGGAGACTAACGATCTGTATAAGATTGCTTTGGAAGATTTGCCGAATGATCAGATCCTCAAATATTTCCTCAAGGCAAGTTTGCCGAAACGTCTGATTGAAGATCTGGTAGCATTCTTTGAAGCTATTAAAACTCCAATTGCGATTCGTTCGTCCAGTTTGTTGGAAGACTCACATTATCAGCCGTTTGCGGGGATCTATTCGACTTATATGGTTCCTAAAGTCGAGGACACCTACAAAATGTTGGAAATGTTGAGCAATGCTATTAAAGGTGTGTATGCATCCGTGTTTTATAAAGATAGTAAAGCCTATATGACAGCAACACAAAACCTGATCGATCAGGAAAAAATGGCGATTGTGCTTCAGGAGATTGTAGGACAGATTCACGGACCCAGGTGTTATCCTACTTTTTCCGGGGTTGCACGATCCCTCAATTTTTATCCTGTAGGGGATGAAAAACCGGAGGAAGGTATTGCTAATGTCGCATTAGGTTTGGGTAAATATATTGTGGATGGTCATACCACTCTTCGCTTTTCACCGAAACATCCACGTAATATCATACAGACCAGCTCTTTGGAAATAGCATTGAAGGATACTCAGACTCGTTTTTATGCTCTGGATATGGAAATGTTGACCGGAGATATGTTTTCGACAGATGATGCGTTTAATCTTCTGAAACTTCCTGTAAAAGAGGCTGATACAGATAATTCCTTGAAATATATATCATCTACTTACGATCATTATGATCAGGTATTGATGGAAGGGTATTACCCTGGTCCCGGGCGGAAAGTGATTACTTTTTCCGGTGTTCTTCAACACGATGTTTTTCCATTGGCAGAGGTCTTGAGCTTTGTGCTGAAACTGGGTCAGGAAGAGATGGGGAGGCCTGTGGAAATTGAATTTGCTGTCAATCTGGACGAGCAACCGGATGGAAAAGTTGAAGGAACTTTTTTCCTGCTTCAGATACGTCCTATTGTCGATAGCAAAGAAATGATGGATGAAGATCTTTCTGAAGTTTCTGAAGATAATTGTATCCTCTACTCGAAACATGCTTTGGGACACGGAATTACCAATGATGTTTTTGATATTGTTTATGTAAAAACGGAAAATTTCAATGCATCGAATAATCAGAATATTGCATATGAAATTGAAAAGATCAACAGGCAATTTATTGAATCGGGTCAGAATTATGTTCTGGTCGGACCAGGTCGTTGGGGTACCAGCGATCATTGGCTGGGTATTCCTGTTAAATGGCCTCATATTTCAAATGCACGTGTCATTGTGGAAGCCGGATTAGAGAATTACCGCATAGAACCGAGTCAGGGGACTCACTTTTTCCAAAACCTGACCTCTTTTGGTGTGGGTTATTTCACCGTTAATCCGTTTATTCAGGGAGAAGGCCTCTTTGATGAAAAATATTTGAACTCGCAACCTGCTGTTCAGGAAACTACATTTTTGAGACATGTTAGATTTAAAAAACCTATTGTAATTAAAATTGACGGTAAGAAAAACCTGGGAGTAGTCCTGAAATGAGGACAACGGCCTTGTAGCGTTAAGATGTGGCATTGCCTATTAGTACAATAACAATCCTGCAACCCCGGCAATCCCGATCATCAAAATAGGATGCACCTTACAAAACATGGTTAGTATGAATGAGATACCGAAAATTAGAATGCTCTTGTCGTCGATAAAATTTTCCGGATTCATTAACAGGAGGGCTGCTGCGGCAATTAACCCTACTGTAGCGGGACGCAGGCCTTTGAATGCATCGTCGACATATTTGTTATTACGGAATTTTGTAAACGCCCTTGCAATGGCTAATACAATGATAAAAGAGGGGAGGCAGACGGCAAAGGTTGCGATGGCAGAACCGATAATATTTCCGGTAACGGTATAACCGATGTAGGTAGCGCTATTGATCCCGATCGGTCCCGGTGTCATCTGAGAAATAGCTACAATATCCGTAAATTCCTGTTGGGTTATCCATCCGTATTGTTCAACCACTTCATGTTGTATCAGGGACAACATAGCATAACCACCTCCGAACCCGAAAAGTCCGATTTTGAAGTAAGTAATGAATAGCTGTAGATAAATCATAAATTGTCGATTGAAAATAGATTATTCCTGCGTTCTCCGGGATACATAACCATAAATCAGGCCTCCCAAAGCAGCTGCAATAATGATGTAGACCGGCGAAACACCCCAGAGCCAGATTAACAGGGCCGCAGCAATAGGAATTATTACTGTTTTGAAATTAATTCCAATGGATTTCGCCGTGGTAAATACAGGAACGGCGATCAAGGCTACTACAGCCGGACGTATGGCTTTGAACATTTTTTGAATCCACTCGATGTGTTCAAATTGCCGGAAAAATATGGCAATCAGTAGTATCATTAAAAAAGAAGGTAGTGTAGAGCCGAGTGAGGCCACTACACTACCCATATCTTTCTTCAATTTATATCCGGTTAAGATGGAAATATTCACTGCCAGAATCCCTGGAGCAGATTGCGCGATTGCAATCATGTCTACAAAATCGTTTTTAGAGATCCATTTTTTCTTGTCGACGACTTCTTTTTCTATCAAAGGAATCATCGCATAGCCTCCGCCTATAGTAAACGCTCCGATTTTAGCAAAGGTGATGAATATCTCCCAGTATTGCTTCATTAACGAGTCCGGCGTACACTCTTAGTTGGACCGGTTTCAACTTTTTGTTCTTTCGGTTTAGATTCTTTTGGCTTAGATTCCTTTTTTTCTGAAGACTTATCCGATGACGATTTTTCAGACGATTTTTTAGAATCTTTCTTGTTTACGACAGCAGTAGTATCTTCCGGAATCCACAATTTTTCTTCAAAAAATTTCAGTTGTTTTTCGATACTGTCCTGAGCCAGTTTCAGTTTTGCAGGATCGTCTCCTACTTCCTGAGCCAAACTGCGATTCATCATATTGGTTGTTTTCACAATGTCTCCTTCATACATTTTCTTGTTAAAGAAGTCATCTATTGTATATGTCAGAGCATTATTGAGATTTGATGTCATGATGAATGACCTTGAAATATAAGGACGAATGTCTTCATAAACCAACCAAAATAGAGGCGTACGTGTCGGTTGTGCAAATTCGTCTTCCTGACGGACTAACATAGGACAAATAGCCAGTACCTTTGAATTGAACATTCCCGTAGCCTGATCAAAATAGTAGGCTTCTTTGATCGTATACATCAGAGCTTCATTACTGGGGATACTTCTGTCTTCAAATATATACTTTGTTTGATTTCCGCTTCCCTGAGTTGTATAATTGATATTGAGATTTTTTAGAACATCTTCAAATTTGACTTTATACTCATCGGTAAATATTTCACGACCATCGAGATATGTATATCCGGCGACTTTTCCTTGAGCGACCAGTTTGAAAGCTAGGGTAAACAGATTCATCCTGTCTCCGATAGCTTCTTCTGGAAAATAAAGAGCTGAATTATTCTCTTTTTTAAGGTCGATCACACGATAGATCTCACGAACCCAAATCATATTATCGATATTTTTGGATTGATCTTCGTTCTTGGCTGCCGCCCTTATTGTTAAAGCCGGAAGATCATTGCTCTCGGCTTCTGCACGTTGACGTGGAGTTTGCCTTCTTTGCTGTGGCTGTGTTTGAGATAGAGCATCTTGAAAAAACATGCTGGCCAAAAGCATTAAAACAATATAATAAAACGGTTTCATTCGGATATAAATTTATAGTCTTGTCAATTAATAGTTATTTCCATTGGAGCTATTTCACGTTGTGAACCATCCGGACCTTTGGCTATGATACCCCGTAAATAAACCACCCTTCCTTTTTTTAAGTCCCGAAGCCGGTTTCTTTGTGCCTGAGAAAAACGAGGTCCGTCAGATTTCTCCTGAATGGTATTTCCCATTGAGTCTGTAAACCTCAGATCGAAACTAATCACAGAAAAAGCAATGTCAAGAATTCCGTCGTCAATGGCAGCCTTAAGCTCAGACGTATTCATTAGCGTATTTAGATCAATACGTCCCGATTTTTGGAAGCGAACAGGTTTACCGGCCGCATCTTTGTAGTCGATGTATGGAGTCGGGTCAGGTAAACGTCTGACACGGTAGTTTTTAGTCGCAATATTTTGTGTTCTGCCATCTGTCGTTTTTGCAGATATTGAGAAAACAACATCCGTACCGATTTGTGTCGGAGTTATACTCCACGCATTTCCATCTCTGGAAAGGGCACCATTGGAAGCCGATACTTGTATATTTTGACTGACAATACCTGGTACAGCAACATTTATTGGGTTTGGAATACCGGCATAAAGAACGTTCATTAATGTTGATTCAATAGATGCACTTTGTTCCTGAACGAAATATTCCGTAGAAAATTCGCTTCTGACCATAGTACCGTCACCCTGAGGCATTTCAATGTACCCTTTTACCGGATGCGTACCTACGGAGCCTGCTCCGGCAATATATCTTCCGTTTGCGTTATCGGGAAGGTAACTTCCATTTACGAATACTTTAGGTTTTTTTGTTGTATCTTGTGCAGAAAGTACGATATCGGCAACATAACTTCCTCCTCGCATAACAATCTGAGATTGAGGGATTACAGAAGCAGCTACTTTGTTTACCCGGAAGTCCTTAAGGTCAACATTGTTTATCAATTCGCTTAAAACCTCACCTTGCGCATAACGAATATCGTTTTGCATTTTGGTAAGCAGTGTTATCGCAGCAGCCATTGGCATATTCCCGAATAAGGATTCTTCCCAGGTTTGCTTATTTTCTTTCGCCTTTTTTGAAGGTTCTGTATTGAAATTATTTTTGATAATACTTCTTTTTACAGTATCTGAAATCAGAGAGGTTATATAGTCCCTGTATTCGTTGATTTTTCGTTTCAGGATAACGGCTTCTTTTTCCTTGCTTCTTTTGTCAAGCATAATTTCGAAAGATGCATTCAGGTCATCCGGGTGTTTGAGGCTTGTTGGATCTCCGTCTTTACCATCGGCTTTTTTTACAATTTTGGTTTTAAGATCCTGAGTATAATTAAATAAAGAATCGGATTTTGCTTTTACCTGCTCTGCCAGTCTATACCAGACTTCTGTTTTTTCCGGATTTGTGTCATGATAATCTTTCAAATCTTTGAAAACCAGTTCATTCCGATTGGACGTGGCTTTTACTGAACGGAGCAGACTTTCTTCCACCAACTCAAAACCATCCAATACTTCGGATGAAACATTGAGCGCCAACATAGCGATGAACACCAGATACATCAGGTTGATCATCTTCTGTCTTGGGGAATTAGGACTGTTTGCTGCCATTTGTTATTTGTTATTAAAAAAATTAAAACAATGAATAATACTCCCTGATTATTTATTGGGATTATTTTCCGGATTTGGATTGTATCCTCCCTGTTGCTGTCCGGGGTTATAGTTGCCTTGAGGATTAAAGCCTCCCGTATTTGGGTTGAAACCCACATTTCCGGCAGCGCCGTACATATTCATTGTCATAGCATTTAACAAGCGGTTGTAAACGCCGTTGAGAGCATGTAACTGTTGAGCCATCTTTTCCGTTTCGCTACGGAATACCGAGCTGTCGACGATAGAACCTTCGTAGAGGTCTTTGATACGCATTAAACCGGAATTAATCCGTTCGATGGCGTCGATTTGAGAACTTACGCTCTTCAATTGAATTTCGTAGATGGTGTTCAATCCGGAAATATTGCGGTTGAGTGCTTCCATTTGGTGTACATAACCTCTTGAAGATTGATTGATTCCATCGGAGTTATCAGTGATGCTCTTATATGAGTTCAACAGGATATCAGAAACATCGGTCAGGCTATTTGTAACATCACCGAATTTCTGCATACTATCAGACATTGTGGATAATTGATCGAGATATTGTTGTGTAGCATCGGTCAGTTCAGCCATTTTTGAGATCTGATTGGCAGCGCCTGAAAGCTTTTTGATACTTTCAGATAATGCATTGCTGTCTTCTTCCGAAAGATTGATGTTGTTTGGAATCCCGAAAGATTGTCTGATTTGTCCCGGAGTCATAGCTGTAGCCGCTGCGCTTGCACTTCCTGGTTCTGCGGAGCCGGAACTACCGTCACCGAAACCACCACCGGAAAACCCTCCGCCTCCGAATGCACCTCCGCCAACAATTATTGGTCCGCCGACGCCACCTCCAAATGAACCGGATGTACTGGCCGCCATTTCATTACTGTCTCCTGAAGCACTTTCTCCGTTACCTCCGGCGACAATGTAACCTCCTCCGCCATTTCCGTTACCATTTCCAAATGCCGGACGGTCATCCGCGTCATTGGTCTCAAGTACAGGAAACACACGTTCCCAGGAGTATTCTTTTGCTGGGGTATCGAATGCAGAAATAAAGAATACGAAGAATTCAGTCACCAAACCGACTGTCAACAAAATACTTCCCATTCCGTATGGCCAGTGTTCCAACTTGGCAAGAGCTCCGATAATTACGATAGCAGCTCCCCAGTTGTAGAAAAATTGAAAAAATCGTTTGCCTTGATCTTTCGACAAGAATTTTTCAACCATATTTTTATATCTTCTCCTGATTCCCATATTATTTTACGTTTTTACGTTATCGTTTTATATTTTAATTAACGGGTTGAAGGTATTCACCCCTACAGTATTATTTTTTGCCTCCTTTTGAGCTACTGAATCCAAGTTGAGTACGAACACAACGGAATCCGATATATGAACGTTGTTCGTTCTGATATTCGAAAGTTCTTGCATCCGATCGGATAAAATTGGAAACATCTTTCCAGGAACCTCCCCTTGCCACTTTTTTCTTCATCGCATAAGGATCTTCCTTAGCAGCGTTATAGCGGTATTCCGGGTTTAGATCGTTCATAATTTCGGGTCCTGATTCCAGGAATGAAGTGGATGTCCATTCCGAAACGTTTCCTGCCATGTCGTATAATCCGAATTCGTTAGGAGAATAGCTGGCAACTCTTGCAGTAATCAAGTGTCCATCTTTCAAGTAATTACCTCTTTCAGGTTTGAAGTTTCCCAAGAAACATCCTTTTTCTCCGGTCAACAAATCTCCTTGCCAGGGATATTTGTTTTCTGTTTTTCCTCCACGTGCAGCAAATTCAAATTCAGCTTCAGTAGGAAGACGGTACGGTTCAATTGTTCTTCCGTTTTTTAGGTTGAGGGACTTCAATAAATAGTCTGTGCGCCATGCACAGAAAGCATTTGCCTGTTCCCATGAAACGCCGACTACAGGATAATCGTTGTATCCGGGAAGATTGTAATAATTTCTCATGTAGGGTTCATTGTATGAGTTGTGGAAGTCGTTGACCCAACAGGTTTCGTCCGGATGAACCTTAACGATACGTGTATGAAGAAAATCAAATAAAGAGCTCAGCGGACGAGTGATTGTTTCATTTACAATACGTCCATCCTCCGTTATATATGCTGTATCTTTTGAAATAGTTACAGGAGTGAGATCTACCTGAAGATCAGTATTCCGGATGCGATCTTCCGGTTTCAGGCGATTTCTGCGCAGAGCAGCTTCTGTATAATCGAACCATTCATAACGGAAGATCATCTGGTCCGGATCTAATTTTTCTTCCTTAGTTATAGGATGGATATAATTAACGCTTTTGATTGCGGCTAATTCATCTTCGTTTGCCCGTTTTTCAGTAGGAATAGGGCGTTTCCAATCGAGGATAGGAGGTTCGATAGGGTTACCATCCTTGTCTTCCTCTATTTTAAACAGGTCATTACCTGCTTGAGAAAATAAACGTTCACGGATGATAGAATCCCTAACCCAATATTCGAATTGTCTGTATTCAGCGTTAGTAATTTCTGTTTCGTCCATCCAGAAAGCATCAAGAGAAATGGCTTTCGGATCCTGGTGCATGCCCCAGAGAGAATCTTTATCGGCTGGCCCCATTTCAATCGATCCTCGTTTAATAAGAACCATTCCGTATGGGTTAGGTTCGCCCCAGGATGGAGCGCTTGCACCGACGAGTTCACCTCCTGCGCCTTGCATTGATTTTCCACAGGATACACAAACTATGGCCGTAATTGCCAGGAATATTAATTTCTTCATAAACTATTATAATATTCGAACACTTTTATGTTTATTCTTCTTTCCTTTTTTCTTGTCCAGATCTATGATGAATTTGAGAAATATCTCATGACTACCTGAACTTCCTTTTAATATGGTGGATATTGGGAAATCATATGCATACCCGGCTTCTATCATGCTGAATTTACCTCCAAACATCAGGCTTACTGCATCTCCTTTTCTCCATCCCAGTCCTCCCCAGTAAGTTTTATTGTAAACCATTCTTAATGAGAGGTCTATCTGTGTCATTGTCATCATCGCTTTTATCGCGTCTCCGGTGATTGAATCGCCCTGTACGGCAGATCCCATCTCGGTTGTCTTAATCAAAAGCGACGGTCGTAACTCTAATAACGGATTCTTCAATTGTATATTGTATCCGGCTGTTAAATAATATGCACGAGGGACTTCCATAACATAATTTTCACCTAATGTGAGTTTTTGCCCCAGTAGGTGTGTAACGGAAAGCCCGGCATACCATTGGGGCTTATAATACATTAATCCGAAAGCAGCATCGATCCCCGATCCTTTGATGTCGCTTTCAGGGATACCTGCGTCCGGTAATTGATGATAATCATCATTTATGTCTTTTGCATCAATTTTCGAGCCATAAAAATTTTCACTGATATATCCGGCCTGAATTCCAGCACTGAAGGTACCTTTTCCTATGTTTTTTTTATATGCATATTGAGCCGACGCTATCATATGTTCAAATAATCCTATTTTTTCAGTGTATAAAACAACCCCAATACCGTGTGTCCTTCCTAAAAAGGCCAAAGGCATATCGCCGGTAATCAGAGCAGTTCCGGGAGCCCCCTCGATTCCTAGCCATTGCTGGCGGTAGAGAGCCGTCGCTTCCAGATTTCCTGATCGTCCGGCATTTGCAGGATTGAAATAACCTGTTGCCGCCCAATAGTTGCTGAATTGGGCATCATATTGGGCAAAAGTAGTGAAAACGCCCGATAAACAGAAGATTATTATTAAAAAAAGTTTTCTCATTCCTAGTATAAACGGGATGAGGCGTAATTAATTGTATCTGGATCGTTTAATTTTTGACTGATCCGGGAGCAACAATATATTTGAGGTGAACTATACAAAGTAAAACGGCATCTTACTCGCGACACCGTGCACAGTTTACCTTGTACCGTTCACCCCAAATATATTCTTCAAAACTAATATTTTTAGTGAAATTTATTTAATTTTAATTTAAATTCAAATAAATATTTGCATAATCCGTTACAAATTCATATTATTGTTACGATTTTGCTGGTTCATTGTCATAGAATACGTACATAATTAAAGAATTTACGAACCGAAATTATCGGTTGAATATTTAATACTGTGATAAAACGACTTTCAGGACTAACCTTTATACTTCTCTCATTGCTTTATTCATGTACTTCTCATGATAAGGATTTATCTGTTTATACAGTTTCAGATGCAGATTTCAATCAGGTTTTAAAAATTAATGGTTTTGTTGAACCGGTTAAGTCTATCACTTTGTTTTGTCCATCAAACATTGAGGGAAATATTATTTTCCTGCTTGAAGATGGCACACGGGTGGAAGAGGGCGATACTGTTTGTGTGCTGGAAGCCAAAGAATTAGAAACGGCATATAATCAGATGCTTATTGATTTGGAAACTGAAAAAGCAGGGATTAATAAGATTAAGGCAGATTTGGATATGCAGTATGCGTTATTGGAAGCTCAGGTGAAAAATAATGAGGCAGATACCCGGATTGCCCGTTTGGATTCTTTTCAACTGGAATATGCGACTCCTTCTCAAAAACGGGTCAAGGAGCTTGAATTGGAAAAAGTAACCATAGAAAAGGCCAAATATGAAAAGAAACTTAAAGCTCTCGCTATAATTCAGCAATCGGATATAAAAAGAGCCGAATTGAAGATTCAGAGGATGGAAACCAGAGCCCAGTCGATGAAAGAGAGTCTGGATGCTTTGATTATAAAAGCTCCTCAGAGCGGACTTATCACCAGAACAATAAATTTTCTGACCGGAAATAAAAATCAGATAGGGGATGTGGTATGGGATAATATGCCGATAGTCAAGATTCCTGAGATGAAATATATGAAGGTCAATATATCGGCGTCAGAACGTGATTTTAAAAATATCAACGTAAATGATTCTGTATACTATAGTTTCGATGCCATGCCCGGAAATATGGGGTTTGGAAAAATTTTGAAAAAATCTCCAGTAGGCAAACCGGTCAAAGAAAAATCCAAAGTAAAAGTTTTTGAGATAGAAGCTTCTATCGATAGTATTTTTGAAATGCCGGATCCCGGGTTTTCTGTTGTTTGTAATATTGTGCAGAAAATGGTTAAGGATACTATTGTAATTCCTCAGGTGGCTATTTTTGAGGAAGATTCCATGAAATTTGTTTATGTGAAAAAAGATAAAAGGTTTGAAATGAGGCAAATAGAAACCAGTCTTTCCTTTCCAAAAGAGGCTGTTGTTTCGGCTGGATTGAGCAGGAGTGAAGTTATTTCTCTTTCAAAACCAGGTACTTCACAAATAATGAAGGATCGGGCGTTGTTGCCTGTCGCACAACCGGACTCGATCAAAGAATCAAGTACTCAGGATTCAATTCCGATAGTTCCAAACAATAAAGATCAAGTTATAAAAAAATGACAGTTATGCCTAAAATTTGTAATTTATTAATGTCGTTAATGCTGGTAATACTTCTTTTTTCATGTTCAAAAAAGGAAGCCAGGGAAGTGCCTTTGGGAACAGTTACAAAAGGTACTTTGTATCTGGATTTACATGAAGAGGGCGAAGTGGAGGCTATTAATTCAATTAGTATAGCATCTCCTTCTATTTCATGGAGATATGGTAACCTGAAAATAACACAGATCGTAAAGGACGGAGCTGAGGTAAAAGTCGGTGATACTCTGATCGTTTTTGATCCTTCGGAAGTACAAAAAGGGATTGTGGAAGCGGAATCGCGTTTGGAGATAAGTAAGGCTGAGTTAGAGAAAATGATTGCCCAGCAGGAGTCGGAAATGGAGGAATTGAAATCGGACTACGAAGTGACTCGTATAGCGCAGGAAATCTCTAAAATACGCTTTGAATCAGCAGCTTATGAATCGGAAATTAAGAAAAAAGAAATAAAACTGAATCTGGATAAAGCTGATATTGCTCTTGAAAAAGCGAAAGAACAGATCAGTAACAGGCAAAAAATACAAAAAGAGGAAATAAAGCAGAAAAACCTTTCGATAAGCCAGGATCAATCGAGGTTGGATGAGGCTAATGAAACCTTGAAAAAACTGTATGTTGTAACCCCTGCTCCTGGAATTGCGATTATTGGCCGTAACTGGAGTAGTGGTAATAAATTCCAGCTTGGAGACCAGTGTTGGTCTGGTTTCCCGTTGATACAATTGCCTGATTTATCAGCGCTGAAAGCAACTGTAAAAATTAATGAAGTAGATATTGCTAAGATAACCAAAGGATTAAGTGTCGAGATTAAACCTGATGCGTTTTCGGATAGTATATTTAAAGGAAATGTAAATTCGGTAGCAAACCTCGCTGTTAACAAAGAAGGGTCGACGAAAATCAAAGTATTTCCTGTGGAAATATTAATTAACGGAACAAATGAGAATCTTTTGCCGGGACTGACTGTCAGCTGCCGCATTATCCTGGACAAGATAGAGAATGTACTTTATGTCCCGATAGATGCCGTGAAATTGGAAGGCGATAAAAATTATGTCTACAAAAAAACTTCCGGCGGATTTGATAAGGTGGAGGTTGAAACAGGTGCTAATAATTCGGACTATATCGTGATCACAAAAGGGTTGGACGAGAAAGATAAGATTGCCCTCATCGATCCTTTTGTAAAAGAGGATGACAAAAAGAAGGATGAATCTGCAAAAAAAGAATGAAAATGAGAAAGAAGAATTTATATAAAATGATGTTGCTTCTGCCTTTCTTCTCAATTTTCATATCTTGTGGAAATAAAGGCGAAGAAAAGGAGGATATAGAAAAGAGTTCCTATGGGAAAACTGTTATAGAGACAGGTGAGCTTGCCGCTGTAAACTCAAAAGCGTTTGTTCTTCAACGTTACGGACGCCATTGGTACGAAATGAAAATCATAGGAATCATTGAGCATGGATCGATTGTCTCGGAAGGAGATTCTGTATTACAATTGGATCCGACTGATATCAAAAAATATATTATTGACAGGGAAAGCCAGTTGGAAACAGAGTTGGCTACACTTCAGAAAATGTATGTCGATCAGGATATCAAGAAAAATGAATTGGAATCCCAGGAGAAAAATGAAAAAGCCTCTTTTGATCTAAAAAGAATAGAGCTGGAATCATCTTATTTTGAGCCGGAAAAAACAAAAAAGATCAAGCAGTTGGAATTTAAACAGGCTGAAATAACTCTTGTAAAAGAACAGAAAAAACGTAAACTGTTGGATATAATCAATAAGAATGAAATTCGTATACAGGAAATCAAGGTAGAGCGAATCCGAAGTGAAATTCAGGATGGGTATAATATTATTCCGACATTGACTATCAGGACTCCTATTCCTGGCGTATTTCAGATTGCCAAAAACAGAAGAACAAACACATTATTGAAAGTTGGAGATATGCTCTATACCGGAAATAATATGGCTAATGTTCCGGAGTTGAAATGGATGAAGGTGAATACTCAGGTAAATGAAACCGATTTTCTGAAATTAAAAATAGGCCAGAAAGTGAATGTTCGTCTGGATGCTTTACCAAAAGTGGTTTTTGAGGGTAAAGTGGCTTACATCGGGAAATTGTGTCGCAAAAAAGATGAAAAATCAAAGCAAAAAATATTTGATGTTGAAGTCAATATATTGCAACCTGATGAAAGATTAAAGCCAGGGATGACAGTGAGTTGCGAATTTGTAGATTCTAAAAGTTGATCGAGATGCAATACGAAGAGAATATACGACTGGCCTTCAGAGGCTTAGCAGATCATAAGTTTCGCTCATTCCTGACAATGCTTGGTATTATTTTTGGGGTGGCATCTGTAATAACCATGCTTTCGATAGGGGAAGGCGCTAAGAGGGAAGCCATAGCCAAATATCAGGATTTGGGAGTAAATAATATTATTGTCCGGGAGAAAAATCTTTCTGATGAAGAACTGGAAGAAGTTCGGGCAAAATTTTCTTTGGGATTATCCTTACAGGATGCCAAAGTAATTGAAGAGATTGTACCCGGAGTGACCAGTACGGCTGCTCAGGCAGAGATAGATTCCGAAGTTAAGTATCAGGACCGTTCTGCTAAGTCGACGATTATCGGAGTTACTCCTAATTTTTTGTCGATGATGAATTACAAACTTTCAAAAGGGGAATTGATTAGTGATAATCAGTATTCGGAACGGCTCAGGGTTTGTATCCTTGGTACCAGCGTTGCTGCGACTTTGTTTAAAAATGAAGATCCGATCGGTAAACAGGTAAAAATCGAGGATCAGTGGCTGGAAGTTGTCGGAGTACTTGAATCAAAGACTCTTTTTACCGAAACGGTGGGTGAACTGGCAGCCAGAGACCTTAATCTGGACGTATATGTGCCACTGAGTACTTTTTTGAATCGTTTTACACGTAAGAATGAGTTAACAAGTGAAATACAGCAGATAACAGTCCAGGTTGATAATTCCGGACGTTTGGTCGAAGCCTCAAATCTTATTGGTGAAATTCTGAAAAGGCATCATTTCAATAACGAAGATTATGGAATAGTTATTCCTTATGAGCTGTTGAAGCAGGAAGAGAAAGAACGACAGATATATAACTTTTTGTTGGGGGCGATTGCCGCGATTTCTTTGTTGGTAGGAGGTATCGGTATCATGAATATTATGTTGGCCACCGTTATGGAACGTACCCGTGAAATTGGTATCCGGAGAGCAATTGGTGCGAGGAAGGTCGACATTATGAGCCAGTTTGTAACCGAATCGGTAGTAATCAGTATTACCGGAGGCATTATCGGAGTTCTGCTTGGTGTAAGCCTCTCATTGACAGTTTCATTATTTACGGATGTTAATACCTTTATTCGTCCGTACTCCATTTTCATAGCTTTTGCATTTTCAGTGATCGTAGGAATCAGTTTCGGATATCTGCCGGCTAAAAATGCAGCAAATCTGAAACCTGTGGATTCTATACGTTACGAATAAATATTCCAGAACATGTTGATAGAAATAAAAAATCTGACAAAAACATATTCCATGGGTGAGAACGAAGTAACTGCCCTGAAGAATATTGATCTTAGTATCAATAAAAATGAGTATCTTGCTATTATGGGACCTTCCGGTTCCGGCAAATCAACTCTGATGAATATCCTGGGTTGTCTGGACACTCCGACCAGTGGAATCTATAATTTCAGGAATGTGGATGTCAGTAGTCTGGATGATGATGCTTTGTCGGCCATGAGAAATAAGGAGATAGGCTTTATCTTCCAGAATTTCAATTTATTACCGCGGTTAAATGCTTTGCAGAATGTGGAACTGCCTCTTGTTTACTCAGGAGTTCCTGCCGCAGAGCGGAAAGCACGGGCAATAAAATCGCTGGAAAGAGTGCGGCTTGCTGATCGTATGGATCACAAACCGGGAGAACTTAGCGGGGGACAACGTCAACGTGTCGCTATAGCCCGTGCTTTGGTGACTAACCCGGGAATCCTTTTAGCTGATGAGCCTACAGGCGCTCTTGACTCCAAGACCGGAGAAGATATTATGCGCCTTTTCCATGATCTGCATCAAGAAGGAAATACGATCATCCTCATCACTCACGAACAGGAAATCGCGGATTATGCACACCGGAATGTTTTTATCAAGGATGGGACAATTCATTATGACCGTCCGAATGCTAACAAAAGAAATGTTGTTTAATGTACAACTAAAACGTACAAACTCAAACGTCATGAGAAAAATATTTTTAACAGTTTTCGTTTTATTCCTTGGTTTTGGTTTTGCTTTTTCCCAGGAAATGTATCATCTGACTTTAGATAAAAGTATTGAGATAGCAAAACAAAAGAGTCTTACAATGCTTCAGTTGGAGCAGGATCTCAAAATTGCGGGGTATAATCTGAACTCGGCTACAAGTCGCTTGAAAACGCATATTACTATGAATTTTACGCTTCCTGAGTATACGGAAACCGTCAGGCAGTTTGAAGATAGTACAGGTATTTCTTATTATCCGGTCAAACAGTTGAATTATTCGACTAATTTACAGATTAATCAACCATTACCAACGGACGGAAATATTTACATCCGTGGCGGAGCTTTGGGATTTGATGATATGAATACTGATATCCGGTCTGCGAATTTGAACACTAGAATAGGATTTAATCAGCCCCTCGATGCCTTTTATGGTTATAATACGATCCGTTCGACCCTGAAAAGAGCCGAATTGGCATATCAGCAGTCATCAAAAGCGTTGAAGAGAGCGGAATTAAACCTTGTTTATCAGGTAAGTAGCTCTTATTATAGTTTGTTGTCTCTTCAGAAAAGTACGGAAATTGCAAAATTAGACTTGGAACGTCAGACAGAGGCTTTTGGTATTTCTCAGAATAAATATAAGGCAGGATTGATTCGTGAGGTCGATGCTTTGCAAATGGAAGTAGATTTGGCGGAAGCTCAAAATAATTATGATATAGCTCTCTTGAATCAAAGTTCAGCTGTGAATTCGTTCAAAGATTTACTTGGGATTAGTTTGGATGATCATGTTTCTTTGAGCGATGAATTGAAATATAAGGTGGTCATTATTAATATGGATAGGGCTGTAGAATTGGCTCTGAAGAACAGGTCGGAGATCAAAGAGCAGGAAATCCAGATAGAATTGCAGAAATTATCACTAAAGCAACAAAAAGCACAGGGAATGGTGAAAAGTACGATTAATGCTTATTTTGAGAAAATAGGTGTGAGTCAACAGGATATTGGAACTAATTATTTTGATTCATTCAATAATTCTTATACTAACCTAACCCACCGTCCTGCAAATTTTGGAGTTGGATTTACAATTTCAATTCCGATATTAGATTGGGGTGAAAACAGAGCCTTAGTGAGAGCTTCCGAGTCCCGGTTGAAGCAAACTCACATTCGTAAGACTGAAATCGAGAGAGAAATCGAAACTGAGGTTAAAAACCTTGTTTCCAGAGTTGGGAGTAGCTTGAAACGTTTACAATTGCTTGAAAAGAATGTTTCTGTAGCTGAAAAAAGTTTTGAGATAACTCTTAGTCGCTTCTCTGATGGTGATATCGATAGTCAATCATTAGCCTTGGAGCGTAATCGTTTGAATACGGCTTATACATCGCATTTAGGAGCATTTATCAATTATCAGTTGGCTTTAGCCGACCTGATGCGGAAAACGTTGTATGATTTCCAGAATGATATAGGAGTTGAATAGTTTTAAAACACAAAAAGGCCACTCAAAGGTAGCCTTAAGTTATTTGTTGTCAGTCTTTTGAGGAATTTGACGGCTAATATTCTTCTTCGTTGAAGAAAAAGTCTTCTTTGCTGGGATAATCGGGCCAGATATCTTCAATACATTCGTAGATTTCACCTTCATCTTCGATTTCCTGCAGGTTTTCAATTACCTCCAAAGGGGCTCCCGAACGAAGAGCAAAATCAATTAACTCATCCTTTGTCGCAGGCCATGGAGCGTCTTCCAGTTTTGATGCTAATTCTAGTGTCCAGTACATAGTTTTTAATTAACGGGTATTTTTGGTATTAAATCACTTCAAATTTTGCGCAAAAGTATAATAATTTATTTTATTCGCAAGACTTTTGCCAGAAAACTTCTTGTTCATTGTTATCAAGACATTCTTTTCTTGCCAAAACAAAGAAATAATCTGAGAGGCGATTTATGAAAACTAATAATAAATTTTCGGATTCGGCATATTCCGGAATCCTATAAATATTTCTTTCGGCTCTCCTGCAAATGCTTCTGCAAACGTGTGCTAAGGCTGCACTTTTGCATCCTCCGGGAAGGATAAAATTATTCAGTCTGGGTAAAAAAGAATCCATTTGGTCGATTTCTTCTTCCAACATTCTGATATGAGCTTCTTCTACAGAGCATACCTCTTCCCTGTCGCCATCGGTTGCTAAAGCACATCCTACGGTAAATAAAGATGATTGGATTTTAAGGAGAATATCCCGGGTGTGATAGTCATTAATCTCTTCCAGGAGCAGGCCGATAAATGAATTTAACTCATCCACGGTTCCATAAGCATCAAGGCGGATATGTGTTTTAGAAATTCTTTTTCCCCCAACTAAAGAAGTCGAACCCTTGTCGCCTGTTTTTGTGTATATTTTGCTCTTTTCCATGGTTAAAATATGTTTTATAATGTTGTTTGTAAATATTTTTTCTCAAAAAGAAGATTCCTGATGTATAAAGGTCAATTGAAATAGTTATCTGAGAATTTTGGGTTACATTATCCCATAATTTCTTCATTCTCTGATTTTTACGAATTCCATTCAAGACAAAGATACAATTTTCTCCGGCATTGGAAATAGATTTTGACAATATATCAGGACAATTATCATGTTCGGGAATATTTATGAAAATCAAATCAATCTTTTCCTCTTCTTCAAAGACTTCATGTATTTTTTCAGAATAACTTCCGCATTTTGTTTGGAGATTCTTCAAATCCGCCTTATCCGCCAGCTCTTTAATTCTTGAACATAAATATTTATCTTCATCTAATACAATGCATTTGCATTCAGAGTTCGCAGAGGCCATATATAAACCGATAGCTTCCTCCGGAGATCCAATTTCAAGAACAACATTACACTTGAAAAAGTTTATCAAACGGAAAAGCAATGTCCCATATCGATGTTCCCGATTTTTTTTCGCAAAAAATCTATTGTTGGCGCTTTTTCGTTCATTAGATTCCTGTGTGACATTCTTAATTTTATCAAAAGCGTAGTATGGCGTTTTTTCTTCAATGACTTTAGTTATCAGGTTGTATACAAAAGGAGAGTGGACTCCATGTCCTTTGCGGTGACGAAGTTTGCGATAAAGAACTGCTCCTTTCTGAAAACTGGGCATTTTTTATATTATGATTTATATCCAACGATTTTTCTTGTACCATTCGACGCATTCCTGCATTCCGCGTTTCAGATTATAATCCGCTTTGAAGCCCAAATCCGAGACTAAAGGTTGTATATCGCAGGTCCAATCACGTTGTTTCATTATTTTGAATTTGTCACGATTGAGGGTTGAGGCTTTTTTAGTTAATTTGGAAAAACCTTCGGCAATAATTGAAACAGCTTTGAGCAAGAACAGCGGTACCTTAATCCGTACAACAAATTTCTTTCCTAAAACATTCTTCACTATTTCCGTGTATTCCTTATCCGTATAGACGTCTCCGTCCGCAATGCAATATGCCTTTCCTGAGAATGGTGATTCTAATGCCAGAAATACGGCCTTCACTAGGTCTTTTACGTATATAAATGTCAGTTTTTGAGGCTCAAATCCGGCTGTCATGTCAAATCCGGCATTGATACTTTTGACCATCAGGAAATAATCTTTTTCGCGAGGGCCGTAAACGCCGGTTGGGCGAAGTATAATGTGTTGAAAATCAACTTGTTCTTGTAAGAACTGTTCGGCTTTTTGTTTGCTTTTTCCGTAGGCTGTATCGGGATCAGGCCAGGCGCTGAGGCTA
Organism: Bacteroidales bacterium; assembly: GCA_031556375.1. Classification (GTDB taxonomy): domain Bacteria; phylum Bacteroidota; class Bacteroidia; order Bacteroidales; family Azobacteroidaceae; genus BNXB01. Next base: position 8,857 of record JAVBTA010000018.1, on the reverse strand, counting down.
CTCATCAGGATGAATTTCTCAGGGGTATTTCTTGTTTTTTGTATAGCCTCGATGAAATTTTTTGTAAAGGAATAATTTACTTTGTCAAAATCCTCCGGGTTGAGGCATTTGGTTACTCCTGCATTATGGATAATGTAATCCCAATTTCCATAATTTTCAACATGTTCTGTTATTTGTCTACTCAATTGCTCCGGATTGGAAAAATTGAGATCGATGAATTGAATATCCGGGTTTGTAAGATATTCTTTACTACTGGTTTTGCGGATTCCAGCCCAGGTCTGCCATCCTCTTCCGATGGCTTCTTCAACCAGAAAGCTGCCAATGAAACCACTGGCTCCAGTAATCAGAATTTTTTTCATCTCCGTTCTTTAAAAAAGCGTTTTATCAATTCAGAGGCTTCATCGTGCATCACACCGCTTTTTACAATGGTTTTCGGATGCAATACTTCTGTTGAGAATTTCTGATAACCTCGTTTTTCATCATTGGCGCCATAAACAATTTTTGTTATTTGCGACCATCCTAAAGCTCCCGCACACATAGGACAAGGCTCTATTGTTACATATAACGTGCAGTCGATAAGGTATTTCCCTCCAAGTACAGATGCTGCGGCAGTGATAGCCTGCATTTCAGCATGAGCAGTGACATCATTTAGTGTTTCAGTAAGATTATGTGCCCTGGAAATAATACGATTTTGGCATACAACAACGGCGCCGATAGGTACCTCCCCTTTATCGTAGGCTGCTTGTGCCTCAATCAGGGCTTGCTTCATAAAATACTCGTCACTAAATAACTCACTTTTCACTTTTTATAAATTTTCAGAATATATACTTCATTTGCCGGCCAGTCACCAGCTCCTGTTTGAACGTTCGCAATTTTATCTACAACATCCAAACCTTTGGTTACTTCACCGAAAACAGTATAATTCTGATCCAGGAATGGAGTTCCCCCAATGGATTTGTAAACTTCACGCTCTACCTGGTTGTATTTAACCATGTGCTGGTTATCTATATCATTTAATTCAGTTTCTGTATATGTACGGCCTTGAACAATATAGAATTGTGAACCGGAAGATCGTTTTTCCGGATTAACCTCGTCACCCATACGAGCTGCGGCTAAGGCTCCTTTTTTATGATAGTAAGTATATACAATCTCAGCAGGAATAGTATAATTGATTTCAGATTCTCCAAGTACGTGTTCGCCTGGCGCAAGTTTTTTTGTGCTTTCGTCTCCGGTTTGGATCATGAAATCTTTAATTACTCTATGGAATTGGACTCCATCATAAAATTTTTGAGCTACTAATTTTTCGAAATTTTCTTTGTGATGAGGCGTTTTCTCATAAAGTTTTACTTCAATGTTACCCATGGAAGTCTCAATTACATAAACCGGCTCGTTGGCTTTTTTAGAATCAGAACCGGAACCACAGGATGCAAGTATGATCATAAAAATCAAAGCTAAATTGAAAATGTTTTTCATCATTATAAGTGTATCATTGATTGATTCGTATTTATCGTCTCATTTCATTTTCACTGAAGAGAGTAGGGTAGTCCTGCTCCAATACTTTAAGTATGTGGGACAGGATAGTTTCCCGATACCAGCGTGAACGATTGGTTATCTTGTATTTTAACAGATAATTATTTATCGTTTTATACTCTTCTTCGTTGAGCATAAACGAAATCTTTTGCGTTCTCGGCATATCCGGGATAGAATGAGAGTTTTTACGCGCTTTTTTCATTATGACTGCAAAAATAATCTCTTCCGGTAAAATAAAAAAAGAAAATACTATATTTGTGAAAAATATTTTACCATGGCCGACCATAATACCTTAGGAAAAGACGGCGAAAGCGCCGCAATTGAATATTTAGTACAACAAGGATATCAAATATTGCATACTAATTGGCGTAAAGGACGTTATGAACTGGATATTATTGCCAGAACAGACGACGAACTGGTTGTTGTTGAAGTGAAAACCCGCTCGGGACTTGACTGGATGAATCCGGAAGAAGCTGTAGATTCCCGTAAAATCAGAAATATTGTTATTGCAACAGATATTTATATAAAAATTTTTAATGTCGATTTGCCTGCACGGTTTGATATTATATCTGTTGTCGGTACGTATCCTGATTTTGAAATCGATCATATTGAAGATGCGTTTTATCCGCCTCTGAATACATACAGGTAAACAAGAATCCCGAATTTTGCATAAATTATGTAGAAATGTGCTATCTTTGTGTGTTTGAGTAATTATATACATATGAATGTAGAAGAACTTCATAATTATTGCCTTTCTTTCAAAGGTGTCAACGAAAGTTTTCCTTTTGATGACGTATCCCTCGTACTTAAAGTACTGGATAAAATGTTTGCCCTGATTCCTCTGGATAGCCCGGAACTCTCTATTGCTTTGAAATGTGACCCGGAAAAAGCAATAGATCTGAGGGAACGATATTCCAGTGTGGAGCCCGCTTATCATTTTAATAAAAAATATTGGAATACGATTTATCTAAATAAAGATATGAATGATGAGGAAGTTAAGTCCTGGATTAGTCATTCAGTAGAAGAAGTGATTAAAAAACTCCCTAAAAAAGTACAAAATGAATATTATCAGAATTAAAGAAACAGATTCGACTAACCTTCAATTGGCAAAAATAGCATCACAAGAGCCTCTGAATGAAGGAACCGTGCTGGTTACTGAAAATCAGAGCTCAGGTAGAGGACAAGTTGAGAATTTCTGGGAATCAGAGCCTGGAAAAAATTTATTGTTTAGCGTATTGTTTTATCCCGATTTTCTGGAATTGCAGAATAGATTTTTATTGTCGGAGTTAACTGCTAATGCTATAAAACAGGTTTTGGATAAGTTAGTAGATCACATCACAATAAAATGGCCTAACGATATTTATTACAAAGATGAAAAAATCGCAGGAATATTGATTGAGAATAGCATTACTGATAATGTAATTACCCAGTCGATTATTGGCATAGGAGTTAATGTAAATCAGGAAGTTTTCGTGAGCAATGCACCTAATCCGGTCTCTTTAAAGCAAATTTTAGGGAGCGATATCGACCTGGATTTCCTTCTGGAAAGAATTGTCAATCAAATACTGTCGTTGTACGAAGACCTGAAAGAGGGGAGTTATGACGATATCAAGCAATATTATCACGATTCTCTATACAGAAAATCAGGGATGTATGTTTTTTCAGATAAGGATGGACAGTTTAATGCTAAAATCGATTCTGTTGCCGATGATGGCGTTTTAACGTTAGTGACAGAAGAGGGAGAAACAAGGAAATATGTTTTTCAAGAAGTTTCATTTGTCATTTAATGCTTAATAATTTACTTAAAATGAACAGATATAAACGTATCCTCTTAAAATTGAGTGGAGAATCCCTGATGGGAGGAAAACAGTACGGAATCGATGAAGCTCGTTTGGGTGATTATGCCCGCCAGATCAAAGAAATTGCCGATATGGGTATTCAGGTTGGTATTGTGATCGGTGGTGGTAATATTTTTCGTGGATTGAGTGGAACATCCAAAGGATTTGATCGTGTGAAAGGAGATCAAATGGGAATGTTGGCGACAGTGATCAATAGCCTGGCGCTTAGTTCGGCCTTGACCGCAGCCGGAGCTTCCAATCAGGTTTTTACCGCTGTTAGAATGGAGCCTATCGGTCATCTTTATACAAAATGGGATGCTATTGCCGCAATGAATAAAGGAGAAATCGCTATTATAGCGGGAGGCACGGGCAATCCGTTCTTTACGACAGATACTGCGTCCGCATTGCGTGGGGTAGAGATCGAAGCCGATGTTATGCTAAAAGGAACCCGTGTAGATGGTGTATACACTGCCGATCCTGAAAAAGATCCTACAGCAACTAAATTCGATAAAATTTCATACGATGAAATTTATAGCAGGGGATTGAAAGTGATGGATCTGACGGCGACAACCCTTTGTAAGGAGAATAACCTGCCGATCATTGTTTTCGATATGGATACCGTAGGGAATCTTAAAAAAGTATTATCCGGAGAAAATATCGGAACTCTTGTTTTCTGATTCATTTTTATCATGTATATTTGCGCTATTAAACCACAACAAAACGATAAAAAATTATGATCGACATTAAGAAAATTGAAAAAGATGCCGAGGAAAAAATGCAACATGCTGTCGCTTTCCTTGAAGAAACTTTGCAGCATATACGTGCAGGTAAAGCGAATGCCCGTATTCTGGACGGTGTAAAAGTGGATTATTATGGAAGTTTTGTGCCGCTTTCTAATGTAGCCGCCATCAATACTCCTGATGCCAAAACTATTACCGTTTTGCCATGGGAAAAAACAATGTTGAGGGTGATTGAAAAAGCAATTATGGACTCGGATGTAGGTATTACCCCTGAAAATAATGGTGAAATTATCCGTTTGGGGATTCCTCCATTGACCGAAGAACGCCGGAAACAGCTGGTTAAACAGTCTAAGCAGGAATCGGAAAATGCGAAAGTAAGTATTCGTAATGCCCGCAGGGATGCTGTTGAACTCGTGAAAAAAGCTGTGAAAGACGGCGTTTCTGAAGATATGGGAAAAGACGGTGAAGCGAATATCCAAAAAATTCATGATAAATTCATCAAAAAAGCTGATGAAGTACTAGCAAATAAGGAAAAAGAAATAATGACAGTATAAGTGAGAGGACTCGTAGTTAAGAATACAGGTAGTTGGTATCAGGTTTTTACTGAAGAGGAAAAGTACATTGATTGTAAGATCAAGGGAAATTTTCGTCTGAAAGACATCCGGAGTACCAATCCTGTTGCTGTAGGCGATTTTGTCACTATAGAGATAAATAATGAAGGTACCGCGTTTATTACAGAAATTCAAGACCGGAAAAACTATATTATACGCCGTTCTTCCAATCTCTCAAAACAATCTCATATTATTGCTGCTAATTTAGACCAGGCCTTGTTGATCGTGACTGTAAACTATCCGATTACAACCACCACATTTATAGATCGTTTCCTGGCTACAGCAGAAGCATATAGCATTCCTGCTGTTATTGTCTTTAATAAAATAGACAGATATAAAAATGGGGATGAAGAATATCTGGATGCTTTGGTAAATCTATACGAAACAATAGGATATCCTTGCTATAAGATTTCTGCCCGGGAAGATGAAGATCTGAGTACAATTGAAAATTTGTTGATAGGGAAAACGACCTTGTTTTCCGGTCACTCCGGAGTCGGAAAATCTACATTGATTAATCGTCTGATCCCGGGTACGACACTTAAAACAGGTGATATATCCGAATATCACAACAAAGGAATGCATACCACTACATTTTCGGAAATGATACTTATTCCTGACGGTGGATATATTGTTGATACGCCGGGGATTAAAGGATTTGGAGTTTTCGATATGGATAAGGTGGAAATTTCTCATTATTTCCCTGAAATTTTTAAATTCTCAAATCAATGCAGATTTAATAATTGTACTCATCGCAAAGAGCCGGGGTGCGCTGTGATACAAGCAGTGGAAAATTCGTATATCAGTGAATCCCGTTACCGGAGCTATCTTAGTATGATAGATGATGAGAAAGAAGGAAAGTACAGGGAAGCTTTTTAATTATTTTTAATATATGAAAAATGTAAAGATTGATAAGGCCTTATTGATACAGGAACTTAAGGATAATTGTTTTGTTCTTATAGGGTTAATCCTGTATTCGGTTGGTTGGACGGGGTTTCTTTTACCCAGTGAAATTACCACAGGAGGAGTAACAGGTATTGCCGCGTTAGTCTTTTTCGGTACGAAAATACCGGTAGCACTTACATACTTTTGTATAAATGCTGTTCTGTTGTTGTTTTCGATAAAGATACTGGGACTGAAATTTAGTCTCAAAACCATTGGTTCCGTTGCTGTTTTAACGTTTTTACTCTCCTTTTTCCAGACGATTTTTAAGGAGCCGATTGTTCAGAACGAACCGTTTATGAATAGTATCCTGGGAGGTGTGATGTGTGGAATCGGACTGGGACTGGTGTTCAACTTCAAAGGAAGTACGGGAGGAACGGATATTGTAGTTCTGATCATCAATAAATACAGTAATATCTCGATCGGGAAAGCAATGTTGGCTGTCGACCTGTTGATTATCAGTTCTTCGTTTATTATTTTCCACAGCATAGAGAAAATTGTGTATGGGTTAGTCGTGATGGGAGTCATGTCATATACCGTCGATATGGTTTTAAGTGGTGCGCGACAGTCAGTTCAATTTTTTATTTTTTCGGATAAGTTTGAGGAAATAGCAACAGCCATTAATGAACAGGTCGGACGCGGGTGTACCATCTTGAATGGGATGGGATGGTATTCCAAGAAAGATGTGAAAATAATTGTTGTGATGGCTAAAAAAACAGAATCTGTAATGATTTTTAGGATTGTAAAAGGCATAGACTCTAATGCGTTTATCTCTCAGAGCTCGGTAATTGGAGTTTATGGAAAAGGTTTCGACCAGATTCGAAGCTAAAGTTTCGACGCTGTCTTTTCTTAAATAGCGAGTGTTTGTGTTTTATAACATAGCTTTCGAAATTGTTTTTTCAATGAAATTTTTATAATTTGCGCCCCATTGAATAAACATTTTTATTGTTAAACCTAATAATTCGGATATCATGAAGGTGTATCAAACTAACGAAATCAAGAACATCGCTATTATCGGTAGTTCTGGCTCAGGGAAAACCACTCTCGCGGAAGCTATGCTTTTCGAGGGTGGGATTATAAAACGCAGAGGAAGTATTGATGCAAAAAATACAGTTTGTGACTACTTCCCGGTAGAAAAAGAGTATGGATATTCTGTTTTCTCCACGGTTTTTAGTGTAGAATGGATGAATAAAAAGCTTAATTTCATTGATTGTCCGGGATCTGATGACTTTGTCGGAGGTGCTGTTTCAGCATTAAGTGTTACAGACACTGCGTTGATGGTTATCAATGGACAATATGGCGTTGAGGTAGGAACAATCAATATGTTCCGTCAGACTGAAAAATTAAATAAGCCTGTTATTTTTATCGTAAACCAACTGGATCAGGACAAATGTGACTATGATAATGTCCTGACACAACTGAAGGAAACTTATGGGGGACGGGTAGTTCCTATCCAATATCCTGTAACTTGTGGTCCGTCTTTCAATGCTGTTGTGGATGTCCTGAAAATGAAGATGTATCAGTGGAAACCAGAGGGTGGAGTTCCTGAGGTTCTGGAAATACCTGATTCAGAAAAAGAAAAGGCTGCTGCAATGCATCAGGCATTAGTCGAAGCCGCTGCTGAAAATGATGAGGCCCTCATGGAAAAATTCTTTGATCAGGGAAGCTTGTCTGAAGAAGAAATGCGTGAAGGTATTCGTCAAGGATTGATTTCCAGAGGAATGTTCCCTGTATTCTGTGTATGTGCAGAGCGTGATATGTGCGTGCGTCGTACAATGGAATTCTTGGGAAATGTGGTTCCGGGACCAGGCAAAATGCCGCCTTATGTTAACACTGAAGGAAAAGATGTAGTTCCGGACTCCGGTGCTCCTGTTAGTGCATTTATATTTAAGACAACAGTAGAACCTCATATTGGTAGAGTTTCTTATTTCAAGGTAATGTCCGGAACAATAAAATCCGGAGATGACCTTACAAATGAAAACCGCGGATCAAAAGAACGTATTTCTCAATTGTTCGTTGTAGGTGGTCAGAATAGAATTGAAGTTCCTGAATTGTGTGCCGGAGATATCGGTGCAACAGTAAAGCTGAAAGATGTTAATACAGGTCACACATTGAATGCTAAAGGCGCGGACAACAAATTTGATTTTGTTAAATATCCGAATTCTAAATATCGCCGTGCTATTAAAGCAGCTAATGAAGCTGATTCTGAAAAAATGATGGAAATACTGAACCGTATGCGTTCAGAGGATCCTACATGGGTTATTGAGCAGTCGAAAGAATTAAAACAGATTATTCTTTCCGGTCAGGGAGAATTCCACCTGAAAACCCTGAAATGGAGAATTGAGAACAATGATAAAGTGATGATCGAGTTCCTGGAACCAAAGATCCCATATCGTGAAACAATCACAAAATCAGCACGTGCCGATTATCGTCACAAAAAACAATCGGGAGGTTCCGGACAGTTTGGAGAAGTACATTTGATTGTTGAACCTTATCAGGAAGGAATGCCTATGCCTGAGGTCTATAAGTTTAACGGACAAGAGTTCAAAATTCAGGCGCGTGATGTTCAGGAAATTCCTCTGGATTGGGGCGGTAAACTCGTGTTTGTGAATAGTATTGTTGGAGGTTCAATTGATGCCCGTTTCTTGCCGGCTATTCTTAAAGGTCTTATGGCGCGGATGGAGCAAGGACCATTAACAGGATCTTATGCCCGTGATGTGCGTGTTGTTGTTTATGATGGTAAGATGCACCCGGTAGATTCCAATGAAATTTCTTTTATGCTTGCCGGACGGAATGCGTTTAATGAAGCATTTAGAAATGCGGGACCAAAAATTCTTGAGCCGATTTATGACGTTGAAGTTTCTCTTCCTGCTGATTGCATGGGAGATGTGATGGGTGACCTGCAAGGACGTCGCGCCATGATCATGGGAATGTCGTCGGAGAAAGGTTATGAAAAACTAATGGCAAAAGTGCCTCTGAAAGAAATGAGTAGCTATTCAACATCTTTGAGCTCTATCACCGGAGGACGTGCTTCATTTACAATGAAGTTTGCCGGATATGAGTTAGTTCCCACAGATGTTCAGGATAAATTGTTGAAAGAATACGAAGCTCAACAAGAAGCAGAGAAAGACTGAAAATAGAGGGAGTTAGAGGAAACAGGTCTGCATTTTTGTGCGTCAGCTCACCCATCGCGTGAGCG
>JAVBTA010000062.1:0-4832 GCA_031556375.1 Bacteroidales bacterium | reverse complement strand
TACAAACTTGTAGAAAACATCATTTGATGCCTGCCCATTGTATTGGTTTGTATAATTGGTGGTATTCCTGGTGTCGGAATAAGTAAATCCACTGCTGAAAGTCCCGGCATTGATTGCATCTGCCCGGGTATCGCCGGAAGGCGCCTGGGCTGTACCAGTAATAGTCGTTGTAATACTTCCATTACTACCATATCCTTCACTGACAACATAATAGGTGCCGGCAGGCAAATTCGATTGAGAAATATAAGCATGGCCTGCATTTGTACATCCGGAAGAATTATCATCATCATAGGTTATCATATTACCGGATATATCCAACAGGTGCAGATAAGTATCATTCAGTGCTGAACCACAGGTAGAGATAACAACATCCATTGCCTGAGTTGTAACAAATTTGCAAAAAACATCATTAGTGGGACGGCCATTGTATTGATTACTAAAACTTGTAGTATTTCTGGTATCCGAATAATTGAAGCTGGAACTAAATGTTCCTGCCTCAATAGGATCAGACATCGTGTCACCTGTTACATTCGTGGGGTTGGTATTTGACGTCCCTGTTATTTGAGTTTTCAGAATTCCTTTTGTTATTGACCCCATACCCACAAGATAATAAGTACCGGCAGACAACCCATCCCAAACCATATAAGATTGATATGAAGATCCGGAACAGCCGCCGGATGTCGCTCGAATAACCGAACCTGATGAATTCAACAGATACATATATGTATCTGCAAGTCCTGAACCACAATGAGAAAACACAAGATCCATTGAAGTAGAAATTGTAAATTTGTAATAAACATCATTATCCCCAAGTCCGGTCCAATTCTTTGTGAAATTATTCGTATTTTGAGTATCGGTATAGGTAAAACTATTATTATACGAACCTATATCAATGGGGTCTTCAAAGGTATTTCCCCGAATATCAAGATTCGGTATTGCTGTTGCTTGAATATTAGTTGTAATATAACCATTTTCATTCTGATTACGTCCCTTACTCACAACATAATAAGTACCGGGCCGTACTGCAAGACGGATTCTATACGAAAGGTTTCCATTATAATTGCCATTTGCATCTAAACAGGAATAACCATCGTCACTGTCATCAATCAGAGCTCCCGTTGAGTCTAATACATACAAGTAAGTATCAACTACCTGTGAACCACAATGATTAAACCTAAAATTCATATAAGTAGTAGTCGTGAATTTGTAAAACACATCATTCGATGGACGACCTCCATATGAATTTGTAAAATTATTCGTATTTTGAGTATTTGAATATTCAAAGCTATCACTGAAAGTCCCCAGATTAATCGGATTCTGAAAGGTGTCGCCGACCGACTGGGAGAATGCCTTCCCGCTGATTAACAGCAAAAAAAGTAACATTGTATAAAAATATTTTATGCGTTTCATAATCGTATTGTTTTATTGATTTTGATAATTGTATTCATAGGATTCGATGATATTTCCATTCATATCCTTAATCCACTCCAGACGACCAAAATCGTCGTACTCATAGGTGGTTTTCACGCCCCGGGGATCGGTTACAGAAGCAATTCCGACCAAAGGCTTGTAAGTATAAGTCGTGATCAGGGCATTGGGAAGGGCAGCTCGTAAAGCGTCGACTGATGACATATCCGGAATAGCCGAAGTTTCTAGAACTGCTATCGTGTTGGCCCCTCCTACAATGGCTGCTTCAACCAGGGAATAAGTGGCACCTTCAATTTTAGCAATCGGATATTGACGGTTATAACTCCAAAGATATGTAACTGGAATCTCTGAATTGGATTTGAAAGAACTTAATAATCCTGAAGGAAAATAGGTTGATGTCATATACGGAGAAAATGTATACGGATTGGAATTGTTGAAAGGAATATCATTCACTCCTACCTCAAAATTAGCCTTATATATAACCACGGGATTCCCTTTCTCATCGAATTGAACCTGATTTCCCGATATGAGTTTATTATCCTTATAGGTACGGGTATCTATCGGGTAAAGCATGTTTTTATTGATTAATGAAGTGAATAGACCTGACGAATATTCGGTAGGGTAATAATATTTTGTTGTCAGTTTACTTCCATCACTATTCCAGACTCTCTGTTCTTTCATCTTTTTGTGAGGGCTCTCACTGTAGTCATACTCCGTTACGGTTCGAACTTCAGACCCATCTGCCAAGTATTGTTTCGAAACTTCCCTTTTCACTTTCACTTGTCCGCCGACGGTATAGTTCCTGGCATAAACATAATCTTCTCCAAAACCGGCAACTTTATATCCAGGTACTGCTTTCAGGGCTCTGAAATCGTACTCGATGGAATCTGTTTGTAATCGTTGTCCTTCCTCACTGTATATTGTTTTGAGTTCTAATTTTCCTCTTCTCCAATCCACAGATATTTTTTCAGGATATGGCCATACATTGCTACTGATGGTGGCAGACTCGTACATTCCTTCCGGATAACCAGGGCTAGAAGCCGATGTCAGATAGCCGGAATAAAAATTTCCGGTCAACGGAATCCCATCCATATCACTTCCCCAACCTGGGTTATCCCAATCATCACTATACGAAAATTCGTATTCGGTTCTGCCATTGCCGGGAATAATTTCGATTACTTTACCATATACCATAACAGGACCACTTCCGAGCACTGCTTGTGGGCGACTATCCATTTTAAGGATAAAAGCATTATTCCGGTATACATCAACAGGGATACCGAATCCTGCCATCAGTTTTGGTCTTCCGGAACCAAGAGTTACATCATTTTGATAATAATGCGTATAGTATTGGTTTTCCCGTTCTAATGGATAATTGCTTGAAACAAAAGAGTCTCCGACATATTCATATCTTTTAATCTCTCCATTGGAATTGGTGATTTGTTTAATCCGGATACCTCCTACACTTGCCATTTGAGAAGGGTTATACCCATGGGGCTCATAATCAAAAGAAACAAAACCGCCTGTAGGATAGATTATTTTCTTGAGGCTTCCCGCTTTTACGGCTTCAACATCCGGTTCCCGGTTTCCTCCGTCCTGTATTAAATAACTATAAGGCATCGGTGGATTGGGTTCCGGTAAAAATCGCTCATACCATTCATCCACATGGAATCTCCTGTTTTTCGGGTTATTAGGAAATATTGTTTCATTATGACTATAATTGTAATATCCCCAGTGATCCTGGCAAGGGGACAAACGATACGGGAGTGAATAGGGATCACCCAGATTCGGATTTGGGTTCGGGTTATAGTAGTATTCAAATTTATGAGTTAAATATGTATTGTTCATTTTTGACACTTCTCTCAATGAATCCAATCTTAGACGATAATTCAGAAAATTCATACCGGTGCTCCAACTTGCTTTTGTCTTATGATTATTGTCTGCTTCAAAATAATTGTAATGTAATGTGAATTTTTTTTGTTGATTATCCTGACTATCAAACAACACTATTTCATTTAACATATCACCAAAACTTCCTTCTGAATCTAATCGTGACGATGAAGTTTGGTTAAATTTTATTTTACAACCATTTCCGGATATGATTTCTTTCAGGACATAACAGCTTGTTCCGACTCCTGCTGTCGGACGCATTTTGTTATAAGTTTCAGTGATGGAATGGTGAGGGGCCAATTCATGGATAGCCATAAAGTGCACATCACTCTCCCGTTGTTGATACTGGTAGGAAGGATTTCCTCCCATTCTATAGCTAAGGGTCATCTGTCCTCCTGCCGGGCTCGTTATTTTTGTCAGATACCAGCCTGTTACATTCCATCCTCCGATCGAATAATCAAAAACCCTTTCTTTTTCTTTAAATTCATAAACAACTCCGTCGTCTGTCGTGATGACAAAGTCCGGCTCCCGGTAATTAGACGGATTATCGATATACTGTACCTTAAAATCCTGATGTTCAAAAAAACAGGGGCTTAAGTTGTCGTCAAAGAAAAATTTTCCGGAATGACCTGCGAAATTAAAGAAAAATATATCCGGATTATTATCTATCTGATTTGTTGCTGCTGCTTGTAGTTCCGGATAAGTCTGGTTACGGTAGCTGGCAAAATTACCCTGATAATTATAATCTTGTATCGACGTCCGTTCTCCGAACAACCCATCACCATTCCTATTCGGTAAATCTGCAACTCCTCTTATAACTCGTGTTATGATTCCTCCCGCATTTAACGACCAGCCAAGGCCAGTCCAGGGAGCTTCTTCATCGACTTTGATGCCTGAGGCATGATATGAGAGTGAAATGCCCAGTTTTAAATCTCTGTCTTCAAATGTCATTAATGGGATTGAAATATCAGGAACTCCTGTTGAATAGTTTACAGGAATATCTCCATACTTACTTAATAAATAGGCATTAGCAGATAATATTTGGGGAGCAGTCTCCCCTATATTTCCTGAAAAAGCCTTCATATTTACTAAGTAACAAATCAATAGTATTGAGACAGATAGTCTCGTAATTATCTTTTTCATAATTATTCTTTTTATTGTTTTACAATCACTTTTCTCTCACTCTTACTACCTGCCTGCACCTGAAGTATATAACTTCCCCTCGCCAACCGGCTCATATCCAGCGTCTGCACATGATTTCCCACCTGTACCTGAAAATCCTGTTTGAACAGTAATTGTCCTTGCAAACTATACACAGACACCTCTGCTGTAGCCTGTTGATCCGAATGAATACTTACTTGAAGATCCTTCTCTACCGGATTCGGATAAGTCTTGATATCAACTACAGATACCTCCAATTTTTCTTTTCCGGTAGCCACACGCAACTCCGGTTCTTTCTTATCTTTTTGCTCCTGTAAAGCCAGATTTGCGGTATCCGCTGGCAAATCAACTTT